>NZ_JXXK01000108.1 GCF_000949455.1 Ruthenibacterium lactatiformans | reverse complement strand
TTGTCCTGCAGATAATGCGTGGGCGCAAGGCAGTAGCCGTGGTGCGGCATCATCGTCTCCAGCGTCTCCGCCACGTTCTGTGCCACCGCTTCGGGCGTCATCACGGCCAGCTTTGCCGTAGAAATGCACCCGTGGAACGCCAGTCTGCCGCCGTATTTCCGTGCAAGACAGGCGGGGTCCATGTCCGCGGCTTCCGGCTGCAGCGTATCGACCGCCCGGATGCCCATTTCGATGAAATCCTCAAACGCCCAGCTGGAGCTGCCGCAGCAGTGGATCATCACCGGCTTGCCGTAGCTGGAGGCCAGGTCGATGAGCGGCTGGTGGCGCGGGCGGATCTGGGCACGGAACATATCCAGACTGATGAGCGGCGCGCGCTGCGTGCCCAGGTCTTCGCCTGTCCAGATAAAATCAACATAGTCCCTGCATTTGTCCAGCGCGCGTTCGAACATGGCAAGCTCGGCCTTCATGCGCCGGTCCAGCAGCGTCATCACGCTTTCGGTCTCCAGCGC
>NZ_JXXK01000107.1 GCF_000949455.1 Ruthenibacterium lactatiformans | reverse complement strand
AAATACAGTAAGGGAAAGTCGATCCGCAAGAGGGACAAGTCGGTATACAGCCGTGAGGAAGCCGGGCATTGGGAAGCGGATACAGTGGTGAGTGGCCAGGGCAAAAGCAAAGCCTGCTTTGCCACCCTGGCGGAGCGCAAGACTCGGTTTTACATTGCCATGAAGATGTCGGACCGACGGGCGGAGACCATGGAGAACGCCATTGTCGCTGCATTGTCCGCTTTCCCTCCGCAACTGGTCAAGACCATTACCTGCGACCGGGGCACGGAGTTTGCCAACTGGCGCCGCATTGAAGAACGATTGCATTGCGAGGTCTATTTTGCCGACCCATATTGTGCCTGGCAGAAAGGTACAAACGAGAATCTGAACGGCCTGCTCCGGGAGTTTTATCCCAAGGGCAGGAACCTTTCCCGTGTTGCTCCCGCCACATTAAAACGAAACCTGGCGTTGTTGAACGCCAGGCCTCGCAAAGTTCTGTACTTCCATTCTGCTCAGGAATTATGGGACTTCGAGCTCAATTCCTGTTGCACTTAGTTTGACAATTCACTACAC
>NZ_JXXK01000106.1 GCF_000949455.1 Ruthenibacterium lactatiformans | reverse complement strand
CCTTATTTGCCGTTGGGGGCCCGGGGGCCTCGGAGAGAGGCGTGAAGAAAAATCATGATTTGATACGGAATTTGAAATCATGATTTTTTAGCCGAACGGAACGCCCCCGGTGTTCTTTGGTTACTTTCTTAACATTAAGAAAGTAACGCCATCGGCAGATTTCGTAATCGGCCCCGCGAAAGCGGAGGCCTTCCTCTTTTCCCACACGCGGCTTCCGTTCCCGCCCCGGCCCTTGCTCCCGTTCGGTCGCATTTCGCCTGCGGCGAAACCGGGCTGGCCGGTCATCGGCCCCACAGGGGCTGACGTTTTGCCGTTCCCGTCACGGCTGCGCCGCGCCGGGGCCCCAACGGCAAAACCCCGGCCCTTGCTCCCGTTCGGTCGCATTTCGCCTGCGGCGAAACCGGGCTGGCCGGTCATCGGCCCCACAGGGGCCGACGTTTTGCCGTTCCCGTCACGGCTGCGCCGCGCCGGGGCCCCAACGGCAAAACCCCGGCCCTTGCTCCCGTTCGGTCGCATTTCGCCTGCGGCGAAACCGGGCTGGCCGGTCATCGGCCCCGCCTTTTGGGTTTGCCGCGCAAAATCGCGCGCGGCATTTCGCTGCGCGAAACCACCCTGTG
>NZ_JXXK01000105.1 GCF_000949455.1 Ruthenibacterium lactatiformans | reverse complement strand
CTGCATGCACAAGTGGGCAACGTGGACACCGCGCGCCCGACTGTGGATTTCCATTTTGAGCCGCTGGACGGCGGCGACCGCACCATCATCACGGAATACGGCAAAACCGAGTACTACAATTACGATATCATTATGAACGCCAGCGCCGGTGATGTCGGTTCCGGCATCGAACGGTACGAATACAAAGCAGGCGACGGGGAATGGACGGTGTTCGACCCGGCGGACCCGCCGAAGTTCACGGAGGAACAGATCGTCCATATCGTTGTGCGTGTATGGGATGTTGCCGGGAATGTGAGCGAAGAAAAAGCACGGGACATCGTGCTGGACAAAACGCCGCCCACGGCTTCGCATACGCTGACGCCGGGCAGGGACGGAAAGGTGAACGTCAACCTGGGAACGGACGGCAGCATCTGCGGCGTCCAGTCCATCACGCGGCCAGACGGCAGTGTGGCATATGGCGTGGATACGCTCGTGTTTGAAGTGGACCGGAACGGAGACTACGATTTTTTCGTGTGGGACCGGTGCGGGAACCTGCTGAAGTATACCGTGCCGGTCGACAGCTTCGCAGCGCCTGTGAAGCCGGAGCCTGCGTCCTCTGAGCCGGAGGAACCGAAGCCGGAA
>NZ_JXXK01000104.1 GCF_000949455.1 Ruthenibacterium lactatiformans | reverse complement strand
AAAAGCAAAAGCCGCCCGGTTCTGGCATTGCCAGAAACCGAGCGGCTAAAAATGGGCGCACTTGTCCCATGCTATTTTACCTATTGATATATACGAACAGCACAGCCCAGAATTTTTTCCATTGTATCGTCAAAGTGGTTTGTACCACATTTTGGTACAAACCTCCCAAGCATATATTATGGTTTGACAGGTTTCCCCAAAACATGATAGACTGTTCGCCGTCACTGTTCGCACTGCCAATTGAACCATTTTAGGCAGGAGGTGATGGTGTATTGGAATTTAGTGAATTGCTTTTGCTTCTCTCCCTCATTGGTGGCACAATATACGCTTCCGTTTCTTTAACCATCCAAGTACTGGAATATAAGCAAAAGAAAAAAGGCTGACGCGACCGGCGTCAGCCCATTTTCTCTGCGATAAACAGTGACAACAACTAGAAAAGAGCCGGCAACTTGCATTGCTGGCTCTTTCTGGTGCACCATCGGGGACTCGAACCCAGGACCCACTGATTAAGAGTCAGTTGCTCTAACAACAGCAACAGGCTAAAAGAAAAGTCTAACCGTTAATACAATTCGCAGGATTCCGCCTCAAATCGACTCCCAATATCCATACATTCGCGTTACGAATTTGTAGCGTCTTATCCTTCGCTTTATTTATTGATGGTCTTCCAGCCAGCGGACCGCGCAGTGCGCCAGACAAGCGGAGCCGATC
>NZ_JXXK01000103.1 GCF_000949455.1 Ruthenibacterium lactatiformans | reverse complement strand
TATTCCGCTTCGGGAGCGAGGTAATCAATATTGCTCACCCCGGTATGCAGTGTGAACGTGTTGCCGCCATTGTCCGTGATGATGAAATCGTATTTTCCATTGGCGTCCGTAGCGAAATCCGCGGTACTGCCTTCCACCACCGTGCCGTCCGGCATCGTGATGGACTTGACGCCGCTGGGCGCATAGCCGTCCTCCGGCTCCGGGTCGGTGGCCGTCACACGGATGGTCACGGGCTTGTTCGTCCAGTCACCGGGCATCACCTCATAGTCCGCAGCCGGCGCAAGCTGGTCGATATTGCTCACTTCTACGGGGTATGTCAAAACGTTGCCGCAGTAATCCCGCACAGAGAAGTTGTACACGCCGTTTTTGTCCACCGTGTACTTCGCCTGCGTGGCATCCACGACGCTGCCATCCGGCAGGGTGATGTCCCGCACGCCCGACAGGTTATCGTCTGTGGAAAGGTCGATCTCCACCGCCCCGTTCGTCCAGTGATCCGGGGTCAGGGTTTTCTCTGCCACAGGCTCGGTCTGCTCGAACATGAAGTCTGCAAAAATGGCGTCGGACACATTCCCCGCGTTGTCCTCCGCCTTCGCGTAGATGTTTCCGAAGTATTCCTCCCGCATGGCGGGCTTGTCCAGCTCGTCATAGGTCAGCCAATCTGCTTCGAGAGAATCTTCATCTGCGGCAAATTGGTAATAGATGGCCTTGATGCCGCTGTCCGTCCAGCCGTCATCGG
>NZ_JXXK01000102.1 GCF_000949455.1 Ruthenibacterium lactatiformans | reverse complement strand
ACTATTTAGTATTCTAGGGCTATGCCCGCATATGAAAAACCCCCGGCTTTGCCGGGGGATATTTATTGTATCCGACAGGGTAACGCTACAAATCGAACGGCGCGTCCTCCGCGCCCGGAACAGGGGCAGCTTCCGTACCCGCCGCGGCGGTTTCTTCCGGTGTGGGCGGAGGCATTGCGGGGCATGCGCTCCAGCGGGGCACATCGGCCTCGTACTGTGCGGCCACCCAGGCCTCGGCCCGGGCAAGCCCGTCCGCATCGAAGGGGAATTCGGCAAAGGCCTTTTGCGTGTCATCGGTTTTTTCAAAGCACCAGGGAAACGGCCACACACAGGCGGAAAGCGTGCCGTCCGTATATTTCAGCCGGTACCACATGCCTCCGTGTCCGCCGGAAAAGCTTTTGTTGGCCTTTAAATACACAAGGCCGGGTGTTGTAACGGTGAATTCATCCATACTGTCCCTCCGTGCTGCGAAGCAGCCCCAACAAAACCGCACGTGCTGCGGTTTTGCATGGTTCAATGTTCTCAAAGCCCTGTGCGCCAGCACAGGGGCGTGTGCCTTGCACACGCGCGGCCGCGCAAGCGGCGGGTTTGAGGTTATTATACCATGCTGCCGCTCAGCGGCCACAACAAAACCGCACGTGCTGCGGTTTTGCATGGTTCAATGTTCTCAAAGCCCTGTGCGCCAGCACAGGGGCGTGTGCCATGCACACGCGCAGCCGCGCAAGCGGCGGCTTTGAGGTTATTATACC
>NZ_JXXK01000101.1 GCF_000949455.1 Ruthenibacterium lactatiformans | reverse complement strand
TAGGCAAAGAACGTTAGGGGGCGTTCCGCTACGCTAAAAAAATTGAATTTCAAATTCCATAACAAATTCAATTTTTTCTTCACGCTTCGCTCCGAGGCCCCCTAAGACCCCCAACGGCAAATAAGGACTGATTTTTCGGAATCTTTCTTAACAGTAAGAATGACATGCGAAAGATTCTTATCGAAAAATCTGATTGTGAATTTACCCGCGCCTTACAGGCGCGAGAGACTTTTGCAACAGTGTGCATCATTTGTTCCGCCCTTCAGTTTTATATTCCAACTGAATACGAACTATATTCTCTCTATTGGAAATAAAATTCCCTTTGCTCACGCTCTGCCGGCGGAAGAGGAAGAACAGGAACGGAGTATTTTTCTGTGACACTCTCGCATCCGAAGGATGCGGGTAAATCAAAATCCAGATTTTCCGGGAAGCGCCCGTCATGTCATTCTTACTGTTAAGGGCGCGGCGGAAAATCGTTCCTCTTTTGCCGTTGGGGGGCCGGGGGCCTCGGAGAGAGGCGTGAAGAAAAATCATGATTTGATACGGAATATGAAATCATGATTTTTTAGCCGAACGGAACGCCCCCGGCCCTTGCTCCCGTTCGGTCGCATTTCGCCTGCGGCGAAACCGGGCTGGCCGGTTACCGGCCCCGCCTTTTGGGTTTGCCGCGCAAAATCGCGCGCGGCATTTCGCTGCGCGAAACCACCCTGTGCGGTTGTCCGCTTCGCGGCCATGGCTTCGCCACCCCGCACCGCTATTTTGCCGTTCCCGTCGCGGCTGCGCCGCGCCGGGGCCCCAACGGCAAAAAA
>NZ_JXXK01000100.1 GCF_000949455.1 Ruthenibacterium lactatiformans | reverse complement strand
AAAATATGTAATTAAGCGACCTGAAGGGTCTGGTATCTGTGTTGAGCAGGTGTCAGGCCCTTTAGCTTTAGCTTGATTCTGCGGTTATTGTAGTAGTAGAGATAGTCAATGAGCTCGGCTTTGAAGTGTTCCAGGGAGTCGAAATCTTGAAGGTAAAGCAGTTCTGTTTTGAGCAAGCCGAAGAAGTTCTCCATCACGGCATTGTCCAAGCAGTTGCCTTTCCGGCTCATGCTCTGCCGGACGCCCTTGTCTTCCAACATCTTTTGGTAATGCTTGTGCTGGTATTGCCAGCCTTGATCGGAATGAAGAATCAGTCCCGTACCGTCTGGGATTGTGTCAAAAGCTTTCTCCAACATGGAAGTGACCATACTGAGCATCGGATGCTCCGAGATCGTGCAGCTTATAAGATCCTCGCTGCACAGATCGAGAATTGGAGACAGGTACAGCTTCTCGCCGAACAAGGAGAACTCTGTCACGTCTGTGACCCATTTCTGGTCTGACTGCTCAGCATAGAAGTCCCTATCCAAGAGATTAGGAGCAATCTTTCCAACTTCGCCCTTGTAGGAATGGTACTTCTTCATCCGCACCTTGCTTGTTAACCCCAGCTTCTTCATCAGTTTCATCACAAGCTTGTGGTTGTGATGAAAACCTCGGTTTTGCAGTTCCTGCGTTACTCTGCGGTAACCGTACCTGCCCTTGTGTTCAGTCACAATAGAGCAGATTTCCTCTTTTAACTCCGCGTATTTGTCCGGGTCCTTCTGCTTTCTGGTGTAGTAATAGTATGTGCTGCGAGGGAGACCGGCGACGTCCGGCAACAGCGACAGTTTGTGTTCATACCTCAGTTCCCATATTACTTTTGCTTTTTCTCTTGCCGTACCCTCTCGGCAACCAGGGCATTCAATTTTTTAGGTATGCGTTCTCAGCTCTCAACCGCTGTACTTCCGCCAGGAGGTCTTCTTCT
>NZ_JXXK01000099.1 GCF_000949455.1 Ruthenibacterium lactatiformans | reverse complement strand
GCGCGCGGGGCTGTAGGAGGCGAAGAGGAGCACACATTAACAAAGGCAGAACTTCCCAATGTTTCTATCGAACTGGGCGCAGAAGCTATAAAAAGTAATGAAGCCTCGATGAGGCTCACCGATGCCGGTGAAAAATGGTATCGAGTTGGCAACGCGGGGATTGATTACACAAAGCCCCTTGGCACAGGCCAAGCACACAACAATATGCCGCCATATCTTGCGCAAAACATCATCGTGCGGGCTTTGTAAGACCCGTATGCTTACGGTGCTAATTTTGCACTGCGCGATTTGGGAGGCGGTGTAACACACAATCATGGCGGCAATACTGGCGGAACAGGACTTACCAGCTCACAAAATGGTCCGCATGTGCACTACTATGCAACAAACCCGAACAGCCAAGGCGATTCTTATTTTGGGCCCGGCATTGCAGGCTCAAGTGAACATGGACCTAATGCGAGTACAGATTCATCCGGCGAGGGAGAACCTCATCACCATACTATAAGCGCTGCCAATCATATGCCGCCATATCTTGCACAAAACATCATCGTGCGGGCTTTGTAAGGCCCACATGCTTACGGTGCTAATTTTGCGCTGCGAGCTACTGGCGGTAGCACCACGCATACACAAGCAGAAAATGAGGTGGCAGCGCACGGGCATGAATGGGTAGGATGGGCTGGTTCCGGCAGTTCGGGAGGTACATATACGGGGCTTGGAGGGTTTAAAGGCGACGTCTGGGATACAGTCAGCGGGAGTTGGCCGACTTATGATGGAGGAACCGGAATCAAGCGTACTTCTGCGGCCAAACCTATGGACATTATGAATCCGTACATAGGTCAAAACATCATAGTGCGCGCACTATGATATTCTGTGCGAGATACGGAGGCAGTATTGATATTGCCTGTCCATATAGACCACCGCCCTGCTGATCCAACGATACTCCACCCCAGCCCTCACCGTGGGACCCCCAAACTCCAATAGACCATTGCTCAACGGTGCGGTGTGCAAACGTAATTGCGCTTGCTGGCAGATTACGAGCTTCTATTGTTGCTTGCGCAGCACCGCCCAAACTGCCCAGCGCAAAATTAGCACCGTAA
>NZ_JXXK01000098.1 GCF_000949455.1 Ruthenibacterium lactatiformans | reverse complement strand
CGGACTGTAAAGTTAAATGAAAGTTGAGGACCCGTCAGCCCTTCTGGTACAATGGTTTTACCACAAACCCACGTACCTCCCGAAAGGAGACGAGTCCTCATGGCAAAATTGTATCAAATAAGCTGCCCGAAGTGCAACAACAAAACGGATTTTTATCGCTACGGAAAAGATTCGCATGGACATCAAAAGTATCGTTGCAAGAAGTGTTGGTATCAGTGGGCACCGGAAACGCCGGAGCGTGTTTATACTCGAACGAAGAGCTATCCTTCCTGTCCTATTTGCGGCAAGGCAACTTTCCTGCACCATGATATGGAGCACTACAGCGACTACCGCTGCTGTGACAAGAAGTGCAACCATTCCATGTTTGTACCGAAGCCTACCGCTATCTCTGCTCCGTCCATGTCCCAACTCTTTGGAAAGACAGATTTCAAGCGGATGCGCTACCCTGTTCATGTGATTCTAACGGCCTTGAGCATGTTCTACCTGGGCAAGAACTCGTTCCGCAATATCGCATTGATTCTGCATACCGTGATGAATGTCCAAGTGTCCCACACGACCATCAGTAACTGGTGTACCAACTTCGCCCCGATGTTCCAAAACATGGCCTTACAGCTCATTCCGGCGCTCAATTTCAACTCTGACGAGTGGCACGCCGATGAAACTGTCGTTAAGATACAGGGCAAGAAATACTACCTCTGGCTCATTCTGGACAGTGAGACGCGCTTTGTCCTTGGCTTCCATCTGGACCGCCACAGGGACAGCCCTCAGGCTTTCACCATACTGGAAGCGGTAAAGAATTTAGGCTCGCCTCGCGCCATTGTGAGCGACCGTTACTTCGCCTATCAGATGCCTGTCAAGACGCTGCATGGGGTTCAGCACATCCGCGTGGAGAGCTTCCACGACGACATTACCAACAACCTCATTGAGTGCTTTAACAAACAGTTCAAGGCCTGGTACAAGACCAAACAGGGCTTTTCCTCTTTCGCTTCTGCCAACAACCTCATTTCCATGTTCATCTTTTTCTACAACTTCGTCCGCCCTCACTCTGCCTTAAACGGCCTTACTCCGGCTCAGTGTGCCGGCCTCCATCTGCCCAAAAAGCGTAAGCGCGAGCTTCTGCTCGTTGCATAGAGCTTTTTTGTGCTTTCGGGTCCTATTTTTTCATTTTTACTTTACAGTGCC
>NZ_JXXK01000097.1 GCF_000949455.1 Ruthenibacterium lactatiformans | reverse complement strand
GGCAGCGCCATGGGCAGCATGCTGAGCGCGGCGCCGCTCATCAAAAAGGTGTATATCCCAAAATACATCTTTCCGCTGGAGCGGGTGTGCTTTGCTTTGGTGAACTGTCTGTTCTCGTTCATTGCTCTCGTTATTGTAATGCTTGTAACAGGAGCCAAGCTGCACGCCACCGTGCTTCTGGCGTTTTATCCGCTGCTGACACTGTTTGTATTCACGCTGGGCATCGGCCTTGCACTGGCCGCGGCAACAGTGTTCTTTCGGGATGTGATGCATCTGTGGGGTGTGTTTACGCTGGCGCTGAACTATTTTTCCGCCATTTTCTATGACCCTGAGCAGATGAATCCGCTGGTGGTGGGAAGCGTGGAGCTGAGCCTTTCCCAGGTCATCCGTTTCAACCCGCTGTACTGGTACATCACGGGCTTCCGCGCCACGGTGCTGGACGGCACGGGCCTCACCTGGAGCATGGTCTGGATCTGCGGCCTGTGTGCGGTCATCGCGCTGGCTGTGGGCCTGTTCGTGTTCCGCCGCCAGCAGGACAAATTTGTCCTGCATATCTGAGGGAGGACGCCGCTGTGAAAATGATCGAAGTAAACAACGTGTCCATGCGCTTCAACATGGCAAAGGAAAAGCACGAGAGCCTGAAAGAGTATTTTCTGGCCGCCGTGCAGGGCAAGCTGCAGTTTGAAGAATTTTACGCGCTGCGCGATGTTTCCCTCACCGTGCATAAGGGTGAGTTCCACGGGATCATCGGGCTGAACGGTTCGGGCAAATCCACGCTTTTGAAGGTGATCTCCGGCGTGTTCAAGCCCACGGCGGGCAATGTGGTGGTGCACGGCAGCATCGCGCCGCTCATTGAGCTGGGCGCGGGGTTCGACATGGACCTCACCGCCCGGGAGAACATCTATCTCAACGGCACGGTGCTGGGCCTGACGCCCAAATACATCGACGAAAAATTCGACGAGATCGTGGATTTCAGCGAGCTGCGGGAATTTCTGGACGTTCCGCTGAAGAACTATTCCTCCGGCATGGTGGCGCGTATTGCGTTTGCCATCGCCACGATCACCAAGCCGGACGTACTCATTGCGGACGAGATATTGTCCGTGGGTGACTTCATGTTTCAGGAAAAATGCGAGGAGCGCATGCGCCAGCTGATGAGCGGAGGCACCACGGTGCTGCTGGTGAGCCACTCCATCGGCCAGATCGAGCGCATGTGCGACCACGTGACATGGCTGGAAAAGGGCCGCGTAAAGATGCAGGGCGAAGCGGCCGAGGTGTGCGCCGCATACAAGGCGCTGGACCCGGAGGCCGCAGCCATTCA
>NZ_JXXK01000096.1 GCF_000949455.1 Ruthenibacterium lactatiformans | reverse complement strand
CCACGCCCAGCTTCAACTGCATCTGGCAGGGGGACGCCAACGAGGCGGCGCTGCGTCTGCTGGGGCATGCCTCGGCGGAGGTGTTCACGCTGAACGTGACGGGGCCGGAGACCGCGGGCGTACAGGAGACGGCGAAAAAGCTGGGCGCGCTGCTGGGCAGAGAGCCCATATTCACAGGGGAGGCGTCGGACACGGCGTATCTGAACAACGCGGGAAAGATGTTCCGGCTGTTCGGCTATCCCACGGTGCCGCTGGAAACGCTGATCGAATGGCAGGCACAGTGGATTTTGGACGGAGGGCGCGCATTGGGCAAGCCCACGCACTTTGAAGAGAGGAAAGGGAGCTATTGAGTATGGGACGGCATGAAGAAGCGCTGAAGATCCTGCACGGGGGCACGGTCATCCCGGCCATCCCGCTGGTTCTGGACGAAAACCGGAAATTCAACGAGGCGGGCCAGCGCACGCTGATCCGGTATTATCTGGACGCTGGGGTGGGCGGGCTGGCAGTGGCGGTGCACACCACGCAGTTCGAGATCCGCAAACCGGAGGTGGGCCTGTTCGAGCCGGTCCTGCGTGTGACGAAAGAGGAGATGGATGCATACGAGGCGCGCACGGGAAAAACGCTGGTGCGCGTGGCGGGCGCGTGCGGCGAAGCGGAGCAGGCGTGCGCGGAGGCGCGCACGGCAAAGGCGCTGGGGTTCGACGCGGTATTGCTGAGCCCGGGCGGGCTGGCGCACCGGACGGAGGAGGAGATGGTGGAGCGCACCCATGCGGTGGCGGCAGAGATGCCCGTGATCGGGTTTTACTTGCAGACGGCCTGCGGCGGGCGGCGGCTGTCGTATGAATACTGGAAGGCCGTGGCGGACACGCCGGGCGTGGTGGCCATCAAATGCGCTTCGTTCAACCGGTACCAGAGCATCGACCTGGTGCGGGGCGTGGCGTACAGCGCGCGGCGGGAGGAAATTGCGCTGTACACGGGCAACGACGACAACATCGTGGCGGACCTTTTGACGCCGTACCGGTTCCCGGTGGACGGCAAAGAGGTGGAGCTGCGGTTCGTGGGGGGCCTGCTGGGGCACTGGTCGGTGTGGACGCACAGCGTTGTGAAGCTGTACGAAGAGCTGCGGGAATACCGGGACGGCCGCGACATCCCGGCGGAGCTTCTGGCGCGGGGCGCGGCGGTCACAGACTGCAACGGCGTGTTCTTCGACGTGGCGCACAACTTTGCCGGATGCATCCCGGGGGTCCATGAGGTGCTGCGGCGTCAGGGCCTGATGGCGGGCACGTGGTGCCTGGACCCGGACGAGACCCTCAGCGAGGGACAGGAGCAGGAGATAAGCCGCGTGTATGAGATGTACCCTCATCTCAACGACGACGCGTTCGTTGC
>NZ_JXXK01000095.1 GCF_000949455.1 Ruthenibacterium lactatiformans | reverse complement strand
GATCCCATGTGCGCTGTATCCTTCCCGTGCTACCTTAAAAAATATTTCCCGGACAATTTCACCTTCGCGCGGGTCTATCTCCAGATCCTTTACCGGGCGGCCTTTTTTGTTCGTTCTGCCCTTATAGACCGCACGGTAGCCGAACGGGACCGTACCGCCCATGTAGTGTCCATCCTCTACAATTTGTTTCATCCTAGTTTTGATGCGGACGGAAGTTTTCTGCGATTCACTGGACGCCTGCCAGAACCGAATGTAGTTGAGCAGGTCATCCACATTGCTGTCAAACCGCTGCTCACCTTCCACCGTGCTCCACACAGATATCCCCTGCTCTACAAACCATTTCAGTACAAACGGCGTTTCGTTATCCTTTCGCCCCAAACGGTCGAACATGAAGACCAGCAGGATATCAAATTCTTGTTTTTCCGCTTCCCGCTTGATTTCCTGCAGCTCGTCTCGATCTGCCGCAGCGACCTTAAATCCTGAAACCCCCAATTCCGCATGTTCCTTTATGATCGTCCAGCCTTTTGATTCTGCGAATTCATGACATGCTTTTTTCTGCATTGGGATATCATTCTCAGTCTTATCCACCTGCCCTTTTGTGGAAACCCGGTACAGGCAGCAGACGCGCGTTTTCGTTTCTTTTGCTTTTGTCAAATTCATTTTCTTCTAACTCCTCGCATATCGTTTGTACGATACACATTGGCCAATCTTTAATTGTCAAGGTCCGGCCTCTGGCGGTTGGTCACCAGTGTCCGAAGCGTTCGGCCGCTTTGGCAACCTTATATTACTATATATATAGGGAAAACCCTATCACCAAAACGGAGAAAGATCGTCCAGTTTTTCTATCAAACCAGTGCAACATCAGTTCACTGATGCGCATCGGCGTTCCGCATAAGCTCCCATAATCAGCGACAGAACTTTTTCCTCGGTTTCCGGCCGGTCCACCGCTGAAAACTGGATGACCGCTTTGTACTTGCCATACTGCTTCGTAAGCATACATTGGCTCATTGCAAATGTATTTTCCTGTTGTTCCATATTGTTTCTCCATTTCTGTCAGGAAACAAAACAGCTGCACGAAAACCAATCCGTGCAGCTGTTTTATTATGACTTTATTCTGTTGCCATACGCTCTATAGGCCTTAAAATCAAACTTGCTTTATACGCCGGGTGAGCACAAACTCCTGAGCCGCTTGTGTGCTGTTCAGCGCGTCCAGTTCTTCATGCACTTCACCGAATTCTCTCTCCATCTTTTCGTACAGCATTTTATGTCCAAGCGAATGCGGTTTTGTTGTGGCCACCTGCAACGGCGTCATGGTATAATGGATGATGTCATAGTTCTTACATTATTATATATAGGAATATTCTGTCCCGTGAAAGAGAATATTGAAATCCAGGCGACCAGCTTTGAGCGGATTCGGCCATACCGTATGAACGAAGCAAG
>NZ_JXXK01000094.1 GCF_000949455.1 Ruthenibacterium lactatiformans | reverse complement strand
CGGTTGTGTGATGGTATCGGGAAAGGCGCCGCGCACCGCGGCGCTGTCTGTATTGCACCATGCTTCCAGGCTCATGCCTCGCATACCGCTGTGTTCACGTCAAAGCCTGGTATCTATGCCGCTAAACGCATAGCTGCGACAGCGGCGGGCCTGAGGTTAGTATACCATGTTTCTAAACTCACACTTCGCGTACCGCTCGTGTTCACTAAGAAACAGGGTATCTATGCCGCTAAACTCATGCTTCGCCTGCGGCTCGCATTCGTTAACCGGACATATTATACCATGACGCCGCGCAGCGGCCACAACAAAACCGCACATGCTGCGGTTGTGGATGGTTCAATGTTCTCAAGGCCCTGTGCGCCGGCACAGAAGCGTGTGCTTTGCACACGCGCAGCCGCGCAAGCGGCGGCTTTGAGGTTATTATACCATATATGGCCGCCCCGTGTACCGGCGGGGCGGCCATAACTTTACAATTCCTATAATAAAAAACCGTGCTGCGCGCTCCGGCGGCCCCGCGGGGGCTGTAAAAACAGGTCAGCCCTTTACGCCGGAGGCGGAGATGCCGCCAATGATATATTTTTGCAGGAAGATAAAAATCACGATGACGGGAAGGATGGACAGCACGGAGGCTGCCAGGATAGAACTCCAGTCAACGCCCAGATTGCCGATAAAGTTTTTGATGGCGATCTGGATGGTGTATTTCTTTTGATCAGACAGCACCAGCAGCGGCAGAATGTAATCGTTCCAGCGCCACATAAAGCTGAAAATGGTGAGCGTCACGGTGACGGACGAACCGAGCGGGAACATGATGCGAGTGAAGATCTGCAGCTCGTTCGCACCGTCGATGCGCGCGGCCTCCACGAAAGAGAGCGGGATGGACATATAGTGCTGACGGTACATGAAGATACCGGTGGTCGTGGTGACGACGGGAAGGATGACGCCCCAGATGTTGTTGTACAGGCCCAGCGCGCTGATGACGGAGAACTGGGGCACGGTGAGCGTCTCGCCCGGGATGAGCGTGCCCAGCAGGAACACGCCGAACACCAGGTTGACATACTTGATCTCAAAGCGGTAGATGGCCAGCGCGTAACCGCACATGGAGCTGATGACCAGCGTGATGAGCGTGCCTACGACAGCCAGGAACAGGCTGTTCTTTACATAACCCATGAAGCCGCCCGCCAGCACAGAGGCGTAATGCTCGACCGTGGGGTCCTGGGAAAACAGGTGCAGCGGATAGCTGAACAGCTCGCCCGAAGGCTTGAAGGAGCTGAGCACCATCCAGACGATGGGAAACACGACGATTACCGCGATGAGCACGGAAAGAACCGTAAGGGGAATGCTTACCTTCTGTTTGCGTTCAGCCATCAGGTCTCACCTCCGTTGTTGACTTTGAACTGGGCGTATGCGATCAGCGCAAACACGATCATCACGACAGTGGAAATAGCGGACGCATAGCCGTATTCCATCTGATTGAAGCCCTTGTCAAAGATGTACTGGATGATATAGGT
>NZ_JXXK01000093.1 GCF_000949455.1 Ruthenibacterium lactatiformans | reverse complement strand
AATGTCCACTGAACAAAAAAAAGGCCACGTGATATCAAGAAATAGCGCCGTTTCTGCGGTATAATAAGTGCAAGGAAAAACGGGAAAACACGCGAAAAACCTTGCACTTGGAGGCGGCCATGTATCGATACAGTAACGGTCAGATCAGCCTTTCTGACTTCAATCAACCGGCAGGCATGAATCTGAAAGAAAGCAATCGCTGGGTCAAAAAGGCACAGACAATACCCTGGCTGGATATTGAGAAACGCTATGCCAAGCTGTTCACCAATCGCAAGGGCAATGTGGCAAAGCCACTACGCTTAGCCTTAGGAGCCTGCATCATTCAGGCGGAGTACGGTTTTTCCGACGAAGAAACGGCTCTGCAGATTCAGGAGAATCCGTATTTTCAATACTTCTGCGGCAATCCCGGCTACGACGACAGCAAGCAGCCCTTTGACCCATCTCTTATGGTGTACTTCCGTAAGCGCCTGACGCCGGAAGTGCTGGGAGAAATCAACGAGATGATACTCAAAACTGTAACCACATCAGAGAACAACGACGACCATAACACTCCCACAGGCGGTGGTAACAGCGGCACTCTGATTGTGGATGCAACCTGCGCGCCGTCTGATATCCGATTTCCGCAGGATGTGTCGCTTTTGAACGAGGCGCGTGAAAATGCAGAGCAGATCATTGATACGCTGCAGGAGCAGAGCGTGGAAGAGAAACCCAGAACCTATCGCAACAAGGCCCACAAGGACAGCCTCAAGTATATGCGCAGCCGCAAGCACAACGTGAAGAAGACGCGCGAAGCAATCCGTAAGCAACTCCAGTATCTCCGCAGAGACCTTTCCATCGTCGATTCTATGCTGCAATCCGGCCTGAAGCTATCCCAAAAGCAGCAGCTTCGGCTTGAAACACTGCGAAAAATTTACGAACAGCAGAAGTACATGTATGACAACCATACACATTCCGTTCCTGACAGGATTGTCAGTGTAAGTCAGCCGTTCATCCGACCAATCGTACGCGGAAAAGCCGGAAAGCCGGTGGAGTTCGGGGCAAAACTAGATATCAGTGTATCCAATGGATGGGCAAGGTTGGAGTACTGGTCATTTGATGCCTACAACGAAGCCACAAAGCTGGTTGAAACCATAGAGCGTTACAGAGCCCGTGAGGGACATTATCCGGAGCGCGTGCTGGCGGACAAGATTTACCGAAACCGCGAAAACCTCAGCTACTGCAAACTGCACGGAATCCGGCTCAGCGGTCCGGCATTGGGAAGACCGAGAAGGGACGAGCAGCGCGACAGGCGGCAGACCCATTTCGACCAGAATGAACGGATAGAGGTTGAACGACAATTCAGCTTTGCAAAACGCAAATGCAACCTTGGAAAAGTGAAAACGAAACTGGCGGAGACCGTAGGTTTTACGCTTGCCATGTCGATTGTAGTGTTGAATCTGCGTAAAATCCAGCATACCCTTTCGCGCCTGTTTGGGCGGATTTTGCACTTTTTATTGCCGCAGCAAAAATTGGTATTTGTTCAGTAGAC
>NZ_JXXK01000092.1 GCF_000949455.1 Ruthenibacterium lactatiformans | reverse complement strand
TCCTCATCCATCAGGAACTCCGGAGAGACAGATCGGAACAAGGCCACCAGTTCTCGTTTGCTCACATTGCAGTCCTGATTGGGGCATTCCTCCTGGGTCCAGGCGATGGATAAGAGCTGCCCCAGATCCTTCTCCGAGAGATCAGAGGCGGCAAACTTGATAAAAGTCAGATAATAGGGCGGGTTGAGCAGTACGAAAATCTGATGGACATTTTCGGCGCTGTCGATCTGCTCTCCAACCTTTCTGCGCCACCTTGTGCAGTCATCCGAATTGTTGATCAGGTCGACCATGGAGAGGCTCCCATCCTCATTCCGAAGCGCGGAGATCCCGGAGTTCGTGAAGGGGTGGCTGACGATCACCGGGGAGAGAGCGGTCTCCTGAATCTGCGCATCGAGGAGGGTGTGCGCCACCAGCTTTACGCGGAGCAAATCGGTTTCACGGAGCATCAGGAAAGGCCTCCCATGGTTCCCTCATTGTCCTCAATCAGCAGGATGGCGGTTTCCTCTCCGTCCAACTGCTCCAATTCTTCCATGCTTGCACAGCCGCCGTGGATGTTCATGTAGTGGTCACGGCCAACTTCTTTTAAATTTGTGAAGTCCGTAATCACCGTTGCCTGCTGACAACAAAAGGTCAGGTTGATGAGCGCCTTCATGCTGGTGAGATTCAGTTTTTCAGCCATCACCTGAAACTGCGAAGACTCGCCCACATCAAAGCTGTCCAGTCGCTTTGCCAGATAGTCCAACTCATCCAGGTTGACCTTGGTACATACCAGCTGATTCAGCACAGGCCAGGCACTGTCGAGCGAGTCCAGGCGGCAGTCAGCTTCAGAAGCATCGCCGATCTCCAGTGCTTCCAACAGCGCAACGCAGTGGTCGTATTGATTTCTGGGAACGGGAAGAGGGATCGTCGCAACACCGTATTCCGGGTGGTCGGCGTTGCTCAGAACTGCTTTCATCATCACATTGCATCACCTTCTTTCAAAATTCAAAATCGCATCTCCGTACTTAGCCAGAAGCAGAGCGCAGACAATCAGGTGGAACGCCTCATCTGTGACCAATTCCGGGGATGCGAGATTGGCAAGAGTGATATTGCGGCTGCCGGTGGAGATGGCTTTGGCCGCCTGATAAACACTGTACAGTTCCGGCTGGATACTGGAAAGCTGGACGGACTGAAAGTCAAATCCGCAGGCATCAAACTTCCAGATCATCCTGCGCCAGATATGTAGAGTACTAAAACGACACGTAAAAACAGCAGAATTGTGGTTACAATGACAATCCCGATGCTCAATCCCTGTATGCGGCTCATCACAGCTTCATATTGTGTTTCGTTTCCTACCGAAACATGACTCCAATCGTTAATTCCGACGGGACAGTGATGCAGCAGCAGTTCCTGATTATTCCCACCGCAATTAAAATACCCCGACTCTCCTTCAATGTCATTAAGACAATATGAAATGACCTGCCTAACGAAAAAAGCGGGGAGTATCTGGCTCTGCCGCCGATTGCCCCCCGCTTTTCTTTGTGTATTTTGTAATTGTGTGTGCCCTCC
>NZ_JXXK01000091.1 GCF_000949455.1 Ruthenibacterium lactatiformans | reverse complement strand
TTGGAGAGATTAACTATTAAAAGTCAACCTCAAGAAGTGAATGGTGGTGGTGAATATGAGATGGCGCAAAAAGGCATAGCAAAGCAGAGGCTCGCAGGAGCCCCGACACAGGCTAACAAGAAAACGCTACGCTGCTGAGGTGCAATACGGTCGCCCAGATTTCTCCATAGCAAAAATAAGACGAACAAGTTTCTTCGCGGCGTGAGAGATGGCAACGTTGTAGTGCTTTCCCTCTGTCCGCTTCTTGGCGAGATAAGCGGCAAAGATCAAGTCCCACTGGCAGACGTACTTGGTTGCGTTGTAAAGTGCATAGCGCAGGTATCGTGAGCCGCGCTTTTCCATATGCGGATAACAATTTTTGAGTTGCCCGGACTGGTAAGTTGAGGGAGACATCCCGGCATAGGCCAATAACTTGTCCGGGGATTCAAACCTTGAGAAGTCGCCAACTTCAGCAAGGATCATGGCAGCCATACGGAAGCCCATTCCGGGGATGGTGGTAATGGGAGAATGAAGCTCATCCATAATAGATTGGATTTGTTCTTCGATTTCAGCAATTTCATTATCCAGTTCACGGATGAGCCGGATAGTGTGCTGTAATTCAAGGGACTTGGCGGGCATCCAAGAACCAATAGAGTTTCTGGCAGCCTTTCGGATTTCAAGAGCCATATCCCGTTTGTAGCGACCTTTCGAGGCGGTTTCAAGAAGTGCTTTCAGCCGTGCCAAATGGGTTGCGGCAACCTGTTTAGCGCCAGGAAACTCCTCCAGCAGAGCGTACACAGAAGCAATATGCAGAGAAGGAACGAGTTTTTCCAGTTCTGGGAACAGGATGCAAACCAATCGGGCAATGGAACTTTTCAGCTTGGCACGCTCTTTCACCTTGTCAAAACGATATCTGGTAAGTGACTTTAGTTCCTCGGTGTGGTATGCCGTATCTGTGTAGGGGTTGAGGCTTGCATCGGATAACAACATAAACGCAATCGTTCGTGCATCCACCCGGTCGGTTTTTGTTTTTCGCAGACTGAGGCTCTTTCGGTAAAGGTTTGTACGCAAGGGGTTCAGGACATAGGTGGTTAGACCATTGTCAAGAAGAAAACCGAGCAGATTGTAGCTGTAATGCCCGGTTGCCTCAAGCCCTACCTTTATTTTGTCCTGTGTGCTGGTGCAATCCTGGATTCTTCGCAACAGACAGTGAAATCCGTTTATGGTGTTGGGGATAGTGAACACATCCGACAGAACTTCACCATCAGAAGTGACGATGAAACAATCATGCTTATCTTTTGAAACATCAATGCCAACAGAAACCATCATAACAAATACCTCCGACGAAAAATGTGATGCTTCATCCACAGAGCGCCTTACTTTTGTATCCTTGTTCCACATCAACCGTCTGGCGGTATTTAACTGATCAACAAAAGTGTAAGGGGCTGTGGTTGGAACCTCTCCAGAACCATCTTGTGGTAGGGGGAAATGCACCGATCCGCAGCATCCCTTACAGTGTAGCACAGCCCTTGGGGAGGGGCTTTAATAACTACGACTCTATAATACAAGGGGG
>NZ_JXXK01000090.1 GCF_000949455.1 Ruthenibacterium lactatiformans | reverse complement strand
CGCAGCGCGGGCGGGAACCCTGCGCGCTACTTTGCTACAGATATATGCGACGGCATGGCGCAGGGACACGACGGCATCAATTACTCGCTCGCTTCGAGGGAGATCATTGCGGATGCCATCGAGATCCACGGTATGGCCACGCCTTTTGACGCAACGGTATACATTGCAAGCTGTGATAAGGGCCTGCCCGCGAATCTGATGGCCTCCGGCCGGCTGAACACGCCGGGCATATTTGTGCCCGGCGGTGTGATGGATGCGGGGCCGGATCTGCTGACGCTGGAGCAGATCGGTACATACAGCGCCCAATATGAGCGCGGCGAGATCACCGCGGAGCAGTTCCGGTTTTATAAGACCCATGCCTGCCCGTCCTGCGGAGCATGCAGCTTTATGGGCACGGCGTGCACGATGCAGATGATGACCGAGGCCTTGGGGCTTTCGCTTCCGGGCAGCGCGCTTGTTCCGGCCGCAAGCCCGCTGCTGGCAGACTATGCGCGGCGCGCGGGCGAACAAGCGGTAGCGCTGGCGCGCGCGGGCATCCGCACGGGAGATATCGTGACAAAAGAGGCATTTGAAAACGCCGTCCTCATCCATGCCGCCATTTCCGGCTCCACCAATGCGATGCTGCACCTGCCGGCCATCGCACACGAGTACGGCATAGAGCTGGACTGCGATATGTTTGACCGCATGCACCGTGGGGCGCGGTGGCTGCTGGACGTTCGCCCGGCGGGCAGGTGGCCCGCCGCCTACGTGTGGTATGCAGGCGGCGTACCGCGCGTTATGGAGCGCCTGCGCGATCTGCTGCATCTGGATGTATTGACGGTCACGGGCAGAACACTGGGCGAAAACCTGGACGAACTGCAAAAGAACGGATTTTATGAAAGCTGTGCATCGTATCTGCAGGGTACGGGCGTTGCACCGGAGGACGTCATTCGCCCGCTGGAAAAACCGTTGGGCACAGATGGCGCCATCGCTGTTCTGCGGGGCAACCTTGCGCCGGGAGGCGCCGTGGTCAAACACACAGCCGTGCCGGAGGAGATGTTCGGCGTAACGCTGCGCGCACGGCCGTTTGACTGTGAGGAGGACGCCATCCATGCTATCCTCACGCACGCCGTCCATCCCGGTGAGGCGGTGTTCATCCGCTACGAGGGCCCCAAAGGCAGCGGTATGCCGGAGATGTTCTATACCACCGAGGCGATCTCGTCGGACCCGGCGCTCGCCCGAAGCATCGCACTCATCACAGACGGCCGTTTCTCCGGTGCCTCAAAGGGGCCGGTGATCGGCCACGTCAGCCCGGAGGCTGCGGACGGCGGGCCGATCGCACTTGTGGAGGAGGGAGACCTCATCCGTATCGACATCCGCGGGCGCAGCCTGTCCATCATCGGAGCAAACGGCGCCGAGAAAACGCCGGAACAGATGGAGGCGATCCTCGCTGCACGCCGTGCTGCGTGGAGTCCCCGTCCGCCCCGATATACAAAAGGTGTGCTCCGGTTTTATACCCGGCACGCCGTATCGCCCATGCGCGGCGGCTATATGGAATAGTACATTGCCCCAGTATAGGGCG
>NZ_JXXK01000089.1 GCF_000949455.1 Ruthenibacterium lactatiformans | reverse complement strand
ATTACAATAAATTTGGACAGGAAAGCCGGGCAGCCAGTCCGGCTTTCTTTCCATCTCGTGCCTAAGCTACAATAAGAGGAGCAACTGGCTGACCCTTGCCTCCTTGGGCTTTTATGTCCGTTGGAAAGACTGTTAGCCATCCTCTTGTTGCAGCGTTCGATTTGAGCAGGTTGAGCCACCGGATACCGGAGAGTTCGTGTCACCCAATAGATTGAATCGGCAGCGAGAAAAGATGGATTTCCGGTTGCAGATTCTTTGTGTTGGAGGAATGTGAATGAACTGCGTTGGCATCGATGTTTCCAAGGGTAAGAGCATGATTGCAGTCATGCGGCCCTTCGGAGAGGTAGTGGTTTCACCCTTTGAAGTGCGCCACACCGCCAGCGAACTGAGCGAGCTGGCAAGGCTGCTCAAAAACCTGGACGGTGAGACCCGTGTGGTGATGGAATCCACGGGCAATTACCATGCGCCGGTGGCCTGGCTGCTCCACGGCGCGGGGTTTTATGTCTCCGTAGTCAATGCAATGCTGGTGCACGACTACGGGAACAACAGTTTAAGACGGGGCAAGACCGACAAGAAGGATGCCGTGAAGCTGGCCAACTACGGCCTTGACCACTGGCTCACACTTCCGAGATATGTTCCGGAAGAGGACACCCGGCTCATGCTGAAGACCTGCTACCGGCAGTACCAGCAGTATTCCAAAGTACAGACCATGCTGAAAAACAACCTGATCTCCCTGCTGGACACCGCTTTCCCAGACGCAAACCGCCTGTTTACCAGTCCGCCCCGCGCCGATGGCAGTGAGAAGTGGGTGGACTTTGTCGCCACTTTTTGGCATTGCGAGTGTGTCTGTGGTCTGTCTAAGAAAGCCTTTACCGCCAAGTACCAGAAGTGGTGCAGAAAGCACGGCTACAATTTCAGCCAAGATAAGGCGTTGGATATTTATGCCTCTGCCTGTGGACGCTTCGGTGTCATGCCGAAAACAAATACGGCAAAACTTTTGGTAGAACAGGCCATTTCCCAACTCCAGACAACTTCCGCCGCATTAGCTGCTCTCAAGCAGGAGATGCAGTCTCTGGCAGCTTCTCTGCCGGAGTATCCTGTAGTGATGGGAATGTTTGGTGTTGGCCCTACACTCGGCCCCCAACTCATAGCTGAAATTGGCGATGTGCGCCGTTTTCATTCCAAGAAAGCGCTGGTGGCCTTTGCAGGCATTGACGCCCCGCCCTACCAATCTGGCCAAATAGATGTCCGCAGCCGCAGCATTTCCAAAAGGGGATCTGCCTCACTGCGCAGGACACTTTTCCTGGTGATGGGCGTCCTCCTGCAATGTGCCCCAATGGATGAGCCGGTCTACCAGTTCATGAACAAGAAACGCTCTGAGGGCAAGCCATACCGTGTCTACATGATGGCATCCGCCAACAAGTTCTTGCGTATCTACTACGCTTCTGTGAAAGCCTATTTGGATTCCCTGGAACACGACTGATTCCCCTGCGTTATACCATCTGGCTGGCCGCCGTTTCGATTTTGAGTTGCTCGGCGGCTTGATTTTGTGTTGCCTTTTTCGCTGCTCCCAAAACCTGAAATTTCTACTTGACTTTTGTTAGCAGGT
>NZ_JXXK01000088.1 GCF_000949455.1 Ruthenibacterium lactatiformans | reverse complement strand
AAAGGAGCAAAAACAATGGAAATCCGATATTCAAGCAACCAGCGGGACTTCAAGCGCTATACAACAGAGGAGACGCGCAAAGAGTTTCTGATCGAGAACCTGTATGCGGCAAACGAAGTGGTGGCGGTGTACAGCCATGTGGACCGAATGGTGACGCTGGGGTGCATGCCCACTACAGAGACGGTGCCCATCGACAAGGGCATCGACATCTGGCACAACTTCGGCACGCAGTATTTTCTGGAGCGCCGGGAGATCGGCATCTTCAACATCGGCGGCGCGGGCAGCATCACGGCGGACGGAGTAAAGTACGAGCTGGGCTACAAGGACTGCCTGTACATCACGCAGGGGACGAAGGAAGTGCTGTTCGCCAGCGAAGACGCGGCGAAGCCCGCGAAGTTCTACATGGTGTCGGCCCCGGCACACCGGGCGTATGAGACGAAGCTCATCAAAATCGAGGACGCGGCGAAAAAGCCGCTGGGCGCGATGGAAACGAGCAACAAGCGAGTGATCAACCAGTTCATCCACCCGGACGTGCTGCCGACGTGCCAGCTATCCATGGGCATGACGGTGCTGGAGCCAGGCAGCGTATGGAACACGATGCCGGCGCACACCCACGAGCGTCGGATGGAAGTGTATATGTATTTTGAAGTGCCGGAGGAGAACGTGGTGTTCCACATGATGGGCGAGGGCAGGGAGACGCGGCACATCGTGATGCAGAACGAGCAGGCGGTGATCAGCCCGAGCTGGAGCATCCACGCGGGCGCGGGCACGAGCAACTACACGTTCATCTGGGCGATGGGCGGCGAAAACCAGGCGTTCGACGACATGGACGTGATCCCGACCACAGAGCTTCGGTAAAAGCACAGAAAACAGCCGCGGGCGGAAAGCGCGCGCGGGCAGGAGGGCAAAAAAATGGAAATGAAGGATTTTTCTCTGGAAGGCAAGGTAGCGCTGGTAACAGGCGCGAGCTACGGCATCGGTTTTGCCATCGCGGAAGGCATGGCGAAGGCGGGCGCGACCATCATATTCAATGACATCAGGCAGGAGCTGGTGGACAAGGGCCTTGCGGCATACAGGGAAGCGGGCGTGGAAGCCCACGGCTATGTGTGCGACGTAACGGACGAGGACGCGGTGCAGGCGATGGTGAAGCAGATCGCCCAGGAAGTGGGCGTCATCGACATTCTGGTGAACAACGCGGGCATCATCAAGCGCATCCCGATGTGCGAGATGACGGCGGCGCAGTTCCGGCAGGTGGTGGACGTGGACCTGAACGCGCCGTTCATCGTGAGCAAGGCGGTGATCCCGGGGATGATCGAAAAGGGGCACGGAAAGATCATCAACATCTGCAGCATGATGAGCGAGCTGGGGCGCGAGACGGTGAGCGCGTATGCGGCTGCAAAGGGCGGCCTGAAGATGCTGACGAAGAACATTGCCAGCGAGTACGGCGAATACAACATCCAGTGCAACGGCATCGGGCCGGGATACATCGAGACGCCGCAGACGGCGCCGCTGCGGGAGCGCCAGGCGGACGGAAGCCGCCACCCGTTCGACCAGTTCATCATCGCAAAGACGCCGGCGGCGCGGTGGGGCACCACGGAGGACCTTGTGGGCCCGGCGGTGTTCCTTGCCAGCGACGCTTCCAACTTCGTCAACGGCCATGTGCTGTATGTGGACGGCGGCATCCTCGCCTACATCGGCAAGCAGCCG
>NZ_JXXK01000087.1 GCF_000949455.1 Ruthenibacterium lactatiformans | reverse complement strand
AATCCCATGTGCGCTATATCCTTCCCGTGCTACCTTAAAAAATATTTCCCGGACAATTTCGCCCTCGCGCGGGTCTATCTCCAGATCCTTTACCGGGCGGCCTTTTTTGTTCATTCTGCCCTTATAGACCGCACGGTAGCCGAACGGGACCGTACCGCCCATGTAGTGTCCATCCTCTACAATTTGTTTCATCCTAGTTTTGATGCGGACGGAAGTTTTCTGCGATTCACTGGACGCCTGCCAGAATCGGATGTAGTTGAGCAGATCGTCCACATTACTGTCAAACCGCTGCTCACCCTCCACCGTGCTCCACACAGATATCCCCTGTTCTACAAACCATTTCAGTACAAACGGCGTTTCGTTATCCTTTCGGCCCAAACGGTCGAACATGAAGACCAGCAGGATATCAAACTCCTGTTTTTCCGCTTCCCGCTTGATTTCCTGCAGTTCGTCTCGATCTGCCGCGGCGACCTTAAATCCTGAGACACCCAATTCCGCATGTTCCTTTATGATTGTCCAGCCTTTTGACTCAGCGAACTCATGACATGCTTTTTTCTGCATTGGGATATCATTCTCAGCCTTATCCACCTGCCCTTTTGTGGAAACCCGGTACAGGCAGCAGACGCGCGTTTTCGTTTCTTTTGCTTTTGTCAAATTCATTTTCTTCTAACTCCTCGCATATCGTTTGTACGATACACATTGGCCAATCTTTAATTGTCAAGGTCCGGCCTCTGGCGGTTGGTCACCAGTGTCCGAAGCGTTCGGCCGCTTTGGCACCCTTATATTACTATATATATAGGGAAAACCCTATCACCAAAACGGAGAAAGATCGTCCAGTTTTTCTATCAAACCAGTGCAACAGCATCAGTTCACTGATGCGCATCGGCGTTCCGCATAAGCTCCCATAATCAGCGACAGAACTTTTTCCTCGGTTTCCGGCCGGTCCACCGCTGAAAACTGGATGACCGCTTTGTACTTGCCATACTGCTTCGTAAGCATACATTGGCTCATTGCAAATGTATTTTCCCGTTGTTCCATATTGTTTCTCCATTTCTGTCAGAAAACAAAACAGCTGCACGGGAACCCAATCCGTGCAGCTGTTTTATTATGACTTTATTCTGTTGCCATACGCTCTATAGTCCCTAAAATCAAACTTGCTTTAGGCGCCGCGTGAGCACAAATTCCTGAGCCGCTTGTGTGCTGTTCAACGCGTCCAGTTCTTCATGCACTTCACCGAATTCTCTCTCCATCTTTTCGTATAGCATTTTATGTCCATCGGCAATTTGTTTAACACTGGGTTGAACAGTATTCTCCACAACTGCATTTACATGATTTATTACACGAATTTCCGATTCTCGCACAACTTGGTCCATCCGATTGAGCATGCGAGTTTCCGATGCCTGAATCTTAGAGTCCATCAAATCTGCAATTGCCTGCAAATCCTCTTTCGTCAGTGCCATAATTCAACGCCCCCTTTTCGTTATTTAATATTATATCCTTTCACAGGAAAGAATTCAATTGTATTTCTTAGCTATGCAAGGATTTAGTGGATGAAATTTTGTTGTACGGTGCCCATGGTATAATAGCCTCAAGTCCGCCGCTACTCCAGCTACGTGTATGTGCTGCATACGCTTCTGTGCTAACGCACCGGACTTTGAGAACATTGAACCTCGCAAAACCGCAGCGAATGCGGTTTTGTTGTGGCCACCTGCAACGGCGTCATGGTATAATGGATGATGTCATGGTTCTTACATTATTATATATAGGAGTATTCTGTCCCGTGAAAGAGAATATTGAAATCCTGGCCACCAGCTTTGAGCGGATTCGGCCATACCGTATGAACGAAGCAAA
>NZ_JXXK01000086.1 GCF_000949455.1 Ruthenibacterium lactatiformans | reverse complement strand
GGACAGACCTCCTCATTGAACTGAACCTTCGGATTGTGTGCAGGGGCATCGCCACGCTCATCCATATATCCTGCCGAAAGATACATGAATACGCTGGGGACTCTCTCTGCAATAATTGCAAAGTCCTCAGAAGCACTGGCTGATGTGTCGGGAACAGGAGTCAGACCAGGAATTGGTAGTTCTTCCATATAGCTTACCATCTCGTCCGTCATAGCAGGGTCACATACCAGTGGTGGCACCTCAGAAATCATCTCGACCTGTGCCATCCCCCCAAATACCTCTGCGGTCTTGAGAGCAACCTCTTTCAGCCGCCGGACCAGTTTCTCACGGCTGGCACTGTCATTGGTGCGCAAGGTTCCTTGGAGGACGGCAGTATCAGGGATGATGTTGGGGGCTGAACCTGCGGAAAAATTGCCGATGGTCAGCACACAGGCTTTGCCGGGATCTGCCTCCCGAGCAATCAGCGATTCCAAGGCAAGGTACACATGGACACCGATATTGATTGGGTCGATGGAACTGTGCGGATATGCGCCGTGGGCGCCCCGTCCGTGGATTATGATTCGAAAACCATCCACAGAGTACATCATGGTTTTGCCGCTGTTGTACATAAACAAGCCCACAGGCATCCTTCCCGGGCCGACATGATAGGCTAGGGCTGCATCCACTCCTTCCAGTACTCCATTTGCCAGCATATCCTTCGCACCTTCAAAGGTTTCTTCAGCAGGCTGGAACATGAACCGAACCCTGCCAGACAGCATAGATTCATTTTCTTTTAATATCTTTGCCGCTGTCAGCAGCATGGCCGCGTGGAAATCGTGGCCGCATGTATGAGCCTCCGTGCCGGTTGGGCAGGAAAAGCTTTCGCCGCTTTCCTCCGGCATGGGAAGCGCATCCATGTCCGCTCGAAGCAGGATCGTCCTACCCCCTTCCTGCCCCAACTCTGCAATCACTCCATGTCCGCATGGATGTGGATCCAATCCATATCCTCTCAGCTGCTCCATAACATAGGTTTGTCCTTTTGGCATATGAAGTCCCACTTCCGCGTTGCTGTGCAGCCAACGGCGGTGAGAGATGGTTTCCTCACGCAGTGCCAGTGCCCGTTTATAAAAATCCATAATCGTACTCCTTAATTTGCTGCGAAAAATCAGTAAACATATGCTGAGAAAATTATAGCAAACGAGTTTAATAACTTCAACAATGTTTATAGTTTACCCACAACTTATAAAAAAGACGCATCTGGCTTGGAAATGCCACAGACTGTGCACATTTAAATTGTCCGGCAATTTTCCCTCCCGCAGAATCCTTTTGAGCCGGAATGTGAATGTCCCAGGCACCATCGGATCTCCCCAGCCTGCCGGAACAGATAGTCATCTTTCTCCAGTCCCCTCTGCACCACGCCGTGCTCTCTCCTGCGCGGTTCTTCGGTTCTTTCACCAGGATCGGTTGGCCGCTCAGTTTTACCACATTGCGCCGGATATGCAGCACCTGCTATCTGACCACTGCAAGCTGCATGCCTCGCTCCGGCGCATGCTCGTGGCAAGGCTCATCTTGAAATAGGCCTCATATTTCAGGCCCTGGCTTTCCAGTTCGGTGATAAACCTTTGCACTATTTCCTCAATCGTCACCGGACACTCCTGCAGCGCGCCTTTCTTCTTGTACCCCGACGCAATGTAAGTGTTTTCCTCCTATTCCGTGTACTCTCCCCTTAAAAACAGCGCCCGTGAAATTTCTCCCCACGGGCGCTGTCCGTTATTCGTTATACTTGCTTTGCGCAGTCGTTCAATTCAGACTTCTTCGTGTCATTCCAGCGGTCCACCTTCCCCACAAGATAGACTTTGATGCGGCGGAGCCGCTCAAACTTCACGCCTTTTCCGGTGCGCTCCGCATTGTCGATGCTGTTGTTTTCCATGTGGAACCATTTATCCGAGATACATCTTTCCTTGGCATCTGAAACGCCGATTTCTTTGAACAGACCC
>NZ_JXXK01000085.1 GCF_000949455.1 Ruthenibacterium lactatiformans | reverse complement strand
AAATGAAAGATAATAAAATCATAATTGAATTGTTTGGAAAGTACACTGCCTTTAAATGACTAAATCTCCTCAAACATTTTCTTCATCTCAAAATCCGAAAGGCCCCCTCGCTGAGCCTGTTCCCTGATGTCCTGCGCTCTGGCGACCAGAGCATTCCATTCATCGGTTGAGATCCTCCCGCGTGCCTTCCGCTTTTTCAAACGGTTGTAAGTGTTTTCGTATTCGATCTGCACCGGCGTCTTGCTGTCCCGGTCCGCCTGCTTGTTGTGCGCACCGACCTGCCTGCAGGTGCGCTTCGTTTCTCCCGGCGCGATCCGGGTGCAGTACCGCACATCGTATCCGTTCTGCAGCAGGAAGAACTTCCTGCAGTTGTGGCAGCGGCGCGGAACATTTCCGTGCATCAGGCCACGGAAGAGATCCATGTGGAGAAAATCGGCCAGGCTGGAGAAAACAACACGCTCCGCAAGGATGTACTTTTCCGGCTGCACAGGATCCGGCATCGTCACATATTCCGTCATGACCGGGCGGCTCTGCAGGAACTCAAAAGTGGGATAGGGCGGCAGTGCAGCACGCAGGGCCTCCTGTACAGCGGCATCGGAAAAGAACCGGTAAACACCCACTGCATAATGCTCCGCGTTCCTGCGTCCCGGCGGTTCGAAATAGAAGTCCAGCATCGTGGAAACATAGCTCCGGAAGCACAGAAGTTCATCCGGCAGCCGGAACAGCTTCCCGAAGAAGGAGCTGAGGGCTTCGTTTTCCGGCGTTCCCGGCGTCACGGCTTTCTGGAACTCTTCCGGCGCACTCCGGCACAGCTCCTCCAGCATCGTCCCGTATGTATCCCTGTCAATATTCAAAAGAGAAAACAGCGGAAGCGGATACACATGCTTCAAAGCCCTGTTCAACTGGCGCTGCACGGCAGCGGCCAGCGCGGGGCTTTTTTCTTTGTCCCGGGCAAAAAGGGAGTCCCGCACGATGGAAAAAAGCCTGACGGCTTCATCATGCAGCGCAAGCAGCTCCTCCACTGGATAATCCAGCAGTTCGCAGGAAATCTGCCCCAGCGGCAGCTGGTTTTGTTCGATCATCACCGTGCCGCCGTAGAACTGTACAGTGAATTCCTGGATGCTGTTTTCTGTTTCAATGAGCCGTTTTGTTTCCATCTGACCACCTGTCCCCGATGCACTTTTTTAATGTCCCCGTCTTTCTTTGAAAGTATTGCGGACGGGAAAATCTCTTGCTAGAATGAGTGTACCCGACAGGGATGAGAAAATCAACCGGAAGGAGAATGCTATGCACAAACAAACAGGAACACCAGGAGGTATTGATGGCCGGTAGGCTCAGAACGATCGACGCCCGCACATTGGCGGATGCGGTATTGGAACCGCCGGGGTATGCGGTGAAAGACCTGCTGGTGCAGGGCCTGCACATCCTGGCGGGAGCGCCAAAGACAGGAAAGAGCTGGCTGACGCTGTGGCTGTGCCAGCAGGTGGCAGGCGGAGAAAAGGTCTGGGGACATCCGACACAGCAGGGTACGGTGCTCTATCTGTGCCTGGAGGACGGCTATCACAGGCTGCAGGACAGGCTGCTGGACATCACGGAGGACCCATCGGAAAACTTGTATCTGGCCACACATGCGGGAACTCTGGCGGATGGCCTGGCCGGACAGATCGAAACCTTCGTCCGGGAACACGGGAGGGTGTCGCTGATCGTCATCGATACGCTGCAGAAAGTGCGGGAAACTTGTACGGACAATACCTATGCGAGGGACTATGCCGACCTGGCGCGGCTCAAAGAGCTGGCCGACCGCTGCAGGACCACTGTGCTGCTGGTCCACCATCTGCGCAAGCAGTATGACAGCGACCCGTTGAACAGGGTGTCCGGAACAGCGGGCATGAGTGGGGCCGCGGACGGGACCTTCATCCTGCAGCGTGAGGACAGGAGTTCAAACTATGGAACGTTGTTCTGTACGGGTCGGGACATTGAATCGAAAGAATTAAAACTGCAGTTCGATCCAATGTCTCACATCTGGGAATGCAGAGAAGATGAAGAAACAGCGCGGAGTGCAGACGAAGAAGTGATCGTG
>NZ_JXXK01000084.1 GCF_000949455.1 Ruthenibacterium lactatiformans | reverse complement strand
GGCACGAGCCTGCCGGACTGGAGCGCGGCGCCGGGCGACTACGGCAGCGGCATCCATCACTACGAGTACAGCATCAACGGCGGCGCATGGACAGGCTGTCCCGTGGGCGACCCCACCGTGACCACCACCGCGGGCGGTATCACGACTGTGACCGCCCGTGTGGTGGACGGCGCGGGCAACGCCTCCGGCCAGACGGCCACGGCAAAGGTGTACATCGACCCGGCCCCGCCCAATGTGCCCGATATCACGCTTTCCACGGAACAGTGGACGAACAGCATGGTAACGGCGGCCATCAAGGACAACGGCGACGCACACAGCGGCGTTGCCCGCACGGAATATTCTCTGGACGGCGGAAGCTGGACGGCATACAGCGGTGTGCTTTCCATCGCAGACCACGGCAAACATACGGTCAGCGCCCGCGCCATCGACAATGTGGGCCGTATTTCCGGCACGGCCAGCAAGACCGCGCTGGTGGATAAGGTCGCGCCGGTCATTTCAAAGGTGGAGCAGCAGCCAGACAGCGGCCATACGGAAATGACGCTGGCCGTTACCGCCACAGACGCGGACAGCGGCGTCAAGGGCTATGCGGTCACCACGGAAGAAAAAGCGCCTGCGCTGGACAGCTTTAGCGCCGGCACTCCCAAGGTAGACCACAACGGCGTTTACTACATCTGGGCAGTGGATAAGGCGGGGAATATTTCCGCTGCCGAAAAGGTGAACGTTACCGCGCTGGATATCGTGCCGCCCGTTGTGGTAAAGGTGGAGACACAGCGTACCTGGGACGCGGAGGAAAATTGGGCGAAGGTGATGGCGCAGGACGATAACAGCGGCGTTGTGGCCATCGGCTGGGAACGGGCCGAAAAAGATATGGAGAGCCGTCATGCCCCTGACCCGATCACCTGGGTGGATTCCACGGCGGAAGCGGCCTTCATTTTCACCGGGAACGGAAGCTACAACGCCTATGCACGCGACCTGGCAGGCAATGTGTCCGGGCCGTATCCGTTCATCATCGACCACATCGACAAGCACTCGCCGGTCATTGATTCCATTGAGTGGGACAAGGGCTGGAGCAAAAGCAAGACCATCACGGTAAAAGCCCATGATACGGAATCCGGCCTTGGGCAGTATGCGGTGACGCGCACGGCGGACCGCCCCGCTGAATGGCAGGACAGCAATGTGTTCGCCAACATCACGGAAAACGGCACGTACTATCTGTGGGCGAAGGACAACGTGCAGCGCGTGTCTGCGGATGCGGATGGCGACGGCGGCGATGGCGGAGAGGGTACGCCTGATCCCGGCCCCGAAGAGATCGTCATCGACACCATCGACCGTTCCAGGCCCGTGATGGACGATATCCTGCATTCGGCTGTGGATAACGCGCCCGCGGGGATGTTCGGCTATCCGCATTTCAATGAGGTAGACCGCCCGGAGCTGCTGGCCCACGATCTGGCCGATGAAGGCTGGACGGACAGCGGCATCAAGGCCATCTACTACCAATTTGCCGCAGATGAAGATTCTCTCGAAGCAGATTGGCTGACCTATGACGAGCTGGACAAGCCCGCCATGCGGGAGGAATACTTCGGAAACATCTATGCGAAGGCGGAGGACAACGCGGGGAATGTGTCCGACGCCATTTTTGCAGGCTTCATGTTCGAGCAGACCGCGCCTGTGGCGGAGAAAACCCTGACCCCGGATCACTGGACGAACGGGACGGTGGAGATCGACCTGTCCACGGACGATAACCTGTCGGGCGTGCGGGACATCACCCTGCCGGACGGCAGCGTCGTGGATGCCACGCAGGCGAAGTACACGGTGGACAAAAACGGTGTGTACAATTTCTCTGTGCGCGATTACTGCGGCAACATCCTGTCCTATCCCGTGGAAGTGAGCAATATCGACCGGCTTGCGCCGGCCGCGGACTATGAGGTGATCCCCGGTGACTGGACGAACAAGCCCGTGACCATCCGTGTGACGGCCACGGACCCGAAGCCGGAGGACGGCTATGCGCCCAGCGGCGTCAAGTCCATCACACTGCCGGACGGCACGGTGGTGGAGGGCGATACCGCGGATTTCGCTGCGGACGCCAATGGAAAATACGACTTCATCATCACGGACAATGGCGGCAACACGTTTACACTGCATACCGGGGTGAGCAATATTGATTACCTCGCTCCCGAAGCGGAATAT
>NZ_JXXK01000083.1 GCF_000949455.1 Ruthenibacterium lactatiformans | reverse complement strand
TTCCCGTATCGCATCGTAGTTTTCGCTCACCTCCCGCGCGCTCATCCCCTGCACTTCGTCCCGCGTAAACAGGCGCGGAACGCTGTTCCCGCTTTGCTGCGCGTCCGGTACAGCGCCGGGCTTGTTTTTCCTTGCCAGTGCATACGCTTCCCCCGGCAAATTCATCACCGCGCTTGTCAGCGTCCCCACAAGCCCCGCGTACAGCGCGTCCGGCTGCGTTTCCACAAAGGTCTGCCATGCGCCCCGCTCGTCGCCGTTCCACAGCTTGGCAAGGTATGCCCCCGCGATCTCGCTGATGTACTCCTCCGCGCCCTCGCCCAAAACGTCCACCAGCTTTTTTACGGCGCCGCGCCCTGTCGGGCTGCTTGCCACGCGGCTCAACACATCGTCCAGCAGGCCGGTTTTGTTCAGCCCCGGAATGCCCGCGCTGATGCGCTCCGTCGCCGCTTCCACGCCGCCCGACAGAATGCCGTACAGGAACGCCGTCTCCTCGTCGGCTCCGCCGGCCCGCGCCTCGGCCGCCGCGTTGCCCGCGGCCGAGGAAAGCAGGAACGGCGTGCCCAGCCTGCCGCCCGTTAAAAGGTTTACGGCGACGGTGGGCGCCATTTGCCCCGCGCCCGCCGCCACGTCGCCTCCCAGCTTCCACAGGCCGGTCGCTCCGTAGCGCTCGTCGATGTCCCGCCCATACTCCGCCGCGCGGGTACTGCGCAGCCCGTCTGCCGCGCCCGAAAGCTCCGCCGCCACAGCGAGGTCTGCGGCCCGGCGCTTTTGGATATATGATGCACGGAAAAAAGCCCGGCAATCTACAAAAGATTGCCGGGCTTTTAATCCGCTGTGCGCTGCAACCATCGACTACAAACCGTTGTTTTCCTCTGCCACAGCGCCTTTTGCTCAACCGCCTCCAATTTTAGATAATATGAACGGCGGCATCTTTATTTTTCTGTAAGATGGGCATAATAAATTCCTTCATCACACTATTTTCAAAAAGATCATATTGGGATATCGTCACTGTACCCCGCACGTTTTCAGCAAAACGCTTTTCCAAAGCTAAATACACGTCTTTCACTTGTTCCGTGTCAAGCTTGCTGTCAAAATCAAAAAGATTTTTCCGCGCCAACGCGGCATAAGCATTGGTAGTTTCAAGAGAACCCTTTTGGACAAATGCTTTTTCGCTCTTCTGCGCTGGTACGTTTGCTTCAACAATTTTAAGATTTCGTTTCCAATTCAGATGCTCCAGCAAAAAAATTATTTCCTCCCGTTCTTCCAATGAAAAAGCGCCGTCTTTTTCCCAATTTTCCATGTTTGGGAACAAAACAATATCCGGCCCATTATACATTGGAACGATTGAGAAATGGATGCTGTTTCCGTGATTTACATACGTTATATACTTCCAATTCATTTTAAACTTTGCGCCGTCAGGCATTATAACCATCACTGTCCCCCTTTTCCCGGCCGCTTTCCAAAATAGCCCGGGCCGGATACCGCTCCAGCAGAAACTGCTTGATATTTGTGTAAATCTCTTCTTTTTCCTGTTCTGTTATCAGAACCGATTGAAAGGGAGGTTCCCAATGCTGGATCAGCGATTTGCTTATCCAAATTTCCGGTTCCCTGAAATCGATCTCCACAATCAGCCTTTTTTCATCTTCTTTGTATTCCAAGCAGTAAAAATGGGGAATGTCTATTGAGATTTTCTTCATTCATTTTCTCCTTTTTGAAAAAGCTCTGTAAAGATGTTCGTGATATCAGGGTTGCTTTTTAACGCGGGATACTCTACTGTATTAAAAATACTTCCATCTCTTGAGCCTTTAACAAATCCATACGCATTGCCTGATGCGCCCTGCGCATATCTTTCCGATAATTTTTTCCATACATTTGCCGCCTGTTCCGTTGTCAATGCGCTTTCATTTGAAAACAGATGTAAAGCATCCAGATATTTTCCTCCTTCGGTTATTTCCAAAGTAGTTTTGTTATTTTCTCTTGCAAAGGCTTCAGCCAATGCCCTATTGCCTGGGCCTGAATAAAATACGGCAGTGTTAAAAGAAGTGGATACATCCAGCTCATTCGCCACCTTGAGGTAATATTCATAGGCTTCTTCGTTTGATTTGAACGCTTCTTTTCCTTGTACATCCCATCCATCATCGGGCGAATTACTACCTTGTTCCGCAAGCTTTCCCTCCGCGTCCCACAGGCCCATGGACTCCCGGATCGCATCCACATTTGCCAGTTGTTCCTCTTCGCTCATCCT
>NZ_JXXK01000082.1 GCF_000949455.1 Ruthenibacterium lactatiformans | reverse complement strand
ATGAAAATCTCATGTATCGACATCGGAGGGACATACATCAAGTCGGGCGTGCTGGAGGACGGCGTGCTGACAGGCGTAGAGGAAACGCCGACGGACGGAGGCGGCGGGGCGCGGGCGATGCTGTCCCGCGTGGCGCAGCTTGTGCGGCAGACGCCGGGCGTGGAGCGTGTGGGCGTCTCCACCGCCGGCGAGGTGGACGCCCGGACGGGCGTTATCCGCCTGAGCGACAATATCCCCGGCTACACGGGGCTGAACCCGCGGCAGATCCTGGAGGGGGAGCTGGGCCTGCCGGTGGCTGTGGAAAACGACGTGAACGCCGCGGCGGCGGGAGAATTCGCCTTCGGGGCGGCGCGGGACGAACAGGATTTCCTGATGGTGAGCTACGGCACGGGCGTGGGCGGTGCGGTGTATATCGGCGGCCGGCTGTACCGTGGCCGCGCGGGCAGCGCGGGGGAGTTCGGGGGGCTCGTCACGCATCCTGAGGCCGTGGACCCGGCGCGGCAGGGCACGGGGAGCTACGAGCGCTACGCCAGCACCTCTGCGCTGGTGGCCCGCGTAACGGCGCTTTACCCGGCGCTCACCACGGGACGGGATATTTTTGCACATTTGAACGATCCGACAATAAAAAAGGAAGTAGATGCATGGATTCGCGAGGTCGCCTGTGGTATCATATCCTTGATCCACGCTTTTGACCCGGCTCTGGTGGTGCTGGGCGGCGGCATCATGGGGGAGCCGTATATCCTCAGTCAGCTCGAACGGATGGCCGCACCGATGGTCAAGCCCAGCTTCCGCGGATGCCGGGTCGTGCCCGCGGCACTGGGAAACAACGCCGGGCTGATGGGGGCGGGGTATCTTGCGGCGAACATCGGCAGCGGCTGGCATCCGCCGCGCTCGGGCCGCACGGTTTGACATTCCCGGCAAGCGACAGCTGCCGGAATAAAGGAAAGAAGGTTTTTCAAATGGAGAGGGAAAAACTGCAGGCATGGCGGGACTGGGTCCGCGCGGAGCTGGGGAGCTGCGTCTCGTTCTGGCTGGAGCACGGCATGGACAAAGAGCACGGCGGCGTTTACACCTGCCTGACGCGTGACGGCAAGGTGTTTTCCACAGACAAAAGCGTGTGGATGCAGGGGCGCTGTGCGTGGACGTTCTCGTACCTGTGCCGCGTGTACGGCAAAAAGCAGGAATGGCTGGACGCCGCAAAGTCCTGCCTGGACTTTCTGGAGGAGCACTGCATCAACCGCACGGCGGGGGACAGGCTGTACTTCACGGTAACGGCGGACGGCAAACCGCTGCGCCAGCGCCGGTACTGCTTCTCAGAAGGCTTTTACGCCATCGGCAACGCGGAGTATTACGGCCAGACGGGCGAGCGGGAACATCTGGAGCGCGCGCGCAAAGCGTATCAGCTGGTGTATGACCTGAACCACGGCATGCCGGACCCCACGGGAATGGGCCCCAAAACCATTGCGGAGACGCGCACGGGCCGCGCACTGGCGGACCCGATGATCTTTTTGAATATGACCGGCGTGATGCGCCGCGTAGACCCGGAGCAGGCCGCGCTGTACGACCGGTATGCGGCCGAGTGCGTCCACGACATCTTTGCGTATCACCACAAGCCGGAGATGAAATGCACGCTGGAGAGTGTGGGCGTGAATGGCGAGTTCCAGGGCGACTTCACCGCCGGACGTGTGGTGAACCCCGGGCATGACATCGAATGCAGCTGGTTCCTGATGGAGGAGGCCAACCGAACGGGCGACGCGGCGCTGCACAAAAAAGCCGAAGACGTGTTCAACTTTGCCATCGAAGCGGGCTGGGACAAGGAATACGGCGGCCTGCTGTACTTCATCGACTGCAAGGGCCTGCCGCCGGAGGCGTATGAGCACGACATGAAGCTGTGGTGGCCCCACAACGAGATCCTGATCGCCAGCCTGATGGCTTACCGGGATACAAAGGACGAAAAGTATCTGGAATGGTTTTTCAAAACGGCGGAGTACTGCAAAACCTGTTTTGCGGACGACGTCTGCGGCGAATGGTACGGTTATCTGCGCCGGGACGGCAAGCCCACCGAGCCGCCGTGCAAAGGCAGCACGTTCAAAGGGCCTTTCCATGTGCCGCGCAGCCTGATCATGGCGGACGTCCTTCTGGGCGACATTCTGGAAGGCTGAGCCTGCACCTTTTTTCAAGACAGCTAAAAACAGCCGCGCTGTGGATAAATTCCACGGCGCGGCCGTTTTGTTTCCCATTCCTTCCCCCTGCGGCTGTTATTCCCCCAGCCGCGGC
>NZ_JXXK01000081.1 GCF_000949455.1 Ruthenibacterium lactatiformans | reverse complement strand
CACCGCCGCCACGGTCCCCGTCACGCCATACGGCGCGCTGAAATCCGTCCCTATCTTTTCCCGCAACTTGCGAAGATAGTTTTCATATGCCTCAACCAGTTCTTCACATTCAGCTTCCCCCACTGGCGCAAGCCCCTCGCTCGCAAGCAGCCCGTTCAGCCCGTTCCAGTCCTGTTGGCGCACGGCCTCTATTTTCGCAAGGTATGTATCCCCGTTGAAGCTCCACGCGTGGTATGCCGCGCTGTTCTCCAGATACGGCAGCGCGCGCTGCAAAAACGTATACGCGCCCGCCTCCGGAATGGAGCAGAAATTGTTGCCGCCCGCATGCCCGTACCGGTCCATCTGCGCGGGCAGCGCCGTGCCCTCGCCAATGGCCGTGTAGCCCGGGTTGAAGCCCAGTTCATCCGGCCAGTCGAACTCAATTTTCCCGTTTTCAAGAATCTCTTTAATATCCGCCGCGCTGCGCGGCACCAGGATATCCGTTTTGTCCTTCGTCCGCTCGTACGCCTGCTGAATGTACTGCACGCGCTGCTCCACACTCAGCTCCGGGTTTTCAAGCACCGTCTGCATGAAGCGGTTCAGGTCCGTCCAGTTCTCATAGCCTGGGGCCAAAAGGCTTTCGTCAATTTCATCATACACAGTTTCCCCGGCGTTTTCAAGCTCCGGCGCATTCGGCTGCATTTGTTCATCCGGCCGGGTTGGCGCGTCCGGCTGCCCCTGTTCATCCTCCGGCAGCCTTCCGTCCTTGTCCCATAAGCTCATGGATTCCCTTATCGCGTCGTAATTCTCGCTTATCTCCCGCGGGCTCATCGCCTGCACCTCGCCGCGCGTAAAAAGCTCTCCCGCCTTGCTTCGGAAATACTCTTCCAGCTGCTGCCCGCCAATGCGCTTTACCACCTCGCCCAGGCCGTAAAGGAACGCCTCGTCCTCGCCTGCGCCGTTTTCCCGCGCCTGCTGCGCCGCATTCTCCATCGTGGAAAGAAAATCCATCGCCGTCCCCGCGCCCGGCACGCCCAGAATCCGCGCCGCCCCGCTCAAAAGCCCTTGCCCGGCCGAATCCGCCCTTTCTCCCAGCCAGCCCAGCAGGCCGTCCGGGTCTCCGTAGCGCCCGTCTATCCCTTCGGCATAGTCCCGCATCGCATCGCCGCGCAGCCCCTGCGCCGCCTGCGGCAGCGCCTGCGTGACAGCCGTATTAGCTTTTTCCGTCTCCTGCGCATGCGTCTCCCACGGTCCGCCCAAAAAGGCGAACTGCTGCGCCGCAAGCTGGTCCTGCTGAAGCTCGCCTGCGGCGCCCGCCCGGCCCCACGTGACCATGCCGTTCCACAGCGTTTCCGCCTGCTTGCCCGCGCCGCCCGCATACTTTTCCGCCAGATATCCAGCCGGCCGGAACAGGTTGTCGTCCAGCCATCTCAGGGCCTTGTCTCCCCACGATTGCTCCGCGTGCTCATCCCCGGCCCACAGGCCGCCTCCACCGCCTGCAAAGCCGCCGCCCACGCCCGTACCCGGTGCGGGAGCATCGCCCCGTCCCGCGCCCGCACCCGGCGAAAAACCGCCGCCTCCACCGCCGCGCTGCGCCATGATCAGCTCCACCAGGTTGGACGGTCCGCCCTGCTCCGGCGCGCTTGTGTACGGCGCGCCCGAAGGAGTCTTCCAGTCCAGCTTTTCAACCCAGTTGGCCGCGCCGCTGTTTTTTCCGGCCCGCCCCACATACGGCAGTGCGGAGCGCTGCATTTGCAGCAGCTGAACCTGCGGGGGCCGCGCCGGGTCCGGCCGGTACGGCAGCCGCTGAACCTGCGGGGGCTGTTCCGGGTCCGGCCGGTACGGCAGCCGCTGAACCCGCGGGGGCTGTTCCGGGTCCGGCCGGTACGGCAGCCGCTGAACCCGCGGGGGCTGTTCCGGGTCTGGCAGCGACGGCTCCCAGCCCGGCCCGGCGGCGGGCAGCGTATATTTCCCCGCCGCGTCTGTTTTCTTTTGTTTTTCTTTTCATTTTTTCCTCCTTTTTTTAACAATGGGAAGCTTGCTGCGGCAGCGCCCGCCGCGAATCTCTTCGCGCAGGCAGAACCGGCAGCCTTTTTAACAACGGGAAGTCTGCTGCGCCGGCCGCCGCCGCGAATCTCTTCGCGCAGGCAGAACCGGCAGTCTTTTTGAACAACGGGAAGCCTGCTGTGCCGGTCGCCGCCGCGAATCGCTTCGCGCTGGCAGGACCGGCAGCCTTTTGAACAACGGGAAGCCTGCTGCGCCGGCCGCCGCCGTGAATCTCTTCATGCAGGCAGAACCGGCAGCGCCACCGGGGCGGCACTAAATAATAAAATCAAAACTCCTTTGCTCACGCTCTGCCGGCGGAAGAGGAAGAACGGGAACGGAGTATCTTTCTGTGGCTCTCTCGCATCCGAAGGATGCGGGTAAATCAAAATCCAGATTTTCCGGGAAGCGCCCGTCATGTCATTCTTACTGTTAAGGGCGCGGCGGAAAATCGTTCCTTATTTGCCGTTGGGGGCCCGGGGGCCTCGGAGAGAGGCGTGAAGAAAAATCATGATTTGATACGGAATTTGAAATC
>NZ_JXXK01000080.1 GCF_000949455.1 Ruthenibacterium lactatiformans | reverse complement strand
AGGCGCAAGTGCGCTTCCGGCCGCCGCGTCCTACAAATATGGTGCGGATGTAACGGTGGCTCCGCAGGCCACGGCCCCGGGCTATACGTTTAACGGCTGGCTCGAGGACGGCAAGGTAACGGCAAGCTTCAAAATGCCCGCCGGCCCGGTGCAGCTCACGGGTTCCTTTACCGCGAATACCGATACCAGGTACACCGTGGAGCACTGGACGGAGGATCTGGACGGCAAGGGCTATACTCTGCGTGAAACAGAAGCGAACCTGACGGGCGTCACGGATACAACGGCGACGGCGGAGGCAAAGAGCTATGAGGGCTTCCGGTTCGACAAGGACAATGAAAACAACGTTCTCACAGGCGTGATCACAGGCGACGGAAAGCTGGTTCTGAAAGTTCACTACGCGCGCAACAGCTATGAAGTAAGCTATGATTACGGCGCTGCCCCCACGGGCGCAAGCCAGCTGCCGGGAACTGTTTCCTACAAGTACGGCGCCGAGGTCCGGGTGGCGGATAAGGCCACAGCCCCGGGTTATACTTTCGACGGCTGGAAGAAAGACAATGCCGAGGTCACGAGCTTTACGATGCCTGCCGGCGCCGTGCAGCTCACGGGACGCTTTACAGCCAATACGGACACCGGCTACAAGGTGGAGCACTACCAGCAGAATCTGGCGGGAGACGCTTTCGTCCTGTTTGAGACGGAAGAACAGAACGCCACTACGGATACGCATGTGTCGGCAACGCCGAAGGACTACACGGGCTTTACCTACGACGGCACGGTGGACGAAACTGTCACCGAAGGCAATGTTGCGGGCGACGGCAGCCTGGTGCTGAGGCTGTACTACACGCGCGACAGCTATAAGGTCACCTACCAGTACACGGGCAAGGTGCCCACGGGCGCGAGCGAGCTGCCTGCGGAGACGACCGAGAAATACGGCGCTGCTGTTACAGTGGCAGAGGCCGCCACGGCCCCGGGCTACACGTTCAGCGGCTGGAGCCGGGAAGACGGCTTCACGATGCCGGCCGAAAACGTGACCATTACCGGTTCCTTCACGGCCAACGGCGAAACTCCTTATAAGGTGGAGCACTATCAGCAGAACCTTGAGGATGACGGCTATACCCTTGCGGATACCGAAAACCTGACGGGTGAGACCGATACCACTGCTACGGCAAACCCGAAAACCTATACAGGCTTTGCATTCGACGGAACAGTGGAGGACACGGTCGCCAGCGGCAATATCGCGGGCGACGGCAGCCTGGTGCTGAAGCTGTACTACACGCGCGACAGCTATAAGGTCACCTACCAGTACACGGGTAAGGTGCCCACGGGCGCGAGCGAGCTGCCTGCGGAGACGACCGAGAAATACGGCGCGCCTGTAACGGTGGAAGAGGCCGCCACGGCCCCGGGCTATACGTTCAGCGGCTGGAGCCGGAACGACTTCACGATGCCGGCCGAAAACGTGACCATTACCGGTTCGTTCACGGCCAACAGCAACACCGAATACACGGTGCGGCATCACTTCCAGAATATTTTGGACGATGCGTACGATGCCGACACGGCCATGCTCAGCGAAACGCTGAGTGGCACGACGGATACGCTCACGGCGGCTGCTGCGAAGACCGTTGCGGGCTTTACGGCTCAGAGCTTCCAGCAGAAGAACATCGCGGGCGACGGCAGCACGGTGGTTGATATCTACTACAGCCGCAACAGCTATACTGTAACGTATGCGGTCACTGGCGCCGTGGACCCGAACCCCAACTATAAGCAGGCGGATTACCGCTTCGGCCAGAACGTCGCTGCAGAGGCGGCTGCCGCCAAGGCTGGCTACGACTTCATCGGCTGGGCCAACGAGCCCGCGGTCATGCCTGCGAATGATGTTACGGCGACAGGCTATTTTGTAGCCCGCACGGACACCGCTTATCAGGTGCAGCATTACAAGCAGAACCTTGAGGATGACGGCTTCACTCTTGCGGAGACCGAGGAGCTGACGGGCAAGACCGATACCATCGCAACGGCAAACCCGAAGACTTATACAGGCTTTACGCTTGACCGGACCGTGGAAGGCACGGTCGCCAGCGGCAATATCGCGGGCGACGGCAGCCTGGTGCTGAAGCTGTACTACACGCGCAACAGCTATGACGTGACCTATGCCTATACGGGCACGGTGCCCACGGGTGCAAGCGCGCTGCCGGAAAAGGCGACCGAGAAATACGGCGCGCCTGTAACGGTGGAAGAGGCCGCCACGGCCCCGGGCTATACGTTCAGCGGCTGGAGCCGGAACGACTTCACGATGCCGGCCGAAAACGTGACCATTACCGGTTCGTTCACGGCCAACAGCAACACCGAATACACGGTGCGGCACCACTTCCAGAACATTTTGGACGATGCGTACGATGCCGACACGGCCATGCTCAGCGAAACGCTGAGTGGCACGACGGATACGCTCACGGCGGCTGCTGCGAAGACCGTTGCGGGCTTTACGGCTCAGAGCTTCCAGCAGAAGAACATCGCGGGCGACGGCAGCACGGTGGTTGATATCTATTACAACCGCAACAGCTACGGCGTGAGCTACCGCTACCTGAATACTCCTGCGGGTGCAAGTGCACTGCCTGCGGGCGCGAGCTACCGTTTTGGCGCCGCCGTGACGGTGGCGGAGGCGGCCACGGCCCCGGG
>NZ_JXXK01000079.1 GCF_000949455.1 Ruthenibacterium lactatiformans | reverse complement strand
GACGCGGACAGCGGCGTGAAAGGCTATGCGGTCACCACGGAGGAAAAAGCGCCCGCGCTGGACAGCTTTAGCACCGGCACTCCCAAGGTAGACCACAACGGCGTTTACTACATCTGGGCGGCGGACAAGGCGGGGAATATTTCCTCTGCCGCAAAGGTGAACGTCACCGCGCTGGATATCGTGCCGCCCGTTGTGGTAAAGGTGGAGACACAGCGCACCTGGGACGCCACAGAAAATTGGGCGAAGGTGACGGCGCAGGACGATAACAGCGGCGTTGTGGCCATCGGCTGGGAACGGGCCGAAAAAGATATGGGAAGCCGTCATGCTCCTGACCCGATCACCTGGGTGGATTCCACGGCGGAAGCGGCCTTCATTTTCACCGGGAACGGAAGCTACAACGCCTATGCACGCGACCTGGCAGGCAATGTGTCCGGGCCGTATCCGTTCATCATCGACCACATCGATAAGCATTCGCCGGTCATTGATTCTGTGGAGTGGGCCAAGGGCTGGAGCCAAAGCAAGACCATTACGGTAAAAGCCCATGATACGGAATCCGGCCTTGGGCAGTATGCGGTGACGCGCACGGCGGACCGCCCCGCTGAGTGGCAGGACAGCAATGTGTTCGCCAACATCACGGAAAACGGCACGTACTATCTGTGGGCGAAGGATAACGTGCAGCGCGTGTCCGCGGACGCGGATGCGGATGGCGACGGCGGCGATGGCGGAGAGGGTACGCCCGACCCCGGTCCCGAAGAGATCGTCATCGACACCATCGACCGTTCAAAGCCTGTGATGGACGATATCCTGCATTCGGCAGCGGACAACGCGCCCGCGGGGATGTTCTCCTATCCGCATTTCAATGAAGTGGACCGTCCGGAGCTGCTGGCCCACGATCTGGCCGATGACGGCTGGATGGACAGCGGCATCAAGGCGATCTATTACCAATTTGCCGCAGATGAAGATTCTCTCGAAGCAGATTGGCTGACCTATGACGAGCTGGACAAGCCCGCCATGCGGGAGGAATACTTCGGAAACATCTACGCGAAGGCGGAGGACAACGCGGGGAATGTGTCCGACGCCATTTTTGCAGGCTTCATGTTCGAGCAGACCGAGCCTGTGGCGGAGAAAACCCTGACCCCGGATCACTGGACGAACGGGACGGTGGAAATCGACCTGTCCACGGACGATAACCTGTCGGGCGTGCGGGACATCACCCTGCCGGACGGCAGCGTCGTGGATGCCACGCAGGCGAAGTACACGGTGGACAAAAACGGCGTGTACAATTTCTCTGTGCGCGATTACTGCGGCAACATTCTGTCCTGTCCCGTGGAAGTGAGCAACATCGACCAGCTTGCGCCGGCCGCGGACTATGAGGTGATCCCCGGTGACTGGACGAACAGGCCCGTGACCATCCGGGTGACGGCTGCAGACCCGGAGCCGGAGGACGGCTATGCGCCCAGCGGCGTCCAGTCCATCACGATGCCGGACGGCACGGTGGTGGAAGGCGATACCGCGGATTTCGTTGCGGACGCCAATGGAAAATACGACTTCATCATCACAGACAATAGCGGGAACACGGCCACACTGCACGCGGAAGTGGGCAATATGGACACCGCGCGCCCGTCTGTGGATTTCCATTTTGAGCCGCTGGACAGCGGCGACCGAACCATCATCATGGAATATGGCAAAACCGAGTATTACAATTATGACCTTATCCTGAATGCCAAAGCCGAGGACGTCGGTTCCGGCGTTGACCAATATGAGTACAAAGTTGGCAGCGGGAAGTGGACGGTGTTCGACCCGGCAGACCCGCCGAAGTTCAGGGAAGAGCAGATCAGCTATATTAGGGTGCGCGTTTGGGACATCGCCGGGAACGTGAGCGAGGAAAAGGAGCGCGACATCGTGCTGGACAAAACGCCGCCCACGGCTTCGCATACGCTGACGCCGGGCAAGGACGGAAAGGTGAACATCAACCTGGGAACGGATGGCAGCATCTGCGGCGTCCAGTCCATCACGCGGCCGGACGGCAGCGTGGTATACGGTAGGGACACGCTTGTGTTTGAAGTGGACCAAAACGGAGACTACGATTTTTTCGTGTGGGACCGGTGCGGGAACCTGCTGAAGTACACCGTGCCGGTCGACAGCTTCGCAGCGCCTGTGAAGCCGGAGCCTGCGCCCTCTGAGCCGGAGGAGCCGAAGCCGGAACCCGAACCGGAGTCGAAGCCAGATCCGGAGCCGGAAGGCCCGGCGGCACCGGTGGAGGCCCCTGTGCAGGAGGACGCCCGCGCGTTGACGCTGGCCGACCTTGCCTGTACGCTGCTTTCCATTCTGTTTGCAGTCCTTGTGTGGCTGCGCGGGAAAGAAGACGGCGGTGAAGATGTAGACAATGAAAATGAGCGGGCTGAACGCATGGATAAAGAAGCGGAAGAAGATGAGCCGCGGGGTTACGCTGTGCAGAAAACCGTGAATGCGGTGCTGGCGGTACTGTCTGTGGTATTGTTCTTCCTCACGCAGCCGCTTGTATGGCGCTTCCGATTGGTGGACTGGTGGACGGTGCTGTTCGTGCTGCTGTGCGGCACGGCGCTGGCCATGCTCATCTGGAAGCGCAAACAGGAAAACAGCCCTGAAGAAATTGATGAAGAAAACATGGAGGATTTTGCAGAATGAAAATAATCGTATCACTGGCCCTTGCGGGCCTCATGTCCATTTCCGCGCTGCTTCCCACGCTGGCGGCACAGGAAACGGAGAACGTATCCATCGCAGGCAGTTCCAGCATTTCGGGAAGTGTGGTGCCGGATGAAAGTGTTACGTCCAGCTCCAGCAGTACAGAAGATGAAAGCACTGCGCCGGAGTCCGGCAGCAATGCAGAGGCTGATGTTTCGCAGTCTG
>NZ_JXXK01000078.1 GCF_000949455.1 Ruthenibacterium lactatiformans | reverse complement strand
AATCGGGATTGTAATTGATTGGCTGCACGACGAAAAGCAGTTCGAAGGCACGGCATCGGAGCTGTTGGAAATTCTCCATGACGCTCTGCCCTGCGAGCTCCGTCCCAACATTCTCAGCCGCTGGCTGAACAAGCACAAGGGAATGCTGAAAGCAAACGGCGTGAGTTACACGCTCAGGCGCACACGCGACAGCAGGACGATCTGTCTGAGCTGTGACGGTAATGACGCAAATGACGATATTTCTTGGAGCGGGTTGGCGTCCAAAATACCGTCACCATCGTCACAACCGTCACGGGCCGCGGCTTTGCCCGGTGTTTCGCGCCAAAGACTGGGAACGGGAAGATGCCCGCCTCTGCCCTGAAAAGGCCTCACAGGGCCGCTGTGGCCGGGATGCGGCGAAGCCGGGCTCCGCCGGAAGCCCGGTGAGCAATTGGGCGGGTCTCCATGGAGCCAATCGAAAAAGATAGCAGGAGAAAGGAAGACACCGCTTTCGCGGCGTCTTGGGGATGCATCAGCCCGCAGTGCGGGCTGAGCGTGGTACCGGAGTGACACCAAAATGGGGGTGTGGTACCAATTGAGCGCACCAAAACAGCGAAAAAGAGCCAGATTTCGGCAGTGTACCGCGGTTTTTCCGTGACACCAAACCGGCCGAAAAACCGGTACCATGCAAAAAATGAAAGGATGGATGCGATGTACAGATTTCATCAGGAAAAGAGGATAAAGCCCGGCCTGGCCATCACGCAAAGGCATATCCGTTTGTGCGACAGGCATCTCCGGGCAGCGGGTGTGAGTTCGCGCAATGAATTTGTAGAGAAAGCGATCGAGTGCTATGCGGGCTGGCTCGACGTCAAACAAAACCCGGAGTTCTTTCGGGAACTCTTTGGGCCGGATATCGGCCGATAAGGAGTTTCCCTATTGGCCAGTCTGAAACAGCTGGATGAGCGGCGGTACAAAATTACGGTCTCAAACGGATATCGGCCGGATGGAAGAAAGGTGTGCAAAGCAAGGACGCTCCATGTTCCGAAAAGGATCCCCCGGCGCTCGGTGCTTCAGTATGTGATGCACGCAGCGGAAGAATTGGAAAAGGAATTCAAGTACGGTTATGCGGAGGATGGAGAAAAGACATTTGAGGCGTATGCACGCGGATGGCTTGAAAGGCAGACGCATTACGCGCCCAGTACGCTCGCCGGGTACCGGCAGATGCTGGAACGGGTGTATGGAGAGATCGGACAGATCCGTCTGAAAGAGCTTCGTCCGATAACGATAGAGTATCTTTTGGAGCGGCTCCGAAAACAGCCGGGGCCAAGCGGCAGGCAGCTGGGCGAGGCGACGGTGCAAAAATATTGGGGCGTGGTTTCGGTGGTGCTGAATGATGCGAAGAGAAACCAGATCATTGCGTACAATCCCGCACAATGCATTGGAAAGCCGGAAGCGAAGTATAGGGAGCAAAAGATCCCTACAGACAAAGAAGCCAAACGTTTTCTCGGACTGCTGGAGCAGGCGCCCGTCCTTTACCGAAGCTATTTTACATTGATGATGCTTACAGGAATGAGGCGCGGAGAACTGTGCGCGCTGCGGTGGAAGGATATCCGGCGGGAATGCATCGTAGTGTCGCGGAGCAGGGGTCGTGTTCGGGGAGCGGGTCTGCTGGAGGGTCCGACAAAGAATAGAAAGCCAAGGCTCATAGCGGTCAGCAGGACGATGTCCGGAGTGCTGGATGCATTGAGGCAGTGGCATTTGGAAACGCAGGGAGAGATCATCGAGGATGCGCTGCTGTTTGTCAATGAGAATGGTTCGGCTCCGGACCCCGCCACGTTCACACACTGGCTGAGGCGGTTCTACGACAGGAATGGATTCAGCAGAGAATTTCATGTACACACGCTGCGGCACTATGCGATCACGACGATGCTTGCAGAGGGGATAAGCAAGCAGACGGTCGCGGAGATCGCGGGGCATGCGAGCACGGATTTTCTGGAAAGGACCTACTGCCACCCACAGATGGAGAGCAGGATGCTTGCGGCGGAACGGCTGTCAAACGTATTGTTTCCATCATAGTATTGAATGAAAGCGGCAGCGCCGGTGTGAGACATACCGGCGCTGCCGCTTTTGTGTTGGTAATGCCAAATGTTTTCGTTGGTATTGTAGAATAGCGGGTTTGGAGCTGGCTATTGAGCACAGCTGACGGTATGCTTTGTGTCAGAAACCCAAAAGGAGTGGTCAATATGGCAAGCATCCGCAAGCGCGGGGAAAACAGTTATCTGCTGGTGGTATCCCGGGGATACGATTACCAGGGCAATCGGCTGAAGCCGGTGCAAAAGACAGTGCATCCGCCGAAGGGGCTGACGGCAAAACAGACGGAGAAATGGCTCAATGAACAGGCGGTCCTTTACGAACGGGAGGTGAAGCGAACGCCCGGTGAGCCTGTGAATCGGAGCATCACGCTGGCAAAATACATCGACATCTGGCTGGAGCAGGTGGCGCCAAAGAAACTGGCGGCCAGCACACTGGTGCGGGATAAGCAGGATATCCGGCGAATCCTGCCAGCGCTGGGGCATTACAAGCTGGCAGAGCTGAACAAGGACATTTTACGGGCTTTCTACGATGCGATGCGCTCGGAACAGAACTGGAAGACAGGCGGACTTCTGGCTGAAAAAACAGTGGAGGGCATCCATTCCTGCCTGTGCGGGATCCTGTCCGATGCAGTGGAGGCAGGGTATATCACGCACAATCCTGCATGGCGGGCATACAGGAAGAAAGGCGCGCCGCAGGAGCGGCCGGTGGCGGATGAGGAAACAGTGCAAAGGCTTATCACGGCGCCGGAAGGCCAGAGCCTGAAATACGAAGTCTATTTCAAGCTGATCCTCGCCACGGGCATGCGGAGGGGCGAGGCCTGCGGCCTGCGGTGGTCGGACATCGACTGGCGCCAGCGGGCGCTGCATATCCGGCGCAATGTAG
>NZ_JXXK01000077.1 GCF_000949455.1 Ruthenibacterium lactatiformans | reverse complement strand
TATAGGTAGGAGTATATTCTCCGCCCAAATTTGCAATCAGCTTTGCTTTGGAGTGTGGCCAGAAAAAATGTGTTGCTTTGTTGTTTGAACAACATAAAATCCTTCTAAGTATGTTTATAATAAATACAGAAAAATACAAAGGAGGTCTATCACTATGGCAAAGAAGCTTGATTTGAATAAAACTGTCTATGAATTGACACAGGAATACCCTGAGCTGATCGAGATCATGGCAGGGCTCGGTTTTACCGAGATCATTAAAAAGCCCATGCTGCACTCCGTCGGCAAGATCATGACGATTCCCAAAGGCGCGAAGATGAAGAATATCTCTATGATGGATGTCGTGACAACCTTGATGGGCAAAGGCTTCGAGCTTGTCGGTGAGATGCCGGACATGTCTTCTGCGCCGCAGGCTGGTGCGGAGAAAACAAATGTGAACAATCCTCCCGCAAGCCGCACCGAACAGCTCAAGACCTATCTGAAAAGGCTGGGCGAAGGCGAAAAACTGGAGACTGTACGGGCGGACTTCGTCCGTGAGTTTAGCGACGTCGAGGCATCGGAGATCATGCAGGCGGAACAGGAGCTCATGAAAGAGGGAACACCGCTTTCTGAAGTGCAGAGGCTCTGCGACGTCCACTCCGCCCTGTTCCATGGCGCGACAACCGAGGAGAAAATAGCCAATGCAGAAAAGGAAGTCGAAGCCTCCCTCCTGCGAAAAAAGGCGCATGAGGAGCTGGCGAAGAGAGACTCCTTCCCCAAAAAGGACTACACGGATAAGAACGCCCGCGCCGCCGAACTGGAGGCAATAGCCGGGCATCCTCTGTACACGCTGACAAAAGAAAACGACGCGCTTACCGATTTGCTTGCCAGATTTAAGGAGGGCAAGGATGAATCGCTTATCCCGGCGATTCGTGATCTTTCGATCCATTATGCCAAAAAGGGCGATATGCTCTATCCCCTGCTGAAGGTGAAATACGGCGTCTCCGGTCCCTCCGATGTGATGTGGACGGTGGACGACGAGATTCGCGATGAACTTAGTGCGCTTGCAAAGGAAAACGATCACGGCGCAGAATGGAGCGCCAGGCTGGACGCCGTGCTGACCCGGGCCGAGGAAATGATCTACAAGGAGCAGAACATCCTGTTCCCAATCTGCGCAGTGAACTTCACAGAGGAGGAATGGTACGGCATCTACCACGACGAGAAGGATTACGACCTGTGCTTCGGCGTGGAACAGGAACGCTGGGAGACTGCGGAGGGCAGGAAGGTTTCCACAGTCTTCGATGCGGTGGGCGAGATCGTAATGCCCGGCGGTCACATGACCGTGGAACAGCTGACCGCGCTTTTGAATACGATCCCGATGGAAATTACCTTTGTGGATGCGGATAACATTAACCGCTTCTTCAATGAAGGACCGAAGGTCTTCAAGCGCCCCGGCATGGCCATTGACCGGGAAGTGTTCTCCTGCCATCCGCCAAAGATCGAGCCGATGGTGCGCCAGATCATCGACGATTTCAGGAACAATCGCCGTGACGAGGTGCCTGTCTGGATGGAAAAGGGTGGCCGCACGATGCTAGTGAAATACATGGCGGTGCGTGACAATTCAGGAGCGTATCTCGGTACGGTGGAGCTTGTGCAAGACATGGAGTTTGCAAAAACATTTTTTCTTGGCGAAAACAAGTAGTGCCGGGTAAAACAAAAGTCTTCCCGTCTAAGTCGGCGAGAAGACTTTTTGCTTAATAATCATGTTGATCCATTTAGCGTGAACTCGTTCTTGTGGTAAGTAATCAATCCGTCCTTCTGCATCTTGGACAGTTCATTGGACATGGCGCTGCGGTCTACGGCAAGATAGTCGGCAAGCTGCTGGCGGTCGAAGGGAATGGTAAAGCGCGAGCTTCTGTGTTCCAGCGCCTGCTCCGAAAGATAAGAAAGCAGGCGTTCCCGGAGAGATTTTGACGCGGTATGCATCATGCGCGAAGAGAGATTCAGGTTCTTCTGTGCGGAAATCCGAAGCATATTCTGAATGATGCGGGTATGGAATGCGCATCCTCTCGGGCAGGTAGTCAGCATATTCCGCATACTCAGAAAGAGTACTTCGGTCTCCTCGCAGGCAACAACGTCGCAAAGCAGCTCCTTGCCGGGAATTGCCGCATAGTTTTCTGCAAAAACCTGTCCTTTTCCCACATGACCGAAAATATGGCTGTTTCCCCAGTAAAAATTGACGACGATATTCACACTGCCGGATTCCACAAGCCCGATTTCGCTGACAGAGGACCCCGCCCGGATAATAATCTCATCCTTTTTGTATTTGCGCTCTTTCGCACCCAGGCAGCTAAGCAGCTCCGAGATTTCGCTCTCGCTGATTCCATGAAACAGCGGCGTGTTGGAAAGAAAAAAAGTATTCATGAAAATCATCCTTCCGTTGTTGCAACAACATACGCGTTGTTTCGATTATAGTATAATCAGAGCAGAAAATCAAGAACAGGGAGGAAAAACTTATGGGAACCACAGTTGTAAACAGGAAAACCTTGATCGGTGAAATCGTAAACCAGTACCCGGAAACGGCGGAGGTGCTGCTCGGAATCGGTATGCACTGCCTCGGCTGTCCAGCTTCCCAGGCGGAGAGTCTTGAGGATGCCTGCGCCGTTCATGGGGTTGATCCTGAAAGCGTCATAAAGGCCATCAACGATAAAATCGCCGATAGCGGAAAGTAAGCGGATCATGAGCGCATTTTTAGGACCAATCCACTTCTGGCTGTATAACAAGATTGGCAAGCAGGAGGAACTCACCAAAGCGATTGCCTCCATGGCTGCCGGGAACGGCTGGATTTCAGATCGTACTGCTTACATCAGAGACCTGCCCGCATTGGAAGACGTCATTGATGAAAGCAATATCCACGGCTGGCTTCAAGATCAGATTCATGATGCGGAAACGAGGTATGCGGATTTGATTCAGACTGTCCTTACCACGCATCCCGAAAGATTGGAGGAAATCAGCAAAGTCGCGTTTCGCTATGGCCGGAGGAACGGAAGGGACGCAGAAAAAGCTACGGACGTTTTCCGCATCTTTGAAGATTTCTTCGTCAACGGTATGCCGTGTGACAGAGTGAATGCTGTCGTAACTGAATG
>NZ_JXXK01000076.1 GCF_000949455.1 Ruthenibacterium lactatiformans | reverse complement strand
CTGGGCGGGCGAATTAATTGCCGCCCGCCCGGTTATCTTCACTGCGTGCGCCCACAACGATGCATGCGTATGCCAGCAGTGCAAAAACAATTCCAACAACAATTACTGCTCTCCACATATTCACCCCTCCCTCTTCAATAAGTCCATCTCCAGAAGCAGAACAGATTTGCTTCTGAAGATGGCTTTTATTTTACAGCCACATTTGACACTACTCCCCTGACTGTCCGGGCATCCTATACTGTAGGTACTGGCTGGTACCATCATGGGAATCTCACCCCCGGCAGGATCTCTGCCGGCCGCCCCCTTTGCTTGCGGCTAAGGCTGGACGGAAGTATCATTGTCCTCTTTCCATGTCATTGCGCTGCACCCCGCCACAGGGTGCTTTCAGCGGACTGTATTCGCTCGATACCATATTCTGCGGTTTCAGTGGTTATCAACGGCCACCGTGGTTGTCTTCGCGCATCCCATTCGCGCTTGCCGGCCTGGTTTTACCCCTGGTTACGGCTGGAAGAGAATGTTCAGTATAGGATGGATATTCTGTTTTCAAAGTGCCGAGAGTTTCCCTCTCACTCCCTAGCCCTTGAGAAAGCCGTTTTCAACCACATTGTTTTTAAAATTATTCAAATTCAGCAAAATGCACAAAACAGCTGAGATTTTTTATCTCAGCTGTTTTGTATGTATACTTTTTATCCTTTTGATACTTTGGGGATAATCGACTTATATTTTTGTACCGCTCGATTTTTATGATTCAAAACTGTTTGCTTATCTAAAGACAGTATTTGCGCAATATCGCTTGTTGCATATCCCTCGGTATATAGCTCCACAACCCGATACTGCTGCTCGGTCAGACTCCTTAACCAGAAAAGGAGGTCGGAGCGTTCAACCTGATCGATAAGCCCGCCAATATCATCTTCCAAATCAGGTGAATGCATCGAATGACTTTCTTGAAAAAGCGTATCCACCCCTTTGGGTGGCCTGTCCTCTCTTTCACAGGCTGGCACTACATCGGTCCTTCTGTAAAAACGTCGCTCACCATTGAATTCCAGCCGATATGCTTTCGCTGCTTCCCTGATTTGCTTTCTCTGCATCCCTGCCTTCCTCATTTCGAGTTTGGCTGCTTTCCATTCTCTTTTATATTCCCTCTCTGCCATGGCATGATTATACTTCATTTTTACTCCTCCATCTGATGTGAACTTGTTTTGGGACAAGGTCACACGGAGGAGCTCGTATCCATGTAGATGATCGCGTTGTAAATGATACAGCTTGTCTGCTTGATGTATCTGCTACGAAAAGATACTCTCTCTCATCGCACCAAATACTTCACCGCACCCCTACATTTTCTTTGCGGTGAATATGCTTGAACATTAGCCAATGCTATCTAACCTTCATTACCGCATACCGAAGATACGGATAAAACACTGTATAGTTACGACCCTGTGCTTTAACGCGCCAATAATACAACCATTTGAAATAGTTAAATTCTCATAATTTTATAATTTACAGCAATAATACATCTTATAGATATATTCATATTCTTAAAGTTTCTTACTCAATATTTTATCATCTGATAGGCTTTACTTGAGGTGATTCCCATGAACGATAAGCTTTATCGAGATATTGGAAAGCGAATAAAGTTGGCCCGACGCGCTTGCTCTATAACTCAAGAAAGACTTGCCGAGATGGTCGGTGTTACAAACCAACATATCAGTAATATTGAAGTCGGTAACAAAGCTCCTTCCTATGAATTGCTTTACGCAATTGCTGAAAAGCTAAACTGTTCTGCTTATAGCCTTCTTCCTGCAGAATCTTCTAATAGCGGAAAATACTTTTCAGAAGAAATAATGCATTTGCTGCAATCCGCTAATTCATATCAGCAAAATATGATTATTAGCTATATTGAGTGGTACTTGACCCAGCCTTTACCATCCGCCGTAAAAGAACACGAATAATGCCGGAGGAGAAATAAATGCTTATGTTTTATCTGGCGATGTTGGACACGCCAGAACAAAAAAGTAAATTCCAAATGATTTACGAAAACTATACTGGGCAAATCCTGCAAACGGCGCATTCTCTTGCAAGAAATCATATGGATGCAGAGGATATTGCCCAAGACGTTTTTCTGAAAATCATTAATAACATCGACACCATCCAAACTGAAAATCCCTTACGGCTTCGAGCTCTAATCATCCAAATGACCAAGTTCGCATCAATCGATTTACTCCGAAAGAAAAAACACAAAGAAAATCCTAACGATTTGATTAACGATTGGGAACAATTTCCCGCTGTTACCACCGATATAGAAGAATGTGTATTTTCTCACGAACTTATAAATATGGCAGTGAATTTTGTATCGCAGATGGATGAAAAATATCGCGCTCCCCTAACTCTTGCGGTCCTAGGATATAGGATAAAAGAAATCGCCTCGCTATTAGGAATGTCGGAAGCGAATACAAAGGTCCGCATTTCTAGAGCTCGCCATATGCTACGAGCATATATTCTTCAGGAGGAAAGCCAAGTTGAGCAAGAACATGATATCAGTTGATGCCCTTCTCGAATTCGCAGTTCTTGAAGCCTCCGCTTATGAACAGCGGCAACTTCCTCCCTTGAATGACCTCAATCAGCTATATCCAGCTTCTGATTTTCTCAAACAAAAAATCCACAAAATCGACTCAGATGAAAAACGTCGTCAAAAATTATTTATGCTTAAAAAAGCTGGAAAACGGATCACTGCATCTATAGCATGTCTTCTCGCAGTTTTTACTTGTATTTTTGCACCTGTTGAAGCCGTTCAAGATGCTGTCATCTCTACCGTTATCGAATGGCGTGATAAATTTAATCAAATAATATTCTCTTCCGATTCAGAGCTCCACTCCCTTCCTGCTACCATTCACATAAAGTACTGGCCGTCGGGCTATTATGTAGAGTCTACCTATCAAGATAATTCCCGTTTCCACATGGCAGCAGTCAATAAGGACGGTTTATACAGTACAGTAGAAATTCTATTAATGGATGAACCTCAAACGGTATTACTTGATAACGAATATTCCGATTATTATCGAATATCTTTTGGCTCAAATGATGCCTTATGGACCTGTCACGAATCCGGAAATAACATTCTCACTTGGGCTGACCAAAATGTTCTTTATCAAGTGACCACTGCAGCATCGCTTAATGAGGCAATATATATTGCCGAAAATATCGAAATGGGATGAAATCTTCTAACGGTTGTTCTCTGCAATGCCCTAAACTTCAGAAAACAATATAATTTTTTCTGTGAAGCTGTAACCTTTTTATTGTATTTACGTATCCAATATGTCTTCCTTTATTT
>NZ_JXXK01000075.1 GCF_000949455.1 Ruthenibacterium lactatiformans | reverse complement strand
AGCAGCTGACTCTTAATCAGCGGGTCCCGGGTTCGAGTCCCTGTTGGTGCACCAAAAACCGTCTCTTCGGAGGCGGTTTTTTAAAAGCCGCGCCAAAACGGCTTATCTGCTCAGAAGATTCCAGAAAGGACACAAGCCGCCTGGAAACCCAAAAACACCGTGAGTTGCAGCTCACGGTGTTTTTGGGTATTACTACTTTTTTTGACTGCGCTGTTTTGAAATCCTCAAAATTTTCCTGGAAATAATATTCGCCAAAATTCCACTCAGAACATCGAGCAAAAAGGACACGCAGCCACCTCCCTCCGGCTCCAGTTTGAAAAGGAAGCGTGTCCAGAATATCACTTCAAGGAAAAGATTGTCAATATGTAACTCAGATGTAGTTCAATAGAAATCCCAGCATCAGCAATGAACTGTGCTGGGATTTTTTTGTTGGAGATTTTATTCTATCGATTTTCAGAATGGAAGAGCAGTGGTATAATTTAAATAACTTGATTGAAGAAGGGGGAGACGCATATGACAGAGCGAACCTATTTGGCTATTGATTTGAAATCGTTCTATGCTTCGGTGGAATGCATGGAACGAAGCCTTGACCCAATGACGACCAATCTCGTTGTCGCGGATGCCAGCCGAACGGAAAAAACAATCTGCCTTGCGGTGTCCCCCTCGCTGAAGGCATATGGCATCCCCGGCCGGGCGAGGCTATTCGAGGTGGTACAGAAAGTCAAGGAAGCAAATCTCAAACGGCAGCGCAACGCGCCGGGATATAGATTCACAGGCGCTTCTTCGTCCTCTGTGGAACTGGCGAATAACCCTGGCTTGGCGATAGACTACCTCATTGCTCCGCCCCGTATGGCGCATTACATGGAACACAGCACCAGAATCTACAGCGTCTATTTAAAGCATGTGGCGCCGGATGACATCCACGTATATTCCATTGATGAAGTGCTGATCGATGCGACCTCATATCTGAAACGGGAAAATATCACTGCAAAAGATCTCGCAATGCGTATCATTCTGGATGTTCTTCGGACCACAGGCATTACCGCTACCGCGGGAATCGGCCCGAATCTGTATCTTGCTAAGATTGCGATGGACATCTATGCAAAGCATGTCCAGCCGGACGAAAACGGTGTGCGTATCGCAGAGCTGGATGAGATGAAATACCGCCAGTTGATGTGGACGCATCGGCCGCTCACGGATTTTTGGCGTGTGGGAAAAGGATACGAAAAGAAATTGGAGAGCATAGGCCTGTACACGATGGGAGACATCGCAAGATGCTCTTTAGGCCCGCCCACAGATTTGTACAACGAGGATACGCTGTATGACTTATTCGGCGTCAACGCCGAACTTCTGATCGACCACGCATGGGGCTGGGAACCATGTACCATTGCGGACATTAAGGCGTATAAGCCGGAAGCAAGCAATGTGGGCAGCGGGCAGGTGTTGGAGTGTCCGTATGATTTTGTGCGGACAAGATTGGTCGTGCGGGAGATGGCGGACCAGCTGGCGCTTTCCCTGGTCGAAAGCAGGCTTGTAACCAGGCAAATCGTTTTGACAGTCGGCTATGATATTGAAAATCTTACGGATAAAACAAGAAGCAAAGCGTATCATGGAGAGGTAAAGGTGGACCGGTATGGCCGGAAAATTCCAAAGCACGCGCATGGTACGGCGAATCTGCCGCGGTATACCTCATCCTCTGTGCAGCTTATGGATGCAGTGACAGAGTTATTCGAACGCATTGCAGACAAAAATCTGCTGGTGCGGCGGCTCAATCTTACAGCGGGAAATGTGCTCACTGAATCCGCGGCTCAAAAAGAGGAAGCGGTGGAGCAGCTCGACCTGTTTTCGCTGTCACCAACCAGCCAGGAAAAACGAGCGGAAGAAGAGAAGAAACTGGTCCGTGAACGCAAACGGCAGGAAGCAATGCTTGCCATCAAAAGGAAGTATGGAAAAAATGCGATCCTGAAGGGTATGAATCTGCAGGAAGGCGCAACGGCGAAAGACCGTAATGGTAAAATCGGAGGGCATAAAGCGTGACGGACAAGTATGAGGATATCATCCATTTGCCGCATCATGTTTCAAAAAAATACCCGCAGATGCCGGTGAGTGACCGTGCGGCGCAGTTTATTCCGTTCATGGCATTGACAGGCTATGAGGATGCGGTGGAGGAAACCGCGCGTCTGACAGACCGAAAAATCGACTTGGACGAAACACAAAAGAATTTATTGGATGATCTTCTTCGGAGCGCATCGGAATCCGGCGAAACGGTGGCGGTGCTGTACTTTCAGCCGGACAAAAGAAAAGCAGGCGGCGCTTATAGTATGAAAACAGGTATCATCAAAAAGATAGATGAGTACGGGAACTGCGTAAAAATGGAAGACGGCACAGAGATTCCGATTGAAGATATCATGGATATAAATGACGAGCTTCATATAGTGTGAGATATAAAGTTGCGATAATGCTGTTCAAATCAGCCAGTGACGGAGAGACTATAGGGGGAGAAACAATGTCGTTAAGACGTAAGAAAACGGTTGCATGTCCCAAATGCAACAAAGAAAGCGATTACTTGTTTTGGGAGAGTCTGAATGGTGATTTAGATCCGGAAGCCAAAACGCAGTTAATAGACGGCACTTTTTTTCAGTTTAAATGTCCCCATTGTGGACACGAATGCAAAGTGGATTACGGCATGCTTTACCATGATATGGCGCATCAAACTATGATCTATTATGTATCAGAAAACTCTGTAGAAGAAATACAAAAATTGTTTTCAGATAAAGATGGGGAAAGCGGATTTTTGATACCTAGATACAGAAAACGTATTGTAACAAATCAGAATGCACTACGCGAAAAAGCGATCATTTTTGAAAATGAATTGGATGATAGAGTAGTAGAATTGATAAAGCTTCTCTATCTTGTAGATGTGCAAGATAAATTTCCAGAGGTAAATATAGTAGAAGCATACTTTTTGGTACTTGAGGGTAAATACATCATCCAGTTTATGGGCGAGAAGTTTTTAAAGACTGAAATTCCGCTTGACCTCTATAAAAACGTTGAGAATAATTTTGCAGAAAGGCTTGCAGCAGAAGAGGAGAATCAATTTATGATTGATGTGAAATGGGCAAACGAATTTCTGAAGAAATAGCAGCTGTGTGGATATTCGTGAGGAGGAAAATAAAAAATCCCGCAGCCTTTCGGCGGCGGGACGGTGGAATAGAGGGATATCAGGTTATTCAGGCAGCGCCATGCCAAGCTTATCAGCGATCTCATCCCTTTAAAAGCGGCAGGCTTTTTACGCCCGTGGCAGCGCCATGCCAAGCTTATCAGCGATCTCATCCAGCTTCATGCCGGATTTTTGTGCCTGCCTGACAAGGAGTTTGATCTGGTCGGCTTTGCTTTTACGCGGTTTGCGTTTTTTCGGCGTAAGTACGTCTTTCTTTTTGGCTTCCAGTTTAGCGATTTTTTCTTTAACAGCGGCGATCTTGTTATCAAATTCGGTGGCAGACGCCGCTTTTTTGTTTTCCAATTCTAAAATGGAATCTTTCAGTTTTTCAATTTGGACATCCAAATCAGCAGCGATTTGTTCCGGGGTTCTCCGGACACGTTTTTCTTCAGACATTAAATAACACTCCAAACAAATATAGATTAAAGATAACTGGTAGTTTAAATATATCACAGTCAAATAAAAGTAACAAGACAAATTGTGTCGGAAGATGAAATGCAGATAACTGGATATAAAAAATGCTGATGTAACAGCCCCGCGGAAATATTTCCGTGGGGCTGTCTGCATAAATAGACCAGGGGGAA
>NZ_JXXK01000074.1 GCF_000949455.1 Ruthenibacterium lactatiformans | reverse complement strand
AAGATTAAAGCGCTCATAGATACTGTCCAGCGTATCCGTGCTGCTCAGTTTGCCAGAATAGACTTGATCGTAATTTTCAGGCTTGACCTCCAGATCTTGACGTTTCAGTTGCTTCATGCTCACAAACCGATAATCTCTGGTCTCTGGGGAGTCTTTCAGCTGATAGATGGTGAAGGTGTTTTCCTGCACCGGCTCTTTCTCAGGGGATACCGGAATTGCGACAATCTCTCCGCCAATCTGGGCAAAAATCTCAGGCTTCTGATACAGCTTGGAATAGGTCTCCAGCTGCTCAGGCGTAAGGGATCCAAAGTTATCTTCGGTAAGTCCTGCCACCAAGAAAGTACCCGCCACAATGTCGTAAATCTCGCCTTCCTCTGTACGTAAAGCCCGGTTCAGCTCCATCCCATTGATCTTTCCCTCATCATTGCAAATCAGACCAACCGGATCCTCAAAAGGATAGACCACCTGAATCATTCCGCCCACTTCATTTTGCAGAGAGCTTAACCCAGAAGGAATTGTCTTCTCATAAGGCTCCTTCATCGGTTCCACTACCAAGACTGTAATCTCTGAATCCTTCTCCGGCACAGGTGCAGCGTTCATCTGCTCTTCCGGCATACGCTCCGGATGGAGAATGCCTTCCACACGATCAGAGACAGCGGGATCATCAAAGACCATACCTTCCAACCAGTCCTCAGCTTCTCTCCAGCTTTCCATTTCCATGATCGTGCCGCCTTCTCCCATAAATCGGAGCTGGTCTTCGGAGCTTTCCAGTTCGTCATAATGATACCCGGCAGCCTCCATTGCTTCTATAACCTGTTCCTTAGAGGCCGACCGTGCTTCCTCCAGCGCTGAACCAAGCCGGTACTCGTCAGGGATGTCATCCAGCTCTCCATTGAAGTATTCGTCCCAAGAGCTTTCATTGTCACGAACATAACCGGCATCTGTAAACATGCCGTTTTCATTCATCTGAATGTCCCGGCCAAAGGCTTCATAGTCAATATAATCAGCCAGAACCCCCATTGCCTTGGTATCATAACCGCCTTCCTCAACCCAATACCTGCCCAGATCAGCTTCGTCCATAATACCGGAGTAGATCTCGTACTTGTCCAGATTGTAGGTCAGATTGATATAGGCAACCAGTCCATCACCGGGAATATCCAGCCCGGACTCCAGAATAGCATCAAAGCACTTACGCTCATACAAGCTCATTTCGTCAAGGCGGCCTGCCAGATAGTTGAGCTTATCAAGGCTCTCATACTCGCCCAGCTGGTCATAAAGACCATGAATATCCATATCATAGTCAGTGATAAAGTATTCCTCATACTGTGCGTTGATCCCGATTCGCTTGAATACCTCCTGCATCTCTTCTGGTGTGGTGGGGAATTTCACCCATTCCCCAACCAAAGCGCCCTCATTGTACTTTCCAAGATTCGTGACATACGCCTCAAATACACAGTCATCCATGTAGCGTTCCTCCTTATTCATCATCTTTTTCATAGTCAGCAGGGAAGAATTCCAGCGAAGCAAACTCTTCCTCCGTCACCTGCTCCAGCTTGGAAATGGCGCTCTTCATGATTTCCTTCATCTCAGGATCCTTAATCTCAGCTTCCATTTCCCGCAGTTCCCGAACCATCGAGGCCTTGCTGGTTTTCTGAAAGATTGCCAGCAGATTGACCTCTTCCACAGTAAAACTCACTTTGCTCATAGGTTTATCTCTCCTTTGTCATCTTTTTTGCGGTATCCTGCTTGGCTGCATCAGCCAATAAAGCCTGCTTAGAGCGCAGGTTGGCGAGAACCGATGGTTTCTTCCCGGCTTCCTTTCTTCCGACTGCCGGTTCCGCTTTCACGGGAACAGCCGTCTGCTTTTGTACAGACGGCTGCTTCGGTTCCATTTTCAGTTCATAGCTTTTCATCTGCTGTTCGGTCAGAGGTTTGGCGTACTCCACATAGCCCCATGCCTGCATAGTCCCACCACAAACCGGCTCTCGTTTATCGTAATTCATCACATTGATGGGGCGGTTTTCTCCAGATGGAATAGAACCGGGCATCACAGGCAGCTGTGTTGCGTAGTACCGATAGAGCTTGTGTTCCGCATCTGCGGGGGAACTCACCTCTTGCGAACCCTTTCTTGTCTGCACATTCTGAGCTTGTGATTCCGGAGCTTTTGTTCCGTCTCTCAGCGCAAAATAGGCCTCTTTCATCTCACTTGCCGGGACTTCCGGCTTAGCAAAAGAAGACACGTCAAATCCGCTCTCCAGACTGCGCCGGATAAAACGCATCTGTTGACTGGAAAAGGCCGGATCTGCATAAGCACTCACATCAATGCCTTTGGACAGCCCACGCCGCAGCTCCATCATCTGTGCCGGTTCATACTCTTTCTTCGCATAGACCATCACATCCAGCTTCTGCCGCATTCCATCCTGAATTTCTTTCCACTGCTCATTGGAATAGAGCATTTTGGGAATAGAATCGTATTCCATCTGGCACTTGATGTCAGCTATGGCCTCTGCGTCCAGCGGTTTATCGACCAGTGATATTTGTGTTCCCTTAACATAGACCGCCGTCACATCATAGCCCTGTTCCATCATTTCCGATGCAAATTGCATCTGCTCAACGGTAAGATCAGGCTTTAGCAGGTCATCGTAGGGGAGACCTTTTTCAGCGGCAGCTGTAATCACAGCCATCTGTTCCTCTGTAAAATCAGAGCGATCCAGAAGCCTGCCTTCCATTGCTTCGTCCATCTCCACGCCAAGCTCGCTGCGCAGAACGTAATCCTGATAGACCAGCCCATGCTCATGAAGATCCTTTGCCTCAGCAAATCTGGTTTGACTCTCCAGCTCTTCCGTTGCCATCGGTTCCAGTATCTTGTCCTTCAAGTCATGGGCAGCCAGGATCTCTTCTTTGGCAGTATCAAAGGACATGTCAGCGTCTCCGATCTGACCGCCGTCCACTTCCAGATAATCGTTGCCATACAAGGTGTAATCCCAGCTGCCATCCGAGGCAACCTGCATAGAAAGATAATGTTCTGCCCCAACTTTGAAAGCGGCTTCCTCAACCGGCTCCCCGAAGTACGGCTCCCGCACTTCCTGAAATTGAGACAACACACCGGCTCGAAGCTGATCATAGGCAGCAAGGCTTTCCGCAGAGTAGATTCCACCGGCAATGCACTCCGATCTCGTTTTGACGCAGCCTTCGGAACCAAGCAGTGAAAATAGTGACTTATCATCTGTCAGATAAGTCAGGGAGCGATCCTCATTGTCATAGTTGCCGTGGTTATCATAGTTGGCCGTTTTTCCCAGATACACATTCCCGTCATCGGTCATGAGAACCGTCATGCCTTCATAGTTACTTCTGGCCGCAGCTGAAAATTTTGCCTGATCGCAGTCCAGCGGGGAGGGATCCGGCATCATGGCGGCGGCCTGCGCCAGCTCTTTCATCTCTGAAAAGTCACTGGTAATCAGCAGGTTTTGCTTCAATCCTGCCCAGCCCTGATCCTCAACGACTATATCCTTGGCATCTGTGAGCGTGTCTGCCTCAATCCTCCCGATCTTCTCCAGCTGCAATGCTCCATCATAAATCTGAAACGAATAAATGCCTGCCTCTGTGCGGTGAAGTTCCAGATAATGTTCTTCCTCCGGGAGAGAACCAATGCGCAGCGCCGCTTCATCTGCTTCCACAAGTCCAAGATCCAGTGTCTGTTGTTCCAGCTCCGCTTCCGTGCCTTCCGGGTAAAAATCCATCAGCCGCAAGCTTAACTCTTCGGCCTGATAAGCCAATGCGCTATCCTCTCCGGCCATTTCCAGCAATTCTTTGGTAATGTCCTTGATGGCT
>NZ_JXXK01000073.1 GCF_000949455.1 Ruthenibacterium lactatiformans | reverse complement strand
AACGATTTTCCGCCGCGCCCTTAACAGTAAGAATGACATGACGGGCGCTTCCCGGAAAATCTGGATTTTGATTTACCCGCATCCTTCGGATGCGAGAGAGCCACAGAAAGATACTCCGTTCCCGTTCTTCCTCTTCCGCCGGCAGAGAGTGAGCAAAGGAGTAAGGAGTTTTGATTTTATTATTTAGTGCCGCCCTGGTGGCGCTGCCGGTTTTGCCAGCGCGAAGAGATTCGCGGCGGCGGCTGGCGCAGCAAGCTTCCCGTTGTTAAAAAAGGTTGCCGGTTCTGCCTGCGCGAAGAGGTTCGCGGCGGCGGCTGGCGCAGCGGGTTTCTCGTTGTTCAAAGAGGCTGTTGGTTCTGCCAGCGCGAAGCGATTCGCGCAGGCGGCTGGCGCAGCAGGCTTCCCGTTGTTAAAAAAGGTTGCCGGTTCTGCCTGCGCGAAGAGGTTCACGGCGGCTGGCGCAGCGGGCTTCCGGTTGTTCAAAGAGGCTGTTGGTTCTGCCAGCGCGAAGCGATTCGCGGCGGCGGTCGGCGCAGCAGGCTTCCCGTTGTTCAAAAAGGCTGTTGATTCTGCCCGCGCGAAGAGGTTCACGGCGGCGGCCGGCGCAGCAGGCTTCCCGTTGTTCAAAAAGCTGCCGGTTCTGCCAGCGCGAAGAGGTTCGCGGCGGCTGGCGCAGCGGGCTTCCCGTTGTTCAAAAAGGCTGTTGATTCTGCCCGCGCGAAGAGGTTCACGGCGGGCGCTGGTGCAGCGGGCTTCCCGTTGTTAAAAAAGGCTGCCGGTTTCGGCTGCGCGAAGAGATTCACGGCGGCGGCCGGCGCAGCAAGCTTCCCATTGTTAAAAAAGGAGGAAAAGGATGGAATTGCATTATGTGGGGATTTCGGCGGCGTTTGACCCGTATGCGCAGGCGCGGCCTGTGGGGCGGTGCGCGGAATGCGGCGCGGCTCTGTACGACGGCGACCGCGTTTACTACGGCCGCGGCACCGACCATGTGCTGGGCTGCGGGCAATGCATCGACGCGGGCTTTGCCCGGGAGGAACAGGGAGGAAGCCATGCTTGAGGGCGGTTTTATTTTGCTTCACCGGAGCATTCTGCGGTGGGAATGGTACGGCGACCTCAACACCGCACGGCTGTTCATTCATCTGCTGCTGACGGTGAACTACGAGCCGCAGCGGTGGCAGGGCATTGCGGTGGAGCGCGGGCAGCGCGTGGCGAGCCTGGCAAAGCTGGCGGACGAGACGGGGCTGACCGTCAAGCAGGTGCGGACGGCGCTGGAACATCTTAAACGGACGGGCGAGGTGACGCACAAGGCAACGTCGAAATACGGCCTGTTTACGGTGAATCATTACGACAGATACCAGCCCCGGGGCGAGCCGGAGGGCACGCCGCAGGGCATGGAAAACGGCATACAGGGGGCAGGCGGAGGGCAGGCAAAGGGCAGCAATGGAAGAAAGAACAAAAAAGCAGAGAAAGAGAGCGAAGCGCGCACGGCCGCGCCGGGGGAGAAACGGGCCGGAGGCGAAATGCAGGCGGAACGCACGCGGGGCGCCGGCGGAACGGGGACGGAACCGGCCGGCGGCGCTGTGCAGCCGGAACGTGCGTGCGGGACGGACGCCGGCGCGGGTACGGCTGCGGCAAAGCGGCCGGCGCGGGCGGACAAAGCAAAATTCGGTGAATTTGAAAACGTGCTGCTCGACGGGCGGGAGCATGGGAAGCTGGTGGACAGCCTGGGCGATACCGGCGCATCGGAATACATCGAGCGTCTGTCCGTCTATCTTGCACAGACCGGGCGGTGCTACAAAAGCCACTACGCCGCGATTTTGAACTGGTGGCGGAGGGACGGCATGCCCGTGCGCCGCAGCCCCGCGCCGCGCGTGCTCAAGCCGGACGTGGGCCGGGAGATCACGCCGGACATGACGGCGGAAGAACTGTTTTAAAAGGAGGCGTTTGAAATGGTGCAGGCGGAACAGAGCGTCATCGGCTGCCTGATGATGGCGCCGGAGCTGCTGGACAAGGCGCGCGCGGTGCTTTCCCCCGCGATGTTTGAGGCGCAGCCGCTGGCGCGCATCTTTTCCTGCATGCTCGAGCTGAAAAAGGCCGGAACTCCGGTGGACGCGGTGACGGTGGTTTCCAGGCTGGGGGACGGCTATGAGGCCGTTATCCGGGAGTGCGCGTGCATCGCGCCGCGCATTGGCACGTTCCCGCAATACGCCGCCATCGTGCTGGACGCGTGGCGGGAGCGCACGCTGGTGACGGAGCTGCAAAGCCTTGCCATCAGCGGGCGCACGGCCGACGAGATGACGGCGGAGCTGGAGCGGATGGCGGCGCGGCAGCGGAGCATTATGCAGAAGGTGCACAGCGCGTCGGAGCAGACCTTCGGCGAGGCCGTGGCACAGGCATACCGGGACCTTCTGAAGCCGGACACGTCGCTGAAAACCGACTGGAAGCACTTCAACGACGTGCTGGGCGGGCTGCAGCGCGGGTGCCTGTACATCATTGCCGCGCGGCCCGGCGACGGCAAAACGGATTTTGCCCTGCATCTGGCCGTGCAGCTTGCCAAGCGCTGCCGCGTGGATTACAGAAGCCTGGAAATGACGAAGGAGCAGCTCGTGCACCGCGTGCTGTCGCGGGTATGCATGATCAATTCCACCCGCTTTCGGGACCACGACCTGGACGAAAACGCGCAGAAGCGCATCGGCATTGCGGCGGCCCGCATGGGGGACCTGCACCTTGTGATGGACGACACGCCCGGCGTATCCGCCGGGGACGTGGAGGCGAAGCTGGCCTCGGGCAAGCCGGACGTGATGTTCATCGACTATCTGGGCCTGATGCGGGGCGACGCCGCCGGAAACAAACCGCTGTGGCAGATCACGGGGGAGATCACCCACGCGCTGAAGGAAAGCGCCCGGCGGCACGGCGCGGCCGTGGTGGCGCTGGTGCAGCTGGCGCGCGCGGCGGACCGGCAGAAGGAGCCGGCTTTATCGGACCTGAAGGGCGGCAGCGACATTGAAGCGGACGCGGACGGCGTGATCTTCATGCGTCCGCAGAAAACGGGAGAATTTTTGAGCGGGGACGACGCATGGCCCGTGGAAGCGGTGATTGCGAAAAACCGGCACGGCGGGGTGGGCAGGCTGCGGTTCAACTGGCAGCCGCAGTACCACAATTACGTTCCCACAGACAACACAAGGCGGTGAGCGGATGATTTTTGAAGACATAGCGAATGTAATGAACGCGCGCCCGGTAAAGGAGATCATGCGCAAAACGGGGCTGACGAAGAACCGGGTATACAGCCTGCGCATGGGGTGCACGTTCCACATGGATTACGAGCTGCTGTTCGCGCTGCAGCGGATGGGGTATGAGGTACGGGTTTTTGCCGTTGGGGACCCGGCGCGGCGCAGCCGTGACGGGGACGGCAAAATACCGGCCCCGGTGGGGCCGGTAACCGTACGCGCGGTTTCGCGCAGCGAAATGGAGCCGAATGGCGACAAGCGCCGGGGTGCGAGCGCGGGGCCACATTTGAGCGAAGCGAAAATGGGGTAGCGAGCACGTTGCCCCCGGCGGGGGCAACGACCGGCCAGCGCGGTTTCGCACAGCGAAATGGAGCCGAACGGCGACAAGCGCCGGGTTGTTGGCCGAGGGGCCACGCTTGAGCGAAGCGAAAGCGGGGTAGGCCAAAACATTGGTGCGGGGTGACGAAGTCATGGCCGCGAAGCGGACAACCGCACAGGGTGGTTTCGCGCAGCGAAATGCCGCGCCTGATTTTGCGCGGCAAACCCAAAAGGTGGGGCCGATGACCGCACGCGCGGTTTCGCCGCAGGCGAAACGGAGGCGTAAGCCGACGAGCGCCGGGGTGCGAGCGCGGGGCCAGCCGTGGAACAAAGGAACGTACCCCGGCAGACCCCGCGGGAATATGCGGGGCCACATTTGAGCAAAGCGAAAATGGGGTAGCGAGCACGTTGCCCCCGGCGGGGGCAACGACCGGCCAGCGCGGTTTCGCGCAGCG
>NZ_JXXK01000072.1 GCF_000949455.1 Ruthenibacterium lactatiformans | reverse complement strand
AGGCAGGTGGTATGGGACAAGATGACGAGCCGGCCGCAGAAAGGCCGGTACCGCCAGCAGAGCGAGTACATGCTGTGGGCGTCCAACGGCCCGCTTCCCATCGACCGTCCGGTGGGATGTCTGCCGGGCGTGTTCCGGTACACGAACCCGGCCAAACGCATCCATGTGACGGAGAAGCCGCTTCAGCTCATGCGGGATATCGTGCATATCTGTGTGCCGGGCGGACGTATCCTCGACCCGTTCGCGGGAGCGGGCACGACCATCCTTGCCGCTGTGCAGGAAGGGTATGAGGCAGTGGGCGTCGAAGTGACGGACGCATACTACAGGCTGGGCGGCGACCGTGTGCGCACGGCGCTTGCAGCCGGTGATGAACGGACGGCGGAAGCGTCCAACGGAGAACAGGGCATCCAATTGGATGCCCAAAAGAGATGAACACGGAGGGGGCAGGCATCCAAATTGGATGCCTGCTTTCCTGTTGAATGTATGGAAAGGATCTGAAACGAAAATGGAAAAAGCATTTGCATACATCTGTGCGGCACAGGACGCCGCGCCCCGCCTTCTGCGCAGATACTGCCACAAGGTATACGAATTGGGATATGTGCCCATCTGCCCAAAACTGAGTTTGCCGCAGTATCTGAGCGAGGACGTGCCCGAAGAACAGCGGGCCATGAGCCAGATCAGCCAGCAGCTTTTGCGCCGGTGCCGGATGCTGGTGGTGTGCGGCGGCGAGATCACGGCCGCGATGGCGGGCGAGATCGGGGCAGCGGAAAAGCTGAAGCTCATCTGCACCACGCTGGACGGCCTTGCGAAAATCAAAGAACAAAATGAATGAAAATGTAGTGACAATGTGTTGACAAGTGAGGGGGACGAGAGTATAGTAAAAGGGGTGATTAGTGTGGATGAAAATTTGAATGTTGCATCTATGGCAAAAACAAGTTCTTTTCAAATGCGAATTAATCCAACGGTTAAGAAGCGCGTGGAAGATATATATGCAGATTGCGGAATGACTTTGACTGATGCGATCAATATCTTTATTCAGCAGTCCATTAATGTAAGAGGTCTTCCCTTTCTTGTAACACAGAGCAGCAAGGAGGCTTTGCACGAACAAGCGGCTGCATTGCTGATGGCCGAGCTGAAAAAAGGAGAGAACTCTGTCCACAGTGATGAGGATTGGATTTCCGAAGAAGAAATGCTGACAGAATTGGGGCTCGGGCGATGATACTGCGATATACCCCAAGAGCCCGAACAGATCTCAGAGAGGTGCAAGAATACATCAGTACAACGCTGAAAAATCCAGCTGCCGCAGATCGTATTGTAGCAAAAATTTTGGAAAGCTGTTCGCTCTTAAAAGGACAGCCGTACATGGGTGCAGCATTGGCTGAAAAAGTGGGACGTGAAACCGATCTGCGATATTTGATATCTGGAAAGTATATCGTTTTTTATCGAGTGGGGCAGGAATCCATATCGATTATTCGTATTTTGGATGGCCGGATCAATTATATGCGCGTTCTGTTTCAGTAAAAGTAGAAAATTCAAAAATGCAGAAGAAAAAGTCAAGGCATTCAGATGCTTTGGCTTTTTTCTTTTGCCAGACGAGGACTGGAACGGCAAGCATAGCGCGTGGATATCCACGCACGCCTTTGGGGAGAACCCCAACCCCCCGATCATCAAGAAAGAGGTGGAACAGCGCTGAAAGAAAAAATATATGCTGCGTTTGCGAAAAACGCAAAGTCCATGGAGGGCCTGCGCAATAATACAGTGCAGTATGTGCCGGGCGTTTTGAAAATTTCCAAAGCACTCATCCTCAGCCCGGAGGATTATGACAAGCTGGCTGAGGATATCTCGCCGGAATATCCGTTTCTGAAAGACAATCGTGACCATATGAAAGCAGACCCTGGCGGGTGGTTCCATGCCCTGCTGACTATGACGGAAACAGGTTCGGAAGGAATGCTGCTTGCCCAGGGAAAGGGCGGCCTGTATGTAGGGCTCAGCAGGGATGTGCAAAAACTGGATCTGCAGGGAATCCCCACAGAGCGGATCAAATTGGAAGAACCGACCGTGTATCAGGAACGCGCCGTATTCTACCGCAAGCCATGCAATGTCGAAGATATTAAAAACCAAGATCCAAGGCGAACAACATCGGAGCGGCAAATGAATTTCCGGGTGGAGATGGTAATCGTTCTGGAGAATGTGCAGTACGAGCAATTCAAGCAAAGCGGCTTGCAGGAAAATCAGCTCTTTGTGTTTATAAACAACGAGAAGATGTGGTTCGACTCCGGCGATCTTTGTTGGCATTGCCTGCTCATCAAAGGGGAGAACAGCAAAGACGGCATTCTTGTGGACGCGGAAGGATACGCCTACGCCCGCTATGCGGCGTTTGTTCCAGACAGCGATAGGCTACGACTGAAGGATGTGCCGGTGCGGTATGAATACCCGGCGCGGGCGCCAGAGCGGCAGAAAAGCAAAGGCAGGGATGAGGCACGATGAGAAAACGGGAACATGTGATCCCTCTGCGGCTGAACAAAAAGGAGATGGCGTACCTCGAAAAGCAGGTGGCGATGAGCCGGATGCCGCGTGAGGAATATCTGCGTGCGCTCGTCATGGGCGGCGAGGTGCGTGCCCGGCCCTGTACGCATCATGCCGATCTGCTGCGCAAGGTGGCAGGTCTGTGCAACAATGTCAATCAGCTGGCCCATGTGGCCAACCGCACGGGCCAGACCAGCCAGCAGAGCGTGGAAGAAATGACACGGCTTGTGCGGGCGGTATGGCGCGCCGTGAAAGAACAATGGTGACAGGGAATGGCATATACGAGTATCCTTGCCGTGCACCGCCTAGGACGCAGCGTGGAGTATGTAACGAATAAGGATAAGACAGTACGTCCCCGGTCGGACAGCGCCTCATCTCTGCAGGAGGCTGTGGACTATGCCCACAACCGGGAGAAAACAGAATGTGATGTATTCGAAAGTGCCATCGGCTGTACACTGGAAACAGCCTTTGAGGATATGCTGGCCAATAAGAAGCGGTGGGATCAAATGGACGGTATACAGGGCTATCATCTGGTGCAGAGTTTTGCCGAGGGGGAACTGACGCCGGAGCTGGCGCACAGGATCGGGCTGGAACTGGTGGAAAAGCTGCTTTGCGGGAAATATCCCGCCGTCATTGCGACGCATCTTAATACGCGCTGCCTGCACAATCATATCGTGTGGGATTCCGTGGCGATGGACACCGGGCGAAAATATCGCAGCAACGCCCGGAGTTACTATACAGAGGTGCGCGCACTGTCAGACAGGTTATGTCGGCAGCACGGCCTGTCTGTGATCAATACAGAAAAAGCAGCAGGATTTTCCATGAACTACGGAGAATGGATGGCAGAAAGCCGCGGCCAGCCGACGTGGCGCACCGTGATTCGGCAGGATGTGGATGAGGCCATCGCCAGTGCACTGACATGGCGTCAGTTTGTGCGCGCTATGGAACAGCAGGGGTACGAACTTCGGATGCTTCGCAAGTACCCAACCCTGAAACCGCCCGGCAAAGAGCGCCCGGTGCGTTTCAAAACACTGGGGCAGAGGTATACGCCGGAAGCGCTGCAAATGCGAATCCTTTATGCGCATCATAAGATACCGGCTGGAGGAAAAGTAAAGACAGGAGGGCCGCGGAAATATGCCCGGCTGTACATTCACGGCAGGCCGATACGTGGCCTTAAGGGCCTCCGGGCATTGTACTACCGTTATCTGTACGAGTTGGGAGCATTGCCGAGAAAGCCCCAATACCAGAGCTATGCTGTGCGGCAGGACATTTATAGGCTGGACCGGTATGTAGAGCAGATGCACTTCCTTTCGCTGCATGGCATCGACAGCCGGGCGCAGCTCGAAGAATACCGCAAGCCTCTTCTGGACGAGATCGCAGCTTTGGCAAAAGAGCGACGGCGGCTCTATCGCAGTGAGCCGGAGTCCCCTCGGATTGGGCAGCTCACGGCCCGGCTGCAGGCATTGCGGAAAGAAAACCGCCTGTGTGGAATG
>NZ_JXXK01000071.1 GCF_000949455.1 Ruthenibacterium lactatiformans | reverse complement strand
ACTATATAAGCCAAAATATTGAAACCTGGAAGAAGTGAAAGTTCAGTTAACACGGCAACATATACAGAACATTCAACAAAAAGGTATGTAAGAATCCATTTTCCAAACTCTCGATAGAGAATATAGTATAGGAGCAAAAGAATCGTCGCACAGAATCCATACCGCTCATGCATGGAAGGCAAAAACATAATGCATGTATAAACCGAAAAGATACTGAATAATAAATATCCTTTTGCATCCAAATCCCAATTTTTAACCAGAAAAAACAGCACAGCGCCGCCCAACAGAGCAAGCGTAAACAGAATCCCCGCCAACCGGCAGTAGTTGTATATGTCGGCGATATGTATATTGATCTGATACTCCATCCCGCTTAAAAAAGAGTAGACATTTGGCATATTAAGCGTCAGAATTCGATAGGTGCCGGTCTGGCTGAAATACACCTGGAAAGGCTCCAGCAGCGCGGCGGGCCCCACTACTGTCCACCGGGCCAGAATCACCGGAAAACCGGTTGCGAGGAGCGTGCCGGGAATCAGCAAAAAATACAAAACGGAAAAATTTTTTCGATGTATGTAAAGGAGAAACAGAACAGGCAGCAAAAAAACAGCCTGCAATTTAAAGCTGAACGCCAGCCCGTACCAGATGAACGCAGAAAAATAGCGTTCCCGCCAAAAAAAGGCAAGGCAAAATAGCAGGCATGAAACATACATAAAATCACATTGCGCCCACACTGCGGCATTCAACAATACCGTGGGACAAAACAGCAGTGCAATTGCCGTTGCGCCGGCATAGAAGCGCCGCGATGAAAGCGGGACAGACGGTGAATCAGCCAAAAGCGTCCAAACCAAAAACGCGCCGCCCGCCGCGCCTATATAGTCAAACAGTAAGGAGAGCAGTTTTACGGCAATCATGGGGTTCGGGATGTACGAGAATACCGCAAGCAAAAAACGGTATAAATAATTGTAATCGCCAATTTCGTTTTTCAATGCCGTCATCCCGCCCGATGCGCGGATCTCCTCATACCAGGGCCGTAAAAAATCCAGAAAATCGTTCGACCCATAAGGGAGCAGCACCCAGCGCAATAGCATGGAAAAAAACAGCAATGTGAAAAATCCAATTTTCGCCATGTGCTTTTGAAGCAATTCCAGTATTCCTTTTTCAAGCTTTGTCAAGTCCTTGCATCCCTTTCCTGTCACAATGTAAAACCAAAATTCAGTTTTTATGGATGCGCATGCGAAAGCGCTCCGCCAATTGAGCACCGTCCGGCTTGCCACGCCATTGCGACAATAAAAATATTACGTTGTATATCATAAATGGAACCGCAATCATCGCACGGCGGGGCGCATTCTCAAATATCAGAAGATAGAGCATCGTTCCGAAAACGAAAAGGTTGGGAATAAATGTAAAATTTATTTTCTTCCGAAACAGTGCAACGCCCGCGCTCAGGATATTCGCAGCATATAAAAACAGCATATAAATGGTGCTGTAAGCGCGTATCAGCTGTGTGGGCAGAAATTGCGGCTGTGTTATATAAAACGTCCAATTTGAATCGATCGGCCACAGCAGATACTCGCTGCTCTCGAACATGCTGTTGTTCCAGGCAAACAGAAGTTTATTGCGGAGCAATTCCAGAAATTCAGAAAAAGAGTACGACCGGTAATTCTCAAAGATGCGCTTCCAAATTGCAGCCGAACGTTCTTCCATTGTCGGGAACGCAGCCGCAAAAGCAGTATCTTTATAAATTTCCGTGTCGCCGCCCTTGTCATGGCTTCCAAACAAAACCCAGAGATTCCACGGCGCGCCGATTTCATCGCTTCTGGTAAAATCTATGATACCGCTGTATCGGTACCATGCTGTAAAAGCGAATAAAAAAAGGAAAAAGCCAAGGAATAATAAAGCAAGGTTTTTCCATCGATGCACATGCCTGCCCAAAAGCAGATCGAGCACGATCACAACAAACCCAATGGCCGCTGTTATCTTCATTTGCACACCAACAGAAAGCAGCAGCCCGGCAAGGAAACCGCGCCATCCCTTTGGAGCGGCGGAAAATTTGTTGCTTAAGTAACAATAAACCCCGCCTGCCGTAAAAGGCAAAACCCAAAGATCGGTATAAAAATTCGGGATACTGAAAACAAAGGGCAGGAAGGCATAGCATAAAAGCAGTGTAAACAGCGCATAGCTGTTTTTCTTAAATACAATTTTAATGCAAAGGCATACCAGAAGTATGGTCACGGCCACCGCCAAAGAGGTCATAACAATTGCCGGCAAATGTCCCGCATCCGTACTTGCGGGGAGCCCCGTTTTCCCGCCAAAGGCGTACACACCTGCATAAAGCATCAGCAGGCCAATGTTGTTGGGGTACCGGCAGAAATAGTCATTGTTCGTATAAAGCCCAAGCCCGGGATAATGCATCGCGTCAATGCGCGGATTGGCTTCATTCAGCTTTCCATCACGCAATAAGTCGGCAACGGAAGCAAAAATAATGTCTGTATCTCCCGGCAGATGAATTCGCATTTCATATGCCAGATAAATGCTCACTGCAAAAGCGGAACCCAGCAATAAAACAAACAGGGCATTGAATTTCTTTGCAGAGAGCCGGTCGATTGGGTCCGCCAGCCTGCCGCCAACAATCAGGAACAGCAGCAGGCATAGCAGCGCGGTGCAGTTGACGAGGATACTGTAAGTGGATGAAACAAGAAGCCCCAGAATGCAGAGCAGAGCAAAAAATAATACTGAAAATATCATTTTCAGTTTCTTACAAATCGTATCTGTACATACAGTGTTGTTGCTTTCATACTGCGTATTTCCGGATATGTTTCCCACAGCATGGCCCTCCTTATCAAAAAGTGTACCTTTTTGTAAGGCCCGATGCGGCAGCCAAAACAACAACTATAATCTTGAAAAGAGTCGTTTTTTATGCTATCGTAATACTAAAAGATGTTTGTATGTAATTTACAAAAAGGTACACTTTTTTGTAAAAAGGTATCTGTTACAACAATCGGACATTTTCGTAAATCTCTGCCCGGTAGCGGAACGTGGACAACGGCATTTTGCACATTCGGGCCGCCGCCGTACCTGTAAGCGCACCGCTTTTCCATTGCTGGTATGCCTGATGAAAACCGTCCGGCAGCGGTTTGGGCGGCCGGCCGAACCGAATCCCCCTGGCCTTTGCCGCCGCAATTCCCTCTGCCTGCCGCTGGCGGATATTGGTGCGCTCGTTTTCCGCTACAAAGGACAGCACCTGCAGTACAATGTCGCTGAGGAAAGTACCCAGCAAATCCTTTCCCCTCCGGGTGTCCAGCAGGGGCATATCCAGCACCACAATATCAATGCCTTTTTCTTTGGTGAGGAACCGCCATTGCTCCAAAATTTCTGTGTAGTTGCGCCCCAGACGGTCGATGCTCTTGATATAGAGCAGATCGTCTTTTTTTATTTTTCGGAGCAGCTTTTTATACTGCGGGCGGTCAAAATCCTTGCCCGACTGTTTGTCCTTATAAATATTTCTGTCCGGCACCCCGACTTCCCGCATGGCGATGACCTGCCGTTCTTCGTTCTGTTCTCTGGTTGAAACCCGGATATATCCATAAATCCTGTTGTCTATATCAGCTTCCTCCCTTCATCTACTCCAATATATAAATTACGGCAGGGCGCCGCAACGAGGCCCTGCCGTGCCTGTTTTTTGTCAGCGCGGTTTCGCCTGCGGCGAAACCGCGCGTCCGGTCATCGGCCCCGCCTTTTGGGTTTGCCGCGCAAAATCAGGCGCGGCATTTCGCTGCGCGAAACCACCCTGTGCGGTTGTCCGCTTCGCAGCCATGACTTCGTCACCCCGCACCGATGTTTTAGCCTGCCCCGCTTTCGCTCTGCTCAGTCACAGCCCCACGGCCCTTCTCAACATCCCGGCGCTTGTCGCCATTCGGCTCCATTTCGCTGCGCGAAACCGCGCTGGCCGGTCGTTGCCCCCGCCGGGGGCAACGTGCTCGCTACCCCATTTTCGCTTTGCTCAAATGTGGCCCCGCATATTCCCGCGGGGTCTGCCGGGGTACGTTCCTTTGTTCCACGGCTGGCCCCGCGCTCGCACCCCGGCGCTCGTCGGCTTACGCCTCCGTTTCGCCTGCGGCGAAACCGCGCGTGCGGTCATCGG
>NZ_JXXK01000070.1 GCF_000949455.1 Ruthenibacterium lactatiformans | reverse complement strand
GGAACGCACCGCACACCAGGCGCTGGAGGATACAGTGACGGTCTATCGGGGCGTTACCCCCTACAACGCCAAAAATATCAGGGCGCTGTCCTGGACCCTGGATCGGGAAACGGCGGACAGGTTCGCCCACCGCTTCGGTGAGGACGGAACGGTGTATGAGGCGCAGATTCGGAAGGAACACATCCTGGCCCTGTTCACTGGCAGGAACGAAAGCGAGGCCATCGTAGACCCGCGGCATTTGGAACAGATCATGGAGTCCCCGGAGCCGCAATTTGATATGCAGATGACCTGAGTATCCCCGGTAAATATTCTGATAGACTTTCCGCTGTCATTGTGGTATTGGTTGTGTTTACAAAAACGACGGAGGTGAATTGCATGAAGCGGCAAATGTAAATAAAAACAGATTTGAATGAAAGGCTGGGAGGGACGTAAAAATGGCTTTATTGTTTTCTGCGGTGACGGTCACCGCAGGCGAAGATGAAATCGAACTTCTCGTCGGAGGAATCCCGAGAGAATACGACGACCTGGAAGGCTGGAGTGAATTCGACGATTTAATGTGCTTTATCAGTGAGGAAACCGAAGTGTCGGTTCGTGCTGAAGCCTATCTTTATGGCGAAGGCGAATCCATGAGAGCCTCACCGGAAGAGATCGATGATTTGATGCAGCGCATGAAAGACGACACCGGCTTTCTGAATCGCTGCTGCAGTAACTTGGAAAGCGTAAACTTTACTTTCATATGGTCACCGGAAGAGTTGTTTGATATGCCGTTTGGACAAATGCTGATGTAACAGCCCCGCGGAAATATTTTCGCGGGGCTGTCTGCATAAACAGATCAGGGGGAAGGAGGGCACACACAATTACAAAATACGCAAAGCAAAAGCGGGGAGCAATTGGCAGCAGAGCCAAATGCTCCCCGCTTTTTTGCGTTAAACGGGAGGTGAAAATTCTGAAATATCCATATGGGAAAGGGCGGTCGAGGACACGGCCGACAAGCTGCTGTATTCTGCCGCTGGGCCGTGTCATTGGGCCGGATATCCCGCGTGTGGAAAGTGAACCGCAGTGTGAAAGCTGCAGGCTGGCCCGGCATGGTTTTCTGTGCCGGTTCAGCGATGGGACATGCCTGAGAACAAATATGCCGAAGAAGAAGGGAGAGCAATGAGTGAAGAGTATCCGTAATGTGGATGTGCTGTACACGATCCACGAAAAAAGCCGTGTGCTGGAAGAATGCATCTGCCGGGTGGAATCCGCATGCGATACAGGCCATTTCGAGAGCGTGGACTCCGCACTGCGCACAAAACCGGAGCTGCGCGCGGCGCTTGGCACATATATCCGGCAGATGCTGGCGCTGCTGAGGATGCTGACGCCGCAGGCATACAGCACGGCCAGTTTGGACGTCCGGGATATTCAGGATCTGCTACAGGCGTTGCAGTGGGAACCGGACAGAGTGTCCGCGTTCTGGCCGGACCTGTGTGATGCATGCCGGACGCTGTACCGCCTGAGCGGAGAACAGCTTGATATCTATGTCCGCCTGACCCAGCCCGCCTATGCAGCCGACTTGCATTTGGTGGAACCGGACACACTGCCGCCGTCCTGACAGAGAAATTCCAATTTGGAGTACCAGACATCGCTGACTCAAGGGCAGCCGGATGACGAGGCGGTGCGTCTGCTTCAATACTATGAGGCGCTGGCGCTGGAAAATGATCCGAGGGGATACTGCGTCTGCACCAGTGAAGGAAAGGACAGCCGCGTATTAGGCCATCTGTTCCGGCGCGCGGGAGTAAAACATTTTTATCAACATTCCATAACAGGGATCGACCCGCCCGAACTGATCTATTTTCAGCGTTCCAACTTCCAGCAGTACCGTGATGCGGGATATCTCACATACGATGTGATGTACCGCAAGAGCATGTGGCAGCTGATGCTTGAAAAAAAGATACCGCCGCTTCGGACGATCCGGTATTGCTGCGCGGAATTAAAGGAAAAACGCAGTGAACATCAGGGCAAGGCGGTGGTTTCTTTCGGCGTGCGGAAATATGAGAGTGTGAAACGTGCCAGGTCGCGCAATGAACTTGAGATCGCTCTTCCACGGCAGAAGAACCTCATCATGCCTTTTGATGATGGAGAGAACCGGAAAATCTTTGAATTGTGCTACCGGGACAGAGAAAAACGCGTCAACCCGCTGGCGTATTGGAACGATGCGGATATATGGAACTACAGCCGCGATGTGAAGCTGGAACAGTGTTCCCTGTACAGCGAGGGCTTCGACCGGCTGGGCTGCATCGGCTACCCACTCGCACGGGAGCAGAACAGGCGCAGGGAATTTTCCCGCTGGCCGAAATTCTATGAACAGTATCTTCGGACATTTGACAGAATGCTGGAAAGGAGACGGCAGTGCGGAGATGCCATTTTGGACTATGCATCAACGGCAGAAATATGGATGGAATGGTGGCTGAGCGACCATGTGCAGGAAACTGCAGGCGCCGGCCAGCTGTCGCTCTACGAATTGTAGGACAGCCACTGGAGAAGAGGCCTCCGCAGACCGGTTTTACACAGAGTATATATATCCACAGAGAGGCAGCTGGAAAACGGGATAAAGGGAAATCCGTGAAGTAGAACAGGAACACGCGGGGCGCGGAATACCCCGTGTGCGGGGATATGCGCCCTGTCCGAAGAAAGGGGAGGCGCATATGGTATAGACAGCTTCATGGCATGGGTGGGCGGCAAAAAAGCACTCCGGGAAGAGGTGCTGGTGCGCTTCCCGCTCTACTATGAACGATATATAGAGGTATTTGGCGGCGGAGGCTGGGTGCTGTTCCACAAACCGCCGGGCACGGATTTTGAGGTGTACAATGATCTGAACGGAAATCTTGCCGCACTGTACCGTACGGTGCGTGACCATCCGCGGGAGCTGCAGGAGCGGCTTCGGTATGTCCTCAATTCACGGGAGGATTTCATGCGCCTCAAGCAGGTGCTGGAGCATCCGGAGGGGATGGAGGAAGTGGCGCGCGCCGCGGCGTTTTACCAGGTCATTCGGTACAGCTACGCGGCAGGCTGCGGCAGCTTTGCGGCGCAGCCGCACAGCATGTGGGGGAACTTCCCCCTCATCGATAAAGCCTGCGCACGGCTGCAGAAGGTCGTTGTGGAGAATAAGGACTTCGAGAAGCTCATCCGGCAGTATGACAGGCCGGTGAGCTTTTTCTATTGCGACCCGCCGTATGTAGACACCGAGGATTACTACAGCAATATCACCTTTGGCCGTGGGGGCCACGAACGCCTGCGGGACACGCTGCTGTCGGTGCAGGGCAAGTTCCTGCTGTCGTACAACGACCATCCTCTGGTATGGGAAATGTATGACCGGCCGGGAATATATATCGAGCGCGTGACGCGGCTCAACAATATGAAACAGCGGTATGACGGTGGCGCGCAGTTCCCGGAATTGTTTGTTTCGAACTATGACCAGTCCGAACGCATCCGGGTCCTGCCGGAACAGCTGTCATTCGCATCATAACAAAGGAGAATGGAAAATGGAAAAGACCGGGGAAATGAATCTGTATCTGTACGTAGACGGACGCGGCCGTATGACGATACCGAGTGCGCTGCGCTGCCGCACAGGGATGGGAAAGAACAGTTTTGTCCGCGCCCGGCTGTACGGCAGCGTTGTCCAGCTTACGCATGTGACGCCACGGGAGGCCGCGCAGATGACCGAGGAGGAGCTGCTCGACTTCATCCGTGCGTCTCTGCCGCGTCTGAGCGCGGAGGGGGCAAAACGGGTGATGCGGGAGCTGTTGGAGGAAGCATATGCAGAAGCGCAGGATGCCGCGGAATGCTAAACGGGCGTCAGGCGCTGTTGTGTGTGCGGGTCTGCTGTTGAGCGGATGCTCGGGCCATCCGCTGGCGGATACCGCACGGGAAGCGCTGCAGGCGGTAACGGCGGGCGAAGCCCTGCCCGCGCCGCTGGCACGGGCCTATCTGCTTCTGAGCCTGTCACTGGCGCTGAACGCGGTGATGGTCCTGTGCTGGGCGGGCGGTCAGCTCGCCCGTCTGGGCAGGCTGGTGCGGCGGATGACCGCACGGCAGAAAAAAGAGATCGTCGTGAAGGTGGAGCAGATGGCGCCGAACCGGAGCACGGTGCAGTGTGATTCGCCCATGCCGGAAACACCGTTCATCATTCCGGAGCCGGAGCAGAAAACAGAAATACGGGCGAAAAAACCGGAACGGAGATCCAGCCGGCAGGAAAAGGGACAGGCCGTAAAGCAGCCTGTGCCAAAGATGGAAATACCAAATATTTTAAAAGAATTGGAGACAGGAGGATGCGCATGAACAGAATAAAGAAAGTGAGCAGACCGGCGGCAAGCCTGCTTGCGCTGCTGCTGTGTGTGACGCTGTTTGCGTCCACGGCGTTCGCCGCGGGCGGCGCGCTGGGCGCGGACCGAAACGGCACGCCATATACCTACGTGATCGGGTACATGTATTCCGGCAGCTCCCAGACCGTCAACACACGGGAGATCTTCACATCGCCCAACAACTATGACATCTGGCTTTGCCCGGTGTGCGGGCGGGACCCGTTGGGGAATTCGCAGGGAACGGCGCTGGCCGCAGATCTATATATGCCGTGCTATGGATACGATATTGCGGCAGCGGGCGGGGACATGAGCATCCGCTACGCGCTGGTGCGGCACAGGCACAACAACGGGCAGCTGTCGGATGACCGGGTATATATCCCGGTCAACGTGCCGATGTATGCGGGCTGCTATTACGGCTATGACCTTACTGAACCGGCCGGCGTGCAGGTCAGCGCGCCCACGGGCTGGCAGCGGGACAGCGCGGTGGTGCGTTTTTCGGGCGGTACGGATACC
>NZ_JXXK01000069.1 GCF_000949455.1 Ruthenibacterium lactatiformans | reverse complement strand
AGCCGGCACCTACCTATTTTCCCAGGTCGTCTCCAACCAAGTATCTTCGGCACAACCAAGCTTAACTTCTGTGTTCGGAATGGGAACAGGTGGAACCTTGGCGTCATCGGCACCGGCTATGAATGTGCTTGAAGCAATTGCTTAAAGCCTAGCCTCTACATATTCTCTTTTTCCTTCTGAAGGTCATACCTTCAAAACTGAACAACTACTGCGCTCTCTTGGGCAAATGCAGAACCTTCAAGAAGATTGTGGTCAAGCCCTCGACCGATTAGTACTCGCTAGCTGAACACGTCACCGTGCTTACACTTTGAGCCTATCAACCTTGTAGTCTTCAAGGGGTCTTACCTGATTATCTCAGTGGGATATCTTATCTCCAGGCCGGCTTCACGCTTAGATGCTTTCAGCGTTTATCCGATCCGCACATAGCTGCCCAGCTGTGCCACTGGCGTGACAACTGGTGCACCAGAGGTGCGTCCATCCCGGTCCTCTCGTACTAGGGACAGATCCTGTCAAATATCCTGCGCCCACGACAGATAGGGACCGAACTGTCTCACGACGTTCTGAACCCAGCTCGCGTACCGCTTTAATTGGCGAACAGCCAAACCCTTGGGACCGAATACAGCCCCAGGATGCGATGAGCCGACATCGAGGTGCCAAACCTCCCCGTCGATGTGGACTCTTGGGGGAGATCAGCCTGTTATCCCCAGGGTAACTTTTATCCGTTGAGCGACGGCATTTCCACTCACATACCGCCGGATCACTAACTCCAACTTTCGTTACTGCTCGACCCGTCAGTCTCGCAGTTAGGCTGGCTTATGCGTTTGCACTCTTTGGCTTGGTTTCCGTCCAAGCTGAGCCAACCTTTGAACGCCTCCGTTACTTTTTCGGAGGCGACCGCCCCAGTCAAACTGCCCGCCTAACAATGTCCCCCGACCCGATTCAGGGCCGCAGGTTAGAATTCCAATATCACAAGTGTGGTATCCCAAGGCTGACTCCACACAGGCTGACGCCCGTGCTTCCATGTCTCCCACATATCCTGTACATGTAATATCGAAACCCAATATTAGGCTGCAGTAAAGCTCCATGGGGTCTTTCCGTCTTGTCGCGGGAAACCGGCATCTTCACCGGTACTACAATTTCGCCGGGCGGGCTGTTGAGACAGTGCCCAAATCATTACACCATTCGTGCGGGTCAGAACTTACCTGACAAGGAATTTCGCTACCTTAGGACCGTTATAGTTACGGCCGCCGTTTACTGGGGCTTCGGTTCAGTGCTTGCACACATCCCCTTAACCTTCCAGCACCGGGCAGGTGTCAGCCCGTATACGTCATCTTTCGATTTAGCACAGACCTGTGTTTTTGCTAAACAGTTGCTTGGGCCTATTCTCTGCGGCTCACTTTCATGAGCACCCCTTCTCCCGAAGTTACGGGGTCAACTTGCCGAGTTCCTTAACAACCCTTCTCCCGTTGGCCTTAGAATCTTCTTCCTACCTACCTGTGTCGGTTTGCGGTACGGGCGCCTTAGATATACACAGGGCTTTTCTCGCCACTCTCCATGCTGGACTTCCCTACTAAATTTCAGTCCCTTTCGACCGGGTAAACCAACACCCGGCACCAACACTTCAAATGTGTCCCCCTGCTTAAATCTTTCGGCGGCTACGGAATCTCTACCGTATGTGCATCGGCTACGCCTTTCGGCCTCACCTTAGCTCCCGGCTAACTTGGAGCGGACGAACCTTCCTCCAAAAACCTGAGGCTTTCGGCCATGATGATTCTCACATCATTCGCGCTACTTATTCCGGCATTCTCACTTGTGTACAATCCACATCCGCTTTCGCTAATGCTTCGCCTCGTACACAACGCTCCCCTACCCATCCTTGCGGATGCCTAAGCTTCGGTGCAGGTTTTAGCCCCGTTGAATTTTCGGCGCAGAGTCACTCGACCAGTGAGCTATTACGCACTCTTTAAATGAGTGGCTGCTTCTAAGCCAACATCCTGGCTGTTTTCGCAACTCCACATCCTTTTCCACTTAAACCTGCTTTGGGACCTTAGCTGTAGATCTGGGCTGTTTCCCTTTCGACTATGAGACTTATCTCACATAGTCTGACTCCCATGCATCAATTTTCCGGCATTCAGAGTTTGATAGGCTTCGGTACCCTCTCGGGCCCTAGGCCATTCAGTGCTTTACCTCCGGAAATCTAACATGAGGCTAGCCCTAAAGCTATTTCGGGGAGAACCAGCTATCTCCGAGTTCGATTGGAATTTCTCCGCTACCCACAATTCATCCGCCGCCTTTTCAACGGAGGTCGGTTCGGTCCTCCATGGGGTTTTACCCCCACTTCAACCTGATCATGGGTAGGTCACTCGGTTTCGGGCCCAATGCATGCAACTCAACGCCCTTTTCAGACTCGCTTTCGCTTCGGCTTCATTGCTGAACAACTTAACCTTGCTGCATACATTCGCTCGCCGGACCGTTCTACAAAAAGTACCACATCAGACTTTGACGTCCTCTGTGTGCTTGTAGGCACAGGGTTTCAGGTTCTTTTTCACTCCCCTCCCGGGGTGCTTTTCACCTTTCCTTCACAGTACTATACGCTATCGGTCACTGGGTAGTATTTAGGCTTGGAGGGTGGTCCCCCCGACTTCCGACCGGGTTTCACGTGCCCAGCCGTACTCTGGATTCTAGTCGCTCGCTTCGTCTTTCGCTTACATGGCTCTCACATTCTTCGGCGTGCTTTCCCACACACTTCAGCTAGACTCTGCGATACTTGTACTAGTCCGTAACCCCAACGGTATTTCTACCGCTGGTTTGGCCTCTTCCGCGTTCGCTCGCCACTACTAGCGGAATCTCGGTTGATTTCTCTTCCTTGCCCTACTTAGATGTTTCAGTTCAGGCAGTTCCCTACATACACCTATGAATTCAGTGTATGTTACACGGACATGACTCCGTGTGGGTTTCCCCATTCAGAAATCCGCGGATCAATGTTTATTTGCAACTCCCCGCGGCTTATCGCAGCTTATCACGTCTTTCTTCGGCTCCCAGTGCCAAGGCATTCGCCCTGCGCCCTTTTTAGCTTGACCGTTATCTTTCTTGCTCGATTCTTCCATTTGCCAACAAAAGAACTTTGAAATTGTAGATTTCTTTTAAAATCTCTTTCAAATGATGAATGCTTCCTGGTGGAACATCCATCCTTTTGTCTTTACGCAGTCTTTGTTCAGTTTTCAAGGTACGACGCTTTGGAGAGTCCTTCCCTTTCGGAAAGTGGTGGGCTCAAGTGGACTCGAACCACCGACCTCGCGCTTATCAGGCGCGCGCTCTAACCACCTGAGCTATGAGCCCAAATTGGTGGAGATGAGGAGGCTCGAACTCCTGACCCCCTGCTTGCAAAGCAGGTGCTCTCCCAGCTGAGCTACACCCCCACGCTCTTCGCATAAGGTTTCGCTTTTCTGAGTTCCCTTTTCAGGGCCCTCAAAATTAAACAATATCAATCTGCTCTCCGTTTCCCCTTGTACCAGACATCGGTTACTTCTGTATCCGTGTCTGCCTGACTCCTTAGAAAGGAGGTGATCCAGCCGCACCTTCCGATACGGCTACCTTGTTACGACTTCACCCCAATCACCAGTTTTACCTTCGGCGGCGTCCTCCTTACGGTTAGACTACCGACTTCGGGTCCCCCCGGCTCTCATGGTGTGACGGGCGGTGTGTACAAGGCCCGGGAACGTATTCACCGCGGCATGCTGATCCGCGATTACTAGCAATTCCGGCTTCACGCAGGCGGGTTGCAGCCTGCGATCCGAACTGAGACTATTTTTGTGAGGTTTGCTCCACCTCGCGGTATCGCTTCTCTCTGTTAATAGCCATTGTAGTACGTGTGTAGCCCAGGTCATAAAGGGCATGATGATTTGACGTCATCCCCACCTTCCTCCGTTTTGTCAACGGCAGTCTCGCTAGAGTCCTCTTGCGTAGTAACTAACGATAAGGGTTGCGCTCGTTGCGGGACTTAACCCAACATCTCACGACACGAGCTGACGACAACCATGCACCACCTGTCTGGATGTCCCGAAGGACTTCCCTAATCTCTTAGGTATGCATCCGATGTCAAGACCTGGTAAGGTTCTTCGCGTTGCTTCGAATTAAACCACATACTCCACTGCTTGTGCGGGCCCCCGTCAATTCCTTTGAGTTTCAACCTTGCGGTCGTACTCCCCAGGTGGATTACTTATTGTGTTAACTGCGGCACGGAAGGGGTCAATCCTCCCACACCTAGTAATCATCGTTTACGGCATGGACTACCAGGGTATCTAATCCTGTTTGCTACCCATGCTTTCGAGCCTCAGCGTCAGTTAGTGCCCAGTAGGCCGCCTTCGCCACTGGTGTTCCTCCCGATATCTACGCATTCCACCGCTACACCGGGAATTCCGCCTACCTCTACACCACTCAAGACTGACAGTTTTGAAAGCAATTTATGGGTTGAGCCCATAGATTTCACTCCCAACTTGCCAATCCGCCTGCGCTCCCTTTACACCCAGTAATTCCGGACAACGCTTGCACCCTACGTTTTACCGCGGCTGCTGGCACGTAGTTAGCCGGTGCTTCCTCCCAGGGTACCGTCATTATCGTCCCCTGGGACAGGAGTTTACAATCCGAAGACCTTCTTCCTCCACGCGGCGTCGCTGCATCAGGGTTTCCCCCATTGTGCAATATTCCCCACTGCTGCCTCCCGTAGGAGTCTGGGCCGTGTCTCAGTCCCAATGTGGCCGTTCAACCTCTCAGTCCGGCTACCGATCGTCGCCATGGTGGGCCGTTACCTCACCATCTAGCTAATCGGACGCGAGCCCATCTTTCAGCGGATAAATCCTTTGACCCCTGTGCCATGCGACACTGTGGTCTTATGCGGTATTAGCATTCGTTTCCAAATGTTGTCCCCCACTGAAAGGCAGGTTGCTCACGTGTTACTCACCCGTTCGCCACTAAGCTGAACTCTCTTCCATCCGAAAACTTCAGAGAAAACAGCTCCGTTCGACTTGCATGTGTTAGGCGCGCCGCCAGCGTTCGTCCTGAGCCAGGATCAAACTCTTCATTAAATGGTATTTAAACCAGCTAATGCTGAATTCAAATCTCTGTAATCTCATTACGCAATCGCTTGCGTCCTGCATTACTGCTTTTTAAAAGGAATTTTTATAGTGTTTTCCACACTCTAAAAGGGTTCCGTTAAGCTTCTTGATATTGTTTAATTTTCAAGGTCCTGTGCGTCCCTCTCGCGAGGCAGCTTATTTATTATATCAGGTCCAGCCCTTTTTGTCAAGAACTTTTTTCTGATTTTTTTCGAGCCGCTTCGCTCTCTTTTTTCGAGACAGCCTGTTTATTATATCAGCTTCCGTCCTTCTTGTCAAGAAC
>NZ_JXXK01000068.1 GCF_000949455.1 Ruthenibacterium lactatiformans | reverse complement strand
GAAACGCACCGCACACCAGGCGCTGGAGGATACAGTGACGGTCTATCGGGGCGTTACCCCCTACAACGCCAAAAATATCAGGGCGCTGTCCTGGACACTGGATCGGAAAACGGCGGACAGGTTCGCCCACCGCTTCGGTGAGGACGGAACGGTGTATGAGGCGCAGATTCGGAAGGAACACATCCTGGCCCTGTTCACTGGCAGGAACGAAAGCGAGGCCATCGTAGACCCGCGGCATTTGGAACAGATCATGGAGTCCCCGGAGCCGCAATTTGATATGCAGATGACCTGAGTACCCCCGGTAAATATTCTGATAGACTTTCCGCTGTCATTGTGGTATTGGTTGTGTTTACAAAAACGACGGAGGTGAATTGCATGAAGCGGCAAATGTAAATAAAAACAGATTTGAATGAAAGACTGGGAGGGACGTAAAAATGGCCTTATTGTTTTCTGCGGTGACGGTCACCGCAGGCGAAGATGAAATCGAACTTCTCGTCGGAGGGATTCCGAAAGAATACGACGACCTGGAAGGCTGGAGTGAATTCGACGATTTAATGTACTTTATCAGTGAGGAAACCGAAGTGTCGGTTCGTGCTGAAGCCTATCTTTATGGCGAAGGCGAATCCATGAGAGCCTCACCGGAAGAGATCGATGATTTGATGCAGCGCATGAAAGACGACACCGGCTTTCTGAATCGCTGCTGCAGTAACTTGGAAAGCGTAAACTTTACTTTCATATGGTCACCGGAAGAGTTGTTTGATATGCCGTTTGGACAAATGTTGATGTAACAGCCCCGCGGAAATATTTTCGCGGGGCTGTCTGCATAAACAGATCAGGGGGAAGGAGGGCACACACGATCACAAAATACGCAAAGCAAAAGCGGGGAGCAATTGGCAGCAGAGCCAGACGCTCCCCGCTTTTTTGCGTTAAACGGGAGGTGGAAATTCTGAAATATCCATATGGGAAAGGGCGGTCGAGGACACGGCCGACAAGCTGCTGTATTCTGCCGCTGGGCCGTGTCATTGGGCCGGATATCCCGCGTGTGGAAAGTGAACCGCAGTGTGAAAGCTGCAGGCTGGCCTGGCATGGTTTTCTGTGCCGGTTCAGCGATGGTACATGCCTGAGAACAAATATGCCGAAGAAGAAGGGAGAGCAATGAGTGAAGAGTATCCGTAATGTGGATGTGCTGTACACGATCCACGAAAAAAGCCGTGTGCTGGAAGAATGCATCTGCCGGGTGGAATCCGCATGCGATACAGGCCATTTCGAGAGCGTGGATTCCGCACTGCGCACAAAACCGGAGCTGCGCGCGGCGCTTGGCACATATATCCGGCAGCTGCTGGCGCTGCTGGGGATGCTGACGCCGCAGGCCTACAGCACAGCCAGTTTGGACGTCCGGGACGTTCAGGATCTGCTGCAGGCATTGCAGTGGGAACCGGACAAAGCGTCCGCGTTCTGGCCGGACCTGTGTGATGCATGCCGGACGCTGTACCGCCTGAGCGGAGAACAGCTTGATATCTATGTCCGCCTGACCCAGCCCGCCTATGCAGCCGACTTGCATTTGGTGGAACCGGACACACTGCCGCCGTCATAAAAAACAGGGGAGGGAAAACAGATGATACAGAAAATTTCGGCAGAGGACCTTAAGAAAATGCAGGACCGTGAAGGTTTGGTGCTTCAGGGCTGCGGCGGAGATCTTCGGGAATGGGAAGATGGCATCCATCAAATGTTGGCAGAAGAAAAAATATTGCAAAATGGGGCGCACTTTAAAGAAATATACGCATTTGAGCATGAGGGGTGTACCAATCTGCTGTTCATGATGGACGGAATCGAATTGGATACAGGGCGGTTGGCGCTGTGGCGTCTTCGGACGCATGCACAATTTGGCGGTACATGGCTCAGCGACTATCTTCCGAACCGGCTCGGTGTTGAAGAAAACGTCCAGAACGGGAAGCCGGATTGTCCGCTCATTGGCGCGAATGGAAATATATTCAACCTCATGGGCATCGCGGCACGCACGCTTGCAGAGAATGACCAGAATGATGAAGCAAAAGAGATGTGCAGGCGCGTCATCCAGTGCGGCAGCTATGATGCGGCTCTGGGTGTCATTGGGGAATATGTGAATATTGTATCCATAGATGAATGGGATGAACCGGAACTGAACGGAATGGAATATTGAACAGGAGCGGAATGTGTTTTTCCACTCCGTCAAGTAAGAGCAGAGACGGCGTATGTGTTTTACACAAAGTATATATATCCACAGGGAGGCAGCCGGAAAAACGGGATAAAGGGAAATCCGTGAAGTAGAACAGGAACACGCGGGGCGCGGAATACCCCGTGTGCGGGGATATGCGCCCTGTCCGAAGAAAGGGGAGGCGCATATGGTATAGACAGCTTCATGGCATGGGTGGGCGGCAAAAAAGCACTCCGGGAAGAGGTGCTGGCGCGCTTCCCGCTCTACTATGAGCGATATATAGAGGTATTTGGCGGCGGAGGCTGGGTGCTGTTCCACAAACCGCCGGGCACGGATTTTGAGGTGTACAATGATCTGAACGGAAATCTTGCCGCACTGTACCGCGCGGTGCGTGACCATCCGCGGGAGCTGCAGGAGCGGCTTCGGTATGTCCTCAATTCACGGGAGGATTTCATGCGCCTCAAGCAGGTGCTGGAGCATCCGGAGGGGATGGAGGAAGTGGCGCGTGCTGCGGCGTTTTACCAGGTCATCCGGTACAGCTACGCGGCAGGCTGCGGCAGTTTTGCGGCGCAGCCGCACAGCATGTGGGGGAACTTCCCCCTCATCGATAAAGCCTGCGCACGGCTGCAGAAGGTCGTTGTGGAGAATAAGGACTTCGAGAAGCTCATCCGGCAGTATGACAGGCCGGTGAGCTTTTTCTATTGCGACCCGCCGTATGTAGACACCGAGGATTACTACAGCAATATCACCTTTGGCCGTGGGGGCCACGAACGCCTGCGGGACACGCTGCTGTCGGTGCAGGGCAAGTTCCTGCTGTCGTACAACGACCATCCCCTGGTATGGGAAATGTATGACCGGCCGGGAATATATATCGAGCGCGTGACGCGGCTCAACAATATGAAACAGCGGTATGACGGCGGCGCGCAGTTCCCGGAATTGTTTGTTTCGAACTATGACCAGTCCGAACGCATCCGGGTCCTGCCGGAACAGCTGTCATTCGCATCATAACGAAAAAGGAGAATGGAAAATGGAGAAGACCGGGGAAATGGATCTGTATCTGTACGTAGACGGCCGCGGCCGTATGACATGCCGCGTGCGCTGCGCAGCCGCACAGGGATGGGAAAGAACAGTTTTGTCCGCGTCCGGCTGGACGGCGGTGTTGTCCGGCTCACGCATGTGACGCCACGGGAGGCCGCGCAGATGACCGAGGAGGAGCTGCTCGACTTCATCCGTGCGTCTCTGCCGCGTCTGAGCGCGGAGGGGGCAAAACGGGTGATGCGGGAGCTGTTGGAGGAAGCATATGCAGAGGCGCAGGATGCCGCGGAATGCTAAACGGGCGTCAGGCGCTGTTGTGTGTGCGGTCGCACTGTTGAGCGGATGCTCGGGCCATCCGCTGGCGGATACCGCACGGGAGGCGCTGCAGGCGGTAACGGCGGGAGAAGCCCTGCCCGCGACGCTGGCACGGGCCTGTCTGCTGCTGAGCCTGTCACTGGCGCTGAACGCGGTGATGGTCCTGTGCTGGGCGGGCGGACAGCTCGCCCGCCTGGGCAGGCTGGTGCGGCGGATGAGCGCACGGCAGAAAAAAGAGATCGTCGTGAAGGTAGAGCAGATGGCGCCGAAGCAGAGCACGGTGCAGTGTGCTCCGCCCATGCCGGAAACACCGTTCATCATTCCGGAGCAGAAAACAGAAATACGGGCGAAAAAACCGGAACGGAGATCCAGCCGGCAGGAAAGGGGACAGGCCGTAAAGCAGCCTGTGCCAAAGATGGAAATACCAAATATTTTAAAAGAATTGGAGACAGGAGGATGCGCATGAACAGAATAAAGAAAGTGAGCAGACCGGCGGCAAGCCTGCTTGCGCTGCTGTGTGTGACGCTGTTTGCGTCCACGGCGTTTGCTGCGGGCGGCGCGCTGGGCGCGGACCGAAACGGCACGCCATATACCTACGTGATCGGGTACATGTATTCCGGCAGCTCCCAGACCGTCAACACACGGGAGATCTTCACATCACCCAACAACTATGACATCTGGCTCTGCCCGGTGTGCGGGCGGGACCCGTTGGGGAATTCGCAGGGAACGGCGCTGTCCCCGAATCTGTATATGCCGTGCTATGGATACGATATTGCGGCAGCGGGCGGGGACATGAGCATCCGTTACGCGCTGGTGCGGCACAGGCACAACAACGGGCAGCTTTCGAACGACAAGGTATACATCCCGGTCAACGTGCCGATGTACGCGGGCTGCTATTACGGCTATGACCTCACCGAGCCGGCCGGCGTGCAGATCAGCGCGCCCACGGGCTGGCAGAGGGACAGCGCGGTGGTGCGTTTTTCGGGCGGCACGGACACAGGCACGAGCCTGCCGGACTGGAGCGCGGCGCCGGGCGACTACGGCAGCGGCATCCATCACTACGAATACAGCGTCAACGGCGGGGCATGGACGGGCTGTCCCGTGGGCGACCCCACCGTGACCATCACGGCAGGAGGTGAAACAACGGTGACCGCCCGTGTGGTGGACGGCGCGGGCAATGCCTCCGGGCAGACGGCCACGGCAAAGGTATACATCGACCCGGTCCCGCCCAATGTGCCCGGCGTCACGCTTTCCACGGAGCAGTGGACGAATACTTCTGTCACAGCCACAGTGAAAGACAACGGCGACGCACACAGCGGCGTTGCCCGCACGGAATATTCTCTGGACGGCGGAAGCTGGACGACGTACAGCGGTGTGCTCTCCATCGCAGACCACGGCAAACATACGGTCGGCGCCCGCGCCATCGACAATGTGGGCCGCATTTCCGGAACGGCCAGCAAGACCGCGTTGGTGGATAAGGTCGCGCCGGTCGTTTCAAAGGTGGAGCAGCAGCCAGACAGCGGCCATATGGAAATGACGCTGTCCGTTACGGCCACAGACGCGGACAGCGGCGTGAAAGGCTATGCGGTCACCACGGAGGAAAAAGCGCCTGCGCTGGATAAGTTTCAAGATTCCGCACCGAAAGCAGACCACAACGGCGTTTATTACATCTGGGCGGCGGACAAGGCTGGGAATATTTCCGCTGCCGCAAAAGTGAATGTCACCGCGCTGGATATCGTGGCTCCCGTTGTGGTGAGGGTGGAGACACAGCCTACTTGGGACGCCACAGAAAATTGGGCGAAGGTGACGGCGCAGGACGATAACAGCGGCGTTGTGGCCATCGGCTGGGCAGCGCCGGATGGCGTGATCCAATGGGTGGACGCGGACAGCGAGTGTACTTTTACCTATACGGACAACAGCAGTTA
>NZ_JXXK01000067.1 GCF_000949455.1 Ruthenibacterium lactatiformans | reverse complement strand
ACTGATTTTTCGGAATCTTTCTTAACAGTAAGAATGACATGCGAAAGATTCTTATCGAAAAATCTGGAGTTTGATTTACCCGCATCCTTCGGATGCGAGAGAGTCACAGAAAAATACTCCGTTCCCGTTCTTCCTCTTCCGCCGGCAGAGAGTGAGCAAAGGAAATTTTATTTTCAATAGAGAGTATAGTTCGTATTCGGTCGGCTTTTTTAGCCGAACGGAACGCCTCCGGCCTTTGCTCCCATTCAGCCGCATTTCGCCTGCGGCGAAAACGGCCGGGGCGCAGAACGCGCCCCGGCCGGTATGGTTGTGTTTCGGATGCGTTTTACGGCTTGCCGCGCTCCGGGCGGGGCTCCGCCCCAAAACGCTGCCGGGGCAGCGGCGTGCAGAGATTCAGCCGCAATCGCCGGTAAGGCGAGCTTCCCATTGTTAAAAATATTTTACGAGAACCATTGCGCCGCCCAGCAGGGTCAACACCACGCCCGTGATGCGATTGAGCGTTTTTGCGTCGGCACGGTTGGCGAACAGCGCGGCCACACGCGCGCCCAGCAATGTGGCCGCGGCGCATACGGCGAGCGCGAACAGGTCCGGCAGGCCGCCGATGGCCATGTGGGACACGGCGCCGGTGAGCGCGGTGAAGGCCATGATGAACACGCTGGTGCCGACTGCCGTTTTCAGCTCATAGCCCAGCACGCCGGTGAGGATGAGCAGCAGCATCATACCGCCGCCAGCGCCGATGAAGCCGCAGATAAAGCCGATGAGCACGCCGCACAGCACGGACTGCACGGCTTTTGTGCGGGGGCTTTTGTCCGCGTTGGCCCCTTTGGGCGTCATCACGGGACGCGCGATGAATTTAACGCCCAGCAGCAGCGTCATCACAACAGAGAAACCGCCCATGGTGCTGTTGGGCACCAGCGAGGCCGCCCAGCTTCCCACCATTGTGAACACGAGCACCGAGCACAGCATGATGAGCCCGTTTTTGATGTCCAGATTTTTGTTTTTGCCGTAGGTGTAGGCGGACACCGCCGAGGCCAGCACGTCGGACGCAAGCGAGATGCCGACGGCCTCATAGGCGGGGAAGCCCAGGAACGTGATGAGCATGGGGGAGATGACAGCCGCGGCCGAAAGTCCGGCCAGCCCGGTGCCGACGCCGGCGCCCAGGCCGGCAAGGATATAAATGAAGATGTTAAACGCCATATTGATCTTCCCCCTGGGCATTTTGCAGCATTTTACCCAGCACCGTGCGCAGCACCCCGAATTCTTCGGCGGTTACGCCCGCGTGCAGCCGGGCGAAAAACGCCTGCTGTGCGGCCTGCCCGGCCCGTGCGGCCGGCTGGCCGGCCTTTGTAACAAACAGACGCACGCGGCGTTTATCTTTTTCATCGGTCTGCTGCGCAAGAAAGCCGCGCTGCGCCAGCGCATCCACGGACATACAGACGTGGGATTTGGCAAGCGCGCGCAGCTGTACGATATCCCGCGCCGTGTTCAGGGCCGGGTTGTTGGCCAGAAACAGCAGCACGGATAATTCGTTCATAGTAAGGCCGTACTGCACGGCGACGGCGTGCAGCGCCTCTTCATACCATTTCTTCATCCGCTGCGCCTGCACCAGAAGCTCAGATACGCCGAAGGGTGTGTTCTCCTGCATCAGAGGGAATGCTCCTTTCGTAAAATTGGTTCTATTTTGAACTAATTAAAATTATAGCATGCCCCGGTAGAATGTCAAGCGCCGGGGTTTTGGCCGAGGGGCCACGGCAAGCGGAGCTTGGCGTGGTAGCGAGCACGCTGGCCCCGGCGGGGCCGATGACCGGCCGCGCGTTTTTGCGAAGCAAAACGGAGGCGGAAGCCGACGAGCGCCGGGGTGCGAGCGCGGGACCACGGCAAGCGGAGCTTGGCGTGGTAGCGAGCACGCTGGCCCCGGCGCTTGCTCCCATTCAGCCGCATTTCGCCTGCGGCGAAACCGGCCGGGGCGCAGAACGCGCCCCGGCCGGTATGGTTGTGTTTCGGATGAGGTTTACGGCTTGCTGCGCTCCGGGCGGGCCAGCCGTTCAAAGGCGCTTTCCTCCTGCTCGGGCGCGGGGACCTGGGCGGAAGCCGCCAGCGCCTTCAGGTAGGCGATGTTTTCCCGCAGCTTGTCGGGCGTGGCCTCGTCGTTGGAGAAATCCTCGATCGAGAACGTGCCGTCATAGCCCGCCTTGCGCGCCACTGCGAACAGCTTTTTCAGGTCCGCCATGCCTTTTTTCAGCGGCGTCCAGACGCGCTTCCATTTGCAGGCGCCCAGCTCGTCCTCGCCGTCCGGCGCCAGGATGCCGTTTTTGATGTGGATGTGGGCGATGTAATCCCCCAAAAGCTCGAAGCTCTTCTGGTAGTCCTCAAAGCCCTCGTTCACCATATTGCCGGGGTCGAAGATCAGGCCGATGCGGGCGGGGTCGAAGCCCTCCAGCGCGCGGTAAGCGGCGCTGGGGCTGGAGATGAGGGTGTCCATGTGGATCTCCAGCACGGCCTTGACGCCCGTTTCGGCGGCCAGCGCGTCGATGGCCTTCAGGTCCTCGCGCATGCGGGCGAACAGCACGGGGTAGGGGGCGTCCGCCTTGGCCGGGTTGTAGGGCACGAGGCCCACCCGCACCTGACGGCAGCCGATGCTGCGGGCGGCGTGGAACACGCGCGCCAGGGGCTCCAGCTCATTGGTGGCAAGGTAGGTCGTCAGGCCGAAGATCTCCAGCCCGGCCTCGTCGCACAGGGCCTTGGCCTTTGCCGCCTCGGCCTCGATGCTGCGCAGCTCCAGCGTGCTTTTGTTGCAGGCCCAGTAGCGCAGGGCAAAGGGGACGTTTTCAGGCTCCTTTTCAGGCATTTCGGCCACGCGCCACTCCACGCCGTCGTAGCCCAGCTCCTTCAGCAGGCGGACGGACTCCTCGATGCCGTATTCAGGCATGCTCACGGAAAAAACGCCGAATTTCATAAGTACACTCCTTTTTCAGATGATGCGGCCCGCGGTTTTGCGGACAGGCTTTTACACTTCAAGTATACACGCTTGCGGGCCGGAGGAAAAACGCATTTCTTGCGCAGTTGAGATTGCGAAACGTGGCGTGTGTGCGCACAGGCAAAAACTTTGCGTATTTTTGGCGCAAAGGCTTGACAAGGGAGCTTGTTTTTTGTATTATATTTAAGCGCCCTGCTTGCAGGGGGCGTTATGTGAAACGGCATAGGGGTATAGCTCAGTTGGTAGAGCAGCGGTCTCCAAAACCGCGTGCCGAGGGTTCAAATCCTTCTGCCCCTGCCAGATGGCCCGGTAGTTCAGTTGGTTAGAACGCTAGCCTGTCACGCTAGAGGTCGTGAGTTCGAGCCTCATCCGGGTCGCCATTTGCTGTTATAGCTCAGTCGGCAGAGCACATCCTTGGTAAGGATGAGGTCGTGCGTTCGAATCGCATTAACAGCTCCAGCAGAAAACCCTGAAATTTGGCTTTAAACCGCCATTTTTCAGGGTTTTTTGTTGTTTTTAAACGCGCGAAAACCATGGACAAATGCTGCGCATTTTTGCGGCCCGGAGCGGCCGGGAGCTTATAAACCGCCACATAAACCGCTGCTTTGTGGCTTTACCGCCCAATGCACCGGCGGCGCTGTTTAATACAAACGCCTGCGCGCCGAAGCGCAAGGCGTTTTTTATTGAGTAAGGAAACCACCGGCTCTTGCCGGTGGAGGAACCCCGTAAAAAGCTTTAGGGCAACACCGTACAATTCTAAGTGACGAATCGCGCCGGCAGATTTTTTGGCAGGTTAAACAAAAAGCGCAGCGAATACTTTGTGTATTCGCGAGCATTTTTGTGACAGCTGCCGGAAAAGCTGCAAGCGAGGCGGCGCTTAAGGCTTCAGCCGTGAATTGTGCGGCGTTGCCCTAGCTTCAAGCGTCGAGCGAAGCGGGCTGTTAATAACAAAGGATACCGAATCAATAGAAGTGTTAGAGGAGAAAGCGGATTGCCCGTTTACGGGCGGCAGGGCGCGGGATGCAGACGAAAGAGGATTCGGTGCGTCTTGAGACGCCTGCCGGTAAAAGGCTCTTATAGGGCCTGCTCAAGCCACCAGCGGGTTTAAAGCAGCTGCGTTCCGTACGGCCCGAACCATAAAAACATCCCCAGCAGGAGCAGGACGGTCAGCGCGATGCCCGCTGTCAGAAGGAGCTTCTTCATAGCAAACCAGCCTTCTTTCTCGTTCGCGCGCATGCAATGGGCGCGTTCAATGGATCGTCCGGATGCGGACCTTTTGCGCGCCTTTGCGCGGAACAAACTCCAGCAGAAGCTTGCAGAGGAGCTTTGCTTCGTCGCCTGTGAGCGCGTCGACCATAAGGCTGCGCCGGTCGTCGTTGGGCTCGCCGATAATGGCGGCTGCTTTTTGCGAATCAAAATATTGGGGTTTCATAGGGAACGTTCTTTCTTCCTTTCGATTGCTTTCTGCACCGCGGGCATGCACGGCAGCCCGCGGCATTTTTGTTTTTGCCGTAAACTTCGTCGGAGGCTGTGCCGGGGCAGCTTGCGGCGCTTCGGGCGGGAAGGGCGCGTTTGCTGTGTTTTCAGGCGCGGCCGCCCGGCTTCCCGGCCGCCCGGTTTCAGGGGGGGCGGCGCACTCAGGTGTCCTCCTGCATGCATACGCCGCATACGTCCCTGTAATACAGGTATGCATCCCAGATACACTGTGCCGTTACGTTGAAATGCTCTGCGATCTCCCACACGGAAAAGCCTTTCAGGATCTCGCCCTTCAGCTCGCACCATGGGATGCGTTTGCGGAAGGCGCTCCGCCAGGCTTTGTTTTCGGCCTGCTGCTTCACCTGGTACACGCTGAAGGGCTTGTAAAACGCGCCGCTTTCAAAATGGCCGTCCTCGTGGATCAGCGCCGTGCAGCATTCCGCCTCGTTTTCAAATTTGCGCCTGTCGTACCCCACGATACGGCCTTTTTCCATACAAAGGGACGGATTGCTTTTCAGCTCGCATTCCACCACCGAGATGCCGTTGCTCTGCATATCCTCGCATACCGCTGCAAGGCTGTTATACATCGCAATCACTCCTTTGAACGGTTCAGTTCAGCGCGCAGCTTCATAAGGGTCTTGATATCCTCGATATCGCCCTCGGTCAAATGCTCTTTTACGTCCCCGTAAAAGCCGATCAATTCGTCCTTCACAAGCTCGCCGTCCTTCGGGGCGGCGGGCTTTTCTTCTTTGCCCAGCAGATGGTCCACCGAGACGTTGAAATACCCGGCGATCTTTGCCAGCTTATCCGCCGCCAGGCTTTTGATGCGCCCCGCCTTGTAATCGGAAAGCGCCGAGCGCGGCACGCCCGCCTCCCGGCACATGGTGGTGACGTTCACGCCCGCTTCCCGGCAGAGCTGTTCAATGCGTTCGTACATTTTATCCAATGCAATGGCCTCCATTTTGGGCACAATGCCGGTTTTACTGAATTCAGTAAAATGATATTGACGATTACTGAATCTAGTAATATACTGGACATAGGCCGACGGGATTTAGTAATTTTGAATCTGCAAATTCAGTATATTACTATTTTTCGTAACAGTCAATAGAAGGGAGCTTTTACCTGCATTGTGAGATACTGGAAAACCCTGCAAGAACAGAATAACGCATTTTCTGTCCTATAAACAGGACAGGCCAAAACATCGGCCAGGGTGGTTTCGCGCAGCGAAATGCCGCGCCCGCTTTTGCGCGGCAAACCCAAAAGGCGGGGCCGATGACCGGACGCGCGGTTTCGCCGCAGGTGAAATGCGACCGAACGGGAGCAAGGGCCGGGGCGGGAACGGAAGCCGCGTGTGGGAAAAGAGGAAGGCCCCCGCTTTCGCGGGGA
>NZ_JXXK01000066.1 GCF_000949455.1 Ruthenibacterium lactatiformans | reverse complement strand
GGGATGAGCGAAGAGGAACAACTGGCAAATGTGGATGCGATCCGGGAGTCCATGGGCCTGTGGGACGCGGAGGGAAAGTTATCCAAAGAAAGTGAAATTACAATTGAAGAAGTGCGTGATGATTTTGAACAGATAAAGCATATTAAAAATTTGGAAAATTTTGTTGAAGATCCATTGCTTTTAAAAGATGTTTCTCCTGAAACGCTTTATTGTTTTCTTGAAAAACAGGGGTATACAATTTTACCGCTTGCACAAAGTAAAACCTTAACAGGTATCCATTATAAAGATGGTGGAGGATTTAAAGTGAATTGGGGAGGAGATAGAATATTGCAGTATCATCCAGCGACAGGTAGTCATCACAACGGCGCATATTATAAAATATCTTCGGGGAAAACAGGTAAAGTACGAATTGACTTGCATGGAAACAAAATTTAATAAATGAGGTGAATGTAAAAATGGAGACAGATAAAATTAAGAGCACAATTAAAAAAATGGAGAATGTTTTTTTGAAGGCAGGGTTTGAATGGCAAATAATAAATGACGAAAGGTATCTTGTGTATCGTGAAAACTTTTGTCAGATTACATATGTGCATGGCCTTTCGGCCTATGTGATAGAAGCAACGAATAATCGGCGGGAGGCAGAAAACGGTGTGTTGGAAGATGGAGAGTTGTACCCGGATGACATGCCTGAACAGAAACTTTTAAGAATACTGGCGGAAGATATCCGGGAACTTTACCACACGCCGTTTTGAGTAAGCAAATAGTTTTTAATAAGAATAGAGGTATTAGTAAATGAACAGTCCGCAGCGGAAAACCGCTGCGGTTTTTTTGGACCCTTTTATCACCCGCGCCTGCGGCCGCCCAGCGACGGGGCGCATGGCAGACCTTTGTGGAAACGCAGCCGGGCGCGCTGTACGCGGGGCTTGTGGGGACGCTGACAAGCGCGGTGATGAATTTGCCGGGGGAAGCGTATGCACTGGCAAGGAAAAACAAGCCCGGCGCTGTACCGGACGCGCAGCAAAGCGGGAACAGCGTTCCGCGCCTGTTTACGCGGGACGAAGTGCAGGGGATGAGCGCGGGGGAGGTGAGCGAGAATTACGATGCGATACGGGAATCCATGGGACTGTGGGACAAGGACGGGGAACTTCCGGAGAATATGCCCGAAAGCGGCACGGTTGATGTGCCGACGGTTGACAGCGAAAGCCCAGCGGGTGATAATGGAGAAAACATTGATTTTTATGTAGCTCCGAATGGAAAAGTTTTGCCGGCAGAGTATAAAGGCTGGATTGGCACCAACAGAAGAGAATCTCTGATAAATTCTGTTGATGATGCAAGACTGAGAAAAATGATTGGTGAAGTGTACAGACCAAGCTCGGTGATTGGTGACGGAGGAACGGCGGACAGCATACGTTTTGAGCGGAAAACAGGGCGACTGTTGAGCAAATCGGGACATTCGCAGAAAGCTCAAAATATGCTGGTGTATTTTCAAAAATTAAAGGATTCTGGAAATTTGTCTGACAAAGATTTAAAAGTAGTAACCGAACTTTTGAATGATCTGCGAAAAGCATTGGAGGAAAAGGGATGAACCAAAATAATGTATGGCAGGAATATTTAAAGGCCGTGCCCGAGCTGCAAGCACCTTTCGAGGCACAATGCCGGGAAAACTGGGTGGATGGAACGGATGGTCCGTATGTCATTTGGGGGATGGGGCTTATGCCCTGCATTCTGGAACGGCTGGCTTATGAAGAACAGAACAAAGATTTACTGGATCGAACTTTTGCTTTTTTTGAAAAAATGGCCTGTGCCAGCGAAGAAGTACGGGAGCTGCTGTTGTATGCGGTACTGGAAAAACTTGGGGACGATAAAGCGGTTTTGGCCAAAGCAAGGCTGTTGATGGGCGCAAAAACGTTGGAATATTCCCGGCAGGTAGAGGCCTTTTTGGGGCGGGAATAAAGCTGTGAGAATGGGATAACGCCCTGAAGCAACCGTGAGCGGCAGGCAGCTTTACACCCGCGCCGAGGTGCAGGGAATGAGCGCGGGGGAGGTGCGCGAAAACTACGATGCGATACAGGAATCCATGCGCCGGGGTTTTGCCGTCGGGGACCCGGCGCGGCGCAGCCGTGACGGGAACGGCAAAATAGCGGCCCCTGTGGGGCCGGTAACCGGCCGTGCGGTTTCGCGGAGCGAAATGGAGGCCGATTTAAGGCCGACAAGCGCCTTTGGGACAAAAACGGGGAGCTGCTGCAAAGCGCGGAGACGGAGACGGCGCGGCGCATGGCGCTGGAAACGGGGCGGGCCGGCAAAACAGACCTGGACTGGCTGGAGCATCTGGCGGGCACGGCGAAAATGGAGCTGCAATATGTGTTCCAGCCGGGCAGCGGGGTGCAGGCCGCGGTGCAGGGCAGACGCATTACGGTGAACCTGGTCGGCGCGGGCTATGCGTTCGGCGCGGCGGTGCACGAGCTGGGGCACAGCATGAAAGCGGCGGACGCGAAAGCGTATGCGAAATTTGAGAGCGCCGTGCTGCGGCTTGCACAGAGCGACGCGGCTTTGGAGCAGATTGCGCGGCAGACGGCGGCGGACTACTTAAGCCCGGACAGCCCGGCGCGCGCGGGGCTGCTGGACGCACAGGGGAATATCGACGCGGCGGCGCTGAACGAGGAAATAAGCCTGCGGCTTGCGCAGGAGCTTGTGGCGGACCCGGAAAAGCTGGTGCGCGCGGTGGAGCGCGACCGGGGGTTGACGGAAACCTTTCTGGACTTTGTGCGCGGGCTGAAAAACCGCATTGCCATCCGTCTGAGCGGCAGCGAGCGGGCCATGCTGGACGAAGCGGAGCGCACGCTGGTGAACCTGCTGCGTGGCGAGGCGGGAAGCGTTGCGGGGGAGAAATACAGCTTTGTGCGCGCCACGGACGCGGAGCAGATTGCGCGTGCGCAGGAGCTGGAAGCCCAGGGGGAGAACGCGAAGACGATATGGAGCGAAACGCACCTGACAAGGGACGGCGGCGGCGCGTGGGTGCAGGAGATAAACGACCACGGCGCAAAGCCGCGCCCGGACGGCGACGCGCGGGGCGAAAAGGGCGGCCGCCTTGCGGACTATCTGGAGCACCCGGAGCTGTATGAGGCGGATCCGGGTATAGCGGACATAAACGTGGAACTGGGAACGCTGTCGGAAAGCGAAAAGGGAAAATATTCTCTGCAGGAACGAACGCTGCGTTTTACTGAAGACACGTTTAAAAATAAAAGCATGTCGGACATAATGCACGAGGTACAGCACGCCATTCAAAATGAGGAGGAGCTTGCAGCGGGCGGAAGCCGAAAGCTGGCATATGCGGCACTGGTGAGCGACGCATACGAAGCGGTAAAGGATACGCCGGAGTTCCAAAGCCTGCAAACAAAAGAAGAAAGGCTGCATTATCTGGAAGAAGCGGCGGCGAAACAGGCGGGCGCGCCCGATATAGAAACAGCGGCCACCAACGGATATGTAAACCTCGGCGGCGAAAAAATGGCGCGGCAAACGGCAAAGCGCTGGTATTACACCAAAGACCAGCGTGAAAAAACATGGCCGGACGTGGCGGGCAACGTGCTGGACAAAAGCGTTGAATCCCAGCGCATTGTTGAAACGCTGGAAAGGATAGGGTATACTAAAAATGAAATAAGGGGATTGTTAGGAGGGTAGGAAATGACAAATCAAAAACAAATAGAGTATTATGACGAAAAATTTAAATATTGGATCACAACAATCGATGACTTTGAGGATACGCCGTATACATGTGCTGTGATTGATGAAACCTGCCGCCTGGTAAAATTGATAGAAGCCCACCCGGAACTGGCGGAGGAAGAATATGTTCCCAGCGAGGAATTTTTGGAACAGGCAAAAGCGGAAGAAGGCTATTCATTCTATTCACTCCCTTGCTTGGACGCCCGATACGGATTGCTGAAAAATTCAGAGCAGTTGGAAGATTTGAAAAAAAGAATCTCGTGGTATCAGCGGCGTAAAGAACGGCCTTATATGTCTTATAGCGAGGAAACCGCACAGGCAGTAGCTGAAGAAATTGCCCGTATCAATCGCTTGCTACAAGAGCGTCCGGAACAGGCGGAGGAGACCTATATTCCCCCGGAAGAATACCTGGCGCAAATCAAAGGCACCATGTTCTGGTAAAACAAAATATCCCCGAAAACGCAAGGCCGCAGCGGTGCAAACCGCTGCGGCTTTTTTGCTGCTTTTTTGCCTGTTTTCTTTTGGAAAATTCCGGAAAAACGGACTTGCGAAGGCGTACAATGATTACAGGATAAGGTGGGCGCACGGGCTTGCGCTTATCCGAAATTCGCAGGCAACGCGGAAAAATCCAACCGCTTTCCAAGCGTAAAAAGGGGTGCCCGGAGGTGAGCGCCGCCAGCGGCGGATACAGCGAACCGGAAGGGCTGGGGTGCGAGCGCGGGACCACATTTGAGCAAAGCGAAAATGGGGCAGCGAGCACGTTGCCCCCGGCGGGGGCGACGACCGGCCAGCGCGGTTTCGCCGCAGGAGAAATGGAGCCGAATGGCGACAAGCGCTGGGCAGCAGCGAGGAGCCGCACGAGCATGCGCCGCATGCGACGGAGGCGACCGCTGCAACCGGGGCGACGCTTCAAAGGGCACACAAAAAAATTCGCTTTCCAAGCGTAAAAAGGAGCAACCATGGAAGAAATGAACACCATCGAAATGCAGGCGCAGGAGAGCGCCGCAGGGACCGCCGGATATGCGGAAAGCACGGCGCCGGCCGGGCCGGAGGCTCCGCAGGGGGACCTGGGCGGCGCGGACAACGAAGGGACGGGCGCGCGGCGGCAGACACCGGAGGAAAACGCCCGTTTTGCCGCCATGCGCCGCCGGCAGGAGGCGCAGCAGCGGGAGGAACGGCTTTTTCACGAGCTGGTGGGCGACGCGCGCAACCCGGAAACCGGAATGCCGTTTGCGTCCAAGGCGGAATTTGTCGCGTGGCGCGACGGGGCGGCGGGCCGCGGACGCGCGCAGGCCGCGCCAGTGGAGCCGGAGGCCCTCGCGCGGCTTGAGGCACAGCTCCGCCAACAGTTCAGAGCCACGGACCCGGAGTTCCTGGCGCAGGCCGCGGAGCTGAAGAAGGCCCATGACAGGGAGGCGCAGGCGCAGTTTTCAAACGATTTGAAAACCATCCGCGCGGCTTACCCGGACGAAAAGGCCCAAAAGGTAGAGGAGCTTGGCATTGAGTTCCTCAAGCTGTGCGCCGGCGGCATATCGCCGCTTGTGGCGTACGAGGCCATCCGGAACGAGAAAGCGCGCAGCGCGGCGAACCCGCCCAGCATGGGCGATGTGAAAACCTCGCCCACAACGGAAAAGGAGTTTTTCACGCGCGCGGAGGTGGCGGCTATGGACCAGGCGACGGTAAGCCGGTATTTCGACAAGATCCGAAAATCACAGCAATACTGGAAATAACGAAAGGAGAAACGACGAAGCATGGCATATGAGAATTTTATTCCCACCGTATGGGCGGAGGCGATCAACCGGGAGCTGGAAAAGGCGCTTGTGTACGCGGAGGGCTGCAACCGCCAATACGACGGTGAAGTAAAAGCGATGGGCGACACGGTGCGCATTCTTGGCGTGGGCAGGCCCACCATTACCACAACCACCGACAAGGCGATCACGCTGAGCGCCCCGGAAAGCGTGGAGGACAGCAGCGTGACGCTTGCCGTCCGGCAGATCAGCTATTTCAACTACAAGGTGGATGATATCGACAAGCGGCAGGCTGTGGGCGGCGTGATGGAGGCGCTGAACAAGGAGGCGACTTACGGCCTTGCGGACGAGATGGACAAGCACATTGCCGGTATGGCGGCAACGCGCGAGGCGGTGAAGTACGCGGCCAGCGCGACGGCCATCACAAAAGACAACGTGCTGGGAGAGATCGACAAGGCGCTGGAAAAGCTGTACGGCAACAACGTGCGGCCCAACGGCAAAATCATGATGGAGGTGCCGCCCTGGTTCTACATGCGCCTGAAGCAGGCATACACGGCGCTGGACACCGACAACAGCAAAATGCTGGAGAACGGCCGCGTGGGCAAGTACGGCAACGTTATTGTAAAGATGAGCAACAACGTCGCCGTGGATTCCAGCGCAAACAGCCTTATTACGGTGCACACGGACAAGGCAGTGGCGTTTGTGAACCCGATGACGCACGTGGAAGCGTACCGCCCGGAGAAGGGCTTCTCCGACGCGGTGAAGGGCTTTGTGCTGTATCAGGCGAAAATCGTGCGGCCCAAGGAGCTTGTGGTGCTGAACTGCAAGGCCGGGGCTTAATGGAAAGGAGTTTTGAAACATGGCTGCAACTGCAATTGCTTTGACAAAAATCCCCTTGAACGGCGGGGTGGAGCTGCCCGCTACGGCTGCGCTGGACGGCACGGCCGGGGCGGAGATTCAGTTTGACGGGCAGGACACGAAGATCGTGATCCTGATTGAGAACGGCGGCTCCAGCGCCGGGGACGTGACATTCAAAGCCGGAAATGGCATTCAGGGCGTCGCGGACCTTGTGGTGAACGTGGCGAACGGCAAGACCAAGGCCGTGGTGCTGGAATCCGGCGCGTTTAAAAAGGCGGGCAAGGTATATGTAACGGGCGCCGCGACCATGAAGGCGGCGGCGCTGCTGCTGCCGTAAGGGTGCCGAACGCCGCGCCCGCGCGGTGAAACAAAGCGAAAGGACGCCCCCGCCGGGAGGAATGCGAAAGCATGGCCCGGCGGGGGCATTTTTGCGCCGAAAAATGCGCCGAAAAAGAGGACGTACGCAGACGGAATGGAGGCAAGGCCGGGGTTTTGCCGTTGGGGCCCCGGCGCGGCGCAGCCGTGACGGGAACGGCAAAACGTCGGCCCCTGTGGGGCCGATGACCGGCCAGCCCGGTTTCGCCGCAGGCGAAATGCGACCGGACGGGAGCAAGGGCCGGGG
>NZ_JXXK01000065.1 GCF_000949455.1 Ruthenibacterium lactatiformans | reverse complement strand
GCAGAATCTTGAAACATGGAAAGCGTGAGCGGACTATGAACACAATGACAGACGCGCTCAAGCGCGCGGCGTGCGCCGCCATCGACGCACAGGCACAGCGCCTCACCGCTTTCGGGCGGGATATCCTTGCCCATCCGGAGCTGGGCTATAAGGAAACGCGCACGGCCGGAAAGGTGCTGGAGGCCTTTGCCTCGCTGGGTCTGACGGACGTTACGCGGCCCGCGCGCACAGGCGTGAAAGGCTGGCTTTGGCGCGGCGCGGGGCCGCGGGTGGCCGTTATCGGGGAGCTGGACGCGGTGCTCAGCCCCGGCCATCCGTTTGCGGACAAAGCCACAGGCGCGGCCCACGCCTGCGGGCACAACGCCCAGCTTGCCTCCATGCTGGGCTGCGCTGTGGGCCTGCGGGCCGTGGCGGACAGCCTTGCGGGCAGCGTATGCCTGCTGGCGGCGCCCGCGGAGGAATACGTTGAGATCGGCTGGCGGGCCGGGCTGAGGCGCGCGGGCGAAGTACAGTATCTCGGCGGTAAGCAGCAGCTCATCGCGGAAGGCGCTTTTGACGATATCGACATGGCCATGATGGTGCACAGCGAAACAGACGCCCCGCAGCCTCGCGCGGTGGTTGCAGGCGCGGCGGGCGGCTTTATCGGCAAGGAGCTGCGGTTTCTCGGCAAAGAGGCACACGCGGGCGGCGCGCCCTGGGAAGGCGTCAACGCGCTGAACGCGGCATCCCTTGCCATCGCGGCCATCCACGCCAACCGTGAGACTTTCCGCGACGAGGACCATGTGCGTGTGCATCCTATCATTACAAAGGGCGGGGACCTGGTGAACACCGTGCCCGCAGATGTGCGCATGGAGAGCTACGTGCGTGCCGCCAGCGTGCAGGCCATGCGCACCGCCAACGCCAAAGTGAACCGTGCGGCCCGGGGCGCCGCTTACGCCGTGGGCGCGCGGGTGGAGATCGACGATATGCCGGGTTATCTGCCGCTGGCGCAGAACGCGGCGCTTTCCGAACTGTTCGCGGCCAACGTCCCGGTTTGCGCACCCGGGCTTGCCGTGGAACGCGGTCTGCCCTTCTGCGGCAGCACGGATATGGGCGACGTGTCCTACCTGCTGCCCGTTATCCAGCCGACGGTGAGCGGCTTTTCCGGCGCGGCGCACAGCAGGGACTTTGCCGTCGCCGATGAAGCGCTCGCCTATCTGGCGCCCGCCAAGCTGATGGCCGCGACGGTCATCGACCTGCTGGCCGGCGGCGCGGCAAAGGGCCGCAGCGTACTGGCGGACGCACCGCGCCGCACGCGGGACGAATATTCCGCGCTGTGGCGGGACATTCTGGCGCAGCCCGGCGAGGGCTGACGGCGGCGCAGCATAAGCGCCGGAAAAATCATCCGACTGGAGGCCGCTGCATGACAGCTGTATTCCTTCTCTGCACGATCATCCTGTTCGTGCTGCAAACGCTTTCCATGAAGCTGCAGCACGCCGAACATCTGCCCCAGAAGCTTCTGGTGAACTGCGCGTTTTCGCTGCTGGCGGCCGCGGCCATGGGCGCCGGCCGTCTGGCTGTGCCGGACATGTTCACCGTAAGCCCCGCGACGCTGCGGCACGGCATTGCCTTCGGCGTGCTGTTCGCACTGACGATCTTGTTTTACAACCTGGCCATCGCCAGCGGGCCGCTCTCCTACACAACGTTTTATTTTTCCGCCAGCATGCTGGTGCCCGCGTTTGCGGGCGTGCTGCTGTTCGGCGAAGCGCTCACTTTCACGCTTGCCGCAGCCGTGGCGCTGTTCCTAGCCGCGTTCTGGTGCCTGAACGTCGCGCCGGGCGGCGCACAGAAGCCCGAGCCCCGCTGGCTGGCGCTGTGTGCGCTGACCTTTCTGTGCAACGGACTGTGCGCGGTGGTACAAAAGTCCCAGCAAAACGCCACGGGCGGCGCCGAGGCCGCGGGCCTGATGCTGGTGGGCTTCTGCACAGCCGCGGCCTGCTACGCGCTGGCGTATCTGGCGCTGCGGGGCAGGCTGCCCGCGGGCGCGGCGGACGGCACCGCGCTGCTGCGCCAAAACGCTCTTGCCGCCGTGCTTCTGGCGGGCGGCTCTGTGGGCGGCAATCTGCTGCTCACCTGGCTGGCCGGGCGCGTGGATGCCAGCTACCTGTTCCCGCTTGTACAGGGCAGCATCATTGTGGGCGTGACGCTGTGCTCCGTGCTGCTGTTCCGGGAAAAACTTTCGGCGCGCGGCAGGCTCGGTATTTTGCTGGGCGTGGCCGCCATCGCCGTGATCAATCTGTAAGGAGGGATTCCGTATGCTGCGCATTGGCATGATCGGCGCGGACAACTTCCACGCCCTCGCTTTTTCCAGGCTCGCCAATCTTCCGCCCGAGGAGGGCGGCAGCGGCTTGCCCGCGCGCGTCACCATGCTGTGGGGCGAGAGCGCCCAGCGCGCCGCCTTCGTGGCAAACGAAGCGCATATCCACACCGTTGTGGACGACCCGGCCCGTATGCTGGGCCAGGTGGACGCCGTGATGGTGGTGCTGCGCCACGGCGCGCAGCACCATGACGCGGCGCTGCCCTTCCTGCGCGCGGGCATCTCCACCTGGGTGGACAAGCCTTTCACCACCGACATCGGCCAGGCCGCCGCTCTGGTGGCCGCCGCGCGGGAGAGCGGCGCGCTGCTGGCGGGCGGCTCCACGTGCAAATACTGCCCGGATGTGCTTTGGCTGCGGGACAAATACCGCGCCATGTGTGCGGACGGCGGCGTGATCTCGGCCGGGCTGAATTTCCCCGGAGAGTTGGACAGCCCTTACGGCGGGCTGTATTTTTACGGCGGCCATACCGCTGAGATATTGACAACCGCCTTCGGGCCGGATATCATCAGTGTGAAGGCCGACGTTACGGCGGGCAATGTCATCGCCGTGTTCAAGTACGCGTCGCTGGGCGTGTGCGTGAATTTCGCCGAGGTAAGCGAGTTTCACGCTGCGCTGTACGGCGCAAAGGAAGTGGCAGTGCACTCCATCGACATTTCCACCATCTACCGGCAGGGGTTCGCAAAATTCGTGCAGGGCGTGCTGACGCGCACCCCGCCCGAGCCCTACGGCACGCTGCTGCGCCCGGTGCAGATTTTAAACGCCCTTGTCGAAGCCGCTCAAACCGGCCGCGAGGCGTTTGTTGCGCCGCCGCTGGAATGAGCGCCGCCCTGCCGCGTTCCCGCGCCCGCCTTCGCCCCGCGCACAGCCGTGCCGGAGCGCTGCGGGCGCCTTTTCTTTTCCGTCTGTCTCCGGCCCGGGCCGGCGCATCCCATTGACAAAGGAGCAATTGTTATGAAATGTGAACGCATCCCTCTCGGCGCTCAGGGCGCGTACCTGGACACCTATTTTCTGGCGGATTCTCCCGAGCTGAAGGCGGGCGCGTGCCGCCCGGCCGTTGTCGTATGTCCGGGCGGCGGCTACGCCTATACCAGCGACCGCGAGGCCGAACCCATCGCGCTGGCCCTGTGCGCCCGCGGCTTCCACGCCTGTGTGCTGCGCTATCCCTGCGCGCCCGCCCGTTTCCCCGCCGCGCTGCGCGCGCTGGCCGAAGCCGTGGCCTGGGTGCGCGCGGGCGCCGCGGAGAACCATGTGGACCCGCGGCAAATCTCCGTATGCGGTTTTTCTGCGGGCGGGCATCTGGCGGGCAGCCTTGGTGTGTTTTGGAACGCACCGTTCCTCGCTGCCGAAACCGGCCTTGCCCCCCAGGACATGCGCCCGGACAAAATGGTGCTTTGCTACCCCGTTATCACCGGCGGAGAATTTGCCCACAAGGGGTCTTTCGACAATCTGCTGGGCGCCGACGCGGACGCCGCCCGCCGCGCGGAGGTATCGCTGGAACAGCATGTGACGCAGGACACGCCGCCCGCGTTTCTGTGGCACACCTATACTGATCCCGGCGTACCCGTGGAAAACACGATGCTGTTCGCCATGGCCCTGCGCCGTGCGGGCGTACCGTTTGAGTCCCACATATACTCCGTGGGCGGGCACGGGCTGTCCCTTGCCAACGAGCTGACGGAAAATACCGCCGGCGCGGGCGTGCAGGCGGAGTGCACGGGCTGGGTGGATCTGGCCGCCGGCTGGCTGCGCCGCTGACGTACAGCGCCGCGCGCTGCATCAAAAAGCGCGCCGGGACCGGCGCGTCAGGGAGGAAATATTTATGCCGTTCATCAATGTAAAAACCAATATCCCCGTATCCGAAAACGCACAGGAGGCGCTTAAGACACGGCTGGGGCAGGCCATCGAGGCCATTCCCGGCAAAAGCGAGGCCTGGCTGATGGTGGGCGTGGAGCCCGAGTGCGCGCTGTGGTTCCAGGGCACCGACGCCCCCGCCGCGCTGGTGGAGGTATCCGTTTACGGCGGCGCGGAGCCGGACGCCTACGATGCACTGACGGCCCGCGTCTGCGAACTGCTGGACGCCGTGCTGGACATCGACCCCGCGCGGGTATACGTCAAATACGCCGAAACGCCCAACTGGGGCTGGAACGGCGGAAACTTCTGAGCGCGGGGCAGGCAATGAAGAATACGACGCTGTGCTACATCGAACAGGGAAGCCGCTGCCTGATGCTGCACCGCACCAAAAAGGCCAACGACGAAAACGAGGGCAAGTGGATCGGTGTAGGCGGCAAGTGCGAGGAGGGCGAAAGCCCCGAAGACTGCCTGCTGCGCGAGGTGCGGGAGGAAACGGGCCTGATGCTGACGGACTGGCGGTACCGGGGGCTTGTGACGTTCGTGTCGGACGTGTGGCCCACGGAGTATATGCATCTTTTCACCTCGGACGCGTTCGAGGGCACGTTGGCCGGGCCGTGTGTCGAAGGCGAGCTGGCATGGGTGGAAAAGAGCGCGGTGCCGGGCCTGCCGCTTTGGGAGGGCGACCGCATTTTCCTGCGCCTGCTGGCGCAGGAAGCGCCGTTTTTCTCTCTTAAGCTGGTATACCGCGGCAGCACGCTGGTATCGGCATCTCTGAACGGGCGGCCCTGCCCGCCGGAACCGGCCGGTACGCCGTAATCCGGGCGCGGCGCGCTTCAACGATTGAGGGAGGTTTTGTATGAAGGAACAGACGCGGGCCGAGCCCCGCTTTTCCCTGTGCGGCCTGAACTGCGGGCTGTGCCCGATGTACCACATCAGCGAGACGGAGCACTGCACGGGCTGCGGCGGCGCGGGCCGTCCCTCCTGCGCGGTGCAGCGGTGCGCGCGGGAGCACGGCGGCGTGGAATACTGCTTCCAGTGCACGGAATATCCCTGTGCCCGTTACACCAGGGCCGAGCCTTATGACTCCTTCGTGCCCCACCGCAATGTGCAAAGGGATTTTGCCCGGGCGGCCCGGGACGGACTGGACGCATACCGGGCTATGCTGGAGGAAAAGGAGGCGCTCTTGCGCTTTTTGCTGCGGGAATACAACGACGGACGGCGGAAAAGCCTGTTCTGCACGGCCGTCAACCTGCTGGAGCTTGCGGACGTACGGGAAACCGTGTCCCTGCTGCGGCGGCAGACGCCCCCGGACGCCGCCCTCCGGGAAAAGGGCGCGCTAGCCGCGCGGCTGCTGCAGGAGGCCGCGGCGGCAAATGGCATATGTCTGAAGCTGAACCGGAAGAAAAAGTAACGGAGGCCGACGGATGGATATTGCAAAACTGGACCGTTTTATGCAGGCGCGCCCCGCACCGGAGGAGGGCGTGCGGTGGCTTGCGCCATTTGAACCGCCCCTCGTGCTGGAGGGATTTGCCTTTTTCGAGCAGGACGGCGCATACCGCCGCCTGCCGCTGGATTCCGACGCGGTATTTTCCCGCGCCGGGCGAGCCGCCCTCACCGAGCTGGGCACAAATACAGCGGGCGGCTGTATCCGTTTTCGCAGCAGTACGGGACGCGTGCTTGTCCGAGCACGTCTTGCGGCTGCTTGCGCCATGCACCACATGCCCTCCACCGGACAGGGCGGTTTTGACTGCTATCTGCGCAGGCCGGGCGGCGCATGGCGTTACGCCGGGCCCAGTGTGTTCGGCCACGGAGAAACCGCATATACCGCCGCATTGTGGAGCGGAGGGGACCGGGAGGAAAAGGAATTTCTAATTCATTTTCCGCTGTACATGGGCGTGAAAGAGGTATGGGTGGGCGTTGACGCGGACGCCTCTGTGGCCGCGCCCGCGCCCCGTGCCGTAAGCGGCGCGGCCGCCGTCTACGGCACGTCCATCGACCAGGGCGGCTGCGCTTCCCATCCGGGTATGGCTTTCCCCGCCATCCTTGCCCGTGCGCTGGACGTACAGATCTATAACTTCGGCTTTTCGGGCAACGCATGCCTGGAGCCGGAGATGGCGGACGTACTGGCGCGCGTGCCGGGCCTGCGCCTGCTGGTGGTGGACGCTGAAGCCAATGCCGGGCCGCTTGGCTGTCTGGGCCGCCTGCCCGCTTTCCTGGCGCGGCTGCGCGCGGCATGCCCGCGGCTGCCCATTCTGGTGGTCAGCGCGCCGCTCGGTCCTCTGGAGGCCCAACAGCCGGACCGCGTGGCGCAAAAGGACGCCTGGCGGGCGGCGCAGCGTGACGCTGTGGAGCAGGCACGCGCGGGCGGCGATGCAAATATCGCTTTCCTGGACGGCCGCACGCTCTGGCCGGACGGCGGTGAAGAATACACTGTGGACGGCGTGCATCCCACGGACCTGGGCTTTTATTTCATGGCCCGCGGCCTTCTCCCCGTGCTGCTGCCTTACCTGACAGAAGAATGAATCCCCCCCCAAAAAAGATGCAGCGCCGTAAAACGATTTACGGGTGCAACCGGCCTGAACAGCACCCCATTTGTTAGACAGTATGGTAAACTAGTAACGAATGGGGTGTTGTTTTATGCCAAAAGGGGTTCCTAAATACGATGGAGCATTTAAGAAACAGATAGTAGAGGAAATGCGAGAGAAAGGATTAAGCTACCGAGAAATTGCACGACAGTACGAAATCAGGGGAGCTCACTCTGTAGCGGATTGGGAAAGGATATATCTTGAAGAAGGTCCTGATGGGCTGTTTATTGAGCGCCGCGGCAGGGGAAGCAAAGGATGGCCACCGAAGAAGCTAAAGCTGGAGGA
>NZ_JXXK01000064.1 GCF_000949455.1 Ruthenibacterium lactatiformans | reverse complement strand
CTGGCAATCCACAAAGGATTGCCAGGCTTTTTTCGCGCACTGTACATCCAAAACCGCCGGGCCAAAACTGCGCAGCACCCTTGAAACGGGAATTTTCGATGCAGAGCAAGGAAAATTGCCGCAGGCACCCTTTGTGGTTGTCAAGGCGATTTGACGAAGCTATGCGCGGAAATTCCCGCTTCAAGGACGATGTTTTCTTACGCCAACACGCCTAAAGGCGGGCCATGATTTTGGCCTGCAAGTGTGCCGGACGAGGCCATGCGCAAAAATTTTTGTTTCCGGGCGATGGCTTCCTGCGTCAACACGCTTAAGCCGGGCGTAAAATACAACCAAAAGCGGAAGGCCTTTGGCCTTCCGCTTTTCCATTCCCGCATTTGCCGCATTTCACAAATTGCACGCCTGTACCGTGTCCGGGGCCGGGGCCGCCGCGTTTTGTTCGGGCGCGTCCGCTTCCCCGCCGCCCCGCGCGCCGCCCTGCGCTGCGTTTGCAGCAGTGCCGCACCGCCGCGCCAGCGACAGAACGTCCTGCGGCGCGTCCAGCAGAAAATCCGCCGCCGCGCCGTTCTCCACGCCGCCCAGAAGCTGCTGGGCGAGGCACTGCTCCACCCGCCGCGTGATGGCCCTGCGCAGGCTGCGCGCGCCGGAGGACGGCTCGTATGCCTCACGCACCAGCAGCCGCGCGGCGGCGGGCGTGTGCGCCAGGCGGATGCCCTGCTGCGCGGCGCGCGCTTCCAGCTCCCGCAGCAGCGTTTCCCCAATGGCCACAAGGTCCTCCTGCGCCAACGGGCCGAATACCAGCACCTCGTCCAGGCGGCCCAGCAGCTCGGGGCTGAAATGCTCGCGCACCTCCCGCATCACCTCGGCCCGCGCGCCCTCGCCCGGCGCGCCCGTGCCGAAGCCCAGCGCCGCGCGCTGGCCCGCCAGGTGCTTTGCGCCCAAATTGGACGTCAGGATCACCAGCGTGTGGGTGAAGTCCACACGCCGCCCCTCGCTGTCGGTCAGCGCGCCGTCCTCCATGATCTGCAGCAGGATGTTCGCCACGTCCGGGTGTGCCTTTTCAATTTCGTCCAGCAGCACCACGCTGTACGGGCGGCGGCGCACGGCCTCCGTCAGCTGCCCGCCCTCGCCGTAGCCCACATAGCCCGGCGGCGCGCCCAGCAGGCGTGCCACCGTGTGCTTTTCCATATATTCGCTCATATCAAAGCGCAAAAGCGCCTTTTCACTGCCAAAGCAGCAATCCGCCAGCGCCCGGGCCAGCGCTGTTTTTCCCACGCCCGTGGGCCCCAGGAACAAAAACGCTCCCATGGGGCGCGCCGTGCTGGCAAGCCCAAGCCGGGCGCGCTGCAGCGCGCCCGCAACGGCGCGCACCGCGTCCGGCTGGCCTACCACGCGGCTGGACAGCGTCTGCTCCATCGCCGCCAGCGTGGCCGTCTGGGCCGCCGTCAGCTTTTCGGCCGGCACCCCGCTCTGGCGCGACACCACCGCCGCGATGTGCGCCGCCGTCACGGCGGGCTTTTCCGGCCCTCCCGGCCGCTCCGCAGCCTCAATGCGCACCGCGCTGCACGCCTCGTCCAGCAGGTCCAGCGCCTTGTCCGGCAAGAAACGTTCGGGCAGATACCGCGCCGAAAGCGTCACTGCCGCCCGCACGGCCTCCGGTGCGATCTCCACCCCGTGATGCGCCGCGTAGCGCGGCGCAAGCCCCTGCAGGATCTCCACGGCGGTCTCCTGGCCCGGCTCCTCCACCTCCACCGCGCCGAAGCGCCGGGCCAGCGCCGCGTCCTTTTCAATGTGGCGGCGGTATTCCACCCGCGTTGTCGCGCCGATGAGCTGGATGTCCCCGCGCGCCAGCAGGGGCTTGAGGATGCCGCAGGCGTCGATGCCGCCCTCCGCCGCGCCCGCGCCCACGATGGCGTGCACCTCGTCGATGAATAAAATCACGTCCCCGGCACGCTGCACATCCAGCAATACGTTCTTGAACCGCTCCTCAAAATCGCCCCGGTACTTGGTGCCCGCCACAAGGCTGGTGATGTCCAGCGAAAGGATGCGCTTGCCCCGGAGCTGGGGCGGCACCTGTCCCGCGGCGATGCGCCGGGCCAGCCCTTCCACCACAGCCGTCTTGCCTACGCCCGGCTCGCCCACCAGACAGGGGTTGTTTTTGCGCCGCCGCACCAGGATCTGCTCCATGCGCAGCAATTCGCTGTCGCGGCCCAGCACCGGGTCCAGCTTGTCCTGCTCGGCCAGGCTCGTCAGGTCCTTGCCGTATTTTTCGGCGGCGCGCGCCGCGCCCCGGGGGCTCGTTACAGGCCGGGGCGTCTGCTGGAACAGCGGGAACTTGCCCATGCGCCGGCCGCATTCCTTTGCCGCGGCGGCGGGCTCCACGCCAAGCTGCACCAGAATGCGCCCCGCCGTTGCCGGAGCCTCCAGCAGCGCGGCCAGCAGATGCACCGGCTCCACCTTCCCGTCGGACACGGCCTTGGCCTCGATCACCGCGCAGTCCACGCATTTGGAAAGCGCGGGCGTGAAATCCCTTGGGGAAAGGCGCGTGCGCCTGCCGCAGCCCACCTGCTCGCGCAGCAGCCGCCCCACCTGATAGCCGTAGACCTGCCTTTCCAACAAAAAAGCAGCCGCTTCGCCCGTGTCGTCCCGCACCAGCGCCAGCAGCAGGTGTTCGGTGCCAACGTAAGTATGGCCCATGTCCTGCGCCGCCGCAATGGCGCCGCGCACCACGGCGTTGCCCGCCTTTGAAAATCCGCTGAAAGTGTAATTCATCCGTCCGAACGCTCCTTTACAGGGGAAGTATGGCCGCAAACGGACCGAAAAAAACACGGGCTGCCGGACCCGTGTTTTTTTTGCGCGTCCGGGCACTCCTGTGCCCCGGCGCTTTTGAGCGTAAGGCCGTGGCCCGTCCCGGGCCGCACGGCCGTTTTTCCGGCTTTGCCGTGCAAAGCCGAAAAAAACACGGGCCGCGCGGCCCGTGTTTTTGATGTTCCTGGTATCTTATGGATGGTTCATTTTGCCAGCGCTTCTTCCAGCGCCAACGCGATCTGGTCCGGGCAGGAGGTGTGCTTGCTGCCGCAGGTAAGGCCCTTGAGGCGCCGGATGGCGTCCTCCGCCCTGAGCCCCGTGAGCAGGGCGCTGATGCCTTTCAGGTTGCCGTTGCAGCCGCCCACGACTGTAACGGATTCGATGACGCCGTCGTCTGTGAGCGTCACTTCAGTGGAAAGAGAGCAAACGCCTTTGTTCTTGCGCGTGTACGTCATTGTTTCGCCTCCAGGAAAATTTCACGTTCCCAGAGCCGCACGGCAAGCGCGCCTTCGCCCTGCACGCCCGGCTCACACTGTCATTTATTGTAGCACAGTGTCGGCGGCGTTACAACGAATGGACGCACAAAGGGAATGCCGCTGTCAAATTTTCGTAAAATGTTCCTGAAGTTTTGCTTTTTCGCCCGCCTTTTTTGGCAAGCTGACTTGTGCAAAACCCCCAAAACGGGGGCCGGGGCGGGCTGCTGCCTGCCGTTCATTCCCACCAGCGGCGGGTGACCGGGGCGGCTTCGCCCATACCATAAAAGTTGTCCAGCACGTTGTACACATGCTCGGGGGGTACGTCCTGGCCGTTCAGCGCGTCCGCCACGCGCTGGACAAAGGCCGCGTCCACCGAAACGTCATGCACGCATGCCTCGCCCCAGGCAAGCGCATAGGTGGCATATTCCCCATTCACATCATCGAACGAACACTCGCACACCACCGTATACCTCATACCCGAAATGAACCCCTTTTCCCTTTATTTTCGCGGTAAATCTACGCTTTTATTTTATCGCAGTTCAGACGTGAAAAATACCATTTTTTGTAAAATCGACAAAATCAAAAACAAAACGACAAAATAAAGCAGCCGCACCTTTCCTGTGTTCGCTGCACGCACACAAGCAGGCAAAAATGAAAATGCCGCAGGATGTGCAGCGTCTGTAATCATATCATTACAATAGGGAAATTCATATTGGCAAAAAACACGTATTTTTTTCTTAATACTGTTATCATTGACAAATATTACCTTTTAAGGTAATATTTACTTACCATAAAAGGCAAATATTGCGGGACAAGGAGAAATTTATGAACATTCGAAAGCTCAATGAGATCCGCGAGGTGCGCAATCTTTCCTGCGTCAGCATCGCCGAGCAGTCCGGCGTCCCGTACCGCACGGTGTCGAAATTGTTTTCTGGAGAAAATCAGAACCCCACCTGGGAGACGATCACAGCCATTACCCGCGTGCTGAACTGTTCGCTGGACGAATTGCTGAACACTCATCCAAGCGAGATCTTCAGCTCGGAGGAGATCAAACGCATCCGCAAGTTCCGTTCGCTCAGCGCCCACGGCAAGCGCATGGTGGATATCGTTCTGGACGAAGAATACCACCGTTTTCTGGAGCAGATGTACCGCGAGGAAAAAATCAATGCGTTTAATCTGGTGGATGACATCCGCCAGCTCAGCTATGAGCAGATCGCCAAGGCGTCCCGCTATGTGCGCGCACTGAAAAACGGTTTTTCAGAATAACCGGCAAAACGGCGTGCCGCTCTATTTTTTGCCCGCAATGCATTGACAAAATGCCGCGAAGCGATTAAAATAATAAATGCTCCGCGGATTTAGCTCATCTGGTAGAGCGTCTGCTTCCCAAGCAGAAGGTGGCGAGTTCGAGCCTCGTAATCCGCTCCATTCAAAAACCCCAGCCAAAAGGCTGGGGTTTCAGCTTGGCGCAAAAGCTGCGCTTTTGCGCCAAGCTGCCTACGAACAGGGCCTTTGGCCCCGTTCGCCGCGCACGGCGCGGGGTCATTTTAAATGAAAAAGGGGTTCACCACCCCTTTTTGGCGGCATTCGCCGCGTGGCTTGCACTTTGCTGCGCAAAGATGCATGGCTTTGCCACCGCCAGCTTTTTCCCTGGACTTTTCTTTTACTTCTTTGCTTTTTTCGACAGTCTGAAACCCCAGCCAAAAGGCTGGGGTTTTTTCATTGCGGAGCCGGCGCGTCCAGCACAGCCTGTACGCGGCCTACCTGCCCGTCCTCCAGCATCACCTTGATGCCGTGGGGGTGGGTGGGGCTGTTTGTCAGGATGCGCCGCACCACACCGCGGGTGCGCCTGCCGGTGGGCTGGTCTTTTTTAAGTACGATCTCCACCTGTTGTCCGGGGCGGATGTCCGCACGCCGTTTGCCGTCCATGGGGCGTTCCTCCTTGCCGTTTATCGAATGCGCCGTTTTGCCGCCGGCCGCTTCGCCTAGGGCAAAAGCGACCGCTGGGCCTTGCGCAGCGTGTCCTCGTATGCGCCCGCAAAGCTGCCGTGCAAAAATTTCGGGAAGCCTTCCTCGGCCAGCCGCTGCCAGCACGCTTCCTCGCGGCCCGGCAGGATGGGAAAAAACAACGCGCCCGCCTGCGCGGCCAGTGCCGCGTCGCCAAGCGTATCGCCCACCACCAGCATGTGCGAAGGCAGGTATCCGGCACCGAAAACGGGAATGAGCGCCTCCGCCTTGCCGTCCTGCGGCGCGGCGAACACCGCGTCCGTATAGCCGGACAAGCCGCCCCGCGTCCATTCGCCTCTTACCGCCGCAGGCGTGCCTGTGCCCATGGCCACCACGTCCGCCACGGCGCGTACCGCGGCAAGGCAGCCTTCCACCGCGGCAAAGGGCGCGCACTCCTTGGGCATGGCCGTCAGGCGGCGGTTCACCTCCCGGCTCCAGGCCAGCGCCCGCGCCAGGGCGGGGCCCGCGCCGCGCTTCACGCGGGCCGCAAGCGCGCCGTGCGTCAGCTCGCTGCCGCTCTCCACCCAATGCAGAATGCCGTCCAGCCCCGGCACGGCGGCCCCCTGCTGTGCGATGCGCACACATGCCTGTGACAGCAGACGGAACCGGTTCCCGCCGCGCAGGCGGCTTTCCAGTGCAACAGACATCCAGGCACGCCGCGCCTCCTGCGCGTGCTCCTCCAGCTCAAACACCTCTACCAGCGCCGGGCAATAGGCTTGCTCCTGCCGGCTGCGCAGCGTGTCCAGCGCGCTGCCGCAGATGTCGGTGCACAGTAAAAATTCCCTTTTGCGTGCGTATGCCGTATTCTCTGTTTCCCGCATCTCCACTCGCTCCGTTCTGTGGAAAATCTACATTCTTATCATACATGCATATTACACAAAAAAGCAAGTGATTTAAAACATTTTTTGTATGTTTATTTGTTTTTTTACAATTCAGTCCTCAAAGCCGCCCAGTACGCGGCCGATAGAGGCCTGGATCACCAGGTCTGCCCGGGCGTCTGCCGGGGTCGGCGTCTTGTTGACGACCGCCAGCGCGGCGCCTGTAAAATAGCGCAGCAGGCCCGCCGCGGGGTAAACGTTCAGCGACGTACCGCCTACCAGCAGCAGGTCCGCACGGCGGATGGCGCGCACAGCCGCGTTGAGCGTCGTTTCATCCAGCGCTTCTCCGTACAGCACCACGTCCGGCTTGATGACGCCGCCGCAGCCGCACCGCGGCACGCCTTCGGAGCGCAGCACGTCGTCCAGCGTATAAAACGCGCCGCAGCGCGTGCAGTGGTTGCGGTGCACGCTGCCGTGCAGCTCCAGCACGTTTTTGCTGCCCGCCGCCTGGTGCAGGCCGTCAATGTTCTGCGTGACGACGGCTTTCAGCTTACCGGCCTGCTCCAGCCGCGCAAGGGCAAGGTGCGCCGCGTTCGGCTCCGCCTGCGGGTACAGCATTTTGTCGCGGTAAAAGCGGAAGAACTCCTCCGGCCGGCGTTCGAAAAAATCGTGGGACAGAATTTCCTCCGGCGGCCAGCGGTATTCCTGGTGATACAGCCCGTCCGTGCTGCGGAAATCCGGGATGCCGCTCTCGCACGACACGCCCGCTCCACCGAAAAATACAATCGCTTCGCTGGCCTCCACCAGCTTGCGCAAACGTCCGTCCATACCCTCTCTCCTTTTTTAACAATTTTTAACAATGGGAAGCTCGCTGCGCCAGCCGCCGCGGCTGAATCTCTGTGCGTCGGCGCGCCGGCCGCGTTTTTTTAACAACGGGAAGCGCGCTGCGCCAGCTGCCGCGGCTGAATCTCTGCGCGTCGGCGCGCCGGCCGCGTTTTTTTAACAACGGGAAGCGCGCTGAGCCGGTCGCCGCGGCTGAATCTCTGCGCGTCGGCGCGCCGGCCGCGTTTTTTAACAATGGGAAGCCTGCTTTACGGGCCTCCGCAGCTAAATTCTTTTAACAGCGGAAAACGCATTGCGCCAGCTGCCGCGGCTGAATCTCTGTGCGTCGGCGCGCCGGCCGCGTTTTTTAACAACGGGAAGCGCGCTGAGCCGGTCGCCGCGGCTGAATCTCTGTGTGTCGGCGCGCCGGCCGCGTTTTT
>NZ_JXXK01000063.1 GCF_000949455.1 Ruthenibacterium lactatiformans | reverse complement strand
CTTTCTTAATGCTAAGAAAGTAGGCCGTCGGAGACTCGTAATCGTCCCCGCGACAGCGGGGGGCCTTCCTCTTTTCCCACACGCGGCTTCCTGTTCCCGCCCCGGCGGAGGCAACGACCGACCGAGCGGTTTCGCGTAGCGAAATGGAGCCGAACGGCGACAAGCGCCGGATATTCCGAAGGAGGTTTCTATGAAGGATCTTTTTGAAGGCGTGTATCTCAAGCACCAGAAAAACGGCGAGAGCATCTGTTTCATTGCCGGGCGCGCGGGGGAAACCCGGTTCGTCCAGGTGATCACCAACGGGACCGTCCGGCAGTACGACGGGGCGCAGGGCTTCTGCTTTGGGGAGGAGGGCGTGGCGGCCGAGCTGCCCGGCGTGCAGGGCGCGTTGCGCTACGGCCCGCTGTCGCCGCTCAGGACGGACATCATGGGGCCGTTCCGCTTTCTGCCGATGCAGTGCAGCCACAGCGTATACAGCATGGCGCACACGCTGGCGGGCGGGTTCACGGTGGACGGCCGATTCATCGACCTGACGGGCGGGACCGGATACATTGAGGGCGACCGGGGCAGCGCCTTTCCACGGGACTACCTGTGGGTACAGTGCAACGATTTTGCGCAGCCGTGCAGCGTGATGGCCTCTGTCGCGCATATCCCGTTCTGCGGACGCTCCTTTACAGGGTGCATCTGTGCCGTTGTGTACCGCGGCCGTGAATACCGGCTGGCCACCTACCGGGGCGTGCGCATCGTGGAGGCGTCGTCCCGCAGGCTTGTGCTGCGGCAGGGCAGGTATCTGCTGGAAGCGTCCTTCGCGGCGCGGGAGGCACATCCGCTGCGCGCGCCCCGAACAGACGGCATGACGCGGACCATCCGTGAGTGCAACCGCGCCCGGGCACGGTTCCGCTTTTGGGAGGGCGGCGGCCTTGTGTTCGACCTGTGCAGCGAAAACGCCAGCCTCGAGTGCGAGGAGGCTGTGCCGGACGGCGCAAAAAGGCGCGGCGCACTGCTGTAAAACGCCGCTTGTGGGAAAAAAGGAAGGCCCCCGCGAAAGCGGGGGCTTTTGGCCGGGAATAAAAGGTTTATCACATGGAAAGGAAAGGCCCAAAATAAAAAGAAGTCTGCTCCCGTCCCGTAAGGAGCAGACTGCATTTGGTGTGCTGCAAATTTGAAAATGGCTCAATCTCAAAGCCTTTTGCGCCTTGCGCCGGGGCCAGAGGGAAGCCGCAGCGAAAGCTTTGCCGGCCCAAAGCAGCCAGGCGGTGTATTAAGTGGAGTGAAAGCAAAACGTATTGCGCGCTTATAGCGTGAGGCTTCCGGCTTCCTTGCCGGCGATGGCGAAGGCGAACAGCGCGCCCTTGTCCACCACAGCAAAGTAGCCGGTGCGCGCATATTGGTCTGCGTAGTTTTTTTCGATTCGGCCCAGCGCTTCCTTCAGCTGCAGCATAGCCGCAAATTCGTGCTTGCAGCTGCAGCTGCAAAAGCAGGAGCAGATAAGGCCGCTGATCGTACCGTCCCTGTATTCGAACTCAACCTCGTATGCCGTGCTGCCTTCAACGATGGCGTAGCCTTTGCTGCCGTCAAGGCTGATGTATCGGACCCGGTTCTCCGTGTAGTAGTTGTGCCCGCGCTCTGCGATGCCGGCGCTTACATTCATTCCCCACAGGTCATCCAGACAGAATGCGGTATCATCGCTGCCGCTGACGAACGCATCGTCCTCCTTTGCCGGCGCCTTGTACCAGGTGACAACCTTACTGCCCGGCAGCGCCGCTCTGTCGAACGTGACGAAGTGGCTGCCTGCCATAAAAAAACGACCGTTGACCGCAGTGTCCGCTACTGCGATCACGCGCTTGTAGTCGGATACTTTGATTTTAAAATTATAGCTGACCTGGGTGACGCGGCCGCGCATGCCTTCCAGCTTGCCGTCCACATAGACCGTATCGCCGCAATGCAGGTCAAACTGGTCGTTGTAATAGGCCAGATTCATATTGCGTTCTGCAAAGTACACCTGTACCATTGATCTGCGCGGGGCTGCTGCCGGCTCCGGCACAGCGGATTTGGACTCCATGCGCTTATTTTCGAGAAACTCTGCTGCAAAACCAATTTTGAATGCCATAGCCGCTTCCTCCTTGAGAATGGTTTTCGGTTCTTTCGGATACCATTTTACAACAGTAGGTGTCCCATAAAACGGATTTTGCAACGCCGCTCTAAGGCAACACCGCACAATTCACGGCTGAAGCCTTAAGCGTCGCCTCGCTTGCAGATTTTTCGGCAACTGTCACAAAAATGCTCGCGAATACACAAAGTATTCGCTGCGCTTTTTGTTTAACCTGCCAAAAAATCTGCCGGCGCGCTTCGACTCTTAGAATTGTGCGGTGTTGCCCTAACACAAAAACGTCATTTGGACGCCTGCAATCTCCCGTTTGCGGGAAGTGATCGCACGGTTTCGCCGGAGGCGAAACGGCGGGCGCCGGGGCAGAGGGGGAGGCCTCAGCCCAGCAGCGCGTCGTCACCGTTTTCGCTTTCATCCCCGTCTTCCTCGTCCATGGGCTGCCATGCCTGCCCGAACTTTACATCCTTGAAAAGCGCCGTCAGCCCGGTGATCTGCTTGAGGCGAAGGAGCTCGTCTTTGTCCATGCCGAGATGCTTTGCGATCCATGCGTCGGAACGGCCCAGCTCGTGAAGCTCCTTGACGATGTTGCTCATCAGGTCCACGTCGTGGCTGCCCCTTGCCCGGTTGTGGCGGATGGTGCTGGCCATCCGCTGGTCCAGCGGCTTGTCGATGACCGAAACCGGCAGCACGCCGCCTTCGCGCTCGTAGATGTCGGGATGCTCCAGCATCACCCGGTAACGGTGGAACCCGTCCACGATCACATAAATGTCCTGGCTTTTGGCGTAATAGCACACGATGGGCATGGTGTAGCCGTCCGCCCTGATGCTTTCGTACAGCAGGCGCATTTCGGGCGGGGCCACGGCGTTGGGGTTGTATGTGTTCGGCCGCACCTTTTCGATGGGTACGGGAATGACATGGTAGACCGGGCTTTTATACGCCATTTTCCATCGCCTCCACGCTTTTGTATTTCTTGCGGATGATATCAATGCGCCGCTGCTGCTGGCGCGTCAGGCCAAAGCCCATGAAGCGGCAGTTGTGGTCGTTTTTCAAAATGCAGTAGCACATCCGCTTCCAGCTGGGAATGTCCTTTGACGATTTGATGTCGTCCGTATCGTCGGGGATGGGGCCTGTGAAAATGATGCGGGACTTTTTGTCGCGGGTATAATTGGAGACGCCGTTCCGCAGGATGGGGTAGCCGTGGGCCTCCAGCTCACGGATGACGGCTTCGTCCAGCCCGCCGCCCGTTTCGTGCCAGAACTGGATGGACGTTCTGAATTTTTTGACGTAATTGTTGCGCAGGCGGGCGGGCAGTGTGTCCAGCAGGAACTGGGTGTAGGATTTCCATGTGTGCCCCTCGGGAAGCGTGATGTTCCGGTAGCCCATCGCCTTGGTGTGGCCGTAGATCGCGGCAAAATTCGCGCCCTGCACGCGCCCCACCAGCTTTGTCCAGACCTCGGGGTCGATGACGCGGTACAGGTTGAGCGAATCCTTGGAATAGTCATTGAACGGCGAGGCCACGCGCATCTGCGAGGGCTTGAGGCCGGCCATGTAGTACAGGTCGTACAAGCGGTTGTAATCGTAGCCGAACCGGTAATTGGCGTGCCATATATCGCTGGTGGACCAGTCGTACAGGGGCGACGCGCACCAGACGTCCTTGAACTGCTTGCTGATCCAGCATTCGCCCTTGTAGCCGAATTTCTTGTTTAAAAAGCCGCTGTACCGCTGCAGGGATTCGTCCGCCCGGATGCCCAGCAGACAGACGGTTTTCCGGCCGCCGTGTGAAATGCGGTACCATCTGCCGAACTGCTTGGCAAGGTCCTCCTGATGCATGCGGTAGCGGTAGGTCGATATGGGGTTGTTTTCCAGGTTGACGACGTATTCCTTTTGCGGCATTTCCCGCACCCAGGCGTCCCGGCGGGTGTCGTCCCAGGGGTACCAGTACATTTCGTAGCTGCTGAGCGCGGTGCGCGTGGCCATGGGCAGGCAGACCCAATAAGGCTCCACACGGCCCTTGATGCGCTCGAAGGTGCGTTCCACATATTCCGTCGTCACAGTGTACTGCGCTTCGAAATCCTGATGAAAAACACCCAGCGCCTTTTGGGGGAAGCAGCGGTCCCGGTAATCCAGCACCAGATTCAGCAGCAGGCCGCTGTCCTTCCCGCCGGAGAAGGAGATATAGATATTGTCGAACTCCTCAAAAATGAATTTCAGCCGTTCCAAAAAGGCTTCGTATACGTTTTGCTTTAAATGTTGCTTGATCATAACCACCATGCTCCAAGAGTGAGAGCGCGCCGCGGGCATGCGGAACGCAGGCGCCGCTCCGGGGGGACTACATTCGACAGTCTTATACATTTAAGGACAAAAATTACCAAAATTTTCTTCTATTATACTACGTGTTCCGGATTTTGTCACCCGCTGCGGCGCCGCGCGGACAGCCGCAGCAGTGCGGGTACAGGGGACAGCGGATCGATATTTCCTATGACTTGCCGGCGGTTTGTCAATTTATCTTGAGTTGGCGTGATAAAATGAATACCCGCTTTCCGCATCAGCCCGTAGGGCGGGGCCCCGCGAAGGTTTGCGCAGCAAAGCTTTGTGGGGAGAAGGAGGAATGACGGAGCGGTATGAGAAAAGCCCAGCCGGCCGGCTGGGCTTCAGACTGTCGAAAAAGGCAAAGAAGCAAAAGAAGCGTCCGGGGAAAAAGCGGGCGGCGGCAAAGCCATGCATCTTTGCGCGGCAAAGTGCAAGCCGCGCGGCGAATGCCGCCAAAAGGGGTGGTGAGCCCCTTTTTCATTTAAAATAACCCCGCGGAAGGATGAAGGCACCCCCGATGCCTGCATCATTTGTCCGCATTGCGGATGTAAAAACACAGTCTATGGTTACGGAGAGGAGGATGATTAACCCCTGAAAATCAGATAAACAGCGGCCCTCCGCTGTCATAGACCGACTCGGCGGTGTCGTTGCCATGTCGGATGAGCCGATTAAGGGCCATAACGGTGGCAACGGCGCCATCTGTTTTTTCTGTGGACGTTTCTTTGCCCGGCTTGATGTTCCCCGCCGGGACGGTGCGGATGTAGATTTTGTCCATCATCCGGCGGAGGACGGGTGGCCGACTGCGGCGGGTGTTCTTTTACATCCGCCCTCCATGTGTGCGGCACTGTCCTGTTTCATCCGCTCGGTGAAATGCCCGACTTGCCCGTTTAAGCCTATCAGGAAACCGGGTTTGAAACAGCTGACGCTGTGCCCCTGATGCTTTTCCCGTATGGACATACCGCACGCAAAAACAGGATGCTGCAGGAGGGAAAACGGCATAAAAAGAGCGGGCAGCTTTTACGCTGTCCGCTTTGTGCTTTTATTCTGCCTTGCGCAGTTCCTTGATGGATACCGTATGATTACGCACGACCGTTTCCAGTGTCCGTACTCGGTCGCGCAGCTCGTCGATCTCACGCACGCGCTCCAGCTTTGCGGAAATATCGCCGTACTGTTCCGCGATAAGCTGCACGTTGTGCTCTTGCTTTTCAATCAACATGCGGGTATGGCGCACGTCCGTTTCCAAGGATTCAAACCGATTGTCAATAGACTCAAACCGATTGTCAATAGATTCAAAGTGCTTATCGTGTTCCTCTAACTTGTCCGAAATTTTGCCCAACATCTGCAAAATCAATTCTTCGTTGTTCATCCGCTCCACCTTCCTGTGCTGCTATTATACCCCATCAGAGCGGGGGTTACAATTGGGCATTATGCCGATTTACGATGGTACTTGTGTGCTGCCCTGAGTGCCGATTATTCACCCTTGTCCCGCATCCGGGCAAAAGTGTGTTATTGCAAAAACAAAACCGCCCGGGAAGGGCTTTCCCAAGCGGTTTCAGAGACTGAGTTGGCGTGATAAAATGGATACCCGCTTTTCTCCTCAGCCCGTAGGGCGGGGCCCCTGCGAAGGTTTGCGCAGCAAAGCTTTGTGGGGAAAAGGAGGAATGACGGAGCGGTATGAGAAAAGCCCAGCCGGCTGGCTGGGCTTTTTGAGGGGAGCATAGTCCATTCCGACGTGGGAAGCGTTGACAAAAAAGATACCCTCAATGCGAACACTGAACCTGACTATAGTAGGATAGCAACGAAACTTATCATATCATAGAATACCAGCAATAGCCATCTTAAATCCAGCAAGTGCCTGTTCATAGCTCTGCGCATTTTTTCCAACTTTCTGAGGATCATAGTCGCATATGTTAATAATACCTGAATAGTATTTAACGATCTTGCCGAGATTATTTTGCAAGAAAGTCATAGGCGGTTGCACCCAAGCAATTTCGTTATGTCCATTTACTGTCTTATTAACCATAAGAGCTTGCATACCATACACTAACGGCATAATGTACCCTTCAGGACTCAATATATCAATATCATTGCCGGAGAACGGTGTTTTCTTTTCCTTGCGCGTTTCATTTAATTTTTTTACGGCAGTAATACGACCGTATTTTCCATCTGCTGAATTGTACAAAGCAGGGAAGTTTTCATAAATATAGTCATAGAGTTCAGGCAATTCTACCGCAATTTGGAATGCCGAATTAACTTCCGTGTTTTTTAATTCTCGCTTATAGTCAGCACTTGTTTTGATGGTAACATCAGGAGACGCCATCAATTTCTCAAACTGTTTGAGACAACTCCCTTTTGCGCTGTAGATTTTATTCGCTGCAATTGGTTCAATAATTTTTCCAGTTTCATCTTTAACCTGAGTAATAAGAGCAAGAGGAATCCAAGCAAGCGCAATAAGATCTTGCGCTTTAATGTCGCCACCATCGTTCGTTTTCCATTCAATTCTGCTGCACAGAGCAGGATTTCGTTTTTCCATGAGTGACTTGAGTCCGTCAAAAAATCCTTTCTGGTTAGCTTTCGCAGAAATGTTGAGCTCAACATTATTATTTCTCGCTTCACAAATTTCCAACAAGTCATTCTTAAATGCTTCTACACAAGCAAAGTCTCCTGCATCGCGAGGGACAAGCAACTCAACAGGCACATAAAAGCTCAAATTTCCAATTGAAGAGTCTTTCCTTAATTCGTCTAAATATATATCAATAACACTTCTATTTTCATGCCAAAGTTCCTTAAAGCGATCCCATGTTTTCTCTCCCTTAGGAAAAGGTTTCCCAGCGTAAAGCATAGACTGTTTCAAGATATAGAGGCCAATTGCAAGCGTGTTATGGCCACCATCTAAAATTCCTTCAATCTCAAAATTATCAGGCATTATCTTTATCCTACTGCGCTCAAGTCGTTCATACTGGGAAGACGCAAGCAAAATTCCTTTGGTCTTAAACGGAAACAGGTTGCAGTCACTTTCGATAGATTCTTGGATTGAGGTAGTCACCGGACCCGTTTTAGAAGAACGAGGATTTGCTTTTAAATCCAGAATATCAATGACAGGAATCAAATACTTAGCCTTCATAAAGCCTGTAACCTTAGTAATTTGGCCTACTGTCTGTTCTACTGAGAAGTCGAATTTAATAATTACGCTTTTGTCTTTTTTTAACATGTTTATCTCCTTTCACTTTGTGGAGGCTCTGGAAACAAAAACGGACCAACAGTAGTTGGTCCGTGAAAATACTATAAAGATAAGCTTTATATTTCCAGAACCTATCCAGGTGCATGTTATAACTTCCGCTCACTATCCAGTGTGCATTATTATGATATCAATGCATTTATGTTTTGTCAAGCATTAAAGTCATTAATTGTAAAAAATTAATATAGT
>NZ_JXXK01000062.1 GCF_000949455.1 Ruthenibacterium lactatiformans | reverse complement strand
AAATCGTTCCTCTTTTGCCGTTGGGGGGCCGGGGGCCTCGGAGAGAGGCGTGAAGAAAAATCATGATTTGATACGGAATTTGAAATCATGATTTTTTAGCCGAACGGAACGCCCCCGGTGTTCTTTGGTTACTTTCTTAACATTAAGAAAGTAACGCCATCGGCAGATTTCGTAATCAGCCCCGCGAAAGCGGGGGCCTTCCTCTTTTTCCACACGCGGCTTCCATTCCCTCCGCCCTTTCCTACGCCATCGCCGGGCCCATCCCCCGGGAAGAGCCCCGCGCCGCCCTGCACGGGCATTCCCGTGCCGGGCAAACCGCCCGGCACGCCACCGCCCACAAGCTCCATGCCAGGCAGCGCCCCCTCCGGGGAAAACGCGCCCGCCGCCCCACCGGGGCCGATGTTTTGGCCTGCCCCGCTTTCGCTTTGCTCCGGCGCGGCCCCCCGGCGCCTGTCCAGAATGGCCCGGAACTTGTCCTTCGGCACGCCGGAATTGTCGTCCAGCGCCTCCACGTATTCCTCAAATGTGATATGCTGCTGCGCCAGCGCGTTTTCCAGCGAAAGCTCGCGGGAAAGCACGCTGTACGGGTCGATGGGCGAAATGTCGATTTTTATGTCGACGTCCAGCGCCTCCAGCTCCGCGTGCGGCAGCAGCGTGCCGTCCGCCAGCCGCAGCCCCCGCACCGAATACGCCACCCACAGCTTGTACCAGATCATCGCCAGGTCCTCCACAAACTGCTTGTAGGCCGCGCTCTGCTCGTTCAGGCTGATGGCGCTCTGGTCGCGGGCCGCCTTGATGGCCTCGCCGCTGGCCTTCGTGGGGTCCACCTGTCCGGTCGCGGCCTCGCCCGCGCCCTCCAGCTCCCGGCTGGTGCCCACAAGCTCGGCCTGTAAATTCGCCGCGTCGCCGCTGATGGGCGCGGGGCTCAGGTACTGCACAAAGCTGCCCACCGGGTTCGCGTTCAGGTTTTTCACGCCGATGCTCGCCCCCACAACGCCCAGCTTCTCCGGCGCCAGCAGCTTGTCCTGGTCGTACACCACCGTGGGGAAGCTGTACCGCTTCACGCAGATGGCCCGCCGCGCCAGCGTGCGGTTCACCTCGATCTGGTTCGGAATCAGCCGCTCCACAACGCCCACGCCCCGGGCGCTGCCCATTTTTTCTTCCCAGCGCATGCCGCACACCGGGTAAACGTCCAGGCCGCGGATGGTTTGCATGGGCTGGTACACAACGGCCTGTGTGGAGCGGCAGAACGCAACGCCGCCGTCCGTCTTGCGCATGAACAGAAGACTCGTGCATTTGCCGCTGTCCGTCTGCACCTCGTCCGCGCCCGTCACGCCAAGCTGCGTTTCGTCCGCCTCGTCGGATACGATCCGGCGTATCTCCGCCTCGGGCAGCCCGTTGTCTTTGGCCTGCCTGCGCACGTTTTCCACCGGTACGCGCTCGGCGATGATGATCCATTCCTGTTCCTCCAGGTTCGGCTCCTGCTCGTCGGCCAAATACAGCGCCGTTTTGTCGATCAGCCGCATTTTCAGCCGCGGGGTCATGTCCGTGACAACGCTCTCGCTGGGCGTGCGCTCGTCGAAGCAGTACAGATAATGGTCGCCGGTAATGCACGCGTTTTTCACAACGGCCCATTTCTTGCTGTCCAGCTTGCCCTTTTCCCACTGCGCCGCCGCAAACGCCGTCAGCGCTTCGCAGATCTCCGCCTTTTTCGGGTCGTTGTCCATCGGAGAAAACAGGATCGCGGTGTCGTTCATCGCCACCATCACGATTTTGTAGCGGCAGATGGGCTTGATAAAGTTCAGCATGGGAAGCTCTTCGTCGCCGGCCTGCAGCCCGTGCCATTGGTCGCCCTCGTAAAAGCGGTGGCACTTTTCCGCCTGCGTATACATGTTCGTCCGGTTGTGATGGTCCTTGCCCGCCTGATACCTGCGCCAGATATCCGTACATTCCTTTTCCTGCATCATTCGATCACCTTCTGTCCTTTCTCTGTCCCGTCGTATGCGTCGATGTTCGCCAGAATCGCGTCATATTTGTCCGCGCGCCATCCCTGCGCCCCCGCGGGCGCAGCCGCGGGCCCGGCTGCGGTCTGCTGTGCAAAGCCGCCGCGGGCTGCCCCGGCCGCCTCCGCCCGCGGGGCTTCGCCGTCCCGCGGGCCGCCGTGCCTGGGCCGCCCCGCTCCCGTTCGGCCGCGTTCCGCTGTGCAAAACCCGCGCTCGAAAACGCTTTCCTTTTCGCCGCCTCCCCCGTTTCGCAGAGGCAGGCGCCGCCGCGCCCCGCCGTTTCGCCGCGCGAAGCCGCCGTCCCGCAGCCCGAGGCGGTAGCAGTATACGCACAGCACCGCCATGCCGCATACCGCAAGCGCCAGAACAAACGTTAAAAGATCAGATAACACGATATTTCCCTCCTTGCCCCAGCGGTCCCGCCGTGGGCTTTTTCATGTTGAAATCATCCCGCAGGATGTCGTGGACTGCAGCCTCGGGCGCATGCGCCGCCGTGCTCCAGTAGGTGCAGAAGCCGCGCAAAGCGTCCGGTGCGTGGGTCAGCTCGTGGGGCGTGACCGCCGCGTCCTCCGGCTTCCGTTCGTCGTGCCGCAGGGCGGGCAGCGTGCGGATCAGGTTTGCGCAGGTGTCGAAGATGCGCAGCCGCGGCAAAGCCGGGCCGGACGCCTGCGGCGCTTCCGCCTCCGTTTCGCTGCACGAAGCCGGGCCGGACGTTCGCAGGCGGAGCGTTTGCGCGGCTTCGCCGCCCCGCGCCTCCTCGTCTTCAACTCGGTTTTGCACGCAAAACCGGCGCACGCGGTCGCGGGCTTGCGCCCGCGTGGCTTCGCCACCCCGCGCCTGTCCGCCCGGCCCCGGCGCCAGAAATTCCCGCACCGCCAGCCATCCGGCCACACGGCTGTTGCCCGTCTTTGTAAGCGGCACGCCGTTCTCCAAAAACAGCTCCGCCGCACTTTTTCCCGTGTCCTGCCTGCGGTTCCACAGGTCCGGCGGAGCCAGCCAGGCCTGCACCTCGTCGCCGCCGTTCACCTCCAGCAGCCGCCGCGCCGCCGCGCTGATGATATGTCCCTGGCCGTTTTCCCCTTTTCCGTTGTCCCGTCCCTCGTACAGCTCCCGGTACACAACGGCGCGCCCCTGCTCGTCCACAGCCACCCAAAGCGCCGCCAGCATGTCCATGCCGTAATCCAGCGTCACATAGCGCCGCCAGTGCGCCGGGATGCCGTGCGGCCTGCACACATGCACATTGCGGTCAAATTCCGCGAAATACTGGCCCTCGAAAATGTCCCATTGGCCCAGCAGCCACGCCCGGCGCTGTTCCTCCGGCAGATTTTCCAGCATGCGCACATAGTCCGGGTCGTGCGCCATCAGGGCATGGTTGTCGTACACATTGGCGGCGATAAACACATAGTCTTCGGGATGCTCCGCCTTTTTGTACCGCCTGTCGATGAACAGCCGCTTCACCCAGGCGTGCCCCACGCCGCCGGGGTTGCAGGTCAGATAAAAGCGCTTTGGGAAGTCGTTGGCGCCGCGCAGGCATGCCGTCAGCGTGGTGAACTGGAACTCCGTGAACTGCGTGGCCTCGTCCATAAAAATAACGTCGTACTCCTGCCCCTGGTATTGCAGCACGTCGCTCTCGCTGCTGCAATAACCGAATACGATGCGGCTGCCGCCGGGGAACGTGAAGGATTTGTCCGCGTCCCGGTACCGGGCAACGCCCGCAAGGTCCGCCGTCATCGGCAGGATATGGTTTTCCCGCAGCTCCGGGAACGTGCGGCGCACGATCAAAATGCCGGCGCCCGGGTAAGACAGCGCCAGCCCGGCGGCTTTTTTGCGCACCGCCCAGCTTTTGCCGCCGCCGCGCGCCCCGCCGTATGCGATAAAGCGTGCGCGCGCCTTAAAAAATTCGATCTGCCTCGGGTTCGGCTTCCCGATGTCCCATTGCATCAGCCCATCAGCTCCCGTACTTCTTTTGACATTACGACCTGTACCGCGGCGCCGCCGTTCCCTTCGATGGGCTGCGAGGCCTTGCCGTATACGCGGTCCAGTATGGTCTTTGCCGCGTCCATCCGCTGGGGCAGCGTGGCGTTTTCGTCGTCCACGGTCCGCACCAGCATCTGTACGGCCGCGCGCGCCGCCGCCTGCAGCAGCTCCTGCGCGCTCTGTGCACAGGCGGCGTCAGCGTCCGGCGCGGGGGAGCGCCGCGCCTGCCCCCCTTCGGCCGCGTCCCGCTGCGGCGAAGCCGGAACGGGTGCGTGCGGCCCTTCCGCCTTTTGGGTTTGCCGCGCAAAATCGGGCGCGGCATTTCGCTGCGCGAGATCCCCCTGTGCGGCCGTCTGCTTCGCGGCCCCGGCTTCGCCGCCCCGCACCGCTGTTTTGCTGTTGTCGCTTTTTGCAGTTTTCGCGCTCGTATGCTCGCCTCCTCGTTTTCAACTCGGTTTTTGCTGCGCAAAAACCGGCGCAGCCGGTCGTTGCCCCCACTGGGGGCAACGTGCTCGCTCCCCCATTTTCGCTTTGCTCAAATGTGGCCCCGCGCTCGCACCCCGGCGCTTGCTCCCGTTCGGTCGCATTTCGCTCCGCGAAACCGCGCGGCCGGTCATCGGCCCCACCGGGGCCGATGTTTTGCCGTCCCCGTCACGGCTGCGCCGCGCCGGGTCCCCAACGGCAAAACCCCGGCCCTCCTCGTTTTCAATCCGGTTTTTTCTGCGCAAAAACCGGCGGGCGCGTCCCCCCGCTTTCGGACGGCGGGGCGTTGACAAAGTCCGAAAATATCATTTTGTGTGCGTCGTCTTGTCATCCGCCCCGCTCACCCTATCCCCATTGTACGCTCCCGCGCGTCCGGTTTTCCGGAATCGGCCAAAAGAAAAAGCCGCAGCGGAAAACCGCTGCGGCTGTGAACACGCTATATATGAGCTGTAAAAAAACAAACGTGAATCCTATTTCATTCCCTATTGCCTTTTTCCTTTTAAAACGTTTCCGAAGCCAAATGACGATACGGCTCCATGGCGAAACGAACATGTACAGCTAACTTCCTATAAGCCGGAATAAGGTATTTTTTCAAAACAATACGGCCCGTTTTTCTTTTGGCAACACCGCACAATTCACGGCTGATGCCTTAAGCGTCGCCTCGCTTGCAGATTTTCCGGCAACTGTCACAAAAATCCGCCGGCGCGATTCGACACTTAGAATTGTGCGGTGTTACCTTTTATTTTTATACCGGATATCAAATCCAGCACTCCGTAAATCACTCCCGGCACCGCAAGCAGATAAAACAGCTCCCCGGTAGAAAAACGCATAACAGTATTGAATGTGTATTTATTTGCCAAGATTTCCTGAAAAGATACTGTAATGGAAGGATGAACCCCCGTGTCAACACGAATCTGGTTTGTCCCTATTGGAAATTCAAAAACATAATACCTTCCATACTGCTTTCCCCTTACGCATCTCTCCGCGCTGAAGACGCCGTCCGCTTTGTATGAATAAAAAGCCAGAAACTCCCCCGGGTCATAAGAAAAATCACAATCGACATACAGATTATATATATTCTCTGTAATCCAAAGCTGTGTATCGTCCGTGGCGTTTACCATCGTCATATCATCAAGCTGCTCAACGCCATACTGTTCAAAATCATTTAAGGTCAGATTCCGCTGTGCGTATCGTCCATTTTGGAACCCGTAAAAAACCCACAGGCCCGCGCAAAGCTTAAAGCCCAGAAACAAAATCACACAGACCGCATAACAAAGGAGCAGACCTTTAGCGCCCTCCAGCCGTGTGGAACGCAGCGGGCACAAAATATTTTTCTTTCTTTTCATCAAACCACCTGCATTGGAACGTTCTGTTCTGTAATTTTGTATAGTGTCCCCTCCGTCATACCATCTGAAAACAGATGCGAATAGCTTTCTCTGAATTCCTCATCGGGTCTCACAACATATACATAATCAAAATATTCCGTCATCAGGCGGGCATATAGCTGAGGCGAAGCAATGTTATAATACCGTCTGTCGCTGCCAGCCTCAAGCTTTTCTCTAAAGCTGATTGTAAAATCAATTCCGGTGCCTTTTGTATCCTGATTACAGATGGCCGGCAGCAGATGATACCCGTACTTTATATATTCCCATGTATACTGGTCCGGAAGAACAAGGTATACTTTATCGTCCTTTTCAATACTGCCCTTGATTTGCCGTACATACTGTTCTGTTTCCATATACTCCAGATAGGGCGTATCCGGTGCATCGATGGATGTATAATCAAGGCCTGTTTTTCCGATCAACAGTAAAGTAACCAGCGAAACCGCACAGAACACGGTCTGCTTACCGCGCCTTCCGTTTTCACCTGTCACGGCAAGAAGTATAATTGTATATACCCACAGGAAATAATAGCTGCTCATGTAACGGGGATACTCTATCATATCGTCCCGGTAATATGAAATAAAATAGCTGATGACAGCACAGTATACATAACAGCCAACCGCAATTCCCGACAACACGCACAAAGCCCGAAGCCGCTTCCCTCTTGAGGATAAAACGGAAACCAACGCTCCTGCGGCAACCAGCACCGCAGCAAAGTACCGGTCCGGCATAAAAAGGTTGCTCTTCTCCAGCAAAAAGGCCTTGCGCATCGTTTCCATTACAGCGTTATAACGCTCAGAGCGAAGCGGAGGAACCAAAATAGAGAGTACATTCTGGTCAATGGTCTCGTCTACCCTGACGAGCTCTTCCTGCTCCTGTAAATAGGCCGGGTCCTGAAGGACGACCGGCTGCGCCGGGGCGAGTTCAAACGCGCTGAGGTGAACAAACCAGGAGCCATACGCAAGAACAACAACCAGAAGCATGAGCGCACCGTTTTTCACTGTTTCCGTCAGCCGCTTTCCCGCCCGCGCGTCGAACGCCGCAAGGCACAGTATCACGCATACCGCGAGCAAAGCAAAAAACACACCTGTATTTTTCATGTTTACAAGAAAAACGAGAGGCAGCAAATACCATTTTTTTGCCGGGCTGCTCAAATACAGCGCTATGGCCGATAAAAAAACCACAGCTATGTTAAAATCAACCATGGCCGTGCCATAAGCATACAGCAGAGATTCGTAATTCAACAATTCCTTATGTGCCACACACATGAACGGAGAAAGCAACAATAATACATATGTCACGACTGCAAAAGGCAGACTGCCGCTTTTGCGGTATGCAAGTTCGGCTACCGCCGAAAACACCGCGAAGAATAAGAACGCATAAGAAAGCAACAGGATATACGGCTGAAAATCCACTGAGAAAAAATTAAAAAATAATTCAACAGGGCATTTGAGGGTGGCAGATGATTGTGCAGCGGCGTGGGCCAAATGGAGTACAGGCGGTCTAAAAGCTTTGTGGCTTTCGCCGAAGTTCCCCAAAAAGCCAGTTCATCCCAATAATAGAACAGCGGATTGCTAATGGAAAATATAACGGTAAAAACAAGACAGGATAAATTGTTCAAAAGGACAAATGGGTTAAAGTATTCTTTTAGCCCGCATACAGCAGCCAGAGAGCGCTTTTGAGAACGGCTTTTTTTCACAGCTGCAAGCAGTAATAGAAGTATTCCGATAAATATACCCGCGGCCGCCGGTAAAAGCAAATTAAAAATACCGCCGATATAGAGAAAAGAGAGAACGCCCATGAGCGCGATGAGGTAGCTTTCCGCGCCGTCAAGGCCAAATTTGGCTTTGAGCAGCATCCCGCACACATTCAAAAAAATAACCGGCAGCAAAACTTCCATTATAGCCATACCCATGCCCTCCACAGTATGGGCCTCCTTATCCAAAAGTGTACCTTTTGCAAATTATACATGTCTATACGATAGCATAAACAGCGGCTGTTTTCAAGGATACAGCCGTTGTTTTGACACCTCATTGGGCCTTGCAAAAAAGCACGGATGGGTCTTCTGTTTTCAGCCCGTCTGTCAAATTCATTTAGAATGACTGCCATACTGCTTCATCCGGCCACTCGGGTGTTGATGGCTCCCAACCATGCTTTTGTACAAAGCTTTCCCCTTTTGAAATGTTGTCGAAGAAAAATGACGATACATCTCAATGGCAAACCGGGCATATACAGCTAAATTTATA
>NZ_JXXK01000061.1 GCF_000949455.1 Ruthenibacterium lactatiformans | reverse complement strand
AGGCAGTTTTCCTCGATGCCGCAGTCCACCAGGCACCGCTTGCCCGCGCCTGCGGGCTTCTTGGCCGGGTCGAACTGAAAGTCGCTGCCGAAGCTGGCGACCTGCCGGGGGGCGACACCGCTTTTCAGCCACATGATGAGATCCATGTCGTGGCAGCATTTGGCCAGCAGCATGGGCGCGCCGCACTTTTCCTCGTTGCCCCATTTGCCGCGGATATAGGACACCGCCAGGTGATGATAGCTGACGTGCTCGGTGGCCTGGATGTTGATGATATCGCCGATCTCCCCGGCCAGCAGGCGCTCCTTCACGGCCACATAGAACGGCGCGTAGCGCAGTACGTGGCAGATCATCACCCTGCGGCCGGTCTCGCCGACGACACGCTGCAGCTCCCACATCTCGTCCTCATTGACGGCGAAGGGCTTTTCCAGAAGCATGTCGTAGCCCCGGCGCAGCAGCGGGACGGCGGTTTTTACATGCTGGGTATCCATGGTGCCGTTGATGACGGCATCGGCCAGCCTGGGGCGCTCCGCCAGCGCCTCGGCGCTTTCAAAGCACATATCCTCTCCAAACCCGTGCATCTCCGCCGTTTTTCTGCGGCGGATGGGGTCCGGGTCGGCCACGCCGACGATCTTGAGCGCCTGTGGATTTTCCAGCGCATAGGTACTGTAAAGCAGTGCGCGGTGTCCCGCGCCCACGATAATTGCAGTGATCTGTTTTGCCATTTTGTTCCATCCTTTCCAGCCCGCCGCAGCAAGACGCGCCGCAGGCACGGTTCTTAGCATACCTCCCCCGCCGCGCTCCGTCAAGGGCTGTTTTGCGCAAAAAAGCCCCGGCTGCGGGCAACTGCCGCAGCCGGGGCCGTGTTTTCTCCCGGTTGCGCATTTTTCAGCGCTTTCCGGCATTTTTGGTTTTCCATGCTTCGGCTCCCGAACGTGCCGTAAGCCGTCTTTTATTTTTCTTCGGCGCAGACTTCCCGGCCGTGGGTTTCCCCTTCTCAGGCGCAGGAACCGGCTCGGCTTTTTTCGCCGGTTCTGCTTTCTTTGCCGGTTCCGGCTTTTTTTCCGGCGCTGCTTTCTTTGCAGGCGCCGCCGCTTTGGGCGCTTCGGACGCCTTTGCGGGCGCCCCGGCTTTTGCCTCCTCCGCCTTTTTCACAGCGGGTTTACGGCCGCGTTTTGCAGGCGTCTTTTCCGCCTTGGCAGGCCCGTCTTTTTCCGCCGCCGCTCTCTTCGCGGCAGCCTTTTTGGCCGCCGGCTTTTTCGCCGCTTTTACTTCCGTAAATTTCCAGGCCTGGTTTTCGCCATCCACATCATCCCATATCTGCAGGCGCGCGCCGTTTTCCTGGCTCATGCCCACGATATCCAGCACCCGGCCAGACAGCTTGGAGCGCACCTTCCAGCGGCCGTCCGCCGCCGGCTCCAGCGTCCAGAGCTGGTTGTCCTTGCCGATATAATCCCACTGGTGCAGCCATGCGCCGTTCTGGGAACCGGCGTTGATCACGTCGAGCACCTTGCCCGTCAGCTTATTCTCCAGCTTGTAAAGGCCCTCGGCCACTTCCACAAGCAGCCAGATCTGGCTGTCTTCCTTCACATTGTCCCAGAGCTGCACGGCAGCGCCGCTGGCAGTGTTGAAATCGGCAACTTCAAGCACGCGGCCGTTTTTCGCCGCGATTTGATAACAAACATTCGATACAGGTTTTTTCTCGTTCATCTCAAAGCAACCCCCTTTTGGGAAATTATACCATAATAAGTCAAAAAATTCAATCTGCCCGTCCTGATTTCGGAGCATTGTACAAGCTGCACAGGTATCTGTTTGTTTCTTTGGCTAAATTGTTTGTTTTCCGCAGGATCTTGCACCATGCTTTTCGCTATGACAGCGCACGGCGCACCATTTGTCTGGCGTCCTCCCGCAGCGCGGCGTCATCCTGGCCCGGCAGAATATGCTGCAAATTGGCATACCCGAACACCGCGCCCGCAAGCGCCATCAGCGCATACGCTTCACTGGGCGGTTGGCGCAGCAGCCCTTCCCGCACACCGCTCTCCACAATGCACGCGATCATTGCGCGAAGCTGCTCCACCACCTGTGCATCTCCAATGTGGCGGCACACGGCCTCGGGAGATTCCAGCGTGCGCGCACTGGCGAACAGCACCTTCATGCCGGAGGCCTGCGCCTGTACGGAATCCCGCGCAAAGCACAGCAGTGTGTCCAGTTTCTGCTCAAAGCCTTCCGCTTTGTCTACCCGCTCGGAGAGCGCGTCCGCCTCCCCGCGAAGGCGGTAGGCCATCGCTTTTGATATGATTTCCTCCCGCGAGGTGAAATATTCATATACCGTTCCCTTTCCGATGCCGGCCTCCTCCGCGATCTGCTGCACCGTTACGCTGTACATTTTTTCGCCCCGGGCCAGCAGCCGGAACACCGCCTCGTACAGAGCGGTCTCCTTTTCCGCGTTTTTCGCCATAACGAATCCCTCCTCAGCCTGCCGCGGGCTGCGGCAGTTCCTTCGCCGCGTCTGCCGCCGCATCGTCCAGTTCCGGGTCATACAGCGGCTTTTTGCGGAAGATATCATACAGTACGGGCACGACCAGCAGCGTCAGCAGCGTGGCGTACGTGAGGCCGCCGATGGTAACGATGGCCATGGGCTGTGTCATCTCCGCGCCGTCGCCAATGCCAAGCGCCATCGTGGACATGGCCAAAATGGTGGTGAGCGCGGTCATCAGCACCGGGCGGATGCGCGTGCGGCCCGTTTCCAGAATGGCCTCCGTGCGGTCCATGCCCGCCAGCCGCAGCTGGTTGATGTTGTCTACGAACACGATTCCGTTGTTTACCACCACGCCCGCCAGAACAAGGAAGCCCAGCATAGCAATGATGGAAAGCTCGCTGCCTGTGAGCCACAGCGCAAGCAGGCCGCCCGTAAATGCCAGCGGGATCGTGAACATCACGATAAACGGGCTCATCAGGCTTTGGAATTGAGCCACCATGATGAGATAAATGAACACAACAGCCAGCGCGATCATTTTGACAAGGTCCGTCATGGCGCTGTTGATGGTTTCATTTTCGCCCGCGATCTCAACGGTATAGCCTTCGGGCAGCTCGTAATCCGCAAGCTTTTTTTCCAGCTCGCGGCTCACGAGGCCGATGTTGTGCCGGGCGTCCACGCCCGCGCTCACGCTCATGGTGCGCGCGCCGTTTTCCCGGTTGATGGAGGAAACGCTGTCGGTCTCCTGCTTTGCCGCGATGTCGTACAGACGGACGGTCTCCTCCTCGCCCTCCGCGTTCGTCACCGTGAACGCGTGATCCATGATGTTGCCCCGCGTGGGCGCCTGTCCTGCCGGCTTCACCACGACCACGGGCGTATCCGTGCCGTCCAGCGTCAGCGTGGTGGCCGTGTTCTCGGCCTTCAGCTCGGCGGCAAGCTCACTGTATATCTGCGCCACGGTCAGCCCGTGCTGCATCGCTTTGTATTTGTCCACTGTGATGCGTGTCTCCGGGTTTCCCGTGACCGAATTTTCCGAGATATCCACAAGGCCTTCTGTACTGCGCAGAATACCGCGCAGGTCATCCGCGATGGCGTTCATTTCGTCCAGGCCGCGCCCGGTGATGACAAGCTCCACACCGCTGCCGCCCAGAGCGGACATATCCATCGTGGATTCCTGCACCTCCACGGTGCAGTCCAGGTCCGCCACCTGCGCTTCAATGGCAGCGGAAACGTCGGCATTGGTGGCGGTGCGGTCGTCAGACAGCAGGATATAATAAGTGATGCTGCCGCCGGAGGACGAGCCGCCCATCATCGAGGACATACCGCTGCCGCCGGACATCGCGCCTACGGTCTCCACACCATCCACGGCCGCGATGCGCTCCATGACGGTATCCGCCATGGCATAGGCATCCTGCTGCGCCGCGCCCCTGGGCATCGTCAGTGTGGCCGACATCTGCGGGCTGTCCATCGCCGGGATGAAGGCTGTGCCCATCTGCGTTGTCAGGAAAATGCTGATGGCCAGCAGCGCCGTCACGCCCGACAGCACCGGCGCTTTGTGCCGCAGCGCCCAACCCAGCAGCCTCTGGTATCCCTCCACAAAGGCGTCGAACCACCTGTGGCTTTTCTCTTTGGTGTTTTTCAGCACGGCGGCACCCATGGCGGGCACCAGCGTCAGGGCTACCACCAGGCTGGCCAGCAGCGAATAGGCAATGGTCAGGCCCATATCCGTGAACAGCTCGCGGGAAATGCCCTGCGTGAACACAATGGGCAGGAACACACATATGGTGGTGAGCGTGGAGGCAAAAATAGCGCCGGACACCTGCTTCGCCCCCTGGATGGCCGCCTTGGAGGCAGGCACGCCCAGAGAACGCAGACGATAAATATTTTCGATGACAACAATGCTGTTGTCCACCAGCATGCCCACGCCCAGCGCAAGGCCCGACAGCGAGATGATGTTCAGCGTCACATCTGTGAAATACATCAGCGTGATGGCACACATCAGGCTGAACGGGATGCTGCACGCCACAATAAATGTGGGCTTTGCGTCCTTGAGGAAAAAGATCAGCACGATGATGGCCAGCAGGCCGCCCCACAGCAGATTGGAAAGGACGCTGCCCACCACCATGTCGATGTAGTCGCCCTGATCCATCAGCGGCGTGATGTGCAGGCCCGGGTTCTGCTCCTGCAGCTGTGCGATGGCGCTGTTGATGCGCTGGCTCACCGTGGCCGTGGACGCCGTGCTCTGCTTCTGGAACGACAGCACCACGCCGTCGTTGCCGTTCACCTTGGCATAGCTTTCGCCCGCGTTGTCCGTCAGAGCGATATCCGCCACATCGGACAGGCGCACATCGCCCACGCCGTCCACATCCATGTGCATCAGCAGCGTGTTTTCCAGCTCCTCCAGAGAGGCGTACTCCTCGCCCACCTTGACAAGATACTGCTCCTCACCTTCGGTGATATAGCCCGCGGGCATGTTGAAGTTCTGGGCCATCAGGATGTTGCCCAGCATGTCCGCCGTCAGCATGCCGGACAGATCGGCCTTTTTATAGGCCGCATCCCGCGCCTGATCGAACTGCTCCTGCGCGTCCGCAAGCTTCTGTTCCGCATCTTCCAGCTGTGTTTTTGTGGTACTCAGCGTCACTTCACCCCTAGTGAGCTCGTTTACCGCCGTCATCTTGCCCTTTTCCAGCTCGGCATAGGCATCCTGTGCCTTTTTCAGGTTTTCCTCCAGCGCAGGCTTCATGCCGGAAATTACAGCGAGGCGCGTGGTAATGTTGGAAAGCTCCGCCTCCACCTCGGGCAGACGCGTGTCCGCCCTCAACGCCGCATCGCGCAGCTGCGTCAGGCTTTCCTTTGTCAGCGCGGCAAGCTGTTCGCCGCCGGGCAGTGCGCCCGCCTGCGCCTTGAAGGCTTCAAAAGACGCGTCGTCCAGAGCCAGAAGCGCGTCCACGTTGGCTGGAACGGCGGCGGCGGCCTGTTCTCCCACCACCGCAGGGTCCGGCAGGGCAGGCAGGCCCGGCTGAGTCTGCTGGAGTTGCGCGTAAACGGCGGCGGCTTCCTCATAAGTGCCCACAGCGGGCCGGCCCATCTGTGCCAGCAGGGCGTTCACGCTGTCCAGCACTCCCTGCTTCGCAGCAGCCGCAGCAGCCTGACGAGCGGTGTCCCGCGCCCCCGCCAGAGCCGTATTGATGCCTTCATACCCCTGCTTTGCCTGGGTATAGCCGTCTCTTTCGGCCTCGAACGCCTTCTGGTTGGCTGTAAGCGTGGTCTCCTCGCTCAGCAGCGCGGAAAGCGTGGCGGAGGCGCCGTCCACCTGGGCGCTGCCCTGGGCCAGCTTGTCCAGCGCAGAGCCTTTTTGGCTTTCCAGCGCGGCTTCGCCCTCGGCCAGCTTCGCCTTGCCGTCCGCCACCTTGGCCTGTCCCTCACGCAGCTCGCGCTGTGCGTCCGCCAGACCGGAATCCACGCCGGCAAGGACCTTATCGTTCAGCGCGTCGATCTTCACCTGGTCGAGCGTTACGGTCACCTGCTGCTCCACAAGGCCTGTGGCATCTACGCTCGCAACGCCGTCGATGCGCTCAAAGGCCGGCATAACGGTTTCGTCCGCAAAGGCGGATATCTCTTTCACGTCCATGCCGTCCATATCCACGCTGGCCACCATCACGGGCAGCATATCAGGGCTGATCTTCATCAGCATGGGGGTCCCCACTGCATCGTCCATCTGGCCCGAAACGAGGTCCACATTGGACGAAAGCTCGATCATAGCGGAATCCATGTTCGTTCCCTGTTCAAATTCCAGGATAACGATGCTGGCGTTTTCGCTGGAAACCGAGCTGACGTTCTTAATGCCGCCCGTCGTCCCCAGCACCGCTTCCAACGGCTTTGTCACCGTTGTTTCGATTTTCTCCGGGCTTGCGCCGGGATACGTTGTCATTACCACGACATACGGCAGCTCCATGGCCGGCAAAAGGTCTGTCGTCATGCCCGTAAACGAGATAACGCCCAGCACAAGCACCAGCACTACCGCCACCAGCACGGTATAGGGTTTTCTTACACTGAATTGCGGAAGCATGTCTTCCCTCCAAAATACGCGCGGACGCGGATTCTCCTCCTGCTCCCCGGCAGGGACGAATTCCGACCGACCGGTCGGTCGGAACTTTTTCAGTATAGCACACGCGGGCACGATTTCAACCCCGCGCCGCGCCGCCGCCGCGGATTTTACATTTTATTCATACCCTGTGCAGGCACAAAAAGCCCGCCCCGCATTTCCGCGGGGCGGGCCACAACGTTTCCGTTTCTGCTTTACTGTGCCAGATATTCCTCAAGGCACAAGCCGCTTTCCTTGATTTTATGCGCCTGCTCGGAACCAACATAACGGTAATGCCAGGGCTCGTAATCCATGCCTGTCGCCTCGGTCTTGTCCGACGGATAACGCAGAATAAAGCCGTAATCCGCCGCATGCTCGGCCAGCCACTGGGCCGCTGCTGTCTCCGCGAAGCCCGCGTCCTTTGCCGGGTGGTCTTCCGAAACGATGTCCAAGCCCAGGCCCGTATTGTGGTCCGACGTACCGGGCGCAGAGGTGTAGTCGATGGCCTTTGTCTCTGCATCCGCCTGGGAAAGGCCGCCCTCCATCAGGGTTTTGACACGGGCGTCCCAAAGCTCCTGCTGGCGCGCGATGCTGCGGTAGCCGTTGGTGGGCTTCAGTTTGACGCCGGTGGCGGCCGCATCGTTCACCATCTGCCGCAGAGCCTCCGCGATGCGCGCGTCTATTACAGCCTCTCCCACGGTCGCCGTCTCGGCCACCGTGAAATCACCGGGCAGCACGCTGCTGCGGTTGGCCAGCACCATATACCACTCGTCCCGCGGGATGGTTTCCACCGGGGCCGCGGAGGATGCGTCCGGCGGCGTGCTGTCTGCCGGCTGGGATGTGCTGGACGGTACGGAGCCAGAGATCCCGGGCGCCACGTCTCCGTCCTTCCCGCCAAAGAACACAAAGTAAAGGATGATGAGCAGCGCGATGAGCACGATGCCCGCCCAGGCAAAAATCGTTTTGTTCGGTATTCCGCGCCGGGCCGTGCCGGTACTCCTGCGCGGCGGACGGCCGCCGCCGGAACCTGAACCGCCGCCCGTCCGGGTACGCCGCTGCGGAGCGCGGGGCGCAGGCTCTGCCTCCTCCGGGTCCCGGTCATACAGGTCCGGGAATGCCGGATCCGCTTCCTGCGGGGCGGTGTATCCGCTCTGCGGAACATCGTCGAACAGGTCAAAGGGCTGCGCGCCCTCAAAATCAAAATCCAACGGCGTCTCCGCTGCCGGGGGCTGCGGCTCCTGCGCCGGCGGCGGTGCAGGCCGGGCAGGCGCAGGTGCAGGACGCTGGGTCGGGGATACGGGCGCATGCCAGTTGATAGGCCGTGGCGTGCGCGGGGCGTTTGCAGGGCGCGGCGTCGCCGCCGGCCACCCCGAGGGACGCAGCTCCTCCCCGCCGGATGCAGGCGGAACGGCCGGCGCGGGCGGCACGTCATCATCCGCCACCAAAGCGCTGAATACAGCCGCACCGATGTCTTTTTCCTTTGCCATACGTGCGGCACGGGCCGCGGGCGCCGGCTGGGCCGCCATTTTGGGCGGCGCGGGCTGCGGGGCCGCGGCAGGCGCGGGCGCATCCGACTTCACCGGTGTGAACGCCGTCGTGGGAGCGTCCGCCTGCAGCGCGGCAGGCGTAAACGCCACCGTCGGCGCATCCGCCGCGGAATACAAGGGACTGGCCGTGGACCCCGGCTGCCCAGGCCGGGACGCAGGGCGTTCCACAGGCGCATCGTCGAAATCAAATACAAAAGGCGCCGCCTTGGGCACAGGCTCCGCGGAGCGCGGCGGCTCCGCAGGCTTTACCGCCGCCGGAGCCGCGGGCGGCACAGCGGCGACAGGCTCTGCATCGTCCAGAATATCCAGCGGCAGCGGCGTGTAGCCATCCAGTGGCGCGGCAGCAGAAGCCGGCGCGGGCCGGGCGGGCTTTTCTTCCAGAATTCCGAAATCGAACGCGGCCTCTCCGGAAGGAACTGCAGACGCCGCCGTCCGGGATGCGGGACGCTCCACAGGCGCATCGTCGAAATCGAACACGAACGGAGCCGCCTTGGGCGCGGGCTGAGCAGGGCGCGGCGGCTCCACAGGCTTTACAGCCGCC
>NZ_JXXK01000060.1 GCF_000949455.1 Ruthenibacterium lactatiformans | reverse complement strand
CTTTTCCTTATTTGGGGAAAAACCAGCTTTTTCCCCAAAATATGGCCCCTTGGTCAAGCGGCTAAGACGTCGCCCTCTCACGGCGAAATCGGGAGTTCGATTCTCCCAGGGGTCACCATTTTTGTGTTCTGCGCCCCATCTCTTGCGGCTGTTTTGCACTTTTAGCTCAGTTGGTAGAGCAACAGGCGCAAGCTCAAGCTAATTTTACCAACAAAATTGCGGCAAAAGCGAGCGACTAAAGCGGAGATTTGAAGCCCGGAAAACCGCATGACAACAGGGTTTGTGAGCATTTGCAGACCCAACATATGCGCTTCTAGCTCAGTTGGTAGAGCAGCTGACTCTTAATCAGCGGGCCCAGGGTTCGAGTCCCTGGAAGCGCACCACAAAACCACTGTTCCTTTCAAAGAGAACGGTGGTTTTTTATATCCGAAAGAGATTTACAAAAACATTCAACTGCCTGCAGTTCAGATCAGAAAGCCCGGCGTATTGTATCGCAACAGCGCCGGGCTTTTGTTTTCAGAGGAATTGAAGACTATGTCGGTACGACAAAAAGACTTAAGTTATGAAAAAGGAAAACTCATAGTTTGAGCGGCACTTTGGAAAAGGAAATATTTTAATGATGATGTATGAAAAGAATCTAAGAATTTTAGTATATAGCTTTTAGAGCATAGAATTGCAAAGCTGTCAAGTGATTTTTGTGAATTAATTTGTTAATTTCATTGACTGTCAATATGGTTTCAGATACACTATATTTGTATATTGTTTTTCTTTTTTGGTATTAGGGCATAACGGCGAAGGTTATAGCGAACGAAATGCCTAAAGATTAATTTAAGGACGGACTAACTGGCTTAGGAGTGATTATTCTTGACATTTTGCAACTTCCTCCTGCGCGTCGATGGTGTACGCGAAGCATCGTTAGAAGATTTTCAAGCGGTCATAAAAAAGGGAAATCGTACATACAGACCAGAACGGCATAAATATTTGTATTCTATCGAGATGGAGATTGCAGACAACAGATTTTTTTGGATGTCTTGCGACTATGACGATGCCGTAAAGTTTCGAGATTATGTAATTAATAGTGAAACCGGTGAAAGAGAACCTAATCCACGTTCTAAAGAACAGATTGAGCCTAGACAACAGTTCTTCGCCTGTTATGATTGTATGGAACATTATTTATATATGAATGACTTGAATCGCCGTACTTTTTTAGAAAGATATCTAAGCTATACACTTCAAAAAGAGTTTCGGATAAATAATGTATACGGATCAGTTGATGAGTTTTGCGACAGAATAAAAGCCATTCGTGGATTTCAATATACGCAAGTAGACGATATGTTTGGCCAAGGAAGTGACTTGTTTGTACAAATTGGAAATATATGGGGCCAAGATTTGCCGAAAAAAATTCAGCTTAAAATCGCGTATGGAGATGTTCCAATACATAAAGGTGGAAGACAAATTGTAGATCTTTTTAGCCATCATAAGGAAGAATTTGAAAATGTTATCGTAATTGGTTGTGATGATGCGGGTGTGGAGCAAACTTTTGACTTTTCATCCTTATTGAAATATATTATTGTTCACCCTACCAAGGATGAGAATGAACATTTCGATTCTTATGAGGTTAGGAGGCTTTTATTGGAAAAGCTGAGGTGAGAGCTCATGTACAAACGCCATAAGCACCAACTGGGGATTTGTGTATTGGTAACATTTATTGTTGCAGCTATATTTGATTGGAAATTTGAGCCGATGGCTGAAGTCGCTGTTACGGTAGCTTCAATTGCGATGGGGGTATATATTGCAGCGGTTTCTGCTTTGCTGGGAAGTCAATATGCTAAAGAATTGAAAAGTACAACAGATGGTGAACAACCAGATAAAACATTACTAGGGGTTTTAGCGGAATATTTCCGATATGCAGGACTATCATGTATTTTGTTAATTGCAGTTAGTTGTCTATTCTTGATACCATCAAATATAGTTCTTCCGCTACTCTTGTTAAAGGTAGGGAGTGCTCTTTCATATGGACTCTTCTCTGCCAATATTTTTCTTTTATGGCTTATGCTTATTTTTTTAGTGAATTCTCTTGGAAAATCGGTCAAATGATTTCTACAAATATACATTGCTTGAAATGATAAAGCTGAAAATTGTAACTTACAAAGCTAGATCTTGTAGGGGTGAGACGAGGGCAATGAAAGGCTAATATAATAAATTTGCAAGAGAAATAGCATCTCGATTGCAGGAGCCGATATAAATCAGCTATTTTCCGCCGAAATTAATTGTCAGTCACAGTTTCAAAAAATGATTTTTAATGGTTTTGTGTTATGGTGAATTTTTGTATGGGAGCTAATAAGAAGTGCTATGAAGTACTTGGAAACTGCCATTGAAGGTGTTTCGGTTATTGGATGACTTCATTATGTCAGAGACTGCAAAACATTTGACACCAGGAGCTTCAAACAGAGCATAGCGTGTATTTTTAACATAGGGAAAGACGGATAGAATATCGATATACACAAGGCGTACGAGGCATGCCGCCTAATAATTTGTTGCTCCGTCTCCCATGTGCACAGGGAGACGATCATATATATAGAACAGGCCCCAGCTACAGCTGGGGCTATTTTTTTACAGGTTCCATGCCCAGGGGGAAGTGTACCCTTTTGCAGGCAGAGGTTTGAAACAGACGCCCCGGGAAACCGGGGCGTACTGCGTTTTACCCCTCCCCCATACCCCCACCCCGGGTATATTACCGGCTGGGGAAAAGAGAAGGGAGTTTTCCACAAGCTCAGAAAGGAGAGAGAAAAATCGAACAGGAGATCCTTGGCATTGACCATGGCTACTATGCCATGAAAACACGGCATTGTGTGTTTCCCACGGGGATCACGGCATATGAGCATGAGCCCTACACCCGGCAGGATGTGTTGGAATACGAGGGGCGCTGGTATGTGTGCGGGACAGGACGGCAGCCGCTGCAGCGGGATAAAACGGCGAGTGGCGGTTACTACCTGTTGACACTTGCAGCCATCGCAAAAGAATTGCGGCAGAGGGGGATAAAGGGCCGCTGTTCGGTAATACTGGCGGCGGGGCTGCCCTTGACAGGCTTTGGCCGTGAGAAGGAAGGCTTTGAAAAATATCTGCGGCGTTCTTCCCAGCCGGTGCAGTATCGGTATGAAGATGTGTCGTATGAGGTGACAATCACAGACGTGAAACTGTTTCCACAAGGGTATTCGGCGCTCGCTCTTCACCCGGAGCTGATAACCGGGGAACCGTCTGTCCTGCTTATGGATATTGGCGGCTGGACGGTGGATCTGATGCGGCTTGATAACGCTGTGCCCAACGCGGATACCTGCCGCAGTTTGGAATGGGGCATGATCCGTTGTCTGGACAGTGCGAGAGAACAGGTACACCGCACCATGGGGCTGTCTGTAACGGACGCGCAGATCGAGCGCGTATTGAGTGGATTACCCTGTGCGCTGGACGAGAAGGCCCGAGAGGTGATTCGGCAGCAGGGCCGCGTATATACGGAACATTTGCTGTCTGCGGCAATGGAGGCCGGCTTTGACCTCAAGGCAATGCCGGTGGTGATGCTGGGCGGCGGCGCCAGTGTGGTGAAACGATATGTCCGGGAAAGTGATCATTTGTGCCGGATGTTCCCGCTGCCTGACAGCCGAATCAACGCGGCGGGATTCGAGCGTCTTGCACAGCAGATGATCGCCCGAGGCAAGGCGTGAAAAAGAGGCCCTGTTTTTCATTTCGGCCACGCCTTGAAGATGCGGAACAACGAAAGGCATGGGACATCCTGCAGGCTGTGCCGGAGGGCCAAAGAACCGCATTTGTAGTACGCGCTCTTTTGCAGAATACAGAGCAGAATATTCTGGAACAAACCTTGCGGCGCGTGCTGAAAGAAGAAATACGGGGACTCCAGCTCAAACCGCCAGCGGAAGAAAAAGCTGTACCCAGCCAGATGCTCGACTTTTTGGCGGGGCTGTAGATCGACTGAAAAAGTAAGGGTCAGCTATTGTTGGTTGTGACGTAAAGTTCGAAAAATACAGGCAAAAGGTTATTGGTCTTCGTGATAGCTGCCACGATGGTTTTCGAGTATGCTTGTGTTGCCGCCAGAGAAAGGCGGGAAAAACAAAGGAGGCTGCCATATGGAGCAGAAAACTGTGACAGGAAAAATCCCGACAGAGCTGCATGCCCGGTTCCGCAGCGAAATGGAAGCCCGAGGATGGACGATGTCCTTTGCGCTGGAGCAAGTCATCACTGAACATTTTGAAAATGAGAAAGGACGGAACAACACAATGGAGAACACACGCACACTGGCCTTCGCGGTCTCGGAAGAATTTTTCCAGCTGGTCAAGGAGTACCTTGTCTGGTATGAGGAAACATACCATCGCCGGATAACACAGAAGCAATTCATCATCGGGCTGATCGAAGATGAGCTGGAGCGGAACGCTGAGGCGATGAAAGAGCGGCGGAATCGGCTGATGTCCGCACAACAGGAGCGAGAGGATACAATCAGATTGTCCGAGCGAAATGAGGATGCCGGTACAGATGCGTCAGAGACAGAGTATATTGAGGAAACCACCGAGGACGAAGCAGCGGCCGAGTACGGCGAGGAAAGCGCCGAGGACGAAGCAGCGGCCGAGTACGGTGGGGAAACTGCCGAGGACGAAGCAGCGGCCGAGTACGGCGAGGAAAGCGCCGAGGACGAAGCAGCGGCCGAGTACGGTGGGGAAACTGCCGAGGACGAAGCAGAGGCTGAGTACGGCGAGGAAAGCGATGAGGATAAGCCAGAGAACGAGTACAGAGAAGAATAAACCGAAATTACCAAGGCCCATGCACGGGGTTCCCTGCATGGGCCTTGTGCATTCTTGAAAAAGGAGGGATGCCTACTGCTTGCAATATACTGAGCAGAGTAAATTTGAGTGATGGAGCGTGATGAGAAAAACCATACGATTTGTTGATATGTTCTCCGGCATCGGCGGGTTCCGGGAGGGGCTGCGCCGTGCCGGGGGATTTGAATGTGCAGGCCATTGCGAACAGGACGAGCATGCGGAGCGCAGCTACCGCGCGCTGTTTGACACGAGGGGAGAGTGGTTCTGTGACGACATCCGAAAAGCAGACGCGGGAAGCATGCCGGATTTCGAGCTTCTCTGTGGCGGATTTCCGTGCCAGAGTTTCAGCATTGCCGGAAGCAGGCATGGCTTCGCAGACCCAAGAGGAACGCTGTTCTTTGAGCTTGCCCGAGTGGCTGAAGCCCGGAAGCCTCAGTATCTGCTGTTTGAAAACGTACCCGGCCTGCTTAACCATGACGGCGGCAGGACGTTTGCGGCGATCCTCGATACGCTGGACGGATTGGGGTATGGTGTGGAATGGCAGGTGCTCAACAGCAAAGATTTTGATGTGCCCCAGGCAAGACGCCGGGTGTACATTGTGGGATATCTTGACGCCCGATGCGCCGAAAAATATTACCTTTCCGAGAAACAAATGATGCAGCTCCTGCCGCGCTACGGGACGGAGCGCAGGGCAGCCGAGTGTACGACCCCGCAGGCGTGAGTTGTACGCTGTCCGCGAGCTGCGGCGGTTTCGGTGGTCGCACAGGTTTGTACGATGTGAGCGGCGGCGTACCCATCAAGGAGGCCACGAAAAAGGGCTACAAGATGGCATATCCCGGCGACAGCATCGACCTCGCGTATCCGCAGATGAATACGCGGCGCGGCCGGGTGGGGCGGCAGACCGCCCATACCCTCACTACGGATGCCACACAGGGGACGTTAGAGCCAAGACCGGTGAGGACACCACTGGTCTCTTCTCCAGAACGCAATTCCAGCCGGACAGGAAAGCCGGGTGCACCCATGTTCACGCTTACGACCAAAGACAGACATGGCGTACTGTTAGGCAAGCGCATCCGCCGCCTCACACCGCGGGAGTGCCTGCGGCTGCAGGGCTGGCGCGATGACCGGATCGACCGGGTGCTGGCCATCCAGTCCGATAACCAGGTATACAAGCAGGCAGGCAACGGCGTTACGGTCACTGTTGTGGAGGCCATCGGCAGACGTCTGGCCACTGTTCACAATGAGTTGGAGGCGATGGACAAGGCTTGATCTAAAGGACCAGTATTTCGGGTGTGAGATCGAAATGACAGGCATCACCCGCGAACAGGCCGCCCAGACCGTGGCGGCCCTGTTCGGAACGACGGCCCGGCAAACCCATGAATCCCATACCTACGACCCGTGGGAAGTCACGGACGGCGTTGGGAAAAAGTGGCGGTTCGTGTATGACGGCAGCATCGAGACCACGCGCCGGGAATGCGGGCGGCAGGCCGCCGCACACGACAGGCGGTACAGTGTGGAAATGAATTCACCAAAGCTGGAATACAGCGAGATGAAAAAGCTGCAGGAGGTGATCCGCGCGCTCCGCCATGCGGGAGCAGTCGTGAATGACAGCTGCGGGATGCATGTGCATGTGGATGCTTCCGGGCATACGCCGCGCAGCCTGCGCAATGCTTTGTCCATCATGTACAGCAAGGAGGATATCCTGTTCCGGGCCATCGGCGCAAAGCCGGACAGGATCAGCCAGTATTGCCAGTATTCGCGGGAGAATGTAGTGCGGACCGTGCGCGCGCTGTCCCCGCATCTGACGATGGAGCAGCTGAAGCAGGCGTGGTATGGTACACGGGACGGAAGCAACGACCACTACAACTGGACGCGGTACTATGCGCTCAACCTGCATTCGGTATTCTACCGCGGCACCTTGGAATGGCGCTGTTTTGAGAGCACGCTGCACGCGGGCGTGGCGCGCGCGAACATCACGCTGGCACTTGCCATCTCCGCGCAGGCCATCAACCAGACGAGGACGCTGGCGAAAAAAACGCCGGTGACGGAAAATCCTGCCTTTACCTTTCGGACCTTTCTTCTGCGGCTTGGCCTCGTGGGAGAAGAATACAAAAATGTTCGGATGCATCTTTTGAAAGACCTGCCGGGCGACCCGGCGTGGCGGTACGACCGCAGCCAATATGTCTGCCTGCAGAACAGGCGGACAGAACAGCAGGAAGCGAGATGAGGAAAATGGAACACGCAATGTATTTTGCATACGGCAGCAACATGAACCTGGACCAGATGGCGTACCGGTGCCCGGCGGCAGAAGCAGTTTGTACGGCGAAGCTGGAAGGTTACGAGCTGTTTTTCGCGGGACGGCCCGGAAACGGCGTTGCAAGCATCCGGCCGAAACAGGGCGGCGCAGTGGAGGGCGTGCTGTGGAAGATTACGGAAGCCTGTGAAAAAAGTTTAAACCATTACGAAGGCTTCCCGGCCCTGTACGGCAAGGAAACCGTCCGTGTGCGCGGAAGTGATGGGGCAGAGTTCCGTGTGATGGCATACACGATGCAGGAGCCGTACAGCCGTATCCCCGCAATGCCGTCCATGGGATATCTGGCGGGGATCCTTGCCGGATGCGAACAGAACGGGGTCGATGAAAAGCCCATCCTGCGGGCGGTGCTGGATACGGACCGTGAACTGTCTGTATTTGAGAAACGGCAGTCACACGGAAAAAAGGACAGGGAACGGTAGAAAATCAGCAAAGGCCCCCGCCCGCAGTGGCGGGGGATATTTTTTGAATATGGAGGAAGAAAGATACAATGAAGAAAAAAGTAAGGCGGTGGAGCGCAAGTTTTCTTGCGCTGCTGCTGTGTGTGACGCTGTTTGCGTCCACGGCGTTTGCTGCGGGCGGCGCGCTGGGCGCGGACCGAAACGGCACGCCATATACCTACGTGATCGGGTACATGTATTCCGGCAGCTCGCAGACCGTCAACACACGGGAGATCTTCACATCGCCCAACAACTATGACATCTGGCTCTGCCCGGTGTGCGGGCGTGACCCGTTGGGGAATTCGCAGGGAACGGCGCTGGCTGCAGATTTGTACATGCCGTGCTATGGATACGATATTGCGGCATCGGGCGGGGACATGAGCATCCGCTACGCGCTGGTGCGGCACAGGCACAACAACGGGCAGCTTTCAAACGACCGTGTATACATCCCGGTCAACGTGCCGATGTATGCGGGCTGCTATTACGGCTATGACCTCACCGAGCCGGCCGGCGTACAGGTCAGCGCGCCCACAGGCTGGCAGAGGGACAGCGCGGTGGTGCGTTTTTCGGGCGGAACAGACACAGGCACGAGCCTGCCGGACTGGAGCGCAACGCCGGGCGACTACGGCAGCGGCGTCCATCATTACGAGTACAGCATCAACGGCGGCGCCTGGACGGGCTGTCCCGTGGGCGACCCCACTGTGACCATCACCGCGGGCGGCATCACGACTGTGACCGCCCGTGTGGTGGACGGCGCGGGCAACGCCTCCGGCCAGACAGCCACGGCAAAGGTGTACATCGATCCGGCCTCGCCCAATGTGCCCGGCATTACGCTGTCCACGGAACAGTGGACGAACAGCATGGTAACGGCGGCCATCAAGGACAACAGCGACGCACACAGCGGTATTGCCCGCACGGAATATTCTCTGGATGGCGGAAGCTGGACGACGTACAGCGGCGTGCTTTCCATCGCAGACCACGGCAGGCATACGATCAGCGCCCGCGCCATCGACAATGTGGGCCGTGTTTCCGGCACGACCAGCAAGACCGCGCTGGTGGATAAGGTCGCGCCGGTCATTTCAAAGGTGGAGCAGCAGCCAGACAGCAGCTACACGGAAATGACGCTGGCCGTTACCGCCACA
>NZ_JXXK01000059.1 GCF_000949455.1 Ruthenibacterium lactatiformans | reverse complement strand
GGGTTCTGTTAAAACAAAAAATAATTTAGAAATTACAGCAAGGGAAATGAAGAAAATGTTTGACGTCTATTTTTTTGAGTCGGCCAAACTTTCAGAATTGAATGTGCAGCGAAGCGAGAGTGAATATTTCCTTTTTTGCGTGCGAGGAATGCGTCTTGCTGAGAATGCACTTGATGCTGCAGAACGTTTTATAGAGCAGCATGGTAAAGTGGCAGCAATGTTATTTCGAGAATTATCGAACGATTCCTTTTGGACTTATGATCCCTGCACACTGGAGCTATGGCTTCCAAGAGCATTTTGTCCTTGCTTTGCTGTTAAGCAACAACTATACTGGGAGGCAGGGGGGATAAATACCGATTCCTCATATTTTTTCGGAATAGATTTGTTAATGACCATTGGCCGTTTAGGGGGAAAACTCGTATATGTACCATCGGTTGGTTACTGGAATATGGAAAAAGCGAATTTGGAATTTCAGAAAGGTAAAGATTGGGGAAAACTGTATTTCGCTGCTATATTTGGAACAAAAGAGGAATTCTTGCAAAGAAAAAAGTCGTTTCCCAGTAAAGAATGCACCGATGCTCAGTTGTTGAAAAAGACGAAAAAAAATCGAAAATATTGGATAGCAAAGCAGCCAGCCGCTCAGTTGTGGAATCTTAGAGAAGAGCCCCCTAAAAAAAGGGAAGTGGTGATATCGGATAGAGATTTCACAAAAATTCAATTTTCAATTCTAATTCGGACGTTTCAAAGACCAGAAGTTTTAAAAAAATCGTTGGAATGCCTTCGATGGCAAACTTATTCCGGTTTTGAAGTGATTGTGGTAGAAGACGGTGCAGAGCCAAATGCTAAAAAAGTGTGTGATGAGGCGGGAAAATGGTTTCCGCTGATTTATAAATGCGTAGGTGAGCATGTAGGCAGAAGCGCGGTTGGAAATTTAGCGATGTCCCTAGCACGCAATGAATATTTTTTGTTTTTGGATGACGATGATTACTATTTAGCAAATCATCTTGAATTACTCGCGCATGCGTTAGCAATGAATAAGTCTTGCAGAATGGCGGCGGCAGGAAGTATTGAACTGGTGGGGAAACAGGCGTGCGATGGGAACTTTAAATTATGGCAGACGATATGCCACCCGGGAAAGGGGGCTTCACTGGAAGATTTGTGCATGGGCAATCCATTCCCAATTCAAGCGGTAGCATTTCATAAATCGTTGGTACAGACTTGTGGAGGCTTGGACATCGAATTAGATGCGCTGGAAGACTGGGACCTTTGGGTGCGCTTTGCAAGGCATAGTACGATTACCGCAGTACAGCAAAAAACAAGTATGTTCAAAGTGCCCCTTGAAGCGGAAAAACGGCTCTCTCGTAGTGAGGCAATGTTGCAAGCACGAAATATGCTTTTAAAAAAATGGGAAATGATATCCGTAGAGAGTACGGCGGCTCGTTTTCTGGAAACACAATGGTCGCTGGAAGAAGGAGAGAAAGAAACGGAACTTTACAGACAAATTCGTGACCAGAGATTGGCAGTACAAGCAATTTGCGCGTCAAGACGATGGCGAAGTACGAATTTTATCCGGAGAAGTGTTGCTTTTTTGGCTGCAAAAGTGAACAGTTTTTCAGATGTAATGAATGGATGGCGTGACAGTATAGGCCCTTTGAGGCCGGAGGAAGAAGAAATGGATAGAAATATTTTGGCTCAATTTATTAACGGCACGCAAAATTCTTGGTGCTGGAAACTTACAAATTGGTGGAAGAAGTTTTCTTGAATCAAAAATGTATCAAAGGCAAATGTAAAAAATTCAAAAAAACGAAGAAAAAATGTTTATATGCTATTATAATGGACTATAGAGAATGAGAAATGGAGATTAGTTTTTGTTATGGTGATATTCACATCTATTTGTGCAAATTATTTGCATAAAGCGCGTACATTGGCAAAATCAGTGAAGAAGCATATCCCGGACGCTACATTTATAGTTTGCATGACTGAGAGGGAAAGGATCCCGGCGATGGAATCTCCGTATTTCGACAAGGTTGTGCTGTCTAAGGATATGTGGAATGGTAACTTTAACCGCTACATCTTCAAGCACGCTATCGTCGAAGCATCCACCGCGGTGAAAGGGCAGTTCTTCCGTTATTTGTACACGGCGTATCCGGACGAGGCGCAGTTTGTATATCTGGACCCCGACTGCTATGTCTACTCCGACTTCGTCGAGTTGCGTGAGTTGCTGAAGAAACACCCTATCGTTGTGTGCCCCCATGTCCTTGAGCCAGGTAATATCGACATGGAGTTGTCCAGCACGGCGCACGGCGTGTATAATCTGGGTTTTTTGGGCGTCAACCGCAGCGAGGAAGCGCAGAAGATGATCAACTGGTGGGCCGAGCGGCTGTACCTGTTCTGCTACGACGACATCCAGAACGGCGTGTTCACCGACCAGAAGTGGATCGACCTTGCTCCCTGCTTTTTCGACACCTACATCTTCAAGCACCACGGCTACGACTTTGCCACGTGGCGCATGATGGACAGCGGTCTGGAGAAACGCGCCGACGGATGGTACGTGCAGGGCGAGCCGCTTCGCTTTGTCCATTTCTCCGGTTACGGCCGCGTCATCGAACAGTGCATGAAAAACTGGCTGCCCGAGGGCGAAAAGGAGTTCCACGAGCTGTACGCGGATTACTGTGTCGAGCACGAGGCCGCCAACGCCGACGGTGTCTCCAAGACGCCCTGGACGTACGACAACTACTACACCGGCGAGAAAGTGCGGCTCGACATCCGCAACGCCTACCGCAAGAACAACGACATCATGTTCGCCTACGACGACCCGTTCGCGTACAGCAACATGTTCTACAACCTGCGCCTCGGCGTGTATCATGTCTCGCTGCGCGATAAGCTCAACATCTGGGCCGAGGGCTGCCGCCGCGCCTACCGCGAGAACGGCTTCGGCGGTATGGTGAAGAAGATCTTTGCGCGCATTAAAAGCAAGTTGGGTTGATTCAGATTGCGCGGATGGCAGTTTACAGGAGGGGGGATTGTATGCCGAAAGACAGATACATTATCGCACAGATCGGAACCTTCGACTGCAAGAATTTCGGAGATCTGCTGTTTCCCAACGTGTTGGAGTGGCATTTGAAAAAACGCGGCCAAAACGCGGAGCTGGTTCTGCTTTCGCCAATGGGCGGAGAAAAGCCGTTCGAGAGCGGCACACTCGTCTATCCGATTTGCGATCTGGAACGCCTGCATCGGGAGAGGCATTTCGATGCCATTGTGATTGGTGGAGGAGACCTTATCCGTCTGGATTCCGGATGGGCTTCTCAGGAAAAATATGATGTCGACGCTTCCACGATGGAACTTTGGCTGATCCCGGCGGTGGTCAGCCTAAAATATGATATCCCGCTGCTGTGGAACAGTCCGGGAGTTCCGTTCCCGTTCACGGCGGCGCAGACGCCGCTGGTAAAGCTGGCGTTGGATGCGGCGGATTACCTTTCGGTGCGCGACGAGACTTCCCGGGACAACTTGGGCGAGACAGAAGCATGCCGCGTCGCCGTTTCACCGGACACGGTTTTTACCGTTGACGGGCTGTATCCGAGAGAGAAGACGGACGGCCTGTTCCTCCGCTTGTGCGAGAGATTCGGGTTTGCGGATGATTTTATGGTATTTCAAGTCAATCAGTCGGTGGCGTCGCCCGATGCATGCGCTGCGGCGCTGCAGGAGGTTCAGACGAAATACGGCTCTGAGATCGTTTTCATGCCGATCGGTTACGTGCACATGGATAAGGAGTGCATGCGTACGCTGTACAGCGCTGTTTCCGGCCGGGACTTGAAAATACGATTCATCGAGGACGAGCTTTCTCCCGTGGAGATGATCGCCATGCTGTCCCATGCACGATGCTTTATCGGAACCAGTCTGCACGGAAGTGCTGTCTCCAGCGCGTATGGCGTACCGGCTGTTGCGCTGAATTTTGCCAATCTTGCAAAAGTCCGGGGCGCGTTCCGGCTTTTGGGCGCGGAGGATTGTCTGGCGGCGGATTTTGCCGACCTGCCGGCAGCGATGGATGCGGCGCTGAAAAGAAGCGCGTCCGCAGCAGCGGAATTGCGGCGGCAGGCGGAAGAACATATGGACCGCCTGATCGGCTGCATCGGCGCACCGAAGAGACACGCCTTCACCCAGCGTGGGGCACAGAGCTTTTTCCTTGAGGTGCACCACATGCTTACAAAAGGGGTCACCCAGCGGCGTGGAATCCTATATTACGCACGCCCGTCGAGCGATTTTTCAGAGAGCGCCCGACAGGATTTCACGTGGCATCAAGGCAAGCCGTTTGTGCGCGAATTCGTATTTGATGCACCGGTGGTTGCCGTCCGGCTGGATCCTCTCGAAGGGAGCGGATGCATCGTGTGGAACTTACACATCCTAGCGGATGGGTGCGCGGTGCCGGAGGATTATGTGGTGGTTCCGTGTGGGGCAAAGAAGCAGGGAACATATTTCCTGTTGGACAGCGATCCGCAGCTCGTGATTCGGATGCCGCGATCGGCCCGTACGATTCGTGTAGAAGCGCACATGTGCAGTCTGGACGAGTCGCAGGAGCGGCTTTGGGCGCAGACGCTCGATAATAAGCTACAGTTTGAAGAGACGCCCGACGCATCTGGATCCGAGACGATGCAAAGAATCTTATGCGAAAAAGAAGCCCACATTGCTGAACTGACAGGCGCGTTGGAAGAAGCGCGCCGGCACGAGATCGAGATGCGGGCTGCACATGAGGCCATTGTACATTCAACGTTCTGGCGGATGACGTGGCCGCTGCGCCGCCTTGTGGGGATGGTAAAAGGCAAGAGGTGAGCATGTGCTGCACGTCTGAGTTGAACATAAGAAAGAGATGGAAAAGCGATGCCGAAAGTTACGGTACTGTTGTTCAGTTACAACCATGAAAAATTTATCCGTGCCTGCATGGACAGCGTACTTGCGCAGACGTTCCGGGATTTTGAGCTGATCGTCATTGACGACTGTTCCACCGATGCAACGTGGGAGATCGTGCAGACATACGACGACCCGCGGATTCAGTGTATCCGGACGCCCCGGAACACGGCAGCGGAGTGGATGTACGACGGGATCGACCGGTTCGGCACGGGAGAGTACATTGCCGTGCAGAACAGTGACGATCTCTGGTTGCCGGGAAAACTGCAGACCCAGGTCGAGTATCTGGACAGCCACCCGGAGTGCGGTGCGGTTTTCACGGGGGCGCAGGTGATCGGTGAGACCGGGGAACCGTATGAGAAGGAAAACCGGTTCTACAGCTCTGTTTTCCGGACGGAGAACAAAGATCGCACGCAGTGGCTGCATGAATTTTTCTACGAGGGGAATTCCCTGTGCGCATCCAGCGTGATGATGCGGCGCAGCCTGTTCGGACAGGCGGATCTGAAACAGCACGGAATTTTTTCTGTTCCCGATTTTCTGCAGTGGGTCCGGGTGTGCAGTGAAACGCAGATCCACATCCTGCCGGAAAAGCTCTCGTGCTATCGCGTGAGAGACGCGGAGAAAAATATCAGCGCCGACACGCCGCAGGGGCACATCCGGTTTGCGTTCGAGAATTTTATCCTGCTTCAGGAATTCCTGAAGCTGAGCGACGAAGATTTTCAGGCTGTCTTTCCGTCGTCCGCGCAGTATGTGCGCGGGGATGTGTTCGACAAGAAGTATGCATATGCGCGCATCCTTCTCGATGAGAGCAGCAGGCCTGAATTCAATCTTCTCGGTCTGCTCGAACTCTACAAGCTGCTGAACAGCGATGAAAGCCGCAAGCGGCTGGAGACTGTTTACGGTTTCACCCATGCCGATTTCATCCGGCTGACCGGAAAGCGTGACGTGTTCCGAATCATCGGGGATGACCGCTATCAGCACTGTACGCTGTTCTATGACTGCGGCAGCGGCCTGTGCGATGAAAACACCTGTGTTCAGGACAGCTATGTGCTGCAGGACGGCACATTCGGAGTGCGATTTGCCCTGCCGGAACACACGCAGATCACGGCGCTGCGGTTTGACCCGGACGAGGGCCACTTCCGCCGCTACAGTGATCTGAAAGTTCTGGTGGACGGAGAGGAATTCCCTGCCGTTCCCCTGTATGCTTTTGAGCAGACGGAGGGCGGCATCGCATTCTATACGACCGACCCCCAGTTTGAAATCGCCCTGCCGCAGCGCCAGGAAGTCCGTATGGTGGAAATCAGCGGGCAGACGAGCCGTCTGCTGCCGTTCGAGGTGGAGGAAAAAGCTATCTGGAAGGCTGCGCAAGAGAACAGGGCTCTGGAGCAGAACTGCCGGGAATTGAATGGGAAAATCAGTGAGCTGAACGAAAAAACCAACAATCTGGAACGTGATTTGGACGAGGCGTTCGCCAATCTTGCGGCGGCACGCCGGGAGCAGGCGCAGGAACATCAGGCGTATGTGGCGCTTCAGGATCAGCTTGCGCAGCGGGACGCCCGCCTGCAGACCTACGCCGAGGACTTCCATACGCGCAGCGAATATTTGCAGCATCACCGTCTGAAAGCGGCTGTGAGGGCGCTTTTGGGCAGACTTTGGAATCAATAAGGAGATCTCATGGAACGAGTCAGTGTTATCATGCCCTGCTACAACGACGGGCAGTATATTGAAGAGGCGCTCTACTCCCTGCGCGCGCAGACGTATCTGAACTGGGAACTGATCGTGATCGACGACGGTTCCGATGAGCCGGAGACGTTGCGCGTTCTGGAACAGCTGGAGGAAATGCCGTATGTGCGGCTGCTGCGCACAAATCATGTGAGGCCGGCCGGCGCGCGCAACGCAGGAATTCAGGCGGCGCGCGGTACTTATATCCTTCCGCTTGACGCCGACGATACGATCGAGCCGACCTATATGGAAAAAGCGGTAAAGATCCTAAACGAGAATCCGCACGTCGGCGTGGTGTACTGCAAAGCGGATCTCTTCGGCGAGCAGAGCGGGCCGTGGGGTCTGCCGGACTACTCCCTGCGCGCGATGCTGCAGGACAACATCGTGTTTGTCACTTCGATGTTCCGCCGGGAGGACTGGGAGCGCGTCGGAGGCTTCAACACCAATATGCACGCGGGTATGGAAGATTACGATTTCTGGCTGTCCATCCTGGAACTGGACCGCGAAGTCGTTCAGATCCCGGAGGTGCTCTTCCACTACCGCATCAAACCGAAGAGCCGCACAACCGGTTTTCAGAACAGTGTGGAGCAGATCAAGGATACATACCATACGCTGTATCGCAATCACACGGCGCTGTACGAAAAGCATCGTGAACTGTACGATCTCACGATGCGCGATACGATGATCGATCTCATCCAGCAGCGCCGAGTGCTGGAAGAAGAAGTGGCGCGGCTGCGTGCGGAGCTTCAGAAATGTGAAATTTTGAACAGCGTGCCCATTTGGAAACGGGTTGTTAACAAATATGTATATCATAATAAGAGAAGCGTCTGATAGGTAAGTGTGTCAGGACGATGAGGCTTATGATGAAAGAGGTGCTTGTCAACAAAATGAAGAGGATAAACAAGCTTTATCGGATGGTACTGATCGGTGCGCTGAGCCTGTGCTTGTGCACATCCCCGGCTTTTGCCCAGGAGTCGGGCAGCTCCGAGGAAAACAGTTCCATGGTGTCGGAATCTTCCTTTGAGGTGTATTGTACGGCGGAAGGCACGGAGGATCCGACCGTTCCGGCGGAAGGCACGGGGGACCCGACCGTTCCGGCGGAAGGTACGGAGGATTCGACCGTTCCGGCGGAAGGTACGGAGGATTCGACCGTTCCGGCGGAAGGTACGGAGGATTCGACCGTTCCGGCGGAAGGCACGGAGGATCCGACCGTTCCGGCGGAAGGCACGGGGGACCCGACCGTTCCGGCGGAAGGCACGGAGGATCCGACCGTTCCGGCGGAAGGCACGGGGGACCCGACCGTTCCGGCGGAAGGTACGGAGGATTCGACCGTTCCGGCGGAAGGCACGGAGGGTCCGACCGTTCCGGCGGAAGGCACGGAGGATCCGACCGTTCCGGCGGAAGGCACGGAGGATCCGACCGTTCCGGCGGAGGATGCAGATGATATGAACAGTCCGGAGTCAGAAACAGATTCTCTCGGGACCGTCAGAGTGGAAGATGGACTCCAGTACGGAGAAGATGGCCGGCTGTATTACTATGAGAATGGGGTTCCGGTGACAAACCGGTGGATTGAACAGGACGGTGCGAAGTACTGGTTTGGTGCGGATGGAGCTGCGGCAACGGGATTAACCGACATCGGCACTGATACATATTACTTTGGCGAGGACCACAATATGGTCAATACCGGCTGGGTTACAATCGGGGATGACTTGTACTACTTCCAGTGGAGTGGTGCGATGGCGCGCAGCACATGGATTGGCGAGAATCCATGGAAGTACTATGTTGGGGCGGACGGCAAGGCATACAAAGAGGGCCTGCACGAGGTCGATGGTGAGAGCTATCTGTTCGGCCAGTACCAGAATATCTACGGCGCGACGTCGTCGGCTGGTGGGTGGCAGACCATTAACAACGACCTGTATTTCATTACAGGAAATGATAGTGTCCTGTTGAACACATGGATCGGTGCAAGTCCATGGAAATACTATGTGGGCGCGGACGGCAAGGCATACAAGGAAGGCCTGCACGAGATCGATGGCAAGAGCTATTTGTTCGGCCAGTATCAGAATATCTATGGTGCGACGTCGTCGGCTGGCGGTTGGCAGACTATCAACAACGACCTGTATTTTATCACGGGAAGCGAT
>NZ_JXXK01000058.1 GCF_000949455.1 Ruthenibacterium lactatiformans | reverse complement strand
AGAGTCACAGAAAGATACTCCGTTCCTGTTCTTCCTCTTCCGCCGGCAGAGAGTGAGCAAAGGAATTTTTATTTCCAATAGAGAGAATATAGTTCGTATTCAACCGACATGTAAAGGCAGCAGGCGCAAAAAAAATATGCTTTGCTGCAAAAGTCTCTCGCACCTGTAAGGTGAGGGTAAATTTGAAATCGGATTTTTCGATAGAGCCACGCGCATGTCATTCTTACTGTTAAGGGCGCGGCGGAAAATCGTTCCTCTTTTGCCGTTGGGGGTCTTAGGGGGCCTCGGAGGCATTTGCAACTTAGCGAACGCAGTGAGCTTAGTTCGCAAAGCCCCCTTTAGGGTCGAAGCGTGAAGAAAAATATAAATTTGATATGGAATTTGAAATTTATATTTTTTAGCTGAGCGGAACGCCCCCTAACATTCTTTGCCTACTTTCTTAATGCTAAGAAAGTAGGCCGTCGGAGACTCGTAATCGGCCCCGCGAAAGCGGGGGCCTTCCTCTTTTCCCACACGCGGCTTCCACTTTCACCCCGGCGGGGGCAAGGAACGCCAGCGCGGTTCCGCCGCAGGCGAAATGGAGCCGAACGGCGGCAAGCACCGGTTTTTGCGGAGCGAAAACCGAGATGAAATCGAGGAGGTGAAACAAAATGCTATGTCCCTTGTGTAAAACGGAGATGCGCATTTCCGGCAGCCGAACAAAGGCCGAGGGCGACAACAGCCCGGACACCGCTACCAAAGTATACATAGAGCAGGACCTTACCTGCACGAACGCGCAATGTGCGAACCACGGTAAAATCGTGGAGCAGCGGCGGGCGTATCTGATTGGACAGGCATAATAACGGCCGCACGGCTTCGCCGGAAAGCGGCTTGGAAAGGCGGGAACAAATGCAGAAAAGTGTGAAAAAAAGCAACAAAAAAACGGGCGCGGCGGGGAAATATACGGCTCCCGGCGCTTTTGGCGGGGCGCAGCCGTCCAATCTGGTGGAGCTGATCGAGGCGCAGCGCGGCAAAGCCGCTTCGTCCGCGGGCAAAAAGCCGGCCGCAGACACGGCATTGGCAAACAAATGGGCGGACCTGCAGCTGCAAAGCTTCGGGCAGTTCGGGGCGGACCCGGCGGCGATCGTCGGGCAGCAGGCGGGGCAAACGGTTGGCGGCTGGCTCCGCAGCAGCGCCGCAAAGCCGAAAAACACGGCGTTGGCAAACGAATGGGCGGATCTGCAGCTGCAAAGCTTCGGGCAGTTCGGGGCGGACACGCTTTCCCCCACATGGGGGCGTGTGGAGGAAACCCCGGAGATGACAGCGGCCGAACGCGAACGGGAGGCGCAGTGGTATGAACAAAACGCAAACGCCTACAATGCGCTGGGCGCGGACGGCCAAAGCACGGTACAGCGCGCAAACGATGCCGCCAACCGTTGGGATATCGCAAACAACATGTACCCGTGGATGCTGGACACAAGCGGGCTGGGCATGCCCATTGACCAGCAGCTGGCAATGGCGGACGCGTACGAGGAGCGCAGGCAGGCCACGGCCGCGCTGGAGCAGGCCGCGAACAGCCTGCCGGCGGACGTGGACGCTCGTTCGCTCTCGCGCTATGCGCAGCAGCTGGAAAACGCGCGGTACGCGCAGGAACTGGAAACCTCCGCGCGCCAGGGCGCAGGCGAAGCCCCGATACTGCACAACGCGGCAAGCGTGGCGGCAAACGCATGGAATCTGCCAGCTGCGCTGGACTATGCGAAGCAGTGGGCGCGAAATACATTTACCGGCGATTACGCGCCCATCGACGTGAATACGCCCGCGCAAACGATGAATATTTACCGGGACGCGGTGCGGGACGAAACGGGCCGCAACATTGAAGAAGGCCTGGGCGGCGGGCTCGCCGGGAAAGCGGCGTCCTTTGTGTATCAGACGGGCATGAGCTGGGCGGACAGCCTTGCAAACATGGCGATGAGCGGCGGAAACCCATATTTGTCCGGCGTGCTGATGGGAAGCGGCACAATGACGAGTACCGTGCGCAGCGCAAAGGAGAAAGGCGCTTCCGACAGCCAAGCGATGGGCGCGGGCGTCGCCGCGGGCATTTTTGAAGGGCTGTTCGAGCAGTACAGCATTGAAAACCTTTCGTGGATGGCGAAAAGTGACCCGCGCACCTTTCTGGACGTTGTGAAGAACCTTGGCAAAAGCATTTTGGGCGAGGGAAGCGAGGAGCTGTTCACCGAGCTTGCGAACGCTGCGGCGGACACGCTGATCATGGGCGACCTTTCCGACTACAACCTTGCCGTGCGGCAGTATAGGGCGCAGGGCGAGAGCGAGGAGGAGGCCCGGCGGCACGCAGGGTGGGACGTTGCGAAGCAGGCCGGGCTTGCGTTCGCGGGCGGTGGCCTGATGGGCTTTGGCAGCGCCGCGGGCGGCATGGCGTACAACGGGGCGGCGAACCGCTACGCCGCGCCGCGCGCGGTGGAAAGCGGTTCGTTTTACAACGCTTTGCAGTACGGCCTTGCACAGGGCGAGGACACCGCCGCGGGCCGTCTTGCGCGGGAGCTGGCAGGCCGGGACACGGCAAGCAGCGCCGACGTGATGCGCATGCTGCGGGCGGCGGAAAGCCGGCAGGCAGAAGGCGGCCCGGGCGCGCAGGCACTGGTTGACCCGCAGCTGTACACCCGTGCCGAGGTGCAGGGGATGAGCGCGGGGGAGGTGCGCGAAAACTACGATGCGATACGGGAATCCATGGAAATGTGGGATGAAAACGGGGAACTGCAAGGCGGCACACAAAGCCGTATGGTTGACAGGCAAGCGCCCGGGACGGATAATAGTGGCAGCAGCACGGCAGGCGAAGCATGGCATGCCGCGCAAAACACAGAACAATTCAGTGGAGGTGCGATTGATGGAGGACAAGGAGTTTCAGAGAAAAGTGGATGGAATAGCAAAGATGGTGGAGCGGTATACAGGGGTGAAGGCCAATCCTCCAACGCGAGAAGAATTAGACGAATTGCGCAGGAAAATGCAGAACAGTTCCAGCGGAGCGCCCGAGAACGGGGAAAACAGCAAATAGAGAGGCATGGTGGCGCCAGCTATGCATATACAATAGCGAAACAGCCGGAGGGCGCAGCAAAACAAATTGCAGACGGGCTGAGCGCACGCGGGATAGAAGCTATTGTCATAGATGCTCCATTGGAGACGAATCAGAATGGCGTAACTGTGGAACGAGGGGATGCTGTTACAGGGCCGGATGGGCGTGTATATATTTATAACGGGACAGCGTTAAATCCAGACAGTGTTTTGGCGCATGAAAGCGTTCATGCAGCCGTGCGAAAGAATAAACCGGAAGCACATGATTTCGTTTCGGCCATTGATCAGGCCACAGATAAAAGCAGCTACTATTACTTGGCATGTGCACAGATTATAAACGAAGCACATTATGACGGGCAGCTTGATCTTACCACACAGGAAGGTCAAGCTGCGGTACGCGACGAAATGGCCGCATATTGGGCGGGGGCATACAATTCTAAAAATGCCGAAGAACTGGAATTGTTGAGTTGCATTGATGCACAGCAAGCGTTTACGGCGTGGAACGCGTTTAATACATTTGAAAACATAGACGCAGCCGCGGGAAAAACCAAAACAGGAGATATTTCTGCAACGACCGATATCCAAAATGGTTCTGTCCCTACACTCAAAGCGCCTTCGCATACGATATCGCCTGTTTCTAACAGCCGTATAGCACAAACAGGGGAAAACGCAACAGGCTTTTCAGGCCCGGCGGCTGAACGGACAAGCGACGTTTCAGCCGTTCCGCCTGCGCTGAACCCGGCCCCGCGCTTGTATACCCGTGCCGAGGTGCAGGGGATGAGCGCGCGGGAGGTGCGCGAAAACTACGATGCGATACAGGAATCCATGCGCCTTTGGGACAAAAACGGGGAGCTGCTGCAAAGCGCGGAGACGGAGACGGCGCGGCGCATGGCGCTGGAAACGGGGCGGGCCGGCAAAACAGACCTGGACTGGCTGGAGCATCTGGCGGGCACGGCGAAAATGGAGCTGCAATATGTGTTCCAGCCGGGCAGCGGGGTGCAGGCCGCGGTGCAGGGCAGGCGCATTACGGTGAACCTGGGCGGCGAGGGCTATGCGTTCGGCGCGGCGGTGCACGAGCTGGGGCACAGCATGAAGGCAGCGGACGCGAAAGCGTATGCGAAATTTGAGAGCGCCGTGCTGGGGCTTGCACAGAGCGACGCGGCTTTGGAGCAGATTGCGCGGCAGACGGCGGCGGACTACTTAAGCCCGGACAGCCCGGCGCGCGCGGGGCTGCTGGACGCACAGGGGAATATCGACGCGGCGGCGCTGAACGAGGAAATAAGCCTGCGGCTTGCGCAGGAGCTTGTGGCGGACCCGGAAAAGCTGGTGCGCGCGGTGGAGCGCGACCGGGGGTTGATGGAAACCTTTCTGGACTTTGTGCGCGGGCTGAAAAACCGCATCGCCATCCGTCTGAGCGGCAGCGAGCGGGCCATGCTGGACGAAGCGGAGCGCACGCTGGTGAACCTGCTGCGTGGCGAGGCGGGAAGCGTTGCGGGGGAGAAATACAGCTTTGTAGGCGAAAAGGCCAACCTGAACCGAACCGAGCGTGCGGCCCTGGAAACGGCAAAGGGAATGGAGCAGGACGGCGAAACGAATGAAGATATACGCCGCCAGACGGGCTGGTTTCGGGGCGCAGACGGAAAATGGCGAATGGAAGTAGACGATAGCGACGCGGTGTATTACCGGAACGGCAACGCCCGGCAAGACGGAGCAGAAGCCGGACAATGGCAGGGAAAAAGCGGCACACTGCGGGACTATTTGTACCACCCCACACTGGAACGGTTAGAACCTCAGGTGTTTGAAGTTCCGATGCAGGTAGTGGACACGCTGCCGCCCAACACAAACGCGCGGTACCGCGGCAGACAAGGCGGCATTGAAGCATCTAAAAGCGCGCAGCGCGGCAGCATTTTGCACGAAGCACAGCATGGCATACAGGAAGTCGAGGGATTTGCGCGGGGGAGCAACCATGCGAAGGCCAACCGATGGAGCTTTGTCGAAAACTATGAGAGAGTAAAAAATACTCCTGAGTATCTTAAATTACAGACGCCAAGGGAAAGACTTATATATGTAAGAAATGCGATGGCGGAGGAATCGTTTCAAGAAAATGAACTATCTGACAAGCGCAGATATCGTCAGGCTGGAGGAGAAATTGAGGCGCGGGACGTAGCCAAAAGGGCTGATTTTACAACAAGAGAGCGTTATGCAAACGCACCAGACCTGAGCGGAAACATGCGATATGCACAGGATTCTTGGCCGGATTTTATTGACATGCTGTTGGATATGGGATATTCTGAGGAGGAAATAACGAGAATCGGGGGCGTACATTATAATGGCTGAAGAAATGACGCTAAAAGATGACGAAATCGTGAATTTTTGGGAGAATACCCAAAATCTGATAGACGAGGAATATGAAAGACGACGTAAGACGGAACCGGACGAGGAGGGGTTGCTTTTACTTTCGATCGTAATGAAATATTGCGGAAACCCAAATGAGGAAGAATATGATGAGTAGGACTCCGACAAAACAGAGACAGTAGAATTAGGTGACATAGATAGTAGAGATTATTACGCAATGAAATATTTAGGGGCTGTAACGAACTTTTGGGTTTCGTCACAGCCCCCCTTTTGTATAGGAGCGCCGTGCTGCGGCTTGCGCAGGAGCTTGTGGCGGACCCGGAAAAGCTGGTGCGCGCGGTGGAGCGCGACCGGGGGTTGATGGAAACCTTTCTGGACTTTGTGCGCGGGCTGAAAAACCGCATCGCCATCCGTCTGAGCGGCAGCGAGCGGGCCATGCTGGACGAAGCGGAGCGCACGCTGGTGAACCTGCTGCGTGGCGAGGCGGGAAGCGTTGCGGGGGAGAAATACAGCTTTGTGCGCGCCACGGACGCGGAGCAGATCGCGCGTGCGCAGGAGCTGGAAGCCCAGGGAGAGAACGCGAAGACGATATGGAGCGAAACGCACCTGACAAGGGACGGCGGCGGCGCGTGGGTGCGGGAGATAAACGACCGCGGCGCAAAGCCGCGCCCGGACGGCGACGCGCGGGGCGAAAAGGGCGGCCGCCTTGCGGACTATCTGGAGCACCCGGAGCTGTACGAGGCTGTGCCGGGTATAGCGGATATAAACGTAAAATTGGGAATGCTGCCGGAAAGCGAAAAGGGGAAATACTCTTCCAAAAAAAGAATGTTGCATTTCGCTGAAGATACGTTTAAAAATAAAAGCATGTCGGACATAATGCACGAGGTACAGCACGCCATTCAAAATGAGGAGGAGCTTGCAACGGGCGGAAGCCGAAAGCTGGCATATGCGGCGCTGGTGAGCGACGCATATGAAGCGGTAAAGGATACGCCGGAGTTCCAAAGCCTGCAAACAAAAGAAGAAAGGCTGCATTATCTGGAAGAAGCGGCGGCGAAACAGGCGGGCGCGCCCGATATAGAAACAGCGGCCACCAACGGATATGTAAACCTCGGCGGCGAAAAAATGGCGCGGCAAACGGCAAAGCGCTGGTATTACACCAAAGACCAGCGTGAAAAAACATGGCCGGACGTGGCGGGCAACGTGCTGGACAAAAGCGTTGAATCCCAGCGCATTGTTGAAACGCTGGAAAGGATAGGGTATACTGAAGATGAAATAGAGGCATTCATAAAAAATTGGGGGGACAAAAGTGACAAACAAACGGCAAAAGGAATACTATAAAGAAAAAACCAGATATTGGATCACAACAATCGACGACTTTGAGGATACGCCGTATACATGTGCTGTGATTGATGAAACCTGCCGCTTGATAAAATTGATAGAAGCCCACCCGGAACTGGCGGAGGAAGAATATGTTCCCAGCGAGGAATTTTTGGAACAGGCAAAAGTGGAAGAAGGCTATTCATTCTATTCGATTCCCAGTTTGGATGCACGCTATGGGTTGTTGAAAAACTCAGAGCAGTTGAAAGAATTAAAAGAAGTGATTTCATTTTATAAACTGCACACTCCCCAATCTTATGACCCATATCCGCGCGAGACGGCGCAGGCTGTAATCGCGGAAGCCGCACGTCTTGAACGCTTGCTGCAAGAGCATCCGGAACAGGCGGAGGAGACCTATATTCCCCCGGAAGAATACCTGGCGCAAATCAAAGGCACCATGTTCTGGTAAAACAAAATATCCCCGAAAACGCAAAGCCGCAGCGGTGCAAACCGCTGCGGCCTTGCTTATAAAGAACCTTGGCAAAAGCATTTTGGGCGAGGGAAGCGAGGAGCTGTTCACCGAGCTTGCGAACGCTGCGGCGGACACGCTGATCATGGGCGACCTTTCCGACTACAACCTTGCCGTGCGGCAGTATAAGGCGCAGGGCGAGAGCGAGGAGGAGGCCCGGCGGCACGCAGGGTGGGACGTTGCAAAGCAGGCCGGGCTTGCGTTCGCGGGCGGCGGCCTGATGGGCTTTGGCAGCGCCGCGGGCGGCATGGCGTACAACGGGGCGGCGAACCGCTACGCCGCGCCGCGCGCGGTGGAAAGCGGTTCGTTTTACAACGCTTTGCAGTACGGCCTTGCACAGGGCGAGGACACCACCGCGGGCCGTCTTGCGCGGGAGCTGGCAGGCCGGGACACGGTAAGCAGCGCCGACGTGATGCGCATGCTGCGGGCGGCGGAAAGCCGGCAGGCAGAAGGCGGCCCGGGCGCGCAGACACTGGTTGACCCGCAGCTGTACACCCGTGCCGAGGTGCAGGGGATAAGCGCGCGGGAGGTGCGCGAAAACTACGATGCGATACAGGAATCCATGCGCCGGGGTTTTGCCGTCGGGGCCCCGGCGCGGCGCAGCCGTGACGGGAACGGCAAAATAGCGGCCCCTGTGGGGCCGGTAACCGGCCGCGCGGTTTCGCCGCAGGCGAAATGGAGGCCGATTTAAGGCCGACAAGCGCCTTTGGGACAAAAACGGGGAGCTTGCACAAGGCGTGAATTCGCCGAAGACGCAGACGTCGAAAAGCAACACTGAAGATATCGAAGTGGACGTGGAAAACACCGCGGTGAACGATAATCCCAATACACACACACCAGAGGAAATGCAGCGCATTGAGGAGTATAAACAGGCGGTTGACCCGGAGCTGGTGGTGTATTATGACGCTGTGAAAAATGGAGAACAAAATCTGCCCCCGTACCCCGTTGCACAAGTGAGCCGGAGAATGGCGGATACGATAAAAACCCTTACAGGAATGGACGTATCGGATAATACAATCGTTTTGGATAAAAACGGTGTGGAACATATCAATAGGCGTCATGAGAAACAGGGAAAAGCCGATAAGAGCATGGCAAATTCTGAAGATGTTGGACGTATTAAGTATGTTTTGGAACACTTCGACGGTGCAACACTGGAGCCAACATTTGCAAAGGGATATTCTAGAAAAAATGGAAAGCCTGCTCCTAAAGTTGTGTTTTACAAAAAAATAAACGGCACCTACTATGTAGTAGAGGCCGCTTCGGATGCAAATACGAAGAAAAACTATATCGTGAGTGCGTATATCAACAAAAAATAGAGGGAGGGCAGCCCTTGGATGTACAAGCCCCCAAGATTACGTCCGAGCCGTCAACTACCAATCCCTCTGATAAAAGTATACCACATTTTCCCGAAAAATCAACCGCCCCACGCTTGTATACCCGTGCCGAGGTGCAGGGGATGAGCGCGGGGGAGGTGCGCGAAAACTACGATGCGGTTCGGAAG
>NZ_JXXK01000057.1 GCF_000949455.1 Ruthenibacterium lactatiformans | reverse complement strand
CACGAACGGAGCCGCCTTGGGCGCGGGCTGAGCAGGGCGCGGCGGCTCCACAGGCTTTACAGCCGCCGGGGCCGCGGGCGGCACAGCAGCAATGGGTTCCGCATCGTCCAGAAAATCCAGAGACAGCGGCGCGTAGCCGTCCAGCGGTGCGGCGGCAGGAGCCGGCGCGGGCTTTTCTTCCGGAATGCCGAAATCAAACACGGCCTCTCCGGAAGGAGCTGCGGACGCCGCCGTCCGGGATGCGGGACGCTCCACAGGCGCATCGTCAAAATCGAACACGAACGGAGCCGCCTTGGGCGCAGCCTGCGCCGGAGAGACCGGCCGAACGGGTGCATCATCCGTCCCTCCGAGGGAAGCGGACGCCGCCGGGGTAATGCGCGTTTCCGGCACGCCGCTGAACGGCGCGGGGGCAGGCTCTTCATCGAACACGAAGGGCGCGGGCCGGGCGGGCTGCGCCGGGCCCGCCGGAGCCGCCGGGCGCTGGAAGGAAAAATCGTCGAATGGGTCTCCGGGGTCCGTCTCTCCCGGGACGGCGGGATCATCTCCGCCCAGGAAATCGAAATCCAGCTTCTGCATTCCCGCGAACGGTTCATCGTCCGCAGGCTGTTTTTCAACCGGCTGCTGCGCGGGAGACGTTTTTTTCACCGGTACATCCTCAGGCTCAAAGCCCGGGCCGGAAAAGAAGTCCGTCGTAGGCACAAAAACACCGCCTTTTCAAAATTCAAAGCCGGGCGCAAAACGCCCGCCAGCCCGCGCCGCACAGGGCGCGCGGCGGCCGGACGCCGCCTTTCAGCTATGGCACTATTTTACAGCATCCCGCACGCACACGCAAGCCCGGCGGGCAAAAAAGCCGCTTTTCTCCGCGAAGTATGAAGAATTTTTAAATTTTCCAAAAAGGGACTTGCAGTTTTCCGCCGTTTGGTGTATGCTGAATTAGCACTCATCAGTAAAGAGTGCTAAACAGTTTGGGAGGCAAAGCGGCAATGGCAAAAAAGCAATTCAAAGCGGAGTCCAAACGGCTCCTTGACATGATGATCAACTCCATTTACACCCACAAGGAAATTTTCCTGCGCGAACTTATCAGCAATGCGAGCGACGCCATCGACAAGCTGTATTTCCGCAGCCTGACAGACGACTCCGTAAAGCTGAAAAAGAAGGACTTCTTCATCCGGCTGGCAGCCGATAAAGAGAACCGCACGCTGACGGTGCGCGACAACGGCATCGGCATGACAAAGGAAGAGCTGGAGAAAAACCTGGGCACCATCGCAAAAAGCGGCAGCCTGGATTTCAAGAATGAAAACGAGACCGGCGGCAAGGTGGATGTGATCGGCCAGTTCGGCGTGGGCTTCTACTCTGCGTTCATGGTGGCCAGCCGCGTGACGGTGCGCAGCCGCGCGTTCGGCGCACAGGAGGCCTGGCAGTGGGAGTCCACGGGCGCTGAGGGCTATACCATCGAGCCTTGCGACAAAGAGGACGTGGGCACCGAGGTCATCCTTGTTGTGAAGGAAAACGAAGGCGAGGAGCACTACGACGAGTTCCTGGACGACTGGCGCCTGGCGGGCATCGTCAAAAAATACTCCGATTATATCCGCTACCCCATCAAGATGCTGCGGGAAAAGAGCCGCGCCATCGAGGGCACGGACAAGGATGAGGAGGGGCATTACAAGGCTCCGGAGTACGAAACGTACACCGAGGACGAGACGCTCAACAGCATGGTGCCCATCTGGAAGCGTGACAAGAAAAAGGTCAAGGACGAGGAGTACGCCCAGTTCTACAAGGATAAATTCGGCGATTATTCTGACCCCGCCCGCGTCATCCAAAGCAAGACCGAGGGCACCGCCACGTTTAACGCGCTGTTGTTCATCCCTTCGCGCACGCCCTACAACTACTATACCAAGGAATATGAAAAGGGCCTGCAGCTCTATTCCAGCGGCGTGCTCATCATGGAAAAATGCGCCGACCTGCTGCCGGATTATTTCAGCTTCGTGAAGGGCCTTGTGGACAGCGAGGACCTGAGCCTGAACATCAGCCGCGAAATGCTGCAGCATGACAGCCAGCTCAAGCTCATCAAAACCACGCTGGAGCGTAAGATCAAAAACGAGCTGGCCGCCTGGCTGAAGAACGACCGTGAAAAATACGAAGAGTTCTTCAGGAATTTCGGCTTGCAGCTCAAGATGGGCTGCTATGCCTCCTACGGCATGAACAAGGAGCTGCTGCAGGATCTGCTGCTGTTCCACAGCGCCAAGGAGAACAAGCTGGTAACGCTGCGGGAATATTACGAGGCCATGCCTGAGGACCAGAAATATATCTACTACGCCGCGGGCGAAAGCACCGACCGTTTGGCCAAGCTGCCTGCCGCCGAGCGCGTGCTGGACAAAGGCTTCGACATTTTGTACCTGACGGACGATGTAGACGAGTTCATGCTCCAGATGCTGCGCAGCTACGGCGACAAGGAAAAAGAAAAAGAGTTCCGCAACATCTCCGCCGACGATCTCGGCATTGAGACCGACGCAGAAAAAGAGGAAGTTAAAGCCAAAAACGAAGAAAATAAGGAGCTGTTCGAGGCCATGAAAGAGGCTCTGGACGGCAAGGTGACTGAAGTGCGCTTGTCTCAGCGCCTGAAGAGCCACCCGGTATGCCTGTCCAGCAGCGGCCCGCTGTCCATCGAAATGGAAAAGGTGCTGAATAGCATGCCCGCCCAGCAGGAAAAGGTCAAAAGCGAAAAGGTGCTGGAGCTGAACGGCGAGCACGAGGTGTTCGCGGCGCTGAAGCGCCTGTTTGAAGCAGGCGACAAGGAAAAGCTGGCCGCGTACAGTGAGATCCTGTACGACCAGGCGCTGTTGATCGAGGGGCTGGCACTGGAGGACCCCGTGGCTTACGCCAACAATGTCTGCAAGCTGATGGTCTGATTTTCCCAGACCGCCTTTACTGAAAAAAGCCGCGCCCGCCGTAAGCTGCTACGGCGGGCGCGGCTTTAGCTTGTCGAAAAAGCTGCGCTTTTGCGCCAAGCTGCCTACGAACAGGGCCTGCGGCCCCGTTCGCCGCGCACGGCGCGGGGTTATTTTAAATGAAAAAGGGGTTCTCCACCCCTTTTTCAAGCTTTTTCCCCGGACGCTTCTTTTCCTTCTTTGCCTTTTTCGACAGTCTGAAGCCGCGCCCGCCGTAAGCTGCTACGGCGGGCGCGGCTTTTTTCGTTGTGCGGCCGCTATTTTTCATCCGTGCGGCCCAGGATATAGTCTGTGCTGGTGCCGTAAAAATCCGCCAGCGCAATAAGAATGGCCGTTGGAATGTCCCGCTGGCCCAGTTCATAATTGCTGTATACCTGCTGCGAGCAGTGCAGCGCCTGGCTGAGCTGCTTTTGCGAGAGGTCCCGGTCCTCCCGCAGGGCGCGGATACGCTCGTACATGTACCTCCCCTGCCCTTCTTTTTATCTAAGGTACAGTATAGGTAACCGCAATTTGTTGTATTGACTTTTACCGCAAATTGCAGTAAAATCATTCTGTCAAAAACGCGCGAAGTACAGGGAGGCATGGAACATGGAACAGGAGAGCCGCGCCGGGTGTATCCTGCACGGCTGCGGCGTACTGGCCGCGCTGGCCGGTCTGTGCGCCGCGTCGGGTGCTGCGTGCGTCTTCGCTCTCACACCGGGATGGCGGGTATGGGCGCTGCCGGTGTTTTTCCTGCTGGCGCTGGCAGGCGCAGCCTGCGGCCTGCTGCTGTACGCAGCGGGCAGCGCGCTGCAGATACTTTGTGATATCCGAGGAGCCGTCAAAGATAAACTTCGCTGAAACACTTGCCGCAATTCAGGCAAAGTATCCCCGTTAGCGCCTGGGAATTTTCGTATTCGAGCTGAGCTCTATTGGTGCGCTAAGTCACGCAAATATGGTTCGCCGGCCGCAGCCGTTCTTCTTTCAGCTGCTTATAGGTGTGCTTACTTCAATCACTCACATTAGCCTTCCTCTAAGCTACTCGCCCTGCGAGTGGCTTTTGTTATACAATAGCTGTCCACAGGGAAACCCTGTGGACAGCTGTGCTACACTCTTAAACCAAGCTCTTTTGCAACCTTTTTTATGCGTTTTACAAAAGCATCGTTTGGACGCTTTTCCTGAATCATTTTATCCGTTGTTGCTGCCCACCGATATATTTGCTCAATACTTCCATAACCACGTTTAAAAATACGAGCATACTTCATACAATTGTATTTTGTTGGTGCACTGGAAAGAACAATTTTCAATTCTTCATCTGTCCAGGATTCTCCTTTATTGCTCGTATCCCGTTCATCCTCATTCATTTTCTGGTATTCTATCAGCAAGTTTTCAATATAGTTTACTTTTTCCTCAAGGCTCAAACCATCAACAGATTCTGAAAACAAGGATAAGACCTGTCTTTTGAACTCCGCCCGATTCATTTTCCTCCAACCTTTCCCATTAAAACCGCGTCACGCCGTCCTTGTCTACACGGGCCAGCACCAGCGCGGGCAGCTGGGGACGCCGGGCCGCAAAGGTGAGCGCACTGTGGAATTTTTCTTCCGCAGCCGCAAATTTCGCCGCATCCCCGGCGTACAGCCGTGCCAGCACATCGCCCTTTTTCACCGGGTCGCCCGCTTTTTTCAACAGGCGGATGCCCGCCGCCGGGTCGATGACGCTCTCTTTTGTTTCACGCCCCGCGCCCAGCAGAACGGCTGCAATGCCAATTTTCTCGGTGTCGGTGGCATACAGCCAGCCGTCCTGCATGCACACCACGTCATGTTCATACGCGGCTGCGGGGAAGCCTGACGGATCGTCTATCACGGCAGGGTCGCCGCCCTGCGCGGCCACCATGGCCCGCAGCTTTGCCAGCGCCGCGCCGCTGCGCAGCGCGTCCTCCGCCATGGCGCGGCATGCCGCAGCGCCGCCCCTTCCTGCCAGCCACAGCATGCCCGACGCCAGAGACAGGCACACCTCCGTCAGGTCCGCAGGGCCTTTGCCCCGCAGGGTCTCCACCGCTTCGATGACCTCCAGGCTGTTGCCGATATTGCGGCCCAACGGGGTATCCATATCTGTGATGAGCGCCGCCGTGCGCCGCCCGTTATGCTCACCGATGTCCACCATGGCCTTCGCCAGCGCAATGGAATCCTCCAGCGTTTTCATGAACGCGCCGTTCCCCGTTTTTACATCCAGCAGGATGCAGTCCGCGCCGGAAGCCAGCTTTTTACTCATGATGCTGCTGGCGATGAGCGGAATACAGGAAACCGTAGCCGTTACATCCCGCAGCGCATACATCTTTTTGTCCGCAGGAGCCAGGTTGCCCGTCTGCCCGATGACCGCGATGCCTATGTCGTTCACCTGCCGGAAAAACGCTTCCTGCGTGAGCGACACCGAGCATCCGGGGATAGCCTCGATCTTATCCAGCGTGCCGCCCGTATGTCCCAGGCCGCGGCCGCTCATCTTCGCAACCTTTACGCCGCACGCGGCCACGATCGGCCCCGCCACCAGGGTGGTCTTGTCGCCCACGCCCCCCGTGGAATGTTTGTCAGCCTTGACGCCGCCGATCCCCGAAAGGTCCACCATATCGCCGCTGTAAGCCATGGCTGCCGTAAGCTGGGCGGTCTCCGTTGCCGTCATGCCGCGCAGGTAAACAGCCATCATCAGCGCACTCATCTGGTAATCCGGGATGCTGCCCGCGGCAAAGCCGTTTACCGCGAACGCGATCTCCTCCTGCGTCAGCGTACCGCCGTCCCGCTTTTTGGCGATGATATCATACATGCGCATAAAAAATCTCCTTTATCCGTTTTGTGTGCGCGCCGGACAGCCGACGCGCACGCTGCTTCAGCCGGAACGCAAAGGGGCGGACGGCCGCCCGGCGTACCGCCCGGCGGCGGCAGCCCGCCCCTGATTTATTTTCTTTCCGCGCCGCTTTCTAACGGCTGCCCTTGTCGTAGGGAATGCCTTCCGCACGCGGCGCCATGGAATTTTTGCTGGTGAACGCCAGTACGATCAGTGTGGCTACATAGGGCACCATTTTGTAAACGTCGTTGGGGATGCCCAGGTTTGCCAGGAACGGGATGCCCGAATACGCGGACGCCACCGTTTTCATCAAACCGAAGAAGAACGCCGCAAACAGGATGCGGCTGGGTCTCCATTGGCCGAAGATGAGCACCGCCAGCGCCAAAAAGCCGTAGCCGGCCACTGTGGCGTTGAAGTTGGTGGATGTTGGCACCACAAACACAAGGCCGCCCACGCCTGCCAGCGCGCCGGAAATGGCAACGCCCGCGTAGCGCATCCGGTATACGTTCACGCCCACGCTGTCCGCCGCCTGCGGGTGTTCGCCGCACGCGCGCAGCCGCAGGCCAAAGCGCGTTTTGTACAACACCACAGCCGATACCGCCAGCACCGCAAAGCCCAGATAGGTGGTGATATAGGTATTCTGGAACAGCAGCGGCCCCAGCACGGGAATATCGCCCAGCACCGGTACCTTGGTGATGCGGAAGGTGTTGGAGAACGGGATCTGCTGCACGCTGCGGATCATACGGGCGGCAAAAATAGCGAATGCCGGAGCGAACATGTTGATGGCCGTGCCGCTGATGACCTGATCCGCCTTCATATTGATGGATGCATATGCATGCGCCATGGAGACGAGCACGCCCACCGCCGCCGCGATAAGCACCGCCAGCAGGAGCAGCAGCTGGGGCGGCAGGGCCGCGCCGCTGCTCTGCACGATGTTGATGAACAGGATGCTGGAAAACGCACCCATGATCATGATGCCTTCCAGCGCGATATTGACGACGCCGCTGCGCTCACTGAACATCCCGCCCAACGCCACGATCAGCAGCGGAATGGAGAAGAACATCGTCTGCTGTACCAGAAAATATACGGTATTCATTCAGCTCCGCCCCCTTCCTGCGGGCCCCTGCCCGAAACAGCGGGCCTGCCGTCCGCCGCGCGCTTTTCTTCTCTGCGCTTGACGCGCCGCTCTACAAAGCCGCGCAAAAGCAGCGAAAAGGCCGCGAAGTAGATTACCACGGAAATAATGATATCAATGACCTGCGGCGCAAATCCGTATACCTGCATATTGAAGCCGCCCTGGTTCAAATACGCCACGAACAGGCCTGAGAAAATGATGCCGATGGGATTGTTGAGGCCCAGCAGCGCCACCGGGATGCCGTTGAAGCCCTCGGCGGCCAGCGTGTCCAGCACCTCGATTCCCTTGCCCGCGCCCGCCAGGTACAGGCATGCGCCGCCCAGGCCCGAGAGCGCGCCCGCAATGACCATGGAAAGCACGATGCTGCGTGTCTCGTTGATGCCGGCATACCGGGCCGCATCGCGGTTGTAGCCGCACGCCTTCAGCTCGTAGCCGAATTTTGTTTTTTCAATGAGGTAATAGATAACGACGCCCGCGAGGACGGCAATGAAGATGCCCGCGTTGGCGCTGGAGGCCGTGGCTCCGCTGCGGAAGATCAGGTCCATGCCCAGCTTGGGCGCGTTGGCGTTTTCCGCTACCGGAAGCGATTGGTTCTTCAGGGAATCGAACACCGTCAGCTGAATGAGGAAGTTGACGCCGTACATACCGATGTAATTCATCATAATGCAGGCGATCACCTCGTTCACGTTGCACACGGCCTTCAAAAAGCCCGGAACAAGGCCCCACACCGCGCCCGCCAGCATCGCGCCCAGCAGGCAGGCCAGCCACAACAGCGGGCCGGGGATGAACGTGCATTTCACACCCATCAGAACGGCCACATATGCGCCCACGATGAACTGGCCGGACGCGCCGATGTTGAACAGGCCCGTTTTGTTGGCAAAGCCCACCGAAAGGCCCGTCAGAATGATGGGCGTGGCTGCGTACAGCACCTGCCCCAGGTTTTTCATGTCGGAAAGGCCGCCCGTCAGAATGGCCAGCAGGCCCCAGAAGGCATTGGCCGGGTCTGCCACCAGCAGCACCACAAAGCCCACCACAAGGCCGCACAAAATTGCCAGAAGCGAGGCCATAAAGCTGGAAAAACCCGCTTTTGTATAGAGGTTTCGCCAGCGCGCCGATATTTTTTTCATTGCACTGCCCTCCTCCCGGAACCGGCCATATAAAGCCCAAGCTCCTGCACGGTGACTGTTTTCGGGTCAAGATCGGCCACGATCCGGCCCTCATAGATAACGAGGATGCGGTCTGAAAGCTGCATCACCTCGTCCAGCTCCAGGCTCACGAGAAGGATGGCCTTGCCCGCGTCCCGCTCCTCCACCAGCTTGCCGTGGATGTACTCGATGGCGCCTACGTCCAACCCGCGCGTGGGCTGGACGGCGATGAGCACGTCCGGGTCGCGGTCGATCTCCCGCGCGACGATGGCCTTCTGCTGGTTGCCGCCGGACATGCTGCGCGTGATGGTGCGCGCGCCCTGGCCCGAGCGGATATCAAATTTGCCGATGAGCTTGTCTGCGTATTCGTAGATGGCGTCGTACTTCAAAAAGCCGCGGCTGCAGAACTCCGGCTCAAAATAGCTTTGCAGCACCAGATTGTAGGCAAGGTTATAATCCAGCACAAGGCCATGGCGGTGGCGGTCCTCAGGAATATGCCCCAGACCGCCCGCGTTGCGCCTGCGGATGGGCGCGTGGGTGATATCCTGTCCGTTCAGCGTCACAGTGCCCTCCTCCGGCTCCACAAGGCCCGTCAGCGCGTAAACAAGCTCTGTCTGCCCGTTTCCGTCGATGCCCGCGATGCACACGATTTCGCCCCGGCGCACGTCAAAATCCACATGGTCCACCACATTTTTGCTGCCTCCGTGTCCCTTTACGCAAACCCCCCGGGCCGACAGCACGACCTCTCCCGGCTGCGCAGGCGTTTTTTCCACATTCAGGTTCACCTTGCGGCCCACCATCATCTCACTCATCTCCTCCTTGGTGGTGGAGGCGACGTCCACGGTGCCGATGTACCGCCCCTTGCGCAGGACGGTGCAGCGGTCGGCCACCGCTTTGATCTCATTGAGCTTATGCGTGATGAACAGGATGCTCTTCCCCTCGCTGACAAGCTCCTTCATGATCTTCATCAGTTCGTCGATCTCCTGCGGCGTCAGCACCGCTGTGGGCTCGTCGAAAATAAGGATCTCGTTTTCACGGTACAGCATCTTCAGGATCTCCACACGCTGCTGCATGCCCACCGTAATATCGGAGATACAGGCGTCCGGGTCCACCCGCAGGCCGTACCGCTCCGAGAGGGCCGTTACCTTTTCCCGGGCCTTGTCCATTTTCAAAAAGCCCCGGCTCGTGGTCTCCACGCCCAGTATGATGTTTTCCAGCACAGTGAAGTTGTGCACCAGCTTGAAGTGCTGATGCACCATGCCGATGCCCAAACGGTTCGCGTCGTTTGGGTCCTTGATCTGGACCTCCTGCCCGTTTTTCCGGATAACGCCCTTTTCCGGCTGGTACATGCCGAACAGCACGCTCATCAGCGTGGATTTGCCCGCGCCGTTTTCCCCCAGCAGAGCGTGGATCTCGCCCTTTTTCAGCTGCAGCGTTACGTCGTCGTTTGCGATGATACCCGGGAACTCTTTGGTGATGTTGCACATCTCGATGATATACTCGTCCATACAGTCACTCCTATGCTGTTTTTTCCTGCCAAGGACATGCCTTTTGATATTTGCATATATCGGATCATACTAGGACGCCGCCGAAAGACGGCTATAATAAAAACTGCGCTCGGCACAGTTTGCGCGGTTCAATATTTTTAAGCCCATGCCCGCCGGCACAGGGGCGCGTGCAGCGCACACGCCCA
>NZ_JXXK01000056.1 GCF_000949455.1 Ruthenibacterium lactatiformans | reverse complement strand
ATAGAACTATACTGCCATATAGCTTGTATTCTCTTGAGAAAAAGGCCCATTTATGATAAAATCAGTTTGTTGTATTGGCTCTTTTTCTCATGTCAGAAAAGGAGTTCAGCAAATGGGTAAAAATCTGAAAGGTAAAGAATGCGGAAATGGTATTTGTCAAAGAAAGGATGGTAGGTACTGCGCAAGGTTCGTAGATCGAAATGGTAAGCGCCGCTATCATTATTTTACATCGCTTCCAGAGGCTCGGAATTGGCTTGCAGATGCACAGTATGAGAATCGGCACGGAACTGTCCTTGCATCCTCTGATATGACGGTTGATGCATGGTATCAATACTGGTCCGAGACGATTATCGCAGGTTTGGTACCGAATACGCTCCGAAATTATCGTGATCGGTATATCCATAATATTCAGCCGGTAATAGGCAGTATGCTGCTGGCGGATGTGAAACAATTCCATTGCAAAATGGTGCTAAACAATATGGAAGATGCCTATGCGGGTTCCACAATTATGCAGGCGTATATCGCGATGGGGACCATGTTCAAATCAGCACTCATGAACGACTTGATTCCGAAGCATCCCATGAATGGTGTCAGATGCACAAAGCCGATTCGTGCTTCAGATGACATCCGTTTCCTCACAATTGAGGAGCAGAAAAAGTTCCTAGAGGTGGCAAAACGCTCCCACAATTATCTCCAGTACGCATTATTGCTGGAAACCGGCCTTCGTACTGGAGAAATGATCGGCTTGACTTGGGATGCCATTAATTGGGAAAAACGGACTTTGACCGTTGATAAAACACTTGAGTATCGGTATCAGAATGGTTGTTGGCGGGCGGGACCTCCAAAAACCAAACAAAGCTATAGGACGATTCCTTTGACCGACCGTGCATATGAAATTCTGGAGCAAATTTATGCCAGCCGTACCACTCGAAAACAGTCGCCAAAGCTTACCCAGGTTCTATTTTTTATTGATCGCCGTTCCGGTAAGCAAAGATCGCTTGTCATGAGTGATTTGGTCTTTATCAATTTCCGGACAGGCGAGCCTGCAAAAAATAGTTCTTACGATACACATTTGTACAAGCTGTGTGATGAGGCCCATATCAAACGGTTCTGCATGCATGTACTCCGTCACACATTTGCTACCCGGGCCATCGAGAGCGGCATGCAGCCGAAGGTTCTACAAAAACTGCTTGGACATGCAAGCATAAAAACAACAATGGATCGGTACGTGCATGTGACCGATGATTCTATGGAGAACGGCGTCCGGCAATTTGAGAAGCATCTGACGGAACAAATTGCCTAAGTGGCAGAAATGGTGTCAAAATGGTGTCAACGCTGCGATACGGTACGCTGCAACCCCTTGAAAATACTGGCTTTTTTAGGAGATGTGAGGAAAAATGAAATTAGGAATCGTAGGCCTGCCGAACGTCGGCAAGAGCACGCTGTTCAACGCCATCACCAGCACCAAAAATGCCGCTGCGGCGAACTATCCGTTCTGCACCATCGACCCGAATACCGGCGTCGTGCCCGTGCCGGACGCCCGGCTGGACAAGCTGGCTGAAATTTGGGATACCAATAAAAAAACGCCCGCCATCGTGGAATTTGTGGACATCGCCGGTTTGGTGAAGGGTGCGTCCAAAGGCGAGGGACTGGGCAATAAATTTTTGGGCAACATCCGCGAATGCGACGCCATCGTGCATGTGGTGCGCTGCTTTGAAGGCACGGACATTGTGCATGTGGAAGGCAATGTGGACCCGGTGCGGGACATTGAGACCATTGATACAGAGCTGATCCTGAGCGACCTGGAGGTCGTTTCCAACCGTGCGGCGCGTATGGCCAAGGCGGGCAAGACCGGAGACAAAAAGGCGCTGGCCAGCGCCGCATGGCTGAGCGCGCTGGAGGAGCATCTGGGCGCGGGCAAAAATGCGCGCACCTTCCCGCTGGACGAGGCCGACGAGGACCAGGTGCTGCAGATGCGCGAAATGGGCCTGTTGACGGCAAAGCCTGTAATCTATGCGGCCAATATGAGCGAGGACGATCTGATGGAGGGAATGCTGGGCAATCCGCATTACCAGACCGTGAAAAAGCTGGCCCTGGACGAAGGCGCGGAGTGCATCCCCATTTGTGCCAAAACCGAGGAGGATATCGCGGATTACACGCCCGAGGAGAAAAAGGAATTCCTGGCGGAGATGGGCATTGAGGCCACGGGCCTGGACAACCTCATCAAGGCCAGCTACGGCCTGCTGGGGCTCATCAGCTTTTTGACGGACGGCAAAAAGGAATGCCGCGCCTGGACCATCCGCCGCGGCACCAAGGCCCCTCAGGCCGCAGGGAAGATCCATTCCGATTTTGAGCGCGGCTTCATCCGCGCCAGCGTGGTGAAATACGACGACCTCGCCGCCTGCGGTTACAGCATGGCCAACGTGAAGGCCAAGGGCCTGCAGCGCACCGAGGGCAAGGAATATGTGGTGCAGGACGGGGACATCATTGAGTTCCTGTTCAATGTGTAAGGAGGCGCCGCTATGGAAAAGATCATCGGCCTGATGGGTGCCATGCGGGAAGAAATTGCGCTTTTGTGTGAGCGTATGACAGACAAGGGGGAGGAAACCGTTGCGGGCGTGACGTTTTACACAGGCCTGCTGCAGGGACGCCGTGTGGCGCTTTGCTGCGCGGGCATCGGCAAGGTAAACGCGGCCTGCGCGGCGCAGCTTCTCATTGCAAGATTCGGCGCAAAAGCGCTGGTATTTTCGGGCATTGCGGGCAATATGACGGATAAGATCGGCGTGGGCGACGTTGTCATCGGCGGCACGCTGGTGTACCATGACGCAGACCGTGAAATGATTTCAGATACGTTCCCGTATTTGAAGGAGTTTGCGGCAGACCCTGTGCTTGTGGCCGCCGCCGAGCAGGCCTGCACGGATGCGGGCGTAAAATATATTGTCGGCAAGATCGCCACAGGCGACACCTTTGTGGGCGACAGCGCCACCAAAAACGCCATTGCGGCTGATTGTGCGCCGGACTGTGTGGAGATGGAGGGCGCGGCCGTGGCCCACGTGGCGGCAAAATACGGTGTTCCCTGCGTGGTGTTGCGCGCCATGAGCGACAATGCCGACGAAGAAGCTTATGACACGCTGGTGGTGAAGGAATTCGATATTACGGAATACTGCACTACGGCGGCGCGTATCTGTGAGGACCTGATTTCCCGGCTCTGAATCACGGCGTGTTTTGCGGCGGCCCGTCCGCGGCAAAACGCGCCTTTTTCAAATCCAGGTAAAAGGTTTGTATGCGGTAACATTTTCTTGTAGATAATCCGGCTTTTTTCTCGTATCATAAGCACAGGGGCAAAACGCCCCGGCTGCACGCCCGCTGTGGGCTGTGCGCAAACGACAAAGAGGTGATTCCGATGCAGTGGAAAGAAGAGAACCGCGCGCTGTTCGCCGCCTGCCTGAACGGGCTGGAGGACGAGCCAATGGTGCGCGCGATGGACGCCATTCCCCAGCATGTCAAAGGCGTCAGCTGCTATGACCATTGCCTGTTCGTAGCTTATGTGGGTTTTACGCTGTGCCGCATTTTCGGGCTGGATTACCGCGCCGCTGCCCGTGCAGGGCTGTTGCACGACCTGTATCTGCAAAAATGGGAGGAGACAGACGTCGGGCGCTTCCGGCGGCTGGTCATCCATCCGCAGCTCGCGCTGGAAAATGCGCGCGCCTTCGGCCTGTCCCCCATGGAAGAGGACATCATCGGCAAGCACATGTGGCCGCTGACCGCGCCTTTGCCCTATTATAAGGAGTCCTATATGGTGAGCCTGGCGGATAAGATCTGCGCCACATTGGAGATGGCCCATCTATATGGCCTCTTGGGCGTGCGCCGGAACCTGCGTGCCTGCCGCCCCGCGCTGCTGCGCCGGGCCGTGCAGTAAAACGAACCGAAACACAGAAGCCCCGCTGCCGGCCGGCAGCGGGGCTTCTGTTGATCAGGGCTTGTGAAAAAGTACGTTTTTCCCTGTTCCCTGTTGATTCGCAACAAAAACAATGGAAAATACTCAAAAATCCTTTATTGTAAAATCATAGATCTTGGGTGAAAGGAGTTTTGTGCGGGTGAAAGAGAAGCAGAGGAAAAAATTCCATTGGTGGTATATCCCTCTGGGCATCGTGCTGGTTCTGGTGCTGACGGCGGGGGGCCTTGTGCTGTGGATGCACAGCATGCTGCCCTGGCCGAACATGGTGGCCATGACCAGTAACTTCCAGATGGAGCTTTCGGACCCCATGCGGGCCTATGTCGTGGGCGGCGAGCGAGATTATTCCACACTGCCCGAGGTGCTGGCGCTGCAGGACGGAACGGGAGTGGAAACGCCGGAGGATATGGCTTTGCGCCGGGCGGAGGTGCTGGACCTGTTTGAGAAGCATGTGTATGGTGTGCTGCCGAAGAATGGCTTCGAAACGTCTTTTGAGGTTGTGGAGGAAGGCGAAGCACTGGACGGCGCGGCCTTGCGCCGTCAGGTGAAGCTCACTGTCACAACGGACAAAGGCTCCTCCGATGCACTGCTTCTGATGTATCTGCCCAATTCCGACCGGCCCGCGCCCGTTGTGGTGGGGCTAAACTTCAACGGCAACCACACGGTGCTGGACGATCCGGCCATCCTGCCCTCTTATGCCAGCGAAAAGGACGCGGCCGTGCTGGAAGAGGAACGCGGCGGAAAAGCGGAGCGTTGGGCCATTGAAGAAGCTGTGGCACGTGGTTACGGCGTGGCCACTATTTGGTGCAACGATTTTGCCCCGGATGACGCCAAGGCTTACAGCAGCCGTGTAATTTCGCTGTTTGACGAGCCGGAGTTCAAGGCCGTGGGCGCGTGGGCCTTCAGCATTATGCGCGGCGTGGATTATCTTGTGCAGGACGCGGATGTGGACGCGGCGCGCATTGCGGATATCGGTCATTCACGCCTGGGCAAGGCGGCGGTGTGGGCAGGAGCCAACGATGAACGTATCGCGCTTGTGATCTCCAACGATTCCGGGAACACGGGCGCCAGTCTCACGCGGGAAAACCGCGGCGAGACACTGAAATCCATCAATGCCCTGTTTCCCCACTGGTTCTGCACAAAATATAAGGAATATGGAGCGGACGCCGCCTCCTTGCCCGTGGACCAGCACCTGCTGCTGGCCTGCATCGCACCGCGACAGGTATATGTGGCTTGTGCGGAGGGAGACCTCTGGGCCGATCCGCAGGGCGCATGGAACAGCCTGATGGCCAGCCGCCCTGCCTTTGCGCTGTACGGGCTGAACGTACTGCCGGACGGCTGCGTGGCCGAGGGCGAAACGCAGCCCCATGCGGGCCAGGCTTGCTGGAGCGGGGCCATGGGCTATCACAACCGCGCCGGATGGCATGACGTCCAGCGCGAGGACTGGGAATTTTATTTTCAGTACATGGACGAGTACCTGAAGGCGTGAGAGCCTTCCGTCTGCAAAAATTGAAAAACAGAACTGCCGCATCGGAATTTCCGGTGCGGCAGTTGTTTTTGTTCCTTCACGGCAGCCATAGGATGGTTCCGGCCGAAAATACAGCCTGCGGCTGTTTGAGCGCTTACAGAAATACATTCAATTCTCCGGCATATTCATTTTCGGCATGCTGCAGGCGCTGAGCCAGCGCGACAGCGCCCGGGTTCGCGTCGGGCGCGTCCTTGATGGCAATGGTCATATCTGTAACGCCCACATGGCTGCCTTCAATGAGCATCTCCGCGATTTTGCGGGGAGACTTATCGTACATCGTCTGCATCTTTACGCCCATTTTGGCATTCAGCTTTGTAAAAGCGTTCTGGCCTTCGGCCTGCTCGCCCTCTACGGCCAGCATTGCATTGGCCCGTTTGGAAAGGTCCTCGTATGTGGCCAGCTGGCGGTTCAGGTGTATTTTCAGGCGTTCGTCATCGGTGATACCCAAAAGCTGGGTGACGGTATTTTTACCCATCTCGGCATTTTTTACGACCTCGTTGAGCAATAGAACAGTTTGATTATCCATGGTGTTCCACTCCTTTTAGAATTAGGGTGCGCCATGGCCGGGAAGAATATGCACTTCAAAAAAGGCAAATCATGGCGAAAGAATGCACTGAAAATACACTCGGAGGCGAAACAAAAAAATTCGCAAGCAATAAGAAAGAGCATATGAAGAAATTGATTTTGCAAAAGCAAAAAAATTTCCAGGAAATTCGTCAATATGACGATAATATAGTTATATTTTTATCAATTATGCACGCAGCCTGCTGTGCGGGTTTTCAGATACATTGTGAAAAAAACATCATTTTATAAGGGTACACAGCTTTGGCAAAGGACAGAAAGTTTGTGCAATATTACAATAATAAAGCTATTGATTTATGCAAAATGACGGTATATAATAAAAATGTCCCAAGGGAAAGGGGACACGGAAGCCGTCCGATTGAGGGGCGGGAAATTTTAGAGATACCTTTAAAGGAGGGTACTGTTATGAAAAAGAATTTTCTGAACTATCTTGTAAAAGCGTGTGCTGCATACGAGTACTCCATGGGCTGGGATGTCGCATACATGCGTTACGAGAAAGGCTGCTGAGAGCAGTGCGGGAAACACGATGAAAAAACAGGGCCGCGCTTTGGGCGGTCTATCATAAGGAAGCTGACACCCGCTGACAAAGTTGTTTTTCGGCGGGTGTTGTTTTATAATAAATTGACCAACGACTCGGGTTCTCGAGAGGACAGCATTGTTATGATAGGGTTAAAAAGCGGAACGGTAAAGTTGGTGCAGCATCAAGAGGAATGGCATGAAAATGCTGAAAATGTAATCAGCGTATTAAAGCAACTCTTGGGAGATACTGCACTTGATATTCAGCATGTGGGAAGTACGGCCATTTGCTCAATTCACGCAAAGCCGATTATTGATATTGCCGTTGCTGTCCACGACATAAAGGATATATTGCCTTATATTGAAGTCCTGAAACAGCATAATATTTTTTTCCATGAAGGAGCTGTTGCAGGAGAAGTATTTTTTGTAATGGAAGATGGCGATATACGAACACACCATATCCATATCGTGAAAAGGAACGGAACAGGGTGGAGTAATTATATCAGTTTCCGGGACTATCTGAACGCAAACCCTGAAAAAGCGATGATGTACGACGAGTTCAAGCGGAAATCAGCAGTGCGGTTTGCAGACGACCGGAAGCGCTATACCGCAAGCAAACAAGAAATCATAGGCCAACTGTTGTCGGAAGCCAATATGTAGAAATTGCAATCGGCAACTGAAGCGTCCGGTTACCGTTTTTTCCACGGGCACTTTCCCCGAAAGCATCATAGTGGGCTACGCAGTATGAAAGGGCAAGGCAAACCATTGTGGTCTGCCTTGCCCTTAACTTCTTTACGGGATGCCGCCCATGTCAGCGGCCCTGTTTTTTTTGCTGTGCTTTAATGTCAGGCGCGGCCGTACAGTACGGCCAGCGCCGCGATCTTTTTGGCGTTGGCGGCGCAGAGCTGGCCGGGCAGCGCGCGCCACACCCAGTTCGAGCCGCCCAGCGTGGACGGCGTGTTGATGCGCGCTTCGGCCCCCAGGGCAAGATAATCCGCCAGAGGGATAATGCACAGCTCTCCGGGGCTGGCCAGCGCGCCGCGCACCAGCCCGGCGGCAAAGCCCTCCTCCCGGTTCAGCCCCAGGTAAGCGGCGGCTTTCTTCCGCTGGGCCGGGGCGGCGGTCCTGTACCAGGCGGCAGCCGTGGTGTTGTCGTGTGTGCCCGTGTACACCACGCAGTGTACGGGATGGTTATGGGGCAGATACTCGCTGTCTCCGGGGCCGAAAGCAAATTGCAGTACCTTCATGCCCGGGAACCCGCTCTCCGCCAACAGCTCATATACGCTGGGAAACAGCTCGCCCAAGTCCTCGGCCACGATGGGCACATCCCCCAGCGCCTGCTTCACGGCGCGAAACAGCTTCATGCCCGGGCCGCTGCGCCACTCGCCCGTTTGGGCGGTCTTCGCGCCGTAGGGGATGGCATAATAGGTGTCGAAGCCGCGGAAATGGTCGATGCGCAGAATATCGTAAAAATTCAGGGCATAGCGGATGCGCCGCACCCACCAGGCAAAGCCGGTTTTTTCGTGGTGGGCCCAGTCGTACAGCGGGTTGCCCCAAAGCTGGCCTGCGTCCGAAAATGCGTCCGGCGGGCAGCCGGCAACCTCTTTTGGGGCGCCGCAGGCATCCAGCAGAAACAGCTCCGGCGCGGCCCATACGTCCGCGCTGTCCGCCGCCACATAGATGGGGATATCCCCCATGATCTCGATACCGTTTTCCCCTGCATAGGCCTTGAGGGCGGTCCACTGGAGGCTGAACTCGTACTGGCAGAATTTCCAGAAATGAACTTCCGCCTCATGCTCGGCATACAGCTGCCGGATGGCCTCCGGCGTGTGGGAACGCACGGGCTCGGGCCACTCCAGATAGCTTTTCCCTTCATACAGGCCCTTGGCTGTCATATACAGCGCATAATCCTCCAGCCACCAGCCCTGCTCGTAGCAGAAGCGGTAGTAGTCGTCCGGGTACCAAGTGGAAAAACGGGCGAAAGCCTTGCGCAGAATACCGTACCGGCTGTGGTACAGAGCCGCGTAATCCACTGCGCCCTCGTTGGTGCAGCATTCCTTTGCCCCGTACTCGCCTTTTTTCAAAAGACCTTTTTTGCGCAGGATATCGAGATCGATAAAATAGGGGTTGCCGGCAAAGGCCGAACAGCTTTGATAGGGGCTGTTCCCAAAGCCCGTAGGTGAAAGGGGGAGCATTTGCCACACTTTCTGCCCAGCCTTTTTCAGAAAATCAATGAACACGAATGCCGGTTTGCCCAACGAGCCGATGCCGTAAGGCCCCGGCAGGCTCGCCACCGGCATCAGGATGCCGCTTTTGCGCATGGTTTCCTCCCTTGCTGCCCGGCAAGCGCCGGGCGGTTGCTCACCGAAGGCCGCGGAAAGGCTCTGTTTCAGAGCTTTGCCTCCGGCGGCCCGGTTATATGCATTATAGTACAATTTCCGGGGTTTCGGACAACGAAAAGTTGGCGCTTTTTTTAGTGCTTTTGCTGAATTTTTATGTTACAATATCCCCGATATCAAAAATCGGCCTGTTCATTGAAAGGAAAGAAAACGGCATGGCAGAGACGAGAAAGCTCTATTACGAAAACGGCGCCTGTTTACAGTTCTGCGCTACTGTGCTGAGCTGCGTGCCCACGGACGGCAATTTTGCCGTAACGCTGGACGCCACGGCATTTTATCCCGAGGGCGGAGGCCAGCCGGCGGACCGGGGAGCCCTGGGCGGTGCGCGCGTTCTGGATGTGCACGAAAAGGACGGTGTAGTGGTGCATACGGTCACAGCACCGCTGCGTGTGGGAGAGATGGTCCAAGGTGATGTGGACGGCCGCCGCAGGCTGGATCACATGCAGCAGCACACGGGCGAGCATATCGTCAGCGGCATCGTACACGCTCAGTTCGGCTACGACAATGTGGGCTTTCATATCGGCGCGCAGGATGTAACGGTGGATTTTTCCGGTCCGCTCACCGATGCGGAGTTGGCCGATGTGGAACGCGCTGCCAACTGGGTGATATGGCAGAACGCGCCCGTGACGATAGCTTGGCCCGCGCCTTCGGAGCTGGCGCAGCTGAACTACCGCAGCAAAAAGGAGCTGACGGGCGCGATACGAATCGTGACGGTAGCGAATGTGGATGTCTGTGCCTGCTGCGGCACGCATGTGGAACGCTGCGGCCAGGTGGGCAGCATCAAGCTGACGTCCGCTCAAAGCTATAAGGGCGGAACCCGCGTTACCATGCTGTGCGGTATGCGGGCGTATGAGGATCACTGTATCAAGTTTCAGAACGCCGAGGCAGTCTCCGGTCTGCTGAGCGCGAAGATCAATGAAACAGCGGCTGCCGTGCAGCGCCTGGCGGATGAAAACGCGGCGCTCAGAGCGGAAAAGGCCGCGCTGGAGACCCGTCTGTTTGCGGCGGACGCCGCCGCGTTCCGCGGCAGAAAAAATGCGCTGGTATTCGAGCCCCACCTTTCCCCCGACAGCCTGCGCCGCCTGTGTACGGCACTGATGGAGCAGTGCACGGGTGTGTGCGCGGCTTTTTCGGGCACGGATGCCGTAGGCTACAAGTATGCGTTGGGCAGCGCCGGAGGGGCAGATGTGCACGCTCTGTGTAAAGAGATGAACGCCGCGCTTGGCGGCAGGGGCGGCGGCCGGGAAATGCAGCAGGGGTCGGCGGCCTGCACCCGCGGGGATATTGAGGCGTTTTTTGC
>NZ_JXXK01000055.1 GCF_000949455.1 Ruthenibacterium lactatiformans | reverse complement strand
CTGCTCGGCGCTGCTGACGACGACCATGGGCATGATGGAAGAAGTTGTGAAAAAGGCCGAGGAAGCGGGCATCCGCGACAAGGTGAAGATCATGGTTGGCGGCGCGCCTGTCACCGAGGCTTTCTGTGAGCAGATCGGCGCGGACAAATACACCGCCGACGCCGCCAGCGCCGCCGACGCCGCCGTCGCTCTCTGCCGCGCCTCCGCATGAACGGGAGACTGCATATGACCGGAAAAGAACTGATTTTTCAAACGCTGCGCCACGAACCTACTCCGCGCGCGCCGTGGGTCCCCTTTGCAGGCGTCCACGCGGGCGCGCTGGTGGGTGCCACCGCCACACAGGTCCTCACAGACGAGGAGACGCTCGTCCGTGCTTTGCTGGAAGTGAACCGGCTGTACAAGCCGGACGGACAGCCCGTTGTATTCGATCTTCAGCTGGAGGCCGAGGTACTGGGCTGCGGGCTGGTGTGGGCCGACGACTGCCCGCCCTCCGTTTCTTCGCATCCTCTGGCCGACACGATGACGGTGCCTTGCCGCTGCACGCTTCCCACAGCCGAAAGCGGACGCATGCCCATGGTGCTTTCGGCCATGCGCCGCATGAAAGAGGCCGTGGGAGATACCACCGCCCTTTATGGGCTGCTGTGCGGGCCGTTCACACTGGCCAGCCATCTGCGCGGCAATGATATCTTCATGGATATGTTCGACGACGAGGACTATGTGAAGGACCTGCTGGGCTTCTGTGCGGACTGTGCCAAGCGCATGAGCGATCTTTACCTGGACGCAGGTATGGATGTGATTGCCGTAGTGGACCCTCTGGTCTCTCAGATCTCGTCGGATCACTTTGAAGAATTCCTCTCCGCACCCTACACTGAACTGTTCCGCTATCTGCGTGAAGAAAAACAGGCGTTCTCTTCCTTTTTTGTGTGCGGCAATGCCACCCGCAATATCGAGGTGATGTGCCGCACCGCGCCGGATTCTATTTCTGTGGACGAAAATGTGGATATCCTTGCAGCCAAGGCCATCTGCGATAAATACAATGTGGCCATCGGCGGCAATATCCCGCTTACGTCCATCATGCTTCACGGCACGCAGCAGGATAATATGAAATTCGTGGCGGATCTTCTGGCCCAGCTGCCGGAATATAAAAACTTCATTGTCGCGCCGGGCTGTGATATGCCCTATGCCGTACCTGTGGAAAACACCATCGGCGCTGCACAGGCTGTGCTTGAAACGGAAGCCGTCCGGGAGATGGTGAAGAATTATGTGGCCGCCGAGGACGACATTGCGGTGGAGCTGCCGGATTACGAAAATCTGCCCCGTCCGCTCATAGAGGTGTTTACGCTTGATTCCGCCACATGTGCGGCCTGCACCTATATGATGGGCGCGGCCAATGTTGCAAAGGACACCTTCGGGGACGCCATTGATATGGTGGAATACAAATTCACGCTCAAGGAAAATATTGCGCGCTGTAAAAAGATGGGTGTGAAAAACCTGCCCAGCATCTATATCAACGGCAAACTGAAATTTTCTTCCATCATTCCCAGCAAGGAAGAGCTGGAGGCCGCTGTCCGCGAGGTGCTGTAAAAGCAGCCCGGACGGGCGTACATTTTAAGATTTACGGCTTTCCTGTCGGGAAAAGCGGCGGATGTGCGTTGTCCGCCGCTTTTTTGCAGGAGCTGCCGGTTGGGAGTGTTTCATATGATAGAGGATATTCTTGCCAAAGCAGGCTCAGGCGCGCTGCTGGAGCGGCAGGACGCACTGCGCCTGTTGGAGGTGGCCACCGGCAGTGCGGAATATTATGCACTGCTGGGTGCGGCCAATGCGTATGCGCGCACAGCGTTCCGTGGCCGTGGCGTTATTTTTGCGCAGATCGGTATTGACGCCCAGGCCTGTGGCGTCAACTGCAAATTCTGTAGCCTTGCCGCAGACGCGCGCAGGGGCCAGCCAGCCTGCATCAAAACGCTGGAAGAGACGGTGGAATTGGCGCGTGAGCTGGCTGCCAGCGGGATCGAAGACCTGTTTTTGATGACGACTGCGGAATTCCCCCAGGAAAAATTTCTGGCATACGGCAGGGCAGTGCGCGCAGTGCTGCCCCCGCAGATGCGCCTTGTTGCCAATGTGGGGGATTTTGGTCCGGCCTATGCTGCAGCCCTGAAAGAGGCGGGATTCACTGGTGTGTACCATATCCACCGTCTGCGGGAGGGCACCGACACGAATGCACGTCCGCAGGCGCGCATCCGCACGATGGATGTCGTGCGCGGGGCAGGGCTGGAGCTGTATTATTGTGTAGAACCGATCGGGCCGGAGCACACGCATCAGGAACTGGTCGACGAAATGCTGCGCATCCGTGATTACCCCGTGGGAGTGATGGCCGTGATGAAGCGCATTGCCGTGCCCGGTACGCCGTTGGGCTCGCAGGGCGAGATATCGGCCGCGCAGCTTGCCAAGATCTGCGCCGTTACCACGCTCACCGCCCGGCCGCCGCGCGCTATGTGCGTACATGAGCCGGATGAGCTTTGCCTGATGGCCGGTGCAAACCAGATTTATGCAGAATGCGGCGTGAACCCGCGCGACAATTCGCTGGAAACGCGCCTCAACCGCGGGTTCTCCACAGAGCAGGCCCGTGCGCTGCTGCAAAAAACGGAATGGGAGGTCTAGAGCCTCTTTTCAGCTAAGAAAGGCGCGATATAATGGAACTGTATCTCATCACCGGTTTTTTGGGTGCAGGGAAAACCACTTTCCTCAAAAATTTTGCCCGGCAGTTTGCCGGCCGGCGGCTGCGGCTCATCATCAACGAATTCGGACGCGCCGGCGTGGACGGCACGCTGCTGCGGGAGCTGGACGCGGCGTTGGATGAGATCAGCAACGGCTCGATTTTCTGCGCCTGCCGTTTGGACCAATTTGAGGCCGCGCTGGAGCAGGCGGCCGCGGATGCACCGGATGTTGCGCTCGTGGAAGCCAGCGGCTTGGCCGACCCCACCAACGTGCGCCGGGTTTTGGCCCAATTTCCCGCTGTTTCCTACCAGGGCAGCGTGTGCGTCGCAGATGCCGCGCGGCTTGAAAAGGTTTTCTCTACTGCCCGGGCGTGCCCCCGGCAGCTTGCTGTCTCCAGTCTCGTGCTTCTGAACAAAACAGACCTTGCCACCGAAGCGCAGTGCGCTGAAGCAAAAGCGCTTATCCTGCGCGCCAACCCGGCGGCCCGCATCCGCCGCACGCAGTTCGGACGGTTCGAGCCGGAATGGCTTTCCCTGATCGTACCGGATGTGGATGTGGATGAGGTATTGGACATGCCGGATATCACCCTGCAAAAAGCGGTGCTGCAGATCCGTCCCACGATGCCCCTTGCGGCACTGCAAAAGTGCCTTGTACAGCTTGCGGGAGAAACATGGCGTATCAAAGGCTTTGTACGCGTGCCGGAGGGCATCTTTTACGTCGACTGCACCGGGCCGGAGGTTCGTCTGACGCCCTGGCAGGGAGAAGCGGACAACCGCCTTGTACTGCTGGCCGGAAAGGGCATGCAGCTTCGCAGGACGGCCAGAACTGCCGTACAATGGTATAACGATTACATTGAGGAACTTTCGATGCGCTGAGCGGCACAGGAAAAAGTGCAGTTGAAACAGATCTTCCATAGCCGGCCTTATGAACGCACGGGCCGAGTTTCAATAAAGAAAAAATGTTTTCCGGCTCAAGCATGCCGCCAAAGGAGGGGTAAAAAGCTTTGCATTTTTTGTGCGGCCGCCACCGGGATGGATACAAACAGCCGGCGGAAAATGACACCGCCGTAACGCTTCATCAGTTGTGAGAAGAAAGCACGTGCAAACATAGTGTAAAATTCGGGCGGCAGCTTCACGGCGCTGTCGTCTCAATGTGACAGGTGCCCATGTTTCCCACGCCGATGATACCCAATTTGATTTTTTCCATAGTTATGGCCCCCTTGTTTTTTCCGTGTTTCTCCCGCGGGAGGAACGCTACCTTCAGAATACAAAAAAATTGCGCATATTCTTTGCTGAAATTGGCAAAAAACATGCGCAAATTGGCTTTTTGGAATCTAAGCGTGTTCCTTTCGATATTGCCGGGGCGAAGTGCTGAAATGGTTTTTGAAGCAGCGGCTGAAATAAAAGGAATCGGAAAAGCCGCAGCGTTCGGCCACCTGCGCGACGGGGACGTCTGTTTCCAGCAGCAGATCCCGCGCATATTCCAGCCGCAGCCCGAGAATATACTGCTTGGGCGTTGTTCCGGTCATCCGACGGAAGGATTGCAGGAATAGCGTCTTTTTTACGCCGGAGCGGGCAGTAAGATCTTCCAGCGTAAACGGACGGGCAGGATCCTCATGGATATGCTCCAGCACTTTTTTAATACGGATAAGCTCTGCGGGAGCATTTTCCCCATGCAGTGCGGAGAGTATTTCGCATAAGATCTGCTCGAGCAGAAGATTTTGCCGCCATTGATAAAGATATGTTTTTTGCTTGTAGATCTCAAACAGAGATTTGAACAGAGGCTCCAGCCTGCCGGGCGGTTCGATTTTGGCAACCTCGGGCAGCGGAAGGCGGTCCACGCCCGACGGCAGCGTGAAATGGACTCCGTAGAACTCCATGCAGGGCTGCCGCGCAACGGAAAGACTGTGCAGTACGCCGGGACAAAAGCACACAAGATCCCCTGTTCGGACCGTAAACTGCCGGCTGCCCAGGCAGATGTCGCCCTGACCGCGAAGTACATATACCAGCTCATAATTGGAAATGCGCCGCGGCGCGATCTGCCAGCCGCAGAAGGTGGCGCGCCGCACCAGATAATCCAGTTCCACTTCCAGATGCTTCCACATCCGTGTACACCTCTTTGCGCCGAACACGCCCGTTTTTTGTAATGATAGCGGAATTTTATCCAGATTTCAACCATTTCTGCATGGCTTTTTTCCGCCGTTCCGGTAAACTGAGGGCAAACACCGAAAGGAATGGGACGTATGATCTGGGATAGGGAACGCTATATCGCGCACTGCAATTTTGAGTTTACAGGAAGAGAGATGTTCTGTGAGCTGTTTGGCCTGCTGATCGGTCTGGAAGAGGAATGGCAAAGGCAGGGAGCCAGCGCCAAGGAGATCGCCCTCACGGCCTTCGATTGGGATTATGTTCTCAAAGCGCCGCTTGCGGGCAATTGCGAGGCAATCACAGGCCTGACGCCCCGGGTATTGGAGGAAACGCCGGAATTTACCGTCTCTGTGGACGAGATGGGCCGTAAAACGAAGTTGTGCAGGCAAAGCGCTACGATCCCACTGCCGATGGAATATCCCGTCAAAACAATGGACGACTGGCTGAAGGTCAAGCATTGGTATGAATTTTCGGAGGAGCGTATTGACCGGGAGGCGCTGCTGCATCAAAAGGAACTGCGCGATAAAGGCTATCTGACGATCCAGTGGGTGCCCGGCGGGTTCGACGAGCCGAGGCAGCTTATGGGCGAGGAAGAATTGTGTATCGCATGCTACGAGGAGCCGGAGCTGATCGCCGACATGTTGGAAACCATCGGAAACACCTGTGTAAAAGTGATGGAGCGTGTGGCTGAGATCGTTCCCATCGACTGCCTCAGCATCCATGAGGACATGGCGGGAAAGTCCGGCCCTCTGTTCGGCCCGGCGCAGATTGAAGCGTTTTTGCAGCCGTACTATCAAAAAATATGGAATTGCGCGCGGGCCCACGGAGCAAAGATATTCTCCCAGGACAGTGATGGAAACATGAACCCTGTGATCGACGCGATCCTCGCCTGCGGTGTGACGTGCCTGTATCCCTGCGAACCGGCGGCGGGAATGGATATGATGGAGCTGCGAAAAAAGTACGGCGCCAGGCTGGCCTTTAAAGGCGGCATTGACAAATTTGTACTGCGCGGCGATTTCCAAGCCATCCGCGCGGAGTTGGAATACAAGATGTCCGGTCCTCTGATGGGCGGTGGCACAGTGTTTGCCATTGACCACCGTATCCCAAACGGAGTACCGCTTGCCAATTACCGCTATTATGTTGAGACCGGGCGCAGGCTGCTGGGCCTCCCGCCCGCGAGGGAAGAGGGCTGGGCGCGCATGGCCTTCTGACGGATATCCGCTAAAAGCCGGGCCGGAGATATTTCCGGCCCGGCTTTTCCGTGCAGAAAGAAGATACCTTTTTCTGCATGAAGGCGTCTTTTGCATAGGCTTTTAAGGTGGTATACTGGGCATAGCAAGGATGCAGACCACAAAAAAAGGAGAAATCGGACGATGACGGTTGTGGAAAAAATCGTCGCGCTGCGTGCGGCTATGGAAGCGGAAAGAGCAGACGGCGTATATGTGCCGTCCAGCGACCCGCATATGACGGAATACCTGCCGGCCCGCTGGCGCTGCCGTGCGTGGCTGTCGGGCTTTACGGGTTCGGCGGGAACGCTGTGTGTGACACGGGAAGCCGCCGCGTTGTGGACGGACGGACGCTATTTCATCCAGGCGGAGCGGCAGCTGGAGGGCAGCGGAATCACGCTGATGCGCATGGCCCAGCCCGGCGTGCCCACCGTGGAGGAATGGCTGGCGGACAGGATGCCCGCCGGAGGAACGCTGGCACTGGACGGCGCCTGCACCAGTGTGTCCGTGGTGGAATCGCTGGAAAAAGCGCTGGCGGAAAAAAGAGCTGTCCTGCGTGACCACGATTTTGTTTCCGCACTTTGGCAGGAGGGGCGGCCGCCCATACCTGCGACAGAAGCATGGCTGCTGGAGCCGTCGCGCGCGGGACTTTCCGCCGGGGAAAAGCTGCATATCCTGCGGGAGAGGCTTGCCCGGCAGAACGCAAACGCCATGCTGGTGTGCCGGTTGGACAGTGTGGCGTGGCTATTGAACCTGCGTGCGGACGATGTGGAGTACAACCCGTTTGCGCTCGCTTACTGCCTGGTGGAGCCGAAAGGGGCGCATCTGTTCATTGACACGAGCCGCGTGCCCGCCGGGGTGCAGACAGTGCTGGAGGCGCAGGGAGTAACGCTGCATCCGTATGGGAATATACGGGACTTTCTGGCTGCGGCGGAAACGCCGATGGCGCTTTTGTATGAGCCTGCGGGTACGAGCTGGACCCTCCTGCGGGCGCTGCGCCAAAACCGGGCCGTGACGCTCTCGGCGGGTAAAGACCCCATTCAGCTGCTCAAAGCCGTGAAGGATGAAACAGAGATGGCCGGCCAAAAAGAGGCGCACCGCAGGGACGGCGCGGCGATGGTTCGGTTCGAGATGGAGCTGCGCCGCCGTATGGAAACAGGGGAAGGCTGGACGGAATTTGCAGCATCCAACTATTTGACGAGCCTGAGAATGGCGCAGAAGGACTGCCTGGGCGCAAGCTTTGAAACCATCGCGGCCTATGGGGCAAACGCGGCTATGATGCACTATGCCCCCATGGAGGATACCTGCGCGGAGCTGGAGCCGCGCGGGTTCCTGCTGGTGGACAGCGGCGGGCAATACCGGGACGGCACCACGGACATCACGCGTACCTATGCGCTGGGCCCGCTGACGGACGAGGAGCGGGAGGCGTATACGCTTGTGCTCAAGTGTCACATTGCCGCCGCGCGCGCGGTGTTCAAAGCGGGAAGCGCGGGCATGCATATCGACATTCTGGCGCGGGAAACACTCTGGAGGCGCGGCCTGGATTACCGCTGCGGTACGGGCCACGGCGTGGGATTTGTGGGGGTTATCCACGAGGGCCCGCAGGGCCTTTCCGCAAAAAATGACACGCCGTTTGAACCGGGCATGACCGTCACCGATGAGCCGGGCATCTACGAAGAAGGCAAACTCGGAGTACGCATTGAAAACGAACTGCTGTGCGTGCCGGTATGTGAAACAGAATATGGAGCGTTTTATGGCTTTGAACCCTTCACCTACTGTCCCATTGACACGCGCCCTCTGAAGCTGGAGCTGATGACCAGGGAAGAGCTGGAATGGCTGGACCGTTATCATGCGGCTGTGCTTCGGGAACTGGGCGCGTATCTCAATAAAGAGGAAGGTGCATGGCTGGAAAAGGCGTGCGCGCCGGTGGCACGATGAATGTGTGTATTGCCGTTTTGCTGTGTTTTGCGCTGCTTGGAGCGCTGGATGAAGGAAGCGGAGGCAGGCTGGGGGTCCTGTTGTTTTGCTGGATGACGTGGGGCCTGTTTGTACCGGAACGGTCCGTAATGCCGCCTGACGTAGTGGAGGAAGTGCTGGTAATCATTCTGAAGATCACCATTATCGTATGTGGTTCTCTGGTAGCTGGCAGGCTGGTACTGGCAAAGTGCAGCCGGTGGCTGGAGTGGGCCGCATCCAGGCTGGGCGTCAATGAATATGCTGTTTTGGGGCTTTTGACAAGCCTTGTCTCAAGTGTTTCCATGCTGCCGCTGTATCCCCGGATGGATGCCAGAGGGAGAATGATAAACGCTGCGTTTACGGTATCCGGGGCATTTGTATTGGGCGGGCAAATGGCCTTTGCGGCTGGCGTTGCAGACGGACGCGCCGTTGCAGCATATTTTGCAACAAAGCTGGCCGGCGGTTTATTGGCTTTGATATTGGTGTTTTGCTTTGCGAAAAATACGGAAGCAGTATACACAACAGATATATCCGTAACGCAGGGTCAAAAATAATACAGGAGTTGACTTTTGCGGGTGGCTGCGCCGAGAGAAAATACAAAAAATATTCCGAATATTGTTTTTCGGCAGGCGGCTGTATCACAAGATTTGTTGAATTTCTTCAAAACTCCTACTGTTAAAATCAAGAGCTTGCTCCACGTTTTGCCCGTACCTTGAGAAATGCGGTATCCATACTGTTTGGTGAGTTTCATTACAGGCCGGCCTGTGTGGGATTCGTCCAAACAGTATCCGCCGGTACCCGAACAAGCATCGGAGGCTGCTGAAAGGAGAAGGCGGCTGCATACTCAAACGCATATGCAGCGGCAGGACAAGCTGCTTGAGCGGTAACAACAGTGACACACTTGATGGTACTTCCTGAAGTGATGGCAAAAATACCGTTGTCATCCTTACGGTCAAAAGATTTGTCCAATGCTTTGCGCCAAAAGCTGGAGAGAGGAAGCAATCCTTTCTGGCATCGAAAATATTTTACAGCGTCGCTTTGGCACAAATGCGGCGAAGTCGGATACCGCTGGGGATACCACGCGCGCAGGAAAGAGGCTGTCAGAAGCGTGGTTTCCATCCTGACAAAACTTAAAAGGTCTTAAACACAGTCATAACTTTGCAAAATGAAAAACAGCCCTCGGAAAATTATTCCCGAGGGCTGTTTTGGTGCGCCCGGCTGGAACCGAATCGGCGGCTTTCCGGGTCTGAGAGCTGTGACAAAGGGTTTTAAATGGTAATAATCGTGCTATTTTGGGTTGGGATACACTTAATTGTAAAGGGCGGTGAAAAGCCCGGGGAGATGGAGGCCAGCAGGTTCCGCGGATTTTTTGTATATCAGTAGTCAGATAGTGGTCGGGAGAGCGTGGACTGCGATGATCTTGCTCCGCGGAAATCAAAACTTGCACAGCAGAAGTTGGATGCGATGATGGGCCATAGAGAGAAAAACAGTTCTCGGAACATTTCGATATTTGCTTTACGGCGGCAGGGCTTAATGCGCCTGCCCGGTGAACAGAAAATCGGCCCAAAAGGCAGAGCAGATATACGATGCGCCTCAGCCTTTCACCGAACTCACCGCAAAAACGGAAGATGGCGTGATCCGTCTAAAACGGGTCACACCATCTTCCTTTTAAATTTCTGTCTTATTAATACATAATGTTTCTTGAACCGTCGAAGAGACTGAAAATCCATATATCCAGATGGTGCAGGTTCAATATAGCAAGCTCAGCGATGACTCGGATTCTGTGGATTACTGCTCACCGTCATGGTCATGGGCAACGTCTGCGTCGTCAGCAGCCTCACACGCCATTCTATCACAAAGAAGCATGGTGCCCAGCTCTTGTGCAATGAGACTTATGTCAGTACCAGCGGCATGGCTCAATAAGGCCCGGATATCTCCTAAGAAAGGGCGCAGTCACAGAAATATTGTGTAGCAATAAAAACATCTGTCTGACGCTTGGCCACGTGGGAAAGCAGCGCGAAACAGGTCTCTTTATAGCTGAGGCATCTCAGCCACCGTGCCAGTCCTGCGCGATTTTTCCGCACGGAACACAGCCAGATGGCCATTGAGGGAATCGTTGATGTTCGTGCAGGAGATGGACGGCTGTTCGCCCTGCAGCACGCGCACAAAGTCCTCCACCAGCCGCAGGTCTCCGCCGCCGTGGGAGCCTGTCATGCCGCTTTTGTCTCCGCCGATGGCGAGGTCCACCACTTCCTCGCGCCAGCCGCTCTCGCTGGCCGTGTCGATGGTGCGCACC
>NZ_JXXK01000054.1 GCF_000949455.1 Ruthenibacterium lactatiformans | reverse complement strand
ACTTTTTGAGTACGCTGTGCGCCAAAACCGTCAGCCCAAAACCGATGTTTTCTTGCGTCAACGCGCCTTTTGACGCTGCGCGTCAAACCGTCCGGCCCAAAACCGATGTTTTTTTATGCCAACGCGCCTTTGCGGCGGCGCTGAATAAACAGCGGGACGGCGGCTTCCAGCAGCGTCAGGCCCAGCGCAAGGGAAATATAGAGCCATACGCTGCTTTGGGGGGCCTGCATTCCGGCAATGCAGCGCGCGTCCATGATCCGGTCCTGCGTCTGAACGGAGACCTCATACAGGCCGGAACCGCTCTGAACCTGAGCGGTGTGATAAAGCCTGTCGCCGGGAACGGCGGCGTCGGTTTTTTCGTCGATGCGAAAGCGGGAGGTGTAAAGGCTCCAGCTGACGCCCACAAGGCGCGTTTCGCCGGCGCTGTTCCGGTAAAGCACCCAGTCCGCGTCCGATTGGCCGAACAGCCGCGCAGAACCGCCCGCCCTCGTGTGCACGTCCAGAAGCTCGCAGCCTTCAAAATAGGGCAGCCGGGCCAGCCGCTCGGCCGTCAGCGGGCCCGCCTGCGGGAATACCGCCAGGGAAACCGCCGCTGTGAGCAAAACGAAATTCAAGAGAAAAACGCCGGCCCACAGGAGCACCCGGCCCTTCGAGGGCGCGCGCTTTTTCTTCTGCGGGTCCCTTACGGTCGTCATCCTGAGCACCTCCTGATGTAAATGTGAACAGCGGTAAAGCTGCTTCTTAACTGTATCATACCAAAAAGCAAAGGGCTTGCACAGCACGCCGCCGGAAAACCGTCGCCTTGCCCAAGAAAAGCGGACGCAGCTTGGGCAAAGCGGCGGCCACGGGCGGTCAGCCGCCGCAAACGGGTTGCACTTTTGCCTCCTTCGCCGTATAATAAAAAGAATCTGAAATTTGTATAATTCTGGAAAAGAGGCGGCGGCTTTGACGGACTTTCTGGTAAAACGCTTTATCAAAAACAGCACGGACGTGAACGACCCTGCCGTGCGCACCGCTTACGGCAATTTGGCGGGCGCGGTGGGCATTTTCTGCAACGTGCTGCTGTGTGCGGCCAAGCTGGCGGTGGGCACGCTGTTCGGCAGCATCTCCATTACGGCCGACGCGGTGAACAACCTTTCCGACGCCTCGTCCAGCGTCATCACGCTGGTGGGCTTCCGGCTTTCGGCAAAGCCCGCGGACGACGAACACCCTTACGGCCATGCGCGCATCGAATATCTGGCGGGGCTGGCCGTCTCGGTGATGATCCTCGTCATCGGCGTGGAGCTGGCGCGTTCCAGCATCGGCAAGATCCTGTCCCCCACGGCCGTGGAGTTCAGCCTTGTCACCGTGGCGGTGCTGCTGCTCTCCATCGGCGTGAAGCTGTGGATGGCGGCCTTTAATAAAAAGGTGGGCAGGCGCATCGGCTCGGCCGCGCTGGAAGCCACGGCCATGGACAGCCGCAACGACGTGATCTCCACGGCGGCGGTGCTGGCGGCGAGCGTGGTCTCGGGCCTGACGGGGCTGGAGCTGGACGGCTGGATGGGCCTTGGCGTGGCGCTGTTCATTTTGTGGAGCGGCGTGGGCATCCTGAAGGAAACGGTCGATCCGCTGCTGGGAGAGGCGCCCAGCGAGGAGCTGACGGATTACATCGGCAAAAAGGTGATGAGCTACGACGGCGTGCTGGGCACCCACGACCTGATGGTGCACGATTACGGCCCCGGCCGCCGTTTTGCCAGCGTACATGTGGAGATGGCGGCGGAAAACGACGTGATGCAGAGCCACGACATCATCGACAACATCGAACGGGATTTCCAGGAGAACGACCACATCAGCCTCATCATCCATTACGACCCCATCCTGACGGGCGACGACGCGGTGGGCACGGCCCGGGAGTGGGTGAAGGAGCTGGTGCGGAGCATTTCGCCGGAGCTTTCCATCCACGATTTCCGCATGGTGCAGGGGCCGTCCCACACAAATTTGATTTTCGACACCGTGGTGCCGCACAATTTTCCGCTTTCGGACGCCGCGCTGCGCAAACGCATCCAGAGCCTTGTGGAGACGCACGACGCGGGCGAAACGAAATATTACGCCGTGGTCACCATCGACCACAGCTACGCGGCCATCCCCGGCGCGTGCAAAACAGACGGAAAGGAATGAGCCGCCCGCCTTTTGGGGCGGCCAAAGGATACGGAAAGGGAAGGGAAAGAACATGGAATTCAAAATCTCGGATAAGATGCGCAATATGAAGCCGTCGATCATCCGCGAGATACTCAAGCAGATGAGCGACCCGACGCTCATCAGCTTTGCGGGCGGGAACCCGGCGGCGGATTCATTCCCGGCGGAGGACATCGCGCGCTTTTCGGACGAACTGCTGCGGCAGGACCCTGTGGCCGCGCTGCAGTATTCGGTGTCGGAGGGCGTGCCCTCGGTGCGCGAAGCCGTGCGGGCCTTTGCCAACCGGCGCGAACGGGTGGCGAAGGAAAACGACGGCGTGCTCATTACATCCGGCAGCCAGCAGATCCTGGATTTCGCGGCCAAATGCCTTTGCAACGAGGGCGACGTGGTGGCTGTGGAAAACCCGGCGTTCCTGGGGGCGTTCAACGCGTTCCGCAGCAGCGGCGCGCGCCTGGCCGGCGTGCCGATGGAGGACGACGGCGTAAACCTGGCCGCGCTGGAGGCCGTGTTTGCCGCGCCGGAAAAGCCGCGCTTTTTCTACTGCATCCCCAATTTCCAGAACCCCACGGGCAAGACCATGAGCCTTGCCAAGCGCAGGGCCGTCTATGCGCTTGCGGTGCGGTACGGCGTGCCCGTGCTGGAGGACGACCCCTACGGGGAGCTGCGCATCGCGGGCGGGCCGGTGCCGTCCATCAAAAGCATGGACACCGAGGGCGCCGTTATCTACGCGGGCAGTTTTTCCAAAATTTTGTGCCCGGGCATGCGCCTTGCGTACTGCGTCTGCGACAAAAAGCTGATGGCCGCCTTTGTGGTGGCGAAGCAGTGCAGCGACGTGCACACCAACGTGTGGGCGCAGCGTGTATGCGAGGCCATGCTGACGCGCACGGATATGGACGCGCACATCCGGGAGATACGCAAAATTTACGCGGCCAAGGCGGCGCTGATGATGGAACAGCTGGATGAAAAGTGCCCGCAGGTCCGTTATACGCGGCCCGAGGGCGGCATGTTCATCTGGGGCACGCTGCCCGAAGGAGCGGACATGCCCGCGTTTGTGCGGGAATGCCTTGCGCGCAAGCTGGCGCTTGTGCCGGGCAACGCGTTCATGGTGGACGAAGAAGCGCCGTGCGGCAGCTTCCGCATGAATTTTTCCACCCCCACGCCGGAGAACATCGTGAAGGGTGTTTCCGTTATGGCCGGGGTGCTTGCCGCGCAGGGGCTCTGACATGCAGGCGGGATAAAAACAAACCAGAGCGGCGCTCCCTTTCAAAGAGGGAGCGCCGCTCTGGTTTTCTGCATCAGCCGGAGCGCACGGCTCACAGCGCCAGCTCCACGCCGCGGCCCGTGCGCTTGTACGGCGTGTAGCGGATGCCCACCATGTCGAACATCCGTTTGCTGGCGATCACGGAATCGGAATCCGCGTATTTGTCCTCGTAATAGATGACCTGTGAGATGCCGCTCTGGATCAGCGCCTTGGCGCATTCGTTGCAGGGGAACAGCGTGGTGTAGATGCGCGCGCCCTTCAGGCTGCCTGTGCCGGAGGCATGGTTCAGTATGGCGTTCAGCTCGGCGTGGCAGACATACATGTATTTGGTTTTCAGCGGTTCGCCCTCGCGCTCCCAGGGCATGTCGTCGTCGAAGCAGCCTGTGGGCATGCCGTTGTAGCCCATGGACAAAATCTTGTTTTCGCGGCTGACGATGCACGCGCCCACCTGTGAGGTGTTGTCCTTGCTGCGCTGCGCGGTGAGCAGCGCCACGCCCATAAAATATTCGTCCCAGGAAATATAATCCGTCCGTTTCAAAGCAGGGCCTCCTTGATCTGTGTATGATGTTTGCGCGGGAACACCGCGCGTCAATCCGTCATGGGGCTGACGCCGTCCAGATAGTCCACGGCGGCCAGCGCGGCCACAAGGCCGTCGCCCACGGCGTTGGCCACCTGCAGCGGCTTGCCCGTCATGTCGCCCGCGGCGAACAGGCCGGGAATGTTGGTGCGCATGGCGGCGTCTGTTTTTACAAAGCCGTTTTCCAGCGCAAGGCCGGGCACCAGCGCGTCCGGCGGCGTGGCCGCGCGCAGGATAAAAACGCCCTGTACGGGCAGCGCGGCGCCGCCCACGCGCACGGCCTCCACGGCGGCCCCGCCCTCCACGGCCTCCACGCGCCCGGCCCGGAAGGCCACGCCCGCTTCCAGCGTGTCGGGCCTGCGGCCCGCGATGTAGGTGACGGAGCAGCCGATGCCGTGCAGGAAATTGGCCTCCTGCGGCGCTTCGGGGGAAAGCCCCCACACCGCTACCGCGCGCCCGCGGTACAGCATGCCGTCGCAGGTGGCGCAGTAGGAAACGCCGCGGCCCAGCAGCTCGGCCTCGCCGGGCACGGGCTTTGCCTTGGAAACGCCGCAGGCCAGCACCACGGCGCCCGTTTCCAGGATATCGCCGTCCAGGTTGACCATGAAGCGTCCGCCGAACGGCATGACGTTGCCCGCGCGCCCCTTGCGCAGCACAGCGCCCGCGTCCCGGGCGTGCTGCGTAAAGCGCTCCATCATCTGTTTGCCGGACAGCCCCGGCATGCCCAGATAGTTGTCCACCTGCTCGGCCTTGGCCAGCAGCGTTTCGCCGCTGTGCACCACCAGCACGGTCTTGCCGCGCTGGCGCAGGTTCAGCGCCGCCGAAAGCCCCGCTGGGCCTGCGCCGATGACAATGCAGTCAAAATTCGTTTCCATTTGTACTCCTTATCCGGTGTGGTCACAGCGCCACAACGAGCGTGCCGACGGTGATGAGCACGCCGCCCAGCAGCGTTTTGAGCGTGAGCTTTTCCCCCAGGAAAAGCGCGGCCAGAAGAAATGTGAGGATGAGGCTGAATTTGTCGATGGTGACGACCTTTGCCACCTGCCCCACCTGCAGCGCCTTATAATAGCACAGCCAGCTTGCCCCTGTGGCAAGGCCGGAGAGCATGAGGAACACAAGGCTTCTGCCGCCGATGTCCTTCATGCCGGCCTGCGCCCCGGTGATGAACACCATCCCCCAGGCCATCACAAGCACGAAGATGGTGCGGATGGCCGTGGCCAGGTTGGAATTGATGCCCTGGACGCCGATCTTGCCGAGGATCGCCGTCAGGCTGGCGAACAATGCGGAAAGCCCCGCGTAAACGGCCCACATGAAAAAGCCCCCATTTCTTTGTGCGGGCGTGCCCGGCCGCACCGGGCGCCTTTGCGTTTATTATACAGCAGCACGGGGCAAAAACACAAGCGGCCACGGCCGTTTCGGGGCCTTCCGCGCGTGTTTTTTTGCCGCCGGGCAGGAAAGCGCCCGCGCCGGCGGGGCAGGGGGCTTCCGCAAATGCGGCCGCCGGGCGCGTGCGCCCAAGGGCGTGCCTTCACGCGCCGCCGGGCCCGCCGGGCCGGGGCCTATTCCACATATGCGGGGACGGCGTTTTCCGGCATGGGGCAGGTGTAGCCGTCCGGGCAGCTTTGCGCGTGCTGCTCTCTGGCCAGGGCCAGAAGCGCGGGGTCCGCTGCCGCGCGCGCGCCCGCCAGCGCCATGGCTGCCGCCGCCGCCAGCATGCCCTTGAAGCCCAGCGGGCTGCAGCTCTGCGCGGCCATCTGCCAGGTGTGGCCGCCCGTGCCCAGCGCCCCGGCGGCGTAGTAGCACTGGGCCGTGGGCGCGCAGTAGCTCACGTCGCCCACGTCGGTGCTGCCGGGCTCGGCGGTTTTGGGGTCGTAAAAGAACGGCGCGATGCCGTCGTCCAGGTCCTTGCCCGCATAATGGGACAGCGGCAGGTCCGTGGCCGAGAGCGTGGAGGCCAGGTTGTCCGCGCGCTCCCCGGCGGAGAGCGTGGCGGCGAACTGTGCGGCCAGCGCCCGGTCGGCTTCGTCCCAGGCGGGCGCGCCCACCTCCCGCATGCATTGCCACAGCAGCTCGGACAGCGCCCTGTTGGGCACATAGTCGGAGAAGCCGTCCACCTCGCGGATGGTGAGCGCCGTGCCCGTCATCAGCGCGGCCCCCCGGGCCACGTCGTCCACACGCCGCTTGATGTCCAGCATCTGGGCCACACGGGGCGCGCGGATGTAGTAATGCACGCAGGCGCTCTCCTGCACCACGTTGGGGGCGGTGCCGCCCACGTCGCGGTAAGCGTAATGCAGCCGCGCCTCGGGGATGATGTGTTCCCGCAGATAGTTGCAGCCCACGTTCATCAGCTCGGCCGCGTCCAGCGCGCTGCGCCCGGCAAAGGGCGCGCCCGCCGCGTGGGCCGTGCGTCCCTTAAAGCTGTACAGCACGCCCGTCACGGCAAGACAGCCCTGCCCGCTGACGTAGTTCGCGGGGCCGGGATGCCAGGCGAACACCGCATCCACCTTGTCGAAATATCCGGCGCGGGCGAAAAACACCTTTCCGCCGCCGTCCTCCTCAGCCGGGCAGCCGAAGTATTTGACGGTGGCGCGCAGGCCGGTTTCGAGGCAGTAGTCCTTCAGCGCCACGGCTGCGGCAAAGCTGCCCGCGCCCAGCAGGTTGTGCCCGCAGCCATGGCCTGCCGCGCCCTCGCAAAGCGGCGCTTTTTCGGCGCGGCCCGCCTGCTGGGAAAGCGCGGGCAGCGCGTCGTATTCGCCCAAAAAGGCGATGACCGGCCCTTCGCCGCCCCATGTGGCGACGAAAGCCGTCTCCATGCCGCAGGGGCGGCGCTCCAGCGCAAAGCCCTCGGCCTCCAGCGCGGCGCTGATGGCGGCGGCGCTCTGCGTTTCGCGCCAGTTCGGCTCCGCAAAGCCCCAGACGGCCCTGGCCAGCGCAATGGCGCTTTCCTTTTTTTGTTCCACCCATTCGGTGATGCGTTGTGCTTCATTCATGTTTTTCACGTCCTCTGTTCCGGGCGGCGCGCTGTGCGCCGCGGTATGCCTTGTGCCTGCAAAAACAGCCAAAAGCTATTTCTTAGAATACCACATTTTGCCGCGGAGGGGAACAGCCGCGCAAAGCGGCCGCCCGCGGTGCGCCGGGAAGGCCGCGCGGCCGGGCGGAAAAATATCCCGCGCCGGGGCGCTGTTCAAAGTTTAGAGATAAATGCGTGGTAGAATAATAAAGGAAGGAAGCATCACACGGCAGGCACGCCCCGCTGCGCGGGGCGTTGGGAAAGGCGGCGGGCCATGAAGGAGCTGTATCTCGTAACAGGCGCGACGGGCCATCTGGGCAATACCGTTGCGCACAGGCTGGCGCGCGCGGGCAGGCAGGTGCGCGCGCTCGTTCTGCCGGGGGAGGAGCACGCGCCCCAGCTCCCCAGGGGCGTGGAGGCCGTGGCGGGCGACGTGCGCAGCCCGGCCTCGCTGGAGGCGCTGTTCGCGGGTGCGGAGGGGCGGGACGTGACGGTCATCCACTGCGCGGGCATCGTGAGCATCGCCTCCCGGTTCGACCAGAACGTTTATGACGTAAATGTGACGGGCACAAAAAACGTGGTGGACGCCTGCGTGCGCCGCGGCGTGAAAAAGCTGGTGCATGTAAGCTCGGTGCACGCGCTGCCGGAAAAGCCCGGCGGCGCGCTGGTGTCGGAGACGGACGTGTTCAGCCCCGGCGCGGTGGTTGGGCTGTACGCCAAAACAAAGGCCGCGGCCACGGCCTATGCGCTGGCGGCCCGCGCGCGGGGGCTGGACGTCCGCGTCGTGCATCCCTCGGGCATCTGCGGCCCGTATGACTACGGCCATGGACACCTGACGCAGCTGGTGCAGGATTTCTGCACGGGCCGTCTGGCCGCGGGCGTGGACGGCGGTTATGACTTTGTGGATGTGCGCGACGTGGCGGCGGGGATACTGGCCTGCTGCGAGCGGGGGCGGCCGGGGGAGTGCTATATCCTTTCCGGCCGGTACTGCACGGTGCGGGACGTGCTGGCCATGCTGCACCGCATCACGGGCCGCAGGCGGGTGCGGGTGATGCTGCCGCTGTGGCTGGCCAGGGCTGCGGCGCCTCTTTCCGAGCAGTATTACAGGCTGCTGCGCCAGCCGCCGCTGTACACGGCGTATTCGCTGTACACGCTTTCGTCGGGCGCGCGCTTTTCCCATGCGAAGGCCGCGCGGGAGCTGGGCTATACCACGCGCCCCTTCGGCACGACGCTGGCCGACACCGTGGCGTGGCTGCGGCGGCAGGGGCGCATTTGAGGGGCGCGGCTGTAAAGTTTTTTTCCTGCCGTGAAAAGCCGGAAAAAGGGCGGCGGGCCACGCCGCAGGGGGGGATAAGCGGAGCAGGAGCGCCGTTTATCCCCCCTTGATTTATTTTTAAGAATTTCTTAAAATTGTGTAGTTGATTTGGTGTGTCAAATCGTCTTATAGATAGAGATGAAAGCCCTGCGGAAGAGCGGGCGCTCAATGGGGAGTTGTGTGGCATGCGTGTTTGTATCGTGATCCCGGCGTACGAGCCGGGCGGGGAGTTCGTTCCCTATGCGCAGGAGGTGCTGGCGGCGGGCCTTGGCCCGGTGCTTGTAGTGGACGACGGCAGCGGGCCGGCGTATGCGCCGGTATTCGCGGCGCTGGCGGAGATGGGCTGCACGGTGCTGACGCACGAACAGAACCGGGGGAAGGGCGCGGCCTTGAAAACGGCTCTGCGCTGGTACGGCGCGCATGAGGACGGCTGCGCGGGCATCGTGACGGCGGACTGTGACGGCCAGCATACGGTAAAGGATGTGCGCCGCGTGTGCGAGGCCATGGAGGCCTGCCCGGGCACGCTGGTGCTGGGCTGCCGTGATTTCGGCCCAGGCACGCCCGCGCGCAGCGCAACAGGCAACCGCGTTACCTCGGCGGCCATGCGCGTGCTGTACAACATTGATTTGAAAGATACGCAGACGGGCCTGCGCGGCATTCCGAACGGGATGCACGGGGACCTGCTGGAGGTGCGCGGCGAACGCTACGAATACGAGCTGAACATGCTCATCTACGCAAAGCAGCGCAGCATCCCGTATACCATCGTGCCCATCGAGACGGTGTATTTCAACAACAACGAGGGCAGCCATTACCGCACCGTGGCGGATTCCGCGCGCATCATCCACCAGCTGGGCAGCGGGCTGGTGCAGTACGCCATGTCCGCCGGGCTGAGCGTGGTGGTGGACGTGTTTGTATACTGCGTGCTGGTGAAATGGCTGCTGCTGGGCCTTCCGCTGGCGCCGCGCCTGTTTTTTGCGGCGGTCATCGCGCGCACGCTCTCCAGCGTGGTGAACTATACCTGCAACCGCCGTCTGCCCTATGTGCAGAACAAGAAGATCGGCCCGACGGTGGCAAAATACTACTGTCTGTGGCTGGCGCAGCTGATGCTGTCCTTTGTGGGCGTGTGGGCGGCGTGCACCGGGCTGCACATGGACGACATGCTGGCCAAGCTGCTGGTGGACGCGCTTCTGGCCGTGGCCAGCTACCAGGTGCAGCTTCGCTGGGTGTTCAGTGAAAAGACGCCGCGGCCGGTGCTTTACGGAAGCGGCGAAGCCATGGCCGCGAAGCGGACAACCGCACAGGATGGTTTCGCGCAGCGAAATGCCGCGCCTGATTTTGCGCGGCAAACCCAAAAGGCGGGGCCGGTAACCGGCCAGCGCGGTTTCGCCGCAGGCGAAATGGAGGCGGAAGCCGACAAGTGCCCGCAGCACGCGGCGGGCCGGGAGGACGGCGGCAGGGGGGCGGCGCTGTGAATAAAAAGAAGATATACGGGCCGCTGGCGCGCTTTTTACGCGCCGGCGTCCGTCCGTTTTTGCACAGATGGGATACCTCCGGCGCGCAGAAAGCGCAGCCGCCCGCCGTGTATGTGGTGCATCACCGCAATATGTCCGGCCCGGTGCATACGCTGGCTCTGCTGCCGGACGAGCCGCGCCCCTGGGTGCTGCATGTTTTTCTGGACAGGCACGAATGCTTTGCCCAGTATTACGGCTACACGTTCCGCAAACGGTTCGGCTGGCCCGCTCCGGCGGCCTGGGCGGCGGCGGGGGTGCTTTCGCTGGCCGTGCCCGCGGTGGTGCGCTCTTTCGGAGCCATCCCGGTCTACCGCAGCCTGAAAGAAACGCGGGACATGATGGAGCAAAGCGCGCAGGCGCTGCTGCACGGTGAGAGCATCATGCTGTGCCCCGACGTTGCCTACGACAGCGCCGCGCCGGCCACGGGCGAGATCTACAAGGGCTTTTTGCAGCTGGAAAAGCTGTACCATGCCGGGACGGGGGCGCATCTGCGCTTTGTTCCGGTGTACTGCGGGAAAACAAAGCGCATCGTCACGGGCAAACCGGTCTGCTTTTCAGACGGCGCGCCGTTCCGCACCCAGAGGGAGGAAGTGGCCGGACGCATTGTGGACGGCCTGAACGCGCTGGCCGCCGCCTGCGGCGAGCTGGAGCGGGAGGCAGCGGAAAAGAGCTAGGGCAACACCGCGCAATTCACAGCTGATGCCTTAAGCGCCGCCTCGCTTGCAGATTTTTCGGCAACTGTCACAAAAATGC
>NZ_JXXK01000053.1 GCF_000949455.1 Ruthenibacterium lactatiformans | reverse complement strand
CAAAGCATCTTGGTTCTGAGAATAGTATACCTCCATCATGCTGCTCATGATATAAAGCTGCATCGAAAGCTCCAAGCTCTCTTTAATCTGGAATGCCTTATTGGCAATAGCATCAAAATCCGTGTACTTCTTGGCCTCATCATTCACTGTAGCATCCAGATCACTCATGTAGAATTCAACATCCTTCATGGCAATCTTCTTTGCAGCCTGCAAGCTGCTGATGGTAGCGATCCGCTGCGATTCATGCTCCATGATGGAACCATAATTCTGGTAAGCATACTTCACAAAGCTCACTTCTGACATCAGTTCAGCCTTTTTGTCCCCATACAGGAACTCCAAGATTTTGTCGATTTTCAGGTTAATCTTGTTCAGTTCGCTATTGATCTGTGTCAGAAAATACTGCCCGGTAGCAATAGACATAGCACTAAACGCACCAAGGAGAGCTGCCTGTCCTGTCATTCCGTAGAAAGAAGCGGAACCCACAAACTTCCCATTCTCCCGGATCATAGAGCCGAAGCCGCCTTGCTGCAAAGCAGTCAATGTATGAGGAAGTCCTGCCGGGAAGCTGGCAGTATATGCGTTTGCCAGCGTTCCAGCTGTTGCTGCCATTGGAAGCTGCTGCAAGAGAGAACTTACATACATCTTCTGGGCAGGGCTAACCTCCATCTTGGTAAACCTACTCCTGTCCTCAAAGTCGTAATTCATCTCGCAGGGAGCAATGTCAAAATTGTAATCCGCCTTCATCATCTGGAAGGACTGTTCACTAATCAATGCACTGTTATTCGGTTCCATACCGCATCCTCCCCTTAGAATTCAATGTTCACAATCGTATCCTCTTCCAGCTGCGCTTTCAGGTTCTCACGCAGGCTTGCCAGATACTTTTCGATGTCTTCCTCGGTCTCCAACCGCCAAGAGGATGTCAGCGTGACAGATTTGATCGCTACACGCTTTTTCTTCTTAACCTTGGGAAGCGGCTTGGGGGGCTCTGCTGGAATATCCGGCTTCTCGCCCTTGGCCTCTGCCTCTTTGCGCTTACGTTCCTCTTCCTCCGCCTTCTTCCGGGCAATGTCCGCATCCATCTGATCCATCTCATTCAAGAGACGCAGCTTCAAGGCCTCTGCCCGGTCGGCATAGGCTCTCAATCGGGAGACGTTATTGCAGTGAGAGGCTTCCTCATGCAACTCCATGAATAAGCCCAAGTAGCGCTCCTTCTTTTGTTCCTTATAATCTTTGGTGTTCAGAACTTCAAAGGTGCGGCTTCTTGCTTCATCAATGGCTGCATAGACAGGCGCTTCCTGCACCTGCAACACTTTACTGTAGGCGTTCATGAACTGCTCCCGCAGTTGCGGCAGCTTGGGAATATCACCATACGGCTCCGCCTTGCGAAGAATGCTGCGCATCTGAGCCACCACATCCTCCAGCTCTGCATCCACGATATAGGTCTTGCTGTCATCGTAGATTGCCAACATGTCCAGCGCCCGCTCAAAGATGGTCTTCTGCTCACCGCCAAAGAAGGCCTTGATCGGCTCATAGTCATAGGCAAAGTCAATCAGATCCTCGGAGGCAGCTGCTACGGCCTTAAAGAACTCCAGCGGAGTAGTTTGCTGCAATACGTTACTCAGGAGTTTCTTGCCTTTTTGAACAGCCATTTTGCCGGGATACTGGCGTTCTTCATATCGGGCTTCCAGAATACTCAGCTCGTTAATCAGGTTCCGGCTATAGGTCTGGAAGGTCTTCATCATGGAGTCTTCATCCTCGCTGACAGCAGAGGAATGGAACAGCTCTTTCATCACATCCCGAACGATCTTTTTATCTTTATCAGACACACGGACACGCTGCTCCATCAGCAGCTTCTCCACATTGGCCTTCTTGGTAATCAGGTTGACGATCTCTTCATCTGATTTATTCAGCAGGGTAACGCTGGCACCGTTGACCGTGAAGGACAGATCTCCACGCTTAAACAGACGGGCAACCAGCCACTCCACATCATCCTCTACAAAACCATAAGGAGCTTTCATGAAGCGGTCTTTGATAGTCTTCATGGAAGTTTTCATGTGCATGTGGGTATTCATTGCTACAAACTGGAGAACATCATCCAGTGCGTGAATGTTGGCCTCCTTGCCGCCCTCCAGATTCAGGGACAACTGATTGGAGGAACGCATCATCTTCCGGATGTCATCCTCACCCATAGCAGTATCAATGTAGGACAGCTTATGATAAACCGTAATAACCAAGCGGCCAATGGCCTCTGTGATCCGGCTGGAAACTTCCTTGGAGGAAAGCTGCGCCCGGTCTCCATTGACATAGATGGTAGCCTCTTTCAGGGATTCCACCAAAAACAGACGGGCATTGCTGTTGCGTTCCCGCATCTCCAGACGTTTAGCTTCCTTGATGCTCTCGTATTTGGAGAGGGCAGAAGAACCAGACGTATTCAATCTCAGGAACTTCTCAATCTTTAAGTAAGTCTGGATTTCATCCATAAAAGCACGGTCATCCGGCAGCACAACCAGAACCTCTTTGCCTTGGCCGGAGATCATGCGCAGCGTGGTTTCCTCCATGCTGACCTCGCTGGCAGGAGTCAGGATATGTACTCCCACATCATAATTCTGACTGGACTTATAAGGCCGATCATCCACGGCCTGATTGAAGCCGAAGGAGTAACGACCATTGAAAGCAGGGTAACGGTACTTTTTGTCTGTGAAGATGTCTTCAAAAATCATCTCAGAGACCTTGTTGATGACCTCAGCCATCTCAACATTCTGGCTATCAATCTCACGGTTGATTTCCTGCTCTTCATCCGTCAGGAATACATAGATGTCCCCATTCTTCTGCACCAGCATTTGACGCATCAGCACTTTCAACGCTTCTTCCACCTGTGTTTTCAGCACAAGACGGTCATCATCAATATTGGAGATCATCAGACTGGTGATATTGTCGATATTCGCTTGGCAAATATCGTTGCAGTATTTGATCATGAACAGCGTTTTCAGCACATCAATGGCAAATACTCCTGTTTCTTTGCCGTCAGGATTGATAAAGCTGTTCTCATAGGCTTTCAAAATCACACTTCTATGGCTATGGTCAAGAAAATTCTCCAGCGCATCGTAGAAGGCGTGGAACGGCACAATGGTTCCGTCTGGATCGTCCATATACTCCATAGCCGACTCTTTGAACATAGCCAGCATAGAACGTTCACCTTCGGACAGATGCTTACCGGATGCACCGTGGGTACGGATGGAGGTCAGCACACTCGCTAAAAGGTTAAACTGATACGGAACAAAGGGATATACGCCAGAGAAGTCATTCTCGTCTGCATACAGCTTTTTCTCTACACCATCGTTGAAGACAACAAGGTTTTTGATGATGGTTGCTTTTTGCCCATAAAGCAGACGCAGCGTCTGAGCTGCCACGTCATTCTTCTCCAGAATTCTCTTCTTGATGACTGCATCCACGTTGGCAGAGGACAGGGAGAGGCGGGTATCAAACCGTCCCTGAATTTTGGAGAAGTCATTGCCCTTCACCTTGGTAATGGAGTCAATATCCTGCTGGCTGGTCACAATGACCCATGCCTTGCCGTTGCACTCCTTGCCCAGCTCTTCGGTAACTGTCTGCATGTTCAGCATCAGTTTGGAATCATCACCGATGTACTGACCGACTTCATCCACCAGAAAGACAACATGATGGTTGTTGCCCTTACGCTCAATATATGCCTTCACACGTTTTGCAAAATCTTCAATGCTGATCCGGTACGGTTCCGCTGCTTTCTCACACCAGTTACGGGCAGCCTGCTCCGACATGAAGCCCATGCCCTCCAGAACCTCCACAATGGTGTCCTGAATAAAGTCAAAGTCCTGCCGGGAATCCACCCAGCTGTCTCCATACGCTTCTTCAAATTTCGCTTTGAATTCCTCATACCGGCCATCTTCTGTAAGGCGGCGCTCCAGATCAGCAAGGAAGGGCATGGAACCACAAAATCCCTGCATCTCATTGAAGACTTTCAGGAACACATTTACAATGGCATCTTTGCTTGCTTTGCCGTTGGAATCGCTCTTGGAGTCAATATTGAACAGCACCACATCCGTGGAGGTGTTGGCTGCCAGCTGCATATCAGCAAGCACCATTGGATCTACAATTTTCTTATCGTCAACAAAGTAATCAATCGCCCGCTTGCCTCCAACCTCACGGTTCTCCAGCAGGTAGGAAAGGATTTTCAGAAAGTGAGATTTACCACTTCCAAAAAAGCCGGAGATCCACACGCCCATCTTAGGCGTGGTTCCCACAATTCCTTTCTTGTAAGAAGCAAAGAAATCCGCAAAGTGCTTTTGCAGCTCTCTGGTAACAACGTACTCTTCCAGCTCCTGCTGCACGTTGCCGTTTTCATCCTGCCCGACAATGATGACACCCTGAATTTCACGGTCAATGGGCTTGGCAAACATATCTCGAATCAGCATCTCTTTATCCTCCTTAGCGTACTATCCGGAATGCCCGATAGTAGTTATCTTCTTTCAATTCATTGAATACAACCAGCTCCTGTTCGGTATAGGTGCCAGGATAAAAAAGCACCATAGGAACTGCTGCGTACTCTTGCGGCATGTTGTAAAGAACCTTATTAAAGACCTCCGGCGCTTGCAGCAAAGGATAACACTTGCCGATACCGGTCAGGAACACCACTGCATTCTCCGGGATATGCTTAGCAATGTAGCTCACAATCAGGTTGTCCTTATCCGTGATTTTCAGAGTGCGCTGCACAGCTGCTGCCACACGGGCAAATCCCTTTTGCTTTTCAAAATCTTCGCATTTTGTGATGAAGTTTTTGCTCTCCAAATGATCCATGATCAGGTCATACAGATCAAAAACCACCAACTCAAATCCATCACTGCCCTTGGAGTTTTTGTTCTTCATATAGGCGATCCGCTCACGGACATCCAGCTCCCGCTCCGGCGGATAATCAAATACCCAGTAATTCACTTCATTGGCCTTGCCTTTGTTCTGGCGGAGTGACGGCTTTTTAATAGCCGCTTCCAGCTGGTCAAGGCGCTCTTCTAAATCTGCCATTATCTCACCCCCGCTATCGCTTTAGCAATCAGCTCCATTCCATTGTCCATGAGCCAATGGGAGAATACCGGATCCAGTATCGGCTGCTTAATTGCACGAACTGTCTTTCCTTTATCCGTCATGCCTGCTTCAAAAAGCATCGTTTTATAGCAAGTGCCAAGGCGCTTGATGGTTGCTTCTGTCCAACCGGCCACTTTCTCGTCCTGCACCTGTTTATTCTTAAAGAAAATCCTCACATCACTGTCTGCATACTCATTGCTTCCGAGAATCATCTTCTCCCGGATAACCTCATACACAAAATCAAAAAACAATGTGTCGTTCGCCATAGCAGCTGCCAACGCAAAGAGCTTCTGCGTGGCTATGTCACTCTCCATAAAAATAGTGTAGAAAGAAGACGGCAAGCAGCTGATCCGAGCTGCAACCGTATTATATATTTTTTCTGCACGATCCTTCGTTGGCGCACCGAAGATGTTTTCTGCCTTATTAAGTTGCTTAATATCTTCCAACTGCTTTCCTTCATTCAGGAGACTAATGACTTTGCGGAATTCCATGAACCAGAAGGACAGTTTTACAGCACCGGCACTGTATTCTTTTCTCTCCATTGTTCTACCTTCCCTTATGATTGTACATCATCAGCTGTCCCATTATCCGGACTCGGAACAATATCAAGAATTTCATCTACCGTGCAATCCAGTGTCCGGCAGATTCTCACGATAACATCCATTGAGACCGTTTCATTTTTTGAGAGCTTGGCGAGGGTGCCTTGGCTGAGGCCAACCTTCTTTTTTAGCTCAGACCGCTTCATGCCTTTATCAATCAACAGCTTAAATAATTTGTTGTAACATACATCCATAATTGCCTGCTCCTTCTCCGCATCATTGGGAAACTGATTAAAAAACACTCTGCGTTCAGTATACCATTTTCCAGACATAATTAAAAGCAAATTATTCACGTTCTCGACGCTTTTGTTCAAAATCTTTTCGCTTTTGAACAATGTTGCTCCGCCCTTTAGAGAATGGCGCTTCGCCGCCATCCTCCGCAGGCTGAGCAATTCGTAAAAGCCCCATCTCGTATATTTCATCACTTTCTGCGTCAGCTTCCTCCGTTTGCGTCCCCACTTTAACGTAGAGGGCTTTTACTCAACAAACAAAGAGCAAGTTTCGCCCGTGCTGCACAAAACTCAAATCTCCCGATTTTCGTTTGTGCCGCTTACGGGCAACTTGTTGGGGATTACGCTCCCCAAACCCTCGTGGACATTGCAGGCAATGTCGGCTCATATTTTGCAAATATTCGCACGGTGACGTATCACCGGAAAGGAGGCACACAATGCCACGCCCGCATAGAGAAAAAATACTGAAACAAGGCTGCCGTGTCAGTGTGAACCTGACGCAATCGCAGTACGAATTGGTCAGCCAGCAGGCCAAAGAAAGCAACATATCCATGTCAGAGTACATTCTGAAAGCGTTGACGAAAGCCAAAGTACACATTCATTATGACCTTGGTGGAATCCGCATGGAGCAGCTGGAAAATCTGATCGCAGAGTACGGTAAGATTGGCAGCAATCTCAACCAGATTGCCCGTCATCTCAACAGCGGCGGAGCTGCCACACCGGACATTATCACCGATGTACGCACAGCCATTTTGGATCTGGATGACTTGAAGTATGACATCCTAAAGATCGTGGGGGAAGCCTATGGCAATCATTAAACATATCGCCAGCAAAAACGCAGACTATGGAGCTGCTGAACGCTATCTGATTTACCAGCATGATGAATTCACGCATAAGGAGATTTTGGACGAGAACGGGAGAAGGATACTTCGTGACAATTACCTGATTGAAGGCATCCATTGTACACCGGATACCTATGCGTTGGAGTGTATGAAGCTCAATCAGGCATACCGCAAAAACAACACCAGAGAAGAAATCAAATCTCACCACTACATCATCAGCTTTGATCCCCGTGACCGGGACGAAAACGATCTGACCCCGGAACGAGCGCAGCAGATGGGAATGGAGTTTGCCGCCAAGAATTTTCCCGGCCATCAGGCCATTGTCTGTACCCATCCAGACGGCCACAACAGCTCTGGGAATATCCACGTCCACATCGTCATCAATAGCCTAAGAAAGCTGGATGTGGAACGGCAGGATTTTATGGAACGGCCAAGCGATAGCCGAGCCGGTAACAAGCATCACCTGTCACGAGATTATCTGAAATACTTGAAGCAGGAGACAATGGATTTATGCCAAAGGGAAAACCTGTATCAGGTTGACCTTTTATCTCCCGCTAAGGTGCATGTGTCCGAGAAGGAATACTGGGCAAGACGCAAAGGGCAGGCCAAGCTGGATGAAAAAAATGAGCAGATTGAAGCAGCTGGTCTCACTCCAAAAACTACAGTATTTGAAACGCAAAAAGACACGCTCCGCAAGGCCATTACCCAAGCCATGCTCCAGAGCAAAACCTTGGAAGAATTCCAGCACATCCTCTTCCAACAATATGGCATTGAAGTCAAGGAGAGCCGTGGCCGATTCAGCTATCTGCACCCCGACCGCAGCAAACCAATTACCTCCCGGCAGCTTGGCACAGACTTTGGGAAAGAGTATATAGAGCAATACATCTCCACCCACAAGCCACAGCAGATTGATCTGTTCCACACTCAGGAGCCAAAGGCCAAGAAACCGAAAATGTCCAAAGGCCAGAGAGCGATTACAAAACCGCAAAACTCCATCCGCCTGATCACCGATTTACAGAATTGCATCAAGGCACAGGAGAACCGCTTCTATGCGCAGAAGGTGAAGGTTGGGAACCTCCAGCTGATGGCAAAGACCGTGGCTTACTTGCAGGAAAATGGCATTGGCACCATTGAAGAATTACAGGCAGTCCTCAGTGAAGCCAGTACCTTGACCAGCACCACACATGATCAGCTCATGGCAACCGAAAAGCGCCTGAAAGCGGTGAACATGCAGATCAAAAACACTGGACAATACTTCGGAAACAAGAAGGTCTATGACCAATACAAAAAGGCGAAAGACAAAGCTGCTTTTCTGGAAGAACACCGTGCCGAAATTATGCTCTTTGAAGCGGCAAAAGTTGCGCTGAAGGAAGCGCAGGGAGACGGGAAGCTGCCTTCCATGAAAATGCTGAAAGCGGAAAAAGAAGAGCTGGTTCAGAAGAAGAATGATCTCTACGAGACCTATTCCTTTGCAAGAGCAAGGAGTAGGGAGCTACAGACCATTCACACCAATATTCAGAGCATCCTCGGTAGCGATTTGTCTACAACACAGGAAGCGAAGAAAGAACGATAAGCTCTATTCCAAAAGACCGGCACCTGAACATAATTACTCAGGTGCCGGTCTCGTCTATTGCAATTCCTTATTATATAAGTCAGTCCGTATAAATTCATCACAAATTTCAAACCAGAAGATAATCTCAATGCCGCCATCTTTTGAGTGAATCCAACACTCTTTCGCATGGGACATCAGATCGCAAAAGACAGACGTAACCGGATTAGTATATTCTTTCTGGAAGACAAGGGTACGGTTGCTGATTGTGATCGTTGCTTTGCTTTCTTCATCTGACTCAATCAGGATATTAGATTGCGTATCCTCGGCCATTTTAATGGCAGCTTGATAGAACCGTTCAAAGGCCTTCCACTTTGTCGGATTCAGCACTCGATGGGAGTATTTTTCTTTCAGGGCGATCTTAGCCATCATCCGCTCAAAGCTGCTTTTCAATTCCAACTCGTCAGCTTTCAGCTCAGCCGGAGTTTTCTTTGCGTTCTCCATCATTGTCTCTCTCTGATATGCCGCAATTTCCTCATTTGCTGCTGTCTCAAACTTCCTCTCAATTCGCATATTACAGTACCTCGCAGATCCTATTCTTTTGTCTCATTGCTCATGGATGGTAAATACATGATGCTGCACTCCTTATCATGACTTGCATAATCAAGTGTATTCTTTGTGCCACCAGCTGCTCCGCTGTAGGCTGCAATCAAAAGAGTAGAATGATCGACCATCCACTGATTCCTTATCTGGAACACTCTTGGGCTATAGTGGAGCGAGATATAGTAGACAGAATCCGCTTGTTTAAGGACTGCCTCGAAGCGTTCTGTCCATCCGTTCTTCCAGTGAAGACCGAAGCCCGGATACGGGACAGCACATACAAGCCGGATTGTTGGATACTTGCTCTTTAGCCGCGCCACTATTTCCGCTGCCCAAATATCAACGCCTTTTGCCATGCCAGAGATAAAGTCCGTCATACCTTGCTCAATGGCTACTTCTATAGCTGCCTGCAATTCTGAAATCACAATATCTTCTGCCACTTTCAGTTTTTCAGGACGATGACCGGTAAAGCAGCACCGATGTTTACGCAGCTCAGTTTCTTCCATCCTTATTCATCATCTCGCTATTCAAATAGATAAGCAATTCTTCTGGAGTCAATATATCTCCATCATGGGGAATCTCGCTCCAGCGCTTCTGAACCTCCGGACTCTGATTGCACATGCCCGCAATCATGGCCAGCTTGATTTGTCTCTTGACTTCATCTACAGTTGTATTATGCAATAAAGCCACTTTCTTATAAATATTCTCCGCTTCCTCTTTTGTCATTTTTTCTTTTTCAAATCCGTACCCTCCGCTACTTCATAGTCTGGTAAAACAGTCTTGACGGAAATAAACGCATCCTGTCATTTCCAGTCGATCATATTATATCGTATTGTGGGTATACCCACAATATTTATTTTCCTCAATTCCACATATAATTTAACCATCAGAAAGCGAAAGCTGGTGGTTAAAATCTACGATTACAGCCCTTTATGGGAAACGATGGAGGCAAAAGGAGTCACTCAATATCAACTGCTGAAATCCGGCATTGACAATAAGACTCTGGATTCTCTGAAAAAGAACAAGAACATCACGATGGTCACGCTGGAAAAGCTGTGTAAGATTGTCGGATGCACACCAAATGACATAGTGAGATTTACAGACTGACGTTACGGATTGCTCATGTGGCGATACGTAGCGTCTTGTTTTTATGCAAAGGAAATCCCCGTGCGGAACCACAACATGGCTCCAACACGGAGATTTTAGATTCAACTATTATTTTGGGGGAACTGCGCATTGATTTCTCCCACTACTCGGCAGTAATCTTCAAATGTTTCAACGTCCGGATGGTTGTCATTCCATCTCCGCAGGTGTAGTGCGCTGTCGCTAAGCAGTTTAATCTGTTCCTGAGAAAAAGGAATAAGCTCTCGATAGATGTGATCCAATTTCAAACCAGCTTCACAAGGGTCATGATTAAACAGCATAGCGGGAGAAATATTCAAGAGAAAGATGTATTTTAGCACCACTTCCATTGGAGGATTGCCAGTTCCACTTTCTAATTTTTTGACTGTTCTAACATCTACATCTACTTCATCCGCAAGTCGTTGTTGAGACCAGCCTTTTTCCTCACGTGCCTGTTCCACCAACTTCCCGAAATACTCAAAATCATTCATGCCAATCCCTCCGTTTGTATATTTCAATTACTATATCACAGGCAGAGAAAATCGCCAAACATTTGAGTTCGTGTCGAGTGCGCTGAAAGGTGTATTTTGAAGTAGTGTAAATTCACCATCAGTGGTATAATGACATTATAAGCTCAATGGAATCTGACTTTGAGAATCTGATTAACAGAAATAAATTCGCAATCTCGGGCATTAAGGTTGCAAAATCAATAAAAAGGAGAGAGACACATGTCCAGAAAGAAAGTAAATATTGCTATACCAAAGTTAAAGCAACACGCAGATAAAGTCTTAGCTGATTTAGGGTTTATTTGTACTGCCGATGAATTCATGGATGAATATAAGAGACAGTTTGGCGAGGAATATAAAAAATACGAACGTGGCTATTCGGAAGTATTACAGCAACAAAAGGCAGGAAAAGGCACACCACCGGCACCAGATAAATACTTAAAACTTGCATATAATAATGCTGTTGCAAGACATAAGAAAGAACAGGCTGTTGATTGATTTTCTCTTTCATAGTTATCTAACTGCTATTGAATATCTTTCGGATCATAAAGCTAAGGAGATATAACGCTAAGGATTATATGGAACGCATAAATCAACACAAGGATCCGCTGGTCGGCACGAACCTCCGGCGATTAAGAGCAAAAAAAGCCTGATGAATAAGGAGATTGTCGCACAGCTGCAACTGCGGGGAATTGATATTACAACCGGCACTTACAGCAAGGTGGAGCTTGGCCTGAATAACCCCAGCGTAGACTTGCTGATCGCCCTCACCGACATTTTGAAATGTGACTACAACAGCTTCTTTGAAGGACATCAACAGTACATGCAATAAAAAGAAAAGCCCGGTGCAGGCTGCCACATCATCGTGACAACCCACACCGGGCTATTTTTTAGCTCAGGTCAATGTCCTTGGACTTGGGACGTTTGACTTCCGGAGCTGCCTTATCGGCCTTCTCCACTTCCGCTTTTTTCTCCTGTAACTTCTCCATCACAGACGGCTTTTTGCCTTCGGACTTTTCTTCCTCCTGTGCTTTAGAGCCGTTGTTGATGATCCCGTCAATCATGCCGTAGTCATCTTCGACCATCTCTTCCACCTTAGCAAGGTGGTTTCTCTGCATCTGGTCTTTGGCACCAGCTTCCTGCGGCACATCCAATGTGGGAGCCTGTGCGGCCAAGTCAGCTTCGGTCTCCCGGATAGCAGCAACAACACTCGGTTCAATACCACAGGTGACATCCTCGGCCATGAGCCTTCCGTTGCTGTCCACGACCACGCCAGCCGCTTCATCTCCGAATTCATCATGTTCCATGAGGAAATAATCCTTGCCGTCCACCTGTACCTTTTCAATAGTGTGCCATGTGCCAAAGTGTCCTTCCACCGCAAGGCCGGAGGTCTTTTCATCCACCAGAGCCATGTCGTGCTGCAAAAAGTCCGGGATTTCAGTAAAGCCAAAGGAATCCACATAATGGGCTGTGTCTTTGCCATTCTCATGCAGTACCACCACATCACTCACAGAGAGGGAATGCCCACGGAAGTCATCCGGATGCTGGAGATTG
>NZ_JXXK01000052.1 GCF_000949455.1 Ruthenibacterium lactatiformans | reverse complement strand
CACGCCCGTGGAAAACGTGATCGCCATGTATCAGACTGCCCACAAACTGGGCCGGTACGGAAAATAAAAAGGGCCGCGCGCCCACAACAGAAAAGGATGGCTTTTTATGGGATGCTTTGAAATCGTACAGTGCACCTGCAATCATCAGGAAAATCCGCTGGGGCTGGACCGTACGCCACGCTTCGGCTGGAAAATGCGCTCGGACACGCGGGGCGATGCCCAGACGGCGTACCGCATCACAGTGTCCACAGACGCGCGGCGCGCACAGGCGGGGCAGGGAGACGTGTGGGATTCCGGCCAGACCGCGGGTGATGGGAATGTGAGCGTGGCCTATGCCGGCCCGCCGCTGCAGCCCCGCACCCGGTATTATTGGTGTGTGACGGCGTGGAACCGTGCCGGAGAAGCGGCCGTCAGCCGTCCGGCCTTTTTCGAGACGGGCAAGCTGAACGAGGCCTGGCGCGCACGCTGGATCACGGCGCCGTTTCTGAAAATGGACAAAACGGACACAGGCGCGCCCTATCTGCGCCGCACGTTCCCGCTGCGGGGCGAGGTGCGCAGCGCGCGGCTGTATATCTGCGGGCTGGGGTACCACGAGGCGTTCATAGAGGGGAAAAAGGTTTCTGAAAATCTGCTGGAGCCTGCGTTCACCAAATACGACGCGCTGTCGTATTACCGCGTGTATGATGTAACGGAGCACCTGCCGGCGGCAGGCCCGGCTACGCTGGGCGTGGCGCTGGGCAACGGCTGGTACAACTGTTTCACCGAGGATGCGTGGAACATCCGTCAGGCAAGCTGGCGTGCGGTGCCCAAGCTGCTGTGTGAGCTGTATATCACATACGCCGACGGTACACAGGACTGCATCTGCAGCGATACAGGCTGGAAAACCTCGCCCGGGCCCATCACGTTCAATTCCATCCGCAATGGCGAGTGGTACGACGCGCGGCTGGAGCTGCCGGGGTGGAGCGAGAGCACGTACGGCGCGGACGGCTGGCAGGACGCCGAGTTGGTGCGCGGCGCCGGCGGCGTGCTGCGCGCGGCTGAGATGCAGCCTATACGCGTGATGCAGGAGCTTGCGCCCGTGAACGCATACCGCACGCAGGAGGGGCGCTGGATCTTCGACCTGGGCCAGAATTTTGCAGGCAAGGTGCGCCTGACGGCCTATGGCCCCGCAGGCAGCGAGATTGTGCTGCGCTACTGCGAGGACCTGACCGGGGACGGACAGCATGTGGAACAGAAGCACATCAGCGGCTTTGTGCGCACCGGGGAATTCCAGACGGACAAATATATCAAAAAGAGCGACGGGCCGGAGGAATGGACGCCGCAGTTCGTATATCACGGCTTCCGCTATGTGGAGGCCGAGGGGCTGCCGGAAGAGCTGCCGGGACCGTGCATCATGGGCCTTGTGATGCACACGTCTTTCGAGCGCACCGGACATTTTGAATGTTCGGACGATACGCTGATGACGATTCAGCGCCTATGCCATTGGTCCAGCATCTCCAACTGCCAGGGCGTGCCCACAGACTGCCCCCACCGGGAAAAGAATGCCTGGACGGGAGACGCGGGTACCGTGCACGATCAGCTCCTGCTGAATTATGACGCATTCCTGTTTCTGGAAAAATGGCTGGACGACCTTTGCCAAAGCCAGAGACCCAACGGTTCCATTCCCTGCGTATGTCCGTCAACGGGCTGGGGCTATAACTGGGGCAATGGGCCGGACTGGTCGATGGTATTGACGACGCTGCCCTGGGCGCTGTACGAACAGACGGGAGACGCAGCCATTCTGGCGCGGTATTATCCTTTCATTTGCCGCCATTTTGATTTTATGTCCAGCATGGCTGTGGACGGCATCGTGAACTACGGCATCGGAGACTGGTGCGCACCCTTCGACGGCCCGGCAATCTCTGTCAACATGAGCACGTTCAAAGCGCCTGTGGCCCTGACGGATACCGCCTGCTATTACCGCAGCGCCAGGATGCTTTCCAAAATGAGCCGTGTGCTGGGCCTTGACGACCCGTATCTTGCCAGGAGCGAGGAGATCCGTGCGGCGCTGCTGCGCAATTTTGTGGATGCGGATACCGGCGAGGTGGCGGGAGCATGCCAGACCTCGGACGGCTGTGTGGCTTTCCATCATCTGCTGAAGCCGCAGGAGGAGGCGCGGCTGATGGAGCGCCTGGCAGAGCGCATCGCGCAAAACGGCTGGCACATTGATTATGGCATTCTCGGCTCGAAATATGTGCTGAACATGCTGGGCGAATACGGGCGCACGGACGTGATCTACAAGATGCTCACGCGGGAGGACTACCCCGGCTATCTGTACTGGGTGGCTCACGGCTGCACGACGCTGGCGGAGTGCTGGAACCTGGGCGGCTCGCACAACCATTACATGTTTTCGGATGTATCGGCGGTGTTTTACCGCTATTTTGCGGGCATCCGCCCCGATGGGGACATTCCCGCATACCGCAGCTTCCTGCTGGCGCCCGCGCTGGATTTGGCCATCGACACGCTTTCGTGCAGTGTGGAAAGCCCGCACGGCACTATTTTTGCAGGTTGGAAAAAGGACGGGGACACGGTGACGTTTACCGCCGGGGTGCCGTTTGGAACGACCGCACGTCTGCGGCTGCCCGCCGGTGTGCAGGCGCCGGAAAACGGCGCCGTGCTGGGCGGCGGCCGGCATGAATTCTGCTGGAAAATCGCTCAGTCCGCGGGCTGAGCGGCCGAAACGGAGGGAACGACAATGAAAATGGATAAGGCAAAGGTTGAAAACTGCATTGCGAAAACGCGTGCTTTTTATGATACGAAGGCCGTGGGCTGCGCGCTGCTGAAAGTGAAAAACATCGCCACGCTGCCCTCGCCTGCGCTGTCGCTTACGGACTACACATTTCCGGACGATGTGTACAAATATCTGGACGCCCGCGCCCAGTGTACCATCGAACGTCTGGCACAGCGGGCGGAGCTTGCGGATGATACGGTGCCCGCGGAAGGGCCGTGGTACGGCATTGCCGAACACACGGCCTTTCTGGGCGGCCGGGTGGACTACGAGAGCGATACGAGCTGGCATTACGCGATGCTGGATGCGCCCGGAGAACTGGAAAAGCTGGCAATGGATGAAAACAACCCGGTATTCCGGATGGTGAACGGCGGTATTGCATATCTGCGCGAGAAGTACAGCGATTATTTTCTGCCCATGGTGCGCGGCGCGTCCGGCGCGCTGGAGATGGCAAACACGCTGCGCGGCAACGACTTTTTCTACGATTTCTATGAAGAGCCGGAGGACCTGAAGGCGCTGCTGGATTACTGCGCGGACGCGCTTGTATGGAACTATGAAAAACAGATGGAGGCGGCAGGAGACGTATACGGCGGCGTGGTGACGGGCTTTGGCGAATGGCTGCCCGGCCGCGGCCTGGGGCATGTGTCCGAGGATACGACCACAATGATCTCTCTGGAGCAGTTCGAGGAGTTCGGCCGGCCGCGCACGGAGCGCATTTTCCGCAAATTCGACGAGGTGTTTATCCACATGCATGCCCTCAGCGAACGATGCCTGGCCTCTGTCGCATCGCTGCCGAATATCCGGCTGATGGAGCTTTCCTCGGACCCGAACACCGACCGTGCGGTGGAGGTGTGGAAGCGCAGCCGGGAAAAACTGACCCGGGTGATCCCGGTGCTGCGTCTGACACGAGCCGAGATCGAGTCGAACATGGACCTGCTGAAGAGCCAGAAAACAGTGGTGTGGTATGACGCCGCCTGTATGGAGGACGCGCAGGACATGTGCGCTCTGTTTGCACGGGAGCTGCCTGTGCGCTGAGCAGCGCGCAAAAAAGGAGAACCGGTATGGACGAAAATGAAAAACGGCTGCTCCGGCAGATCGACGCATTTGTGAAGCGCAGCCATGAGGACATCCTGCAGGATGTGAAAACGCTGGTGGACATTAAAAGCGTACAGGGAGAGCCAGCGCCGGGCGCGCCTTTCGGCATGGGGCCGAAGCGCGCGCTGGAGGCAGCTCTGGAAATTGCTTCGGGTATGGGCCTTTTCACGCGGAACTGCGAGGGCTACGCGGGGTATGCCGACTTGCCGGGCAAAAGCGAAAAACAGATCGCGCTCATCACACATCTGGACGTGGTACCCGAGGGCAGCGGATGGACAGGCGACCCGTTCTGCATGACGCTGCGGGACGGATTCGCGGTGGGGCGCGGCACAGCCGACGATAAGGGGCCGGCCGTCATCACACTGTATGCCGCAAAATTTTTTAAGGAACAAGGCGTGAAACTGCCCTATACGCTGCGCGTTTTGTTCGGCACAAATGAGGAAACGGGCATGCAGGATGTAGACTACTACCTTGCCCATTATCCGCAGCCCGCATTTTGCTTTTCTCCCGACGCGCGTTTCCCGGTGGGATATGCGGAAAAGGGGGGATACAGCGGCTGGCTGGTAAGCGCGCCGCTGAACGGCTGCTTGAAGGAATTTTTTGGCGGCGAGGCAAAAAACGTGGTGCCGGACCGCGCCTATGCGCTGGTGCGGACAGAAAAGACCCGCCTGCCGGATACGGAAAACATAACAGTACGGGCCGAAAACGGCTGTGTGCGAATTGAAGCGCGGGGAAAAGGCGGGCATGTGGCCGGGCCGCAGGGGTCTGTCAACGCCATCGGGCTGGTGGTGGGTTATTTGCTGGACAACGGTCTGTGCACGCCGCAGGAGAAACGGGCACTTCGGATGCTGCGCACGCTGCACGCGGATACAGACGGCAGTGCGCTGGGCGTAGCGGCCCGCGACGATGTATTCGGCCCTCTCACATGTGTGGGCGGGATGGTACGTCTTGAGCAGGGCCGCCTGCGTCAAAGCGTAGATATCCGTTACCCGGCCGCCATGGACGGCGAAAGGCTGCGCGCGGCGTTGTGCGCGCTGGCGGAAAACGCAGGCGGCAGCTTTGAGCCGGGCGCCATGCGCGCTCCGTTCTGCATCGACCCAAATTCTCCGGAGATCCGCACGCTGACAAATACCTACAACGAGCTGGCGAACCGCAGCGACGCGCCTTTTGCGATGGGCGGCGGAACCTATGCGCGCCGGTTTGCAAATGCGATCAGCTACGGTCCCGGCGAGACGGACCAGCCCCGCCCTGTTTGGGCGGGCGCCCCCCACGGTGCGGACGAGGCCATGGAAATGGCGCAACTGTACAAAGCGCTGCGCATCTATATTCTTGCAATTGCACGACTGATGAAGCTGGAGCTTTGAGGCAGAGACAGACGGGGAAGCAAGGATGTCCTGTGAAAGAAGCCCGTGCCGAAGGGCACGGCGAAAGGAGCGGAAAGCATGAATGCGGATCAACAAATTCTTACACAACTGGCAAAAGAATACCGGGAGGTCGCGTTTGCGCCCGTAAATGAAGAGCGGCGCGCTCTGTGGAAGGCATTGAACGGGCTGCGCGAATGCCGCCCTCTGATCATGATAGACCAGCTGCCCTGGCATGAGCTGGATGTGGACGGGGACTTGAAGCTCCGGTGCAGGGATGCGGACGCCCGTATTGTGGAGGATGCTTTGCGCAAACAGCTGTACCAGGCAAAATATTTTCCCGCGGACAAAGTATTCGAGCCGTATCTGGAACTGCCCAAAACCATCGAGGGGTACCACCACGGCGTTGTGCGCCGGGAAGTGACGTTGGCCGCTGACGAAAGAAATGATGTGGTGAGCCACTCGTATGTCAGCCAGCTGAGCAGCGAAAGCGACCTTGAAAATTTGAAATTCCCGGACATCCGCGTGGACGAGGCGAAGGACAAAAAGCGCTGGGAAAAGGTCAGCGAAATGGTGTCGGGGATACTGCCGGTGCGCCTGACAGGCGTGCGCATGTTCCACTGCGGTATCTGGGACGACCTTGTGGAGGCGATCGGGACAGATAACTTTTTCTTCTTTTTTGCGGATGAGCCGGAGCTGCTGCACAAGGCGGCCAGACGCATGGCGGACATTTGCCAGAGCCTGATCGACCAGCTGACGGAAAAGCAGCTGTTCGACGCATATGAGCCGACGGTACATTGTACGGGCGCGTATACAGATGAGCTGCCGCAGGACAAAGAAAAAAACGTTCGGCCGGGAGATGTATGGACATTTGGCTTGGCGCAGATGCTGGGGTCTGTCTCGCCCCAGATGTTTGAAGAGTATGAGGTCGAATATGTCAAGCCGCTGCTGGAGCAGTTCGGCCTGGTCTATTACGGCTGCTGTGAGCCGCTGCACAACCGGATCGATTACATTCGCAAGATCAAAAACGTACGCAAGATCTCCATGAGCCCCTGGGCGGATATCAGAGCGGGAGCAGAGCATATCCACGGCGACTATGTCATCTCCCGCAAGCCGAACCCGGCCTATCTGGCGGCTGCTTCCTTTGACCCGGAGCTTGTGCGCAGGGAATTGCAGGAGACCTGCCGCGCGGCAAAGGAGAACGGATGTACCTGCGAGCTGATTTTGAAAGATGTCAGCACGGTGCAGTACCATCCCGAGCGGCTGGCGCAGTGGCACAAGATTGCAGTAGAGGTTGCCGGTGAATGGTAAAACGGCGGCTCATACCGTATAAAGCGGATGCGGCGCAGCCGGTAAATGCTGCCTTTGGGATTTTTTTGCTTTAATGTTGTTGATGTTCCAAACGAAAAATTGTATGATAAAGGAGAGAAAAGCAGCGCACGGGGAAAGGCGGGAACGCAGATGGAATACGAGCAATTCGACCGCAGGCTGGCGCGGGAATGTGCAAAGGCCTTTTCCCAATCCACAGGTCTGGGCTGCACGCTGTCCGACAAAACCGGCAGGGCTTTTGATGAATACGGGTACGGCTGCGAGAGCTGCGGCATGTGCGCCGCCGCAGGCGCCTCTCACGACCGGTGCGTGCAGGCGCATATCTACGGTATGACGGAGGCCGAGCGCTTCGGCGGCAAGTATATCTATTTTTGTCCGATGGGGCTCACATGCTTTGTCTCTCCGATTCTGGGCGAAGGCGGCGCCGAGGCGAAAATCACGGTCGGCCCGTTCATTATGGTAGAAAAACAGGATTTTATCGCCTGCGAGCTGACGGAAAATGTCCGCCTCACAGAGGCACAGAAACAGGCCGCGGTGCAGGTGCTGGAGAATATTCCCTTTGTGCCGACAGAACGGGTGACGCAGCTTTCGGTGCTTTTGTTCATGGCCGTTGGGTTTATGAACAATGTTTCGGCGGAAAACAGAATGATGGAGTCGGGCCATTCAGAGGAGCTGCAGGGGCAGATCACTTCCTATATCCTGGAGCTTAAGCAAGAGGAAGCGCCGCCGCCCTATCCGTTTGAAAAGGAGCATGTGTTGCTGCAGTGCGTGGCCCGGAAGGACCGCGACGGCGCGCGCCGTCTTTTGAACGAGCTGCTGGGTGCGATCCTGTTCGTGGACGGCGGGGATATGGAGCTTGTGAAATCCCGTCTGTATGAGCTGCTGGTGCTGATTTCCCGGACAGCCATCGAGAACGGCGCGGACGCAGAGCACACGATGCGGCTGAGTCATGAATACCGTTACAGGATCGGCGCATTCACCACCATTGATTCGCTCTGCCTGTGGCTTGCAGGCGTGGTGAACCACTTTATGGACGACCTGTTCCGCTTTTCGGACGCCAAGCACGCCAACATCATCCACCGGTGTACACAGTACATCAGCGCCAATTACAAAGAGCGCATCACGCTGGAGGACACCGCCCGGATGGTGTATCTTTCTCCGGCTTACCTGAGCCGCATTTTCAAGCAGGAGACGGGCGTGACATTCAACGAGTACCTCAACCGCGTGCGCGTGAACAAGGCGAAGGAACTTTTGCGCCGCCGCGAGCTGCGCATGACGGATATTTCCCTGGCTGTGGGGTATGAGGATCAGAGTTATTTCACAAAGGTGTTCAAACGTGTGGCGGGGATGCTGCCGCGGGAATACCGGGAAAAAATACTGGTCTCCCGGAAGGACTGACGGAAGGAACAAAAAGCAGACGGAGCTGAAAGCTCCGTCTGCTTTTTATATAATACAGTTTATGCCTGCGGCCCAAGCTGCTTTGTACGCTGCAGGCAATAGCGCAGCGGTTTATAAAGCAGCAGCGCCACAACAAAATTGCCCGCGCCGTGCAGCAGGTCGAATGGGATGCCTGTTACCCACCAGGCAACGCCCGCGGCAATGCCGCCGTTCATCACCGCGTAGGAAACAGCGTACAGCGCGCCGTAGCAAAGGCCAAACAGCCCGCTCAGCAGGGCCCAGAGCAGCACAGAGCGGTTTTGACGCATCAGCCGGGCGAACAGCATCAGCACCGCCCAAATATACAGCTGCGGGAACCACCAGATGCCAAAGCCGTTGAGCAGGCCGTACACAAAGACATAGGTATAAACGGCGGGCACGGCCAGCCGCGGATATTCCAGCGTGTACAGGATGACCAGCAGGCTCACCAGCTCGATATTGGGCAGGCCGTCCAGCGCGAATTTAGAAGCCACCAGCACCGCCGCGAGGAACGCGGCGGTAACAAGGCTGCGCGTCTTGCCCATCTCAGTAGCCGGTTTTCAGCGTGATCTCAAAGTGGTCGCCGTCCGCGACCGGGGTGGAGTCAACGCCGGTCATCACATCCTCGCCGTCCTTCGTGAAGCACCACCACTCCTCTTTGGCCTCGTCGGCCGTCACGCCGTTGACTGTTTTTACATACAGACCGTATTGGGATTCTTCGCCTTCGACAAGCTTCTGCTCCTCCAGTGCCTGGCGCAGAAATTCCGCGTCGGTAGAGAAGCTGAATTCATCGGTGGTCGCGTCGGCGTATACGACGGTTACGCCGACGGCCTTCTGCCCGGCGGTACCCTTCGGGCCAAAGGCAAACCATACCGCCAGCATTGCGGCCACAAGAACGACCGCGGCGCAGACGATGATCAGCGTTTTTTTCTTTTGTGCAGACATGTTTCAATTCCTCCTGAAAGCAAAAATAAAAAGCCGCGCCTCCCGGACCGGGAGCGCGGCTTTTTTGACAAAACAGACGCGCACGATCCATCCATCGTAAATCGTGAGAACAGCGCCGTGCCCGGTACCCCGGCTGAGGGCAAAGCCCAATACGGTGGCGGGACCGCGCGGGAGTTTCACCCGCTTCCCCGGAAATGCGCGGCGCAATATGCAATTGTATATGCTACAGTGTACAGGACAGGCACGTTTTTTGCAAGCCCCTTTGGGAGCGTCAGAAAAACATACCTTCGGTATAGGCGTTCATGAATTCCGCGCTGGTGGAAAGGTCCACCGTCCTCGCTCCGGCAGCCAGGGCCTCGCTGTGGGGGATAAAGCCCCTGTTCAGCAAAAGCATGGCCGCGCCGCTCAAGGCCGCGTTTCCCAGCACGCGCACACGGGGAACGAGTTCTTCGGGCAGAAGGCCGATGCGGCCCGCGCTGTTTACATCCAGATAGCTGCCGAAGCCGCCCGCGACGGCCAGCTCGGCGGCGTCCGCCCCGCAAAGCCCTTCCACGCGCAGCAGCGTGCGAAGCCCGGCGCAGATGGCGCTTTTGGCAAGCTGTACCATGCGGACGTCTTTCTGCGTCAGGCATACAGGCGGCGCAACGGGCGCAGGGTCCTGCTCCAGAAGCCCGGTCTCGTCCAGCTGCTCCAGCTCCAGCAGGCAGGCAAGCGAGTCGATGACGCCGCTGCCGCAGATCCCTTTCGGCGCGCCGCCCCCAATGACGTGGGCCTGCAGTGCGCCGTCCTGTACGCGGACGTGATCCACTGCGCCCGTCTTTCCGGCCATCCCCATGGAAAGTCCGGCCCCCTCAAAGGCGGGCCCGGCGGCCGTGGAGCAGCAGGAAAGCTGCCCGCGATGCCAAAGAGCGATCTCGCCGTTGGTTCCAATATCCACCAGCATGCGGGTGTCCGGCTTGGAGCAGATGCCGCTGGCCAGCAACGCCGTGGTGATGTCCGCACCCACAAAAGCGGACATACAGCGGGGCAGATATACATGCGCATGGAGGCAGGGCAGGCCAAGCTCCCCAGCCGCAAGCGTTTCTCCAAACAGGCGGGAAGCGGCGAACGGGGCATGGGAAAGACAGTCCGGGTCTGTCTGCGTGAGCAGGTACAGCATCGCGGTGTTCCCTGTGATGACCAGCGCGTCCACTGCTTCAGCGGAGATATGCGCTGAAGCGGCCATTTCCAACACCAGTGCCCGCACACCGGCGCGCACGGAGGCGGCCAGCGCATCGCCGCTGCCGTGCAGTGCGGCCTCGATGCGGGAGATGACGTCGGCGCCCCAGCCCGCCTGCGGATTCGGCGCGCTGGCCTGGGCCAGCAGCGTACCGTCCGGCCCGTACAGGCAGGACGCCAGCGTAGTCGTGCCGATATCCACTGCGGCTCCGCAGACGGAAAAGATTGGGTCATGCACAAAATCCGGCATCTCGCCGGCCAAACGGATCTGGCTGGCGGCAGCACCCTCCAGCGTTACCGTGCAGTCGCCCTCCACACGGGCACAGCAGGCCAGACGCACGCCCCGGGAGATATCCTGTGGGGAAAGGTGTTCCCGCTCTGCGTCTGAAAGGGCGCTCAGCGCGCCGTGGGCGACGACGCGGCACTTGCCGCAGCGGCCGTATCCGGCGCAGGGCATTTCCAGTGCATGGTGCGGCAGAATGACGCTGCTCAGCAGCGCACCCATCTGCGCTTCAAGGTGTGTTCCGTTGACGCTCACTTTTGCCAAAGCGTTCCCTCCCACAGTTGACTGCCGCCCGCCGGCGCTCATGCCTCGCAGAACAGCAGCGCGCCGAAATAAGTTACGGTGTTCTGCCCGTTGATGTACTTCATGCCGCTGGAGGCGGCAAGCTCTGAGACGTCGATGCCGTAAGTCTCCAGAGAGGGCATCGCAAGCTCCGGATGCCGGCAGGGTTCATTCGTGCGTTTGGCGCACACCCCACACATGTGGCAGCCGCCCGCACCCAGATGCAGCTTTTTGGCGAAAGGCAGCGTGGCGAACCATTTGGCAAGTGCCCGCGAAAGCTCGTTGTGCAGCCGCGCCGCCTCCATCATGCCCTCAAAATCATAGCTGTCCTCCAGCTTCCCCACCGTTTGGTATACAAGCGCTTTTTGGTAGCTTTGGGCTTCGTTCATCAGCGCATCGATATCCCCGGCGTCCGGCGGGCACATCCAGCATTTTCCGTAGTTGCCGCAGGCGTTCGTTTCGCACATTGCGCGGAACGCGCGGTCGAAGCGGACATCCTGCAAATCGACCACGCCTGCCTTATAGGCGCCCAACCCGCGCACCTGCTCGGCCAGTGCGGAGTAATCCATTTCATCACATCCTTGTTTTAAGGCCCGGTTCAGCCGCGGCCTGCGGCAGTACCGGCGTAAAATTCATTCACGGCGGCGAAAAACGCGTCGATGTTTTCCCAGCGGGAGAGCGGCGGGATATCGCAGCCGGAGGAGATCACAAAGTTGGGATACTTGCAGCATGCGTCCATCACGCCAAGCGTGGCGGCACGAATGGATTCCGGCGTGCCGTTCCGGAACTCCCCGGCGGGGTCCACGTTGCCCATAGCCACCGTGCCGGCCGGAATATGGGTCATCATTTCGGCCATATCAATGGCGTTGCCGAAATGATAAGCGGCGGAGCCGGTTTCCAGAATGGAATCGATCATCTGGATGGTGCTGTTGCCGCAGTTGTGATAGATGACGAGGAACGAATCGTCCTGAACAGCATCCACGATCTGCTTGACATAAGGGCCGGAGAATTCTGCCGAAAGAGCGGGCGAGAGCAGCCCGGCCACGGGCTCTGCGATGACGACGCCGTTCGCGCCTGCTTCTTTGTAGGCTTTGCAATATTCCGTGATGAACTGTGTGGCCTTTTCCAGCAGGACGTGGACCATGTCCGGTTCTTCGTAGCAATAGATCATGATCTCGGTCACGTCCAGCAGACGTGCGGCCAGTGAGAATGGCCCGATAACGCCGGCGAACACGGGGCGGTCGGTGATCAGGCCGACCGCTTTTTCAATGGCCTCGATGTATAACCCGGTGCGCCCGGCGCCCACGGGAGGGACGGCCAGCGCGCGTGCTTCTTCTTCGGTGGAAACGATGCTGCCCACAACGGTGGGAACTTCCTCGTCCGAAACGCGGATTGCGGAACCGAAGCATTCGGCCTCCACGGAAAGATCCATCAGGCTCACGCTCGCGGCCGCGTCTGTGCGCTGGGCCACGAGATGCATTCCGCGCGCCTGGGCGTCGCTGCTGGAGATCAGCTCCCGCACGCTGATTCCCATAAGCTGGATGGCCGGGAAAGAAAGCACGGGCATCGCCTTTTTAACAGGAGCGCCGCGCAGCTCTTCCAGCCAGCGTTTCATGTCTCTTTTCATTCGCCTGCCTCTTTTCTGTTTTCTGAGTTTCGGCCTTCCCCGTTCATGCGGAGGCGCGGCAGAGAGCGACGGCGGCGTCGGCGGCGCTGGCGGCGTCGGCGGTGTATTTGTCCGCGCCGATCTGCTCACAGAAAGCCTCGGTGACAGGCGCACCGCCAACCATGATCTTCACCTTGTCGCGGATGCCCGCTTCCTCGGCCTTTTTCACAACTTCTTCCATCATGCCCATGGTCGTCGTCAGCAGCGCCGAGCAA
>NZ_JXXK01000051.1 GCF_000949455.1 Ruthenibacterium lactatiformans | reverse complement strand
GCAGATTTTTCGGCAACTGTCACAAAAATGCTCGCGAATACTTTGTATATTCGCGAGCATTTTTGTTTAACCTGCAAAAAAATCTGCCGGCGCGATTCGGCACCTGGAATTGTGCGGTATTGCTCTGGAAGAAAAAGGCGCGTTGCCGTAAGAAAACATGGTTTCCTGCGTCAATGCGCCGAAAGGGGGGGGAAGGGCTTTTTTCGGCGTCGATGGTTTTTAAACAGGGAGAGTCACCGGCCTGCCGAAAAAGCCTGAAAACCCGTTTCTCCGCCCAGACCTGCGCCGGGCGGGCAAACACCTCTTACAGAAAAAAGGAAAATTTCGCGCCGCCGTTCTTCGGAACGGCGGCGTTTTTGTGTTTTCCGGAAAAACGGACGCGGAAAGGTTTATGCTGGAAAGCGGAAGGGGCAAACCTCTTTCAAAACAAAATAAAAGCAGGAGGCGTCCGGCATGAAAAAGGCAGACGGATGGAGCATGGGCCAGGAGGAACAGAAGAAAAAGGCATTGGAGGAAAAGCTGCGGAAGCGGGTTTACACGGCGGCGTTTGAGGCGGCGCAGCAGCGAAAGGAAAAGCCGTGGCAAAGCTGGGACGAGACGTTCAGCGAACGGCTGGCAAAGCAGCCGTTCATTACGGAGGAGGAGCGGAAGCCGTTCGCGCCGTCCGGCGCGGGAGCGCAAAATGCCTTTTACACAGGGGAAAAGCAGCCGTGGCCGGGCTTGGGGGAAGCGTGGCCGGGGCAGGCGCGCCGGGCAGAGAGAACCCCTTGGGCGGCGCTGTCGGAGAACCCGCCGTCCGGCGCGGGGACCATGCTTTTGGCGGGGCAGCGCCGGAGCATGGCGCAGGCCACGCCGGGCGGGGAGCCGCCTGCCGGGCCGGAGCAGGGCGCGCCCGGCTTTGCGCTTGAGGGCGTGGACCCGGCGTACCGCGACGCGGTGTATGCGGGGCAGGCGCTGGCGGAGCTGCTGCGGCCCGAGCGGCGGAAGGCGGGCACGGAGACCGGCAAAGCATTGCAGCCCGGCGGGGGATATGGTACACTGAGAGCGGAAGAGAACGGCGAGGGGCTGGCAGCTATTGGTCAAAACGGTGTTTCCGACCTTACGCAGGCGGTTGACGGTGGGGAAAAGCAGCAAAGCGGCGGAACAGAGAAAAACGGTACGCCGCCACCCGAAGCGTGGATCGATAAGCCGCCGCAGCCCGACGGCTGGATAGAGGATACGCAGCACACAGACGGGCAGAGGGGGAAAATACAGTATTACGGGCAGGAATACCAGGGTACCTGGAAAAACGGAGAGCTCTATTTGGACGAAACAAGCCAATATCTGTTTTTGGTGCAAACCGGTGTAGTGGGTTCTATCCCGTCCTATTTGCTGTATGACAAATACAAGGGCTTGAGCGTTTCGCAGATCGTCAACGAGGCCCGCTTGCCGCTGGACCCGTCGAAGCCGCTTCCAAAGGCTTCGTCGGATGTGCAGGAAGCAATCGATTGTGTGGAGCTGCCGCCGGAGGTTACAGAGCACGCGAAATACCTGTATCAGACGCTGCCGGGCGGCACGCAAGAAAATACGACCCACCGTTTTGTGGATAAGGCCAATACCGCCGGCCCGGTTACGGTAACGGATGTGACCGTTGTTGAAGCTCCCCCGGAGAAAATCACAAATTCAACGCGGTCTCTGGCCGATTACATCGCGCAGGCAACGCAGCAGGTTTCTCTTTTTGGCCCGGGCGACAGCGTAGGTGTGGGGAGTGTGAACGGAAAGCCCATCGATGGGGATCTGGTGATGGGGATACTTGGGCTGCTGAACACGGCTGCGTCTTTGGTTCCGAACAGGACCTATGAGCATGCGCAGCAGGTGAAGGAGGCGGCGCCCCGCGTAATTTTGGAGGAGAAGGATGACGAAAACGCAGAAGAAAGAATCCGCGTCGCATACGAAGTAGTCGTACGCACAGGGTATTACGATGCGGCCGGGCGGCTTGTGCTGGACGGCAGCGTTTTGGGGGAGCGGTACATCATGGGGGTGAAGCAGTAAATGAACAGGGCCTGGCGTTCCAGAGCGATTCGGCAAATCGGCTTTTTTGCGATTCTGGCGGTGCTTGGGCTGATGGTTGTGCGCTGGTACTTTTTTATGCGGGCGCAGGCCATGCCCACCACGCTGGATATGACTTACAGCAACCAGCAGAACAACAAACGCGCGGGGTATACGTTCACCATTGGAGACGCCGTTTATTATCCGAGCCGGAACGGAATGGGCTACATGGTGCAGGGAAGAGAGGGCAAGGTTTCGTTTTCGCAGTGCCCGGCGCAGGAGAGCGAGACGTATGTCGTATATACGAAAGACGATAGCGATCCGTACAAGCTTTATGTGTACAGCAAGGCGGAGGAGGCTGTTGTTTTAAAAATAAAGGACGTCGAGCGTTGGCGGCTTGCGGGAAATACGCTGTTTTATTCCAGGGCGTGCACCGACCATCTGATTGTGGGTTATTACCCGGAGGACGTCTACGCCGTTTCGCTGGACACACGGCAGGAGAAGCTGCTTGCGGAGAATGTTATGAATTATCTTGTTTTGCGGGAAGACAAGCTGATTTACGCGCTGTACCGCGATGTGGAGTATGAGAAGGACGGGAAGCTCCCCGTTTACCAGGAGGAACCGGCGCTGGTTCCGTATTACGAGATGACGCTGCCGGAGGGCGGCGTGCGCAGGCTGGGGCTGTTCGAGTATACGGGTCGCTATGATTCCCGCCTGTATGCTTCATTTGTTGAGGGAGATTGCTTTTATTACACAGACAGGGTCGACGGACGCCGCGTTGTGATGCGGTATGACGTTGCCGCCCGCAGAAGGGATATCGTATATGACGGGGATTTTACGGGCCTGAAAAATGTTTTTGAAAACGCCCTTTATCTTTCCCGCGACAAAACAGATGGAGACAAAATGGACAAGGAATTTTTCTGGTTCAATATGGAGACGCGGCAGGAGAAGCTGTTTTTTACCATCACCGATGCCGATGAGGTGAGCAGCTCGTCGGTTGCGGTGCTTCGGGAGGGCGAGTATGTGATCACCTTTGACACTTGGAACACTGGGGATATTTCGATTTTGTACAAGGAAAAGGAGAGTAAATCGCATTTGCTGTACAATTAGAAAAGGATATTGCCGCGCCGCCGTTCTTCGGAACGGCGGCGTTTTTGTGTTTTCCGGAAAAACGGACGCGGAAAGGTTTATGCTGGAAAGCGGAAGGGGCAAACCTCTTTCAGAACAAAATAAAAGCAGGAGACATCCGGCATGAAAAAGGCAGACGGATGGAGCATGGGCCAGGAGGAACAGAAGAAAAAGGCATTGGAGGAAAAGCTGCGGAGGCGGGCTTACACGGCGGCGTTTGAGGCGGCGCAGCAGCGAAAGGAAAAGCCGTGGCAAAGCTGGGACGAGGCGTTCAGCGAACGGCTGGCCAAGCAGCCGTTCATTACGGAGGAGGAGCGGAAGCCGTTCGCGCCGTCCGGCGCGGGGGCGCAAAATGCCTTTTACACAGGGGAAAAGCAGCCGTGGCCGGGCTTGGGGGAAGCGTGGCCGGGGCAGGCGCGCCGGGCAGAGAGAACCCCTTGGGCGGCGCTGTCGGAGAACCCGCCGTCCGGCGCGGGGACCATGCTTTTGGCGGGGCAGCGCCGGAGCATGGCGCAGGCCACGCCGGGCGGGGAGCCGCCTGCCGGGCCGGAGCAGGGCGCGCCCGGCTTTGCGCTTGAGAGGGCGTGGACCCGGCGTACCGCGACGCGGTGTATGCGGGGCAGGCGCTGGCGGAGCTGCTGCGGCCCGAGCGGCGGAAGGCGGGCACGGAGACCGGCAAAGCATTGCAGCCCGGCGGGGGATATGGTACACTGAAAAAAAGGCAGGATACGGAAAGCTGGTGGGATGCCTTTTTGGAGCAGCAGGCGGCGCTGCAGGCGCAGACGCTGGCGCAGGAGCGCGCACAGGCCGAAGGTGTTGGCGCGGCGTACACAAAATATGTCCGGCCTTTGCTGGAGCGGGCCGCGCTGGGTTTGAGCACGATTTTGCCCGCTTTCCCCAGCGTTCCCGGCAGCGAGCCGGGAACAGGGCTTGCGCAGGCGATTGAAACAAGCAATGCAAATTATGAAAGAAACAAAACGCACGATATCTCCGGGCGGCCCGTCCACGGGCAGGGCGTTGACGCGGCGGGAGAATTTGCCTACGGCAATTCCCGGATAAAGGACAGCGGGTGCGGCGTGATCGGGACCTATAACGCGCTGTATCTGCTGGGGAAGGAGCCCAGCCTGGCCGAGGTGGGCCGGCGCTATGAGATAAGCGGCGCGATGGCGGGCGGCGGAGCATGGGGGACAAACCCCTACGGCGCGCCGCAGGTGCTGAAGCAATACGGCGTGCAGTACGAGGAATACACCGACCCGGACGCCCTGGAGCGCGAGGCGGGCGAAGGCGACGTGATGATCGTTTCGATCTGGAACCGAAAGGGTACGATTTTTGAGGGGTATCATACATTCGCGGTGCAGAAGGTGAACGGAGAATTGATGGTTTACAATCGATTTAATAATTCGGCGGAGTCAACGGAAAAAAAGACAATGGGGGAAGTTATTGAAAATGGACAATTTATTGTCGGGTACAGAGTGCAGAACGCGAAATAGGGCTTTGGGGCATGCCGTCCGGTGCGCGGCGATTATGCTACTGTGCGTGCTTTCGCTGTGCGCGTGCGACCCATATAGTGGCTGCCGCCCTTACGACTATGGAGATGCTAAATGGGTATGCGAGGAATACGGCGCATGGTTTACCGTAAAAGAGGAAGAAAATTATCAATGCTACGGCGAAGTAGTGGTGGATGGCAAAGTGCAGAAAATAGCTATTCTTTTTGCACCAGGTTCCTTTGTGGTGATTTTGCCCAGGGACGCAGTTGAAAATATGTCACCCATTGAGACAGATAATGAGCTGTGGAACGGCGAAGCAAAATACAGCCCCACTGAGTTTATACTGCACAGCCCCACGGTGAATTGCCTGTTCGACGAGGACGACGAGGAGGTCGTGTTCGTGCGGCAGGAACTGGACGAGGAACCCGCCGCCTGAAGGCGGCGGGCGGATGTCCGGCGGCGGGAGGTAATTGAAAATGGACAGTTTATTGTCGGGTACAGGGTGCAGAACGCGAAATAGGGCTTTGGGGCGTGCTGCCCAGTGCATCGCGGCAGCGCTGCTGTGCGTGCTTTTGCTTTGCGCGTGTGACCCGTATGATGGTTACCGTCCCTATGATTACGGAGAAGCCAAATGGGTGTGCGAGGAATACGATGCATGGTTTCTTATTGATGAGAATTTAAAAATGAAGTTTTGCGGCGAAATCATAGTCGGTGGAGAGAAAAAGAATATAGCGGTACGCTTTTTAAAAGCAGACTTTGTCGCTATTGTTCCCTATGAAATGGTAGATGGAGAAGTGAAGCTCGCATATGAGGATTATTTATGGCATGGAGACGCGAAATTCAGCCCCACCGAGCTTGTATTGCACAGCCCCATGGTAAATTACCTGTTCGACGAGGACGACGAGGAGGTCGTGTTCGTGCGGCAGGAGCTGGACGAGGCGCCCGCCGCCTGAAGGCGGCGGGCGGATGTCCGGCGGCGGGAGGTAATTGCAAATGGACAGTTTATTGTCGGGTACAGAGTGCAGAACGCGGGGTAGGGCTTTAAGGCGTGCTGCCCAGTGCATGGCGGCGGCGCTGCTGTGCATGCTTTTGCTTTGCGCGTGTGACCCTTATAATGGGTACCGCCCGTATGATTACGGGGAGGCAAGGTGGACATGTGAGGAATACGGTGCATGGTTTGAAATAAAGGAGAAAGAAGCAATTTATGGTGAGGTGATGGTGGATGGAAAAGCTGTTGAAGTTGAATATGCCTTTTATCCTGGGGGGCTTATTTACATTTGGCCGCGTTATATGGAAGGCTCTCAATACGGAGCAAGATTATGGGGTGGAGACGCAAAATACAGCCCCACCGAGCTTGTATTGCACAGCCCCACGGTAAATTACCTGTTCGACGAGGACGACGAGGAGGTCGTGTTCGTGCGGCAGGAGCTGGACGAGGAACCCGCCGCTTGAAGGCGGCGGGGCGCGCGGGCCGTTTTTTGAAGAACGGCGCATCTTGACAAACGGTGCACGTAAGGTTTATAATCTGCACGCGGCGGGTTTCCCGTGCTTTGGCACAGGCCCGGTGGGAGGCAACGCCGGAAAGCCTGTATGGAAAGGGAGCGGTCATCTATGAAAAAATTTTCTGCGATAGGCGCGGCTCCCGGCGTGTCCTTTGTGTAAATTCGTTTTGTGATTGCCCGGGAGAAATCACTCTCCCGGGCATTTTTATGCCCTTAAATCCAAAAAAGGAGCATAAACACATGAACGAAGACGTTTTATTGGAAGAAGTATTGGCGTTGGCGGAGCAGGACGGTTATGAACCGGCCTATGATTTCCTGCTCGCGCAGCGTGGGGCATGGAAGGACGGCGAGCATCCGCAGATTTATTATTTTCTCGCATGCCTTGCCGCCGGGGCGGGCCGCGCGCCTGCGGCGCTGGAGTGGCTGGCCGAGGCGGTGGAGCAAAAGGAGTATTGGTACCGTCCCGAGGTGCTGGACGACGGGGACTTAAAGCCGCTGTTCGGGGACGCGCGGTTTGAGACGCTGCGCAAAATTTCCGAGGGACGTTACGAGAAGGCCCGGCGTGCGGGCAGGATGCAGTTTTCGTGGCGCGGGCGCGCTGCCGGAACGTTGGTGATGGCGGTGCACGGCAACGGACAAAACGCCGGGATTGCGCGCCGGGATTGGGCGCCGCTGGAGCGTGCGGGTGCGCAGGTGGAAACAGTGCAGTCCTCGGTGGTGGATTGTACGGGGCGGTTTCGCTGGGAATACGACGGCGAAAATTACAGGCAGACAGCGGACGCGGCGCGTATTGTGCAGGACGCGGGCTATGAGCGGCAGGTTTGGGCGGGCTTTTCCGCCGGCTGTGATATGCTGCTGCGCACGCTGCTGTATACCGGGCTTTCCTGCGACACGCTGGCGCTGCAATCCCCGTGGACACCGCTGCTTGAGAAGGAATGCGCAGCGGTTTGCCGTGCGCTGGCGAAAAAAAACGTAGAGGTGCATCTTTTTTGCGGTACGCAGGACAGCGACTGCATCGAAATGGCGCAGATGCTGTACGGTGCGCTGCACAGCGCGGGCGGGCGCGTGCACCTGACGCTGCAGACGGGCCTGCGCCACCGGTTCCCGCCGCAGATGGGGCGGGAATATCTGCGGCTGGTAACGCGCCCATAGGGCGGCGCCGCACAAGTTACGGCTGACGCCGTAACGTGGGGGCCGCCGCAGGAAAAAGTTGAAAACCCGTTTGCCCGCCCGGACATGCGCCGGGCGGGCAAGCAGTTTTTTTAGGGCAATACCGCACAATTCTAAGAGCCGAATCGCGCCGGCCGGTTTTTTGGCAGGTTAAACAAAAAGCGCAGCGAATACTTTGTGTATTCGCGAGCATTTTTGTGACAGTTGCCGGAAAATCTGCAAGCGAGGCGACGCTTCAGGCGTCAGCCGTGAACTGTGCGCCTTTGCCTTAGTCTTTTTCGACATACAGGAGCGCCGCCGTTCCGAAGAACGGCGGCGCCTTTGCGTTCATTGCCTTGTAAAAAGGGAATGGCGTTTAAAACTGGCTGCGCCGGCGGCGTACCGCTTTGCGCCAGTAGCCTACGCCGGAAAGGGCCAGCATTGCCACCAGCATCAGCGGCATCACCCACCCGTTGCCCGCGGCGTCGTAGCTGCGCACATCGCTCCATGCCTTGTCCATGGCGCTGTTCAGCTCGTCGGGCAGCACCTCCATGGTCTCGCACCGGGAAAGCGTGTCTGCGCCGGGGTACATCATCTCGTTCTCCCGGGTCTCTTCGTCCAGAAGCGCGGGGACCTCTACCTGCGGCGAGGAATAGCAGATGTACTCCGCATTGGCCAGCGCTACCTGCGTTTCACACATGAAGTTGATGAACATTTCCGCGGCCTCTTTGTTCCGGCTGCCTTTGGGGATGCACATGGCGTCGATGTAGATATTGGTGCCCTCGGCGGGGATGAACATGGCAAGGTCGGGGTTGTCGGCCATCATCGTCACGCCGTCGCCCACGTAATAGGGGGCCAGCGCGGCCTCGCCGCCGCCCATTTTGTCGAACACCTCGTCCATCACATAGCTCTGGACCACGGATTTCTGCTCTTTCAGCTTTTCGGCCGCCTGCTCGATCTCCTGCACGGAGCCGGGGTTGATGGAATTGCCCAGCAGCTTGCCCGCAATGGCGAACGCGTCGCGGCTGTTGTTGAACATCAGCACCTGCCCGGCGTACTTTTCGTCCCACAGGATGCCCCAGCCCTGTTCCAGGTCGCCCTCGTCCACCATCGTCCGGTTGTACACGATGCACACGAGGCCCCAGGTATAGGCCACGCTGTATTTGTTCTGAGGGTCGAACGGTTTGGAGCGGTATGCGTCGCCGATGAGCGCCGCGTTGGGGATATTGGCGGGGTCAAGCTCCTCCAGCATGCCCTCGGCGGCCATTTTGCCGATCATATAATCGCTGGGGATGATGACGTCGTAATTGCCGCCGCCGCTTTTCAGCTTGGCGTACAGGCTCTCGTTGGTGTCATAGGTGGTGTAGTTGACGCGGATGCCCGTCAGGTTTTCAAATTCCTTCACCACATCCATGGAGCCGTCGGTGCCGTTGGAGATGTATTCGCCCCAGTTGTAGACGTTCAGCGTAATGCCCGCGTCCTTGAAGCGGGTGTAATCGTAACCGGGGGCAACCTCCACGCCGTCCGGTGCGGCAAGGGCCGCGGGGGACAGGCAGGCCGCAAGCGCGCCCGCAAGAAGCAGGCACAAAAAGCGTTTTTTTGCCTTCAGGATATGCTTCATCGCCTGCCCTCCTCTGCGCGCGCGGCCCTGCGCAGGCGGCGCTCTTTTGCGGAATCCACGGCGTTGGCCGCGAGGATGATGGTTAAAATCACCACGAACATGATGGCGGAAAGCGCGTTGATCTCCGGGCTGACCTTTTTCTTCGTCATGCTGTAAATGGCGATGGGCAGCGTCTGCATGGTGCCGGAGGTGAAATAGGAAATGATGAAATCATCAATGGAATAGGTGAGGCTGATGAGAAACGCCGACAGGATGGCCGGCGTGAGCTGCGGCAGCACCACCTTGAAAAACGCCTGCCGGGGATTGCAGCCAAGGTCCAGCGCGGCGTCGTAAACGGCCGGGTCCAGCTGGCGCAGCTTAGGGCTGACGTTGAAGATGACATAGGGCAGGCAGAACGTGATGTGCGCGATGAGCAGCGTGCCCAGGCCGAAGCCCTGAAGCTCCACCTCGCGCTGCAGAAGCCACGAGAGCGCCGCGCTGACCTGTCGGTTGAACACCACGAACAGCAGCATCAGCGAAACGCCGGTGATGATCTCCGGGTTGACGACGGGCACATAGCTGACGGCCATGACGGCGCCCCGGGCGCGCTTATTCATGCTGCTGATGCCGATGGCGGCCAGCGTGCCCACCACGGTGGCGATGCACGCCGCCGCAAAGGCCACGCCCAGCGAAACGCCCAGGCTTTTCAGCACCATGTCGTTGTGGAACAGGTTCTGGTACCATTTAAAGGTAAAGCCCGTGAACACGGTGCGGCTTTTGCTTTCGTTGAAGCTGAACGCGATGAGCACGGCGATGGGCACGTACAAAAAGCCGAACACCAGCACCAGATATGCGTTTGCAAGCAGGCGGCCCTTTTTCATACCATCGCCTCCATTTCCTCGGTGTCGGCAGTGGTGAAGCTCATGCACAAAAGCACAATGACCATCAGCACCAGGCTCATGGCGCTGCCGAGATTGTAGTTGTAGCTGTTGCCCAGGAACTGCAGCTCGATGAGGTCGCCGATGAGCAGGTTCGAGCCGCCGCCCAGCATGCGGCTGATGATGAACGTGGAGATGCTGGGCACGAACACCATGGTGATGCCCGTGGTGATGCCCGGCATGGAAAGCGGCACCAGCACCTTTGCCACAACGTGGTACACGTTTGCGCCAAGGTCCTGCGCGGCCTCGATGACGCTGTTGTCAATTTTGACCATGATGGTGTACAGCGGCAGCACCATATAGGGCAGGTAATTGTACACCATGCCCAGCACCACCGCGCCCGAGGTGTTGATCATGTTGAACGGCCCGACGCCCAGCAGCCCCAGAAAGCGGTTGATGATGCCGTTGTGCTCCAGAAGGCTCATCCACGCATAGGTGCGCAGCAGAAAATTCATCCACATGGGAAGCATGATGAGCATCTGCATCATGCGCTGGCTTGCGGGCCGCATGCGGGAGAGCAGGTAGCTGACGGGAAAGGCCAGCACAAGGCAGATGGCCGTGGCGATGGCCGCCAGGACGATGCTGCGGGCAAACACCGTGGTGTACGCGCCCAGGCCCATGATGTTTTCCAGCGTAAAATGCCCGGCTTTATCGGTGAATGCGAAATACACCACGATGGCCAGCGGCACGGCGATGAACGCCACCATCCATACCAGATAGGGCGAAGCGGTCCATTTTGTCTTTTTCATCGGCCGTCACCCCTGCGTGCGGTGCATGATGTGGATCTCGTCCGGCCCGATGTTCATGCCGATGAGCTCGCCCACCTGCGACGCCTGTGTGGAGTGGATGATCCACTCGTAGCCTGCCTGCCGCACGTGCATCTCGTAATGCACGCCCTTGAAGATGACGTTTTCCACCAGGCCCGTCAGCTGGCCCTGAATGGCGGGCACCACCTGGATGTCCTCCGGGCGCACCACCACCTGCACGATCTCCCGGCTGCCGAAGCCCGCGTCCACGCAGGTGAATTCCTGCCCGGCGAATTCCACGCGGAAGTCCCGCAGCATCACGCCGTCCAGGATGTTGGATTCGCCGATGAAATCCGCCACAAAGGCGTTGTTCGGTTCGTTGTAGATATCCTGGGGCGAGCCGATCTGCTGGATGTCGCCCCGGTTCATCACCACGACGGTGTCCGACATGGTGAGGGCCTCCTCCTGGTCGTGGGTGACGTAAATGAACGTGATGTCAAGGCTCTGCTGGATGCGCTTGAGCTCGATCTGCATATCCTTGCGCAGCTTCAGGTCCAGCGCGCCCAGCGGCTCGTCCAGCAAAAGCACCTTCGGATGGTTCACAAGCGCCCGCGCGATGGCCACGCGCTGCTGCTGCCCGCCGGAGAGCGCGGCCGTGTTGCGCCGCTCGTAGCCCTTCAGGCCCACCAGCTCCAGCATCTCCAGGCAGCGGGAGCGGATCTCTTTTTCGTCCAGCTTCTGCAGCCGCAGGCCGAACGCCACGTTCTCGAACACGTTCAGGTGCGGGAACAGCGCGTATTTCTGGAACACGGTGTTGACCTGCCGTTTGTACGGCGGCAGGCGCGTGATGTCCCTGCCCGCAAAAAAAACATTGCCCGATCTCGGCTCCACGAACCCTCCGATGACGCGGAGCGTCGTCGTTTTCCCGCAGCCCGAAGGCCCCAGCAGTGTGACGAACTCCTTGTCATGGATGTCGAGGGAAAGCCCTGTTAAAATGGGCTCGCCGTCGAAATCGACAACAATGTTTTTCAGTGCAACGATGATAGAATTGTCCATATGCATCCCCCTTTGCGGCTTTTCCCGGGGAAGCCCCGGGCCCAGCGAAGAGAGCGCCACCCCGCAAAAGGTTTGTTACACCGCCCGAAGGAGCGGCTGCAGCGGCGCATGTTACGCTGGCGTATGTTAAGATGGCTGCGCTTTGCAGCGCACAAATGATACTATACGGGCCGCTTGCCGGTTTGTCAATATATTTTACCCATTTTTTTCGCAATATTTTTGCAGAAACCGCGAAAAAACGCTGTTTTTCCTGTAGATTCCGTAAAAAAAGCGGGTTTTGCTTTGAAATCCTCCGGTTTTCTTCTGTATGCTCACCTTTATGCAGGGCATGCTTTGCGCTTTTTCGACATTGCTTCCTGCTACAATCAAAGGGATGAAAATGGGAATATGTGGAAATTTGAAAAGGGGCGGGAGCGATCATCAGCAGATATGACAAAGGCGCGGGCCGGTGTGTGCTGGCCGCGGCGCTGCGCGCGGGCGCGTTCGTTTTTGCGGCATACGCCACGGGGCGCGTGCTCTCGCGCAGAGCGCGGGCGGGGGACGAACGGCGCATTGAACAGCTGCGGCGGGAGTGCGGCACCGACATGCTCACGGGCCTTTTGAACCGCCGGGGCGGGCAGGAAAAGGCGGAGACCATGCTGGCCATGTGCCGCCGCTGCGAAAAGCCGATGGCTGTTCTGATGGCGGATATCGACCATTTCAAGGAATACAACGACGCGCACGGCCACCTTGCGGGCGACGGCGCGCTTTGCCGCGTGGGCGGCGCGCTGCAGAGCGTGCTGGCGCGCTCCTCGGACATGGTATGCCGGTTCGGCGGCGAGGAATTTCTGCTGTGCACGCCCTGCCGGGACACGGCCGAAGCCATGCGCCAGGCAGCGCGCCTGCGCCGCGCCGTGGAGGAGCTTGGCCCCTGTGCGCCGGACGGCTGCTGCGCGGGCCCGCTGACGGTGAGCGTGGGCGTAACGGTGTACAGCCCGGCGCGGGACGGCAGCGCGCCCGTGCTGCAGGACCTTGTGAGCCGTGCGGACCGCGCGCTGTACATTGCCAAAAAGAACGGACGCAACTGCGTGGTGCTGCTGTGAGCGCCGCGGCGTGCATACTCCGAAAACGCCCTGTTTTCTGCTTTTACGGCGGAAGACAGGGCGTTTTTGCACGGCGCCGCATAGGGGGCGGCGCGCGGTAAACACTATCCGTGGCGGCATGATACGCGGGCGCCGCACAAAAACAGGGACGGAATGGGGAAAACGGATGCTTTCGATGTGGCGGGACACGGCGGCGATGCCGGAATACGGGCGGCTGGAGGGGGACGTCCGGACGGACGTTTTGGTCATCGGCGGCGGGATGGCGGGGATTTTGTGCGCGCATTTTTTGCGGCAGGCGGGCGTGGATTGTGTGCTGGCGGAGGCGGACCGGTTATGCGCCGGCACCACCGGGAACACCACCGCGAAGATAACGTCCCAGCACGGGCTGGTATACGACGGGCTGCTGCGCCGCTTCGGCGCGGAAAAGGCGGGGATGTACCTGCACGCCAACGAGGCGGCGCTGGCGCGCTACCGCGGCATGTGCCGGGAGATCGACTGCGGGTTCGAGGAAAAGGACGCGTTTGTCTATTCCCTGGACGACCGGGGAAAGCTGGAAAAGGAGCTTGCGGCGCTGGAGAAGCTGGGGTTCCACGCGGGCTTTACGGACAAGCTGCCGCTGCCTTTTCCGGTGGCGGGAGCCGTGCGGTTCGAGCGCCAGGCCCAGTTCGACCCGCTGCGCTTTGCCGCGGCCGCGGCCAGAGGGCTGCGGGCCTACGAGCACACGCCCGTGCGCAGGCTGGAGGGGACGAGCGCCGTTACCGACCGCGGGACGATCCGCGCGGAGAAGGTCATCGTGACGACGCATTTTCCGTTCCTCAACCGGCACGGAAGCTATTTTCTGAAGATGTACCAGCACCGCTCCTATGTGCTTGCGCTGGAAAACGCGGCGAACGTGGGCGGTATGTATGTGGACGAGGCCGCGGAGGGCCTGTCCTTCCGGAACGCGCAGGGAATGCTGCTGCTGGGCGGCGGCAGCCACCGCACGGGAAAGCAGGGCGGCGGATGGCGGGAGCTGGAAGCCTTTGCAAAGCGGCATTATCCCCGCGCCCACATACGGTACCGCTGGGCCGCGCAGGACTGCATGACGCTGGACGGCGTGCCTTATATCGGCCCGTATTCGGCCCGCACGGAAAACCTGTACGCGGCCACGGGCTTCAACAAATGGGGAATGACCTCCGCGATGGCGGCGGCCATGCTGCTCACGGATATGGTGCAGGGCAAAAGGCCGGACGACGCTCCGGTGTTTTCCCCCTCCCGCAGCATGCTGCGTCCGCAGCTTGCGCTGAACGCGCTGGAGGCCGCGGCAAGCCTGCTCACGCCCACGGCGCCGCGCTGCCCGCACATGGGCTGCGCGCTGAAATGGAACGCGCAGGAGCATTCGTGGGACTGCCCCTGCCACGGCTCGCGCTTCACGCAGGAGGGCGGCCTCATCGAAAATCCCGCGATGCGGGACCTTGAGCTGGAAGGGTGAGCGGCGGGGCTTTGGGGAGCGCGGCTTCCTGTTCCCGCCCCGGCGGAGGCAACGACCGGCCGCGCGGTTTCGCCGCAGGCGAAATGCGACCGAACGGGAGCAAGGGCCGGGGCGGGAACGGAAGCCGCGTGTGGGAAAAGAGGAAAGTCCCCCGCTTTCGCGGGGCCGATTACGAAATCTGCCGATGGCGTTACTTTCTTAATGTTAAGAAAGTAACCAAAGAGCGCCGG
>NZ_JXXK01000050.1 GCF_000949455.1 Ruthenibacterium lactatiformans | reverse complement strand
CACAGTTCAGTCGTTCCACCTGCTCCGCCTCTATCACCCGCCCGGTATTGGTCACTGCAATATACATCTCTTTTTCATCCAAATCCGCGCTCAATATGATGCGTCCACCTTCCGAGGATATGAAGCCGTGTTCGATTGCGTTCTCTACCAAAGGCTGGATAATCAGTTTCGGTACCAGAAACTGCTCTGCAGCTTCCGGCAGATCTACGGTATACAGGATTTTATTCTGAAAGCGGATATTTTGCAAAGCAATATACGTTCCTGTATACTCAAATTCCCTGGCAAGGGGGACCATGTCGTAGGGATCGTAGACCGAATATGTAAGCAGTTTTCCCAAAAGTGTCGCCACTTTTGAAATCGCTTCTGTGTCTCCGCACACAGCCAGCGCCTTCAGCGACTGCAGTATGTTGTTGAGAAAATGCGGATTAATCTGATGCTGGAGAGCACGCATCTGCGCCTGCACCCGCTGCTTGCTCTCCTCCACAATTTCTGCGGTAAGCTGATCGTTTTTCTTCAACATTTGCGCTGCTGTTTCCGCAATGAGGTCTACCTCCACACTCGCGGTTTTCTTAAAGCAGACATTTTTCTCACCCCGGCCAATGGCGTTGAACTTCTGGATCAAAGCATTCATCGGCACCAGCACGGATCTTGTCAGCAGAGCGGAAACACCCAATACGACCACAAAGGCCGCCAGCATCAGCGCAAGTACAAAGACACGGTTTGCGCTGCGCAGCTCCTGTATACTGTCCAGCGGCATAATACCTAAAATCAGCCACCCCGATATTTCAGAAGTGTCGTTCACCACCAGATATGACGACCGATTCTCCCGACAGGCATCCAGTACAAATGAATGCTTTCCTTCCTCAATATGTTTTGATAGCTCCGCCAGCTGACTGTCCGCCAAGGCTAGTTGAGAGGGAATGTGTACTGGATCTTTGCCGTTGTATACCGCAATCTGCACCTCTCCATCCCGCCCTGGATCCACCAGAATCGGTTCCAAACTAAAATCACACAGCAAATATGCGGTTTCCGCCAGAAAATATTGGCTTGCATTCAAAATTGGGACCACCAGCGATACCGTTTGTTTCTCGCTGCCATTCAGCAGATAGTCCGTTGGATGGTAATTGACAAACCGCATCCGGTTTGTGTCGGTTGCTTCCATGAACCAGGGCTGTTCATCAAAGGCGTAGCCCTGTACCAGAGAGGCTCCATAATAGTACAGATATTCGCCGGAGGGGCCAACAATTATAGCGTTTTTTACATTTTCCAGTACATCAAATTGCTTGATTTTAGCCTCAACTTTCCGCTGGTTATACAGTTCAATGGAATAGTCTACGTCGGGATTGTTCATCCGATAGTTGACTGAGGTGATGATGTCCTGATCCGACACCACGATATACACTACATTGCTCAGCTGTTCAAAATAATTGTCGGCCAGGTCAATGTTGGCCTGTACGATGCGCCGGCAATGGGCGTAGCTCTGCTGCTGATACCTATCTCCGTTGTTGCGCAGCACCAGTATGCCGAATCCGGCTATGATCCCACAAAATGCCAGAGAAAACCAAATCACTAGCTTTTGACGCAATGTCAGACGCATAACTGGCACCTCACATAGAATACAGAAAGTAAAGGAATACACTATATACCATGGCTAAATTTTGTGAAGGACATATCTTACTCATGCTTGTTTGTTAATTATAAAATAATTTCCCCATCTACTCAATGCATTATATTCTATAACTATATTACGGAGGAACTCCTCATTAAAGACCATTAGAGAATCCAGAGGTATTTCAGAACAGATGCCCGGCGCAGGACTTTTATCAGTTTACTGAGTATGCCAGCCGGCGTATCCGTCATCCGAACTCCCCCAATACTCCGTTGTGGTTATATTATCGACCTTTTTGAATTCTGCGTCGGCTGCTGCACGAACAGTTTTCAGGTGCTCTCCCCTCTCATTCAAAACCAATAAATAGTGCTGTGTAATCCCACTCAAGCCGCGCTATCGGTTGAACCCCATCTGACAACAATGGTATTTATTTAAAGGGATCCACTTTTCCTGCTTCAAAGATAGATTAGGCTGGTCCTTTTCAATTCTACCCTCAAAAAAACACTTTTATGGTCAAGATGACATTTTGTGACGCGTTGTATATGGGATTAGCAAAGGGCATATGGCTTATAAATAATCAGAGCTTTGATAACAGAATATTTCATCATAGCCATATCAAGTATACAGCTATTTTGACAATCCGCAAACAATTGGCTCACAATATGATTCTACTTTACTGAACGTAGCAATATAGATATATATCATCCAAAACGGGACTTAGATAATCGTTAATAAGTCCGAAGTTTCCTTTCGCCATGGGCGCAACCCACAACGCCTTTGTTTTGTATCGCATCACCTTTTAGTTCGCCGTTAAGACATTGGTCAAGATACGACCTTTCAAATCTTACATATCTTCTTTGGACCGCATCTTTATCATTCCCTTTCTATGCTATACATCATTTCCAACTGTTTAACCTGATTGTACTACCAAGTTGATAAGGTCCAATAAATTGCGCAAATTGAATAGAGGATAAAAAGAGACATGGTTTGCAGAACTCTGGTAGAATGAAGTCGCGACACACCATTCTGAAAGGAGTCTGTAAACCATGTCTGAGAAAATTGTACAGCTAAACGAGGAAGTAATCAAGGGTCAGCTTAAGGAAATGGTCCGTGGCAGCGTGGAAGAAACACTGAATGAGTTGTTGGAGCAGGAAGCGGAGAAACTGACCCAAGCTGCCCGTTACGAGCGCAATGAGGCCCGTCAGGGCTACCACAGCGGCCACTATGGCCGGAACCTTACCACCACCTCCGGAGACGTCACGCTCCATGTGCCTCGCCTTAAGGGCGTCTCTTTTGAAACAGCCATCATTGAGCGGTATCGCCGGCGAGAGAGCAGCGTGGAGGAAGCGCTCATCGAGATGTACCTTGCCGGCGTCTCCGTACGCCGGGTGGAGGATATTACCGAGGCCCTGTGGGGCAGCAAGGTATCTCCTGCCACCATCAGTGAGTTGAATAAGAAAGCCTATGTCCACATTGAGGATTGGCGGAACCGCCCGCTGCAGGGAGGCAAGTATCCGTATGTCTATGTGGATGGCATCTACCTGCGGCGCAACTGGGGTGGAGAGTATGAAAATGTTGCGATTTTGGTGGCAATTGCGGTGAATGAGGACGGATACCGTGAAGTTTTGGGCGCTGCCGAGGGTATGAAAGAAGACAAGGCCAGTTGGGTGAATTTCTTTCAGTGGCTCAAAAGCAGAGGATTGGACGGCGTGAAACTCATTGTTGGGGACAAGTGCCTGGGTATGCTGGAAGCTGTGGGAGAAGTGTTTCCTGACTCCAAATACCAGCGTTGCACAGTCCATTTTTACCGCAATGTATTTTCTGTTGTTCCTCGCTCCAGAGTAAAATTAGTGGCCAAGATGCTCAAGGCGATCCATGCCCAGGAAAGCAAGAAGGCCGCCCGTGAAAAAGCGAAAGCTGTGGTGGCCCAGCTGAAAGAAATGAAGCTGAAAGAGGCTGCCAAAAAGGTGGAGGACAGTGTTGAGGAAACGCTGACCTACTGTGATTTTCCCTATGAACATTGGACCCGGATCCGCACTAACAACGTGATTGAGCGGCTGAACCGAGAGATCCGCCGCAGGACTCGGGTGGTGGGAACCTTTCCGGATGGCAACTCCGCTCTTATGCTGGTCTGCGCCCGCCTGCGCCATGTAGCCGGCACCCAGTGGGGCAACAAGAAGTACATGAATATGAAGCACTTAGAGGCGGCTCTGGAAGACGTCTCTATTGCTGGCTGACCTCATTCAGCCAGAGTCTGCAAACTAATTTCCGCATAACTCTTGACGGCACCACCAAGTTTCTGGCTTTACATTGTGTCGCTATGCATTTCAACGCACCGGCGGAAATAAAGGAGAGATGTGTCAAACTGATACGAACAGCCGGAGAGTGTTGTGTTTTACAACACTCTCCGGCTGTTTTAGTGCAAGCTCTCAACAAACCCACGTCCTTAACAAATAAAAAACGGCTGTTAGCAGTGACCAGTTTTCGATTTACTATTCATCCTGTTCAAAATTGCTGCGGGTCCCGGCGGAAGCCCATTGAGAGGAGGTTCGACAGCACATCCCATAAGCGCCCAAGGTTAACCTACGCTATAAACTACTAATTTACAGATGTGGCAGCCAGAAAAAACTGTCATGGTTTCCAGCAGGTATCTCTGATATTTCATTCTCTGGAAAACCCGTAGTTTTGGGCAGTTGTTCAATTCGTTTTGCGAATAAAAACAAAGCTCTAAAAACCAGTTCTTATTATTTTAATAGAGACTGATAAAACCGCTCCGGCAAAAATTATTCCTACACATATTTTCACTTCTCACCCATTGGTATTGCAAATACTGTAATCCTCCTGGCTGACGAAGTAGCCATTCCAATTTTCTAACAAAAGAGTGCAGTCATTGCTGTTAACCAAGAAGGAGAAGCTAGCTTCCTACAATATATTGCAGATGTCCTTGATGATAAAAAATATTGTTTTTGATGCAGATAAGGTTTCAATACCCTTTGAACAGACGGTATAGCCTTCAATACGCCCTAATACAGATTTTAATACTCCTAACTACAACAAATCTTATCCGGGTTGAGAATATGATTGGGATCGAACACATGTTTAATCCCCCTCATTAGTTCCATTTGTACCGCCCCACACTGCTGGGCCAAGTATTCTCTTTTTGCCCAACCTATTCCGTGTTCACCCGAAACAAGCCCACCGCATTCCCCGGCGCGGGCATACATCAGCGCAAAGGCCTGCTGCAGCCGACGCTGGAATTCCTCTTTCTCCAAGCTGTCTCTGCAAAGATAGACGTGCAGATTTCCGTCACCCGCATGACCAAAGCTCGGGATGCGAAGGCCAACGCTTTCCGCGACCTGATAGGTATAACGGATGAACTGCGCAACCTTGCTGCGGGGCACCACCACATCGCATTCATCCATTTCGGTGGTGGAGGCCTTGATGGCCTCCAAAAAAGCGCCGCGCGCGTCCCATACGCTTTTTTTGCGTTCATCGGTATCTACAATGTATGCATCCTGTGCCCCATGCTCCAGACATAACTCCGCCACGGCCTCCAGCTCCCCGTCCACCTGGGCGGCAGCGTTGCCGTCAAAGGTGAGCAGGATATAAGCCGACGCATGGGTGTCCGGGAACTTTTTGCCCAAATAGCTTTCCGAAAATAAAATGGTTTCCCGGGACATATATTCGATGGCCGTCGGGCTTACCTTGGCGCGCACGATACAGGGCACCACCTCCAACGCCGCCTCCATACTGTCAAAGGGGACCAGAAGGCTTACGCTGTGCGAGGGCAAGGGCAGCAGCTTAAGCACCGCCTGAGTAATCACACCCAGAGTTCCCTCACTGCCCACGATCAAATCCTTCAGGCTATAGCCCGAGCTGTTTTTCACAATCTTTCCGCCCAGTTCCACGATCTCGCCGGTCGGCAGCACAACCGTAAGTCCCCGCACATAGTCGCGGGTGACGCCGTATTTCACGGCCCGCATCCCACCTGCATTGGTCGAAATATTCCCGCCGATGGTGGCGGATTTTTCGCCTGGGTCCGGCGGATAAAAAAAGCCTCGCTCCTGTACATATTCGGCCAGCTCCATCAGCAGCACGCCCGGCTGTACGGTGACGGTAAGGTTTTCCTCATCCAGCTCCAAAATCCGGTTCATTCCGGTTGTCTCGAGCATAATGCCGCCATGTACCGCCACCGACGCCCCCACAAGGCCAGTGCCGGACCCGCGCACCACCACGGGAATCCTGTTTGCGTTTGCATAACGCAGCACGGCGGACACCTCGTCTGTACCGTCCACGCGCACCAGCACCTCGGGCATATGTGCCACACCGCCCAGCTCGTCATGCCCGTAATCCTCGCTGATCTGCCCACCAGCGAACACGCGGCCTGGCGCAATGGCTTCCAACGCGGATAAATCCGCCTGTTCAATTTTATGATACATGGGCCGCGTCCTCCTTTGTCATTTTCAGCAATGCGGGCACCATCTCATACAGGTCGCCCACCAAACCGTAGTGCGCCGCACCAAAGATAGGCGCGCCTTCGTCGCTGTTTACTGCTATGATGCAATCGGCCCCGCGCATACCGGCAGTGAACTGGACCGCGCCCGAAATCCCCAGCGCAATGAGCAGCTTCGGCTTCACTGTGCGGCCTGAAAGCCCAATCTGATGCTTTGCGTCCAGCCAGCCGTTTTCCACCAGCGGGCGCGTACAGGCCAACTGTGCGTTCAATGCTTCGGCCAACTGCCGTGCCAGCTCCAAATCAGCCTGCGTCCTGACACCACGCCCCACCGCGACAATCGTATCCGCATCCGAAATATCCATCTCCTTCGGGAGCCGCTCCACCTTGTCCACCCGAATGCCATAGGGCTTTTTGGGCTGCGGCAGCGTCATGGGCTGCACCGTGCCCCGCGGCCGTTCCATCGGCTGTGGGTGGGAAAAAATTTTATACCGCACGGTGCAAAACTGGGGACGGTGGTTAGGGGTAATAATGCGCGCCATAATGTTTCCGCCAAAAGCGGGACGTATTTGTACAAGATCGGTATTCTGCTCCATCTCCAGCACGGTGCAATCTGCGGTAAGGCCGGTACCGAAGCGCGCTGCCACCCGCGGCGCCAGGCTACGCCCCAGATTGGTAGCCCCCACCAAAATCGAAGAAGGCTTCACGTTTTCAATAAAATCGGCAAAAGCATCCGCGTACGGCTCAATGGTGAATTCAGCCAGCGCCGGGTGATCGTATACATATACCCTGTCGGCCCCGTAGCGCAGCAGTTCTGCGACCGCTTTTTGCGTATCGCTGCCCAGAAGCAACGCATAGACCGGGTGCCCTGTAACGGCAGCCAATTCCTGCGCCTTGCCCAGCAGCTCCAGCGTGACCGGATGCAGCCTCCCATGGGCAAAATCCGCAAATACCGCCACGCCCACCCATTCCTCCTTGTTGATCTGCGGTTTTGGGGTTTCCTCCTCTGTGATGACGCCGCTGCTTTTTTTTACACACAGGCGGCACATTTTACAGCCTGCCCCCACCGCAAGCCCCTCCGCGGTCTCTTCCAGCGCCCCAAACGGGCACAGCGCCGACAGCTCTTTCGCCAGCGCGGGTGTAAGCTTTTCGGAATGTATCGTCAAACCTGCCATTGATTTTTCTCCTCCTACAACGCCTTGCGGCTTTTCAGCAAATCGAACAGCTTTTGCGCCAGCACCGGCTCTTTGTCTTTCCACATCTCCTTTGTATCGTTTTTTTCGGGTGGGAAGATGCGCACCACCTGTGTGGGCGAGCCGGAAAGGCCGTAATGCTGCTCGTCCCTGTCCTGCATTTCGGCCAGGGATAAAAATTCGATTGTCTGCCCGACAAACTGCTTTTTGCGCCGGTAAGAGGGCAAGCGCGGAGTATTGACCGCACCGTCCACGCACAGCAGACACGGCGTGCGCACGGTTTGGGTAACGATGAGCCCATCCTGCATACAACGAACCGTGAGCCGGCCGTCCTTTTCCTTCAGGATGCTCGTCACATTGGTCACATGCGGCAGGCCCAAATGCTCGGCAATCTCCGGCCCCACCTGTGCGGTATCGCCGTCAGTCGTCTGTTTGCCGCAAAGGATGACGTCAAACCTTCCTCTGCTTTGCAGCCCCTGTGCAAGCGTGTAGCTGGTGGCCAGCACATCTGCGCCCGCAAATTTTCGGTCGCTGATCACAACGCCGCTGTCCGCGCCCATATAAACACTTTCCATCACCGCGGCCTTTGCCTGAGGCGGCCCCATGGTGACGGTACGCACCATGCCTCCATACAACTCTTTTAAGGCAAATGCCTGTTCCAGCGCATAAAGATCATAGGGGTTCAGCTTGCTCTCCACGCCGTCGCGTTTCAGCACGCCTGTTACCGGGTCGACCTCCACATTGCTGGTGCCCGGCACCTGTTTGATGCAAACAAGTATATCCATAAGAAATATCCTGTTCCTTTCATAAAAAAAGCCCCTGACAGGAAAAATCCCGCACGACAATTTTCGCCCGCCGCAGGCAAAAATTGTCGGCTTTGTTTCGCCGCAGAGGTTTATATCAACAATCTTTAAAGCAAACTCTTAGTAATCTTTGTCCAAAATGGAAGTCGTAACCCGCTTGTTAATTTCCTTGGAGTAATCAAACTGCGTGCGGTACACCTCGGTAAAAAGCAAATCCAGCACAAACATCTGCGCCGTTTTAGAGGGAAACGAGCCCTCCTGCAGGGGCGGCTCGTAACCGCCGCACAGCAGTACCACATCCATATATTCGGTGAGAGGGGATTTTGCGTATTTGGTAATGGCAATTGTTTTGGCCCCGCCTTCGTGGGCCTTTTGCGCCATCTGAACAATCTCCTTGCTGGCTCCCGAGTGGGAGATAAAAACAGCGGTGTCGTGTTGGTTCAGCGTAGAGGCGCCCATTGTCTGCATGTGGATATCGGACAAGCAGTAAACGTTGGGCATAATGTGCAGAAATTTATACATTCCCTCCATAGCGGTAAGCATCGATCCGCCAACGCCGAAAAAACGCACCTGATCGGAGTGATTGATATAATGCGCCGCACGGCTCAGAGCCGCTTCATCCACCAACGCGTGTGTTTCCGAAAGCGCGTTGATGTGGCTTTGCAGCAACTTTTTGGCCGCCGTGGGAACCGAATCGGCTTTGGTCACCGCGGCGGGCAGCAATTCGATCTCCTCGCCCTGCCCTTCCTCCTGGATGCTCAGCGCAAGCTGCACCTTAAATTCCTGATACCCCTGCAGCTTCAGCACCTTGCAAAAACGGAATACGCTTGTCAAGCTTACATGGCAGGCCTCGGCCAAATCGGTGATGGACAGAAAACGCACCGCCTTGGAATTTTGCAGCGTATAGTCCGCCACCTTCTTTTCCGCCTTGGTAAGCGATGGGTAGACCGACTGGATGTTGAGCAAAAAATCGTTGTTGAGCGCGTTTGTCGCCATCTTGAACCTCCTCCCCAAAACCGGGAATATCTATTACTACCATATTAAGCTATTTTTTTAATCTCTGTCAACCAGAACTTGTCTCCTTTCTCCGTCACGGCAAAAGTATCGATCACAATTTTCGCAAAAAGGAAAAACCGTATCGTTTGTGTATGGAATCTGTTCATGTCCATACTCGGGGTAAAGCTTCATCTCTTTGCGTCCCGTAAGCTTATTATAAGCCGAAAATTGGGCAGAGGGCGGACACAGTGTATCCATCAGGCCAGTTTGCCAAAACACCTGTGCGCGAATTGCAGACGCATGATTCTGCAGATCAATATAACCCAGCCGCTCAAAGAATTCCTGTTCATGCGCGTGGGTGGGATCACATTTTTTAAAATAGTAGGAAAATCCTTCATAGGCATCTTTCATAAGGTCCAGCTGGGCCACCCGCCTGAAATCGCACAGAAACGGGTAGATGGGCGCACACAGCTTTACCTCCGGCGTCAGGGCCGCGGCGGCCAACGCCAATGCGCCGCCCTGAGATTTCCCCGTGGTGGCCACCCGGGCCTCGTCCACAAAATCCATGCTCATCAAAATACGAACCGCCTTGGCCGCATCCAGATATACGTCCCGATAATACAGCTTATGCGGGTCCTTGTCCCGCACACCACGGACCACATGGCCAAACAATGTGGGGCCCGCTCCTGCGTAAACGTCCTCCGAAAGCCCTCCCTGGCCCCGCGCCTCCATGACAAGCACTGCGTTGCCCGCATAAACGTAGGGCAGCCGTTCAAACCATTCGCCCCCGTGGTGCATATATCCGTGGAATACCGCAACCGCAGGGATTTTTTTCGAAAGCTGCGCGGGCTTCAAAAACATACAATGCACCCGCGCCCCGCCTGTTCCAACAAACCACAGATCATGGCACTTCACGCCCGGCGCCTCAAACGCAGCAGGCGTACAGGTATAAGCAAGCCCCGTGGCCTCCAGCTCTCCGAGCGCTTCGCGCCAATATTCCTTAAAATCACCGGGACACGGGCTACACCCTTTATAATGGCGCAGTTCCTCCAGGGGCATTTCAAATACCGGCATATCTTATTCCTCCTGCATGGTAAAGTTCGCAAGGCACGCACGCATGCCGTCGGCCAGAAGCGCCGTGTCGATGCCGCACACGCCCCACTGTGCCCCCCGCTCCCGGGCATCGGCTGCATTTTTTGGGGTAGTGCCCAGAGGCACGCCCATCCATTTTCCCGCCGCGCGCACACGGCGGCAGACGTCGTCGCAAATCTCGGCCACCGAAGGCGGGTTCAGGTCTTTGTGTGCCGCTACGCTTCTCCCCAGATCCGCCGGACCCAGATATACGCCGTCCACGCCGGGCACAGACAGAATCTCATCCAAATTAAGCCAGCCCTCATAGGATTCAATCTGCATAATTTTCAAAAGATAATTTTCCGGCGCAGCCAGATACGCAGCTTCCTCTCCAAACCCGTAGCGCACAGCCCGCATCGGGCCTTGCCCCCGCACCCCTTGATAAGGGCCGTCCGGGTATGTACAGGCTGCCACCGCAAGCCGGGCTGTGTCCGCATTGTGCACAAAAGGAAAAATCACACCGTCCGGCCCCATGTCCAGAATCGCTTTGAGCATCGCAGGCTCGGCGGCGCGCACCCGCACCAGAGCAGCCGCGCCTGCGCCCTGAGCCGCCATAATGTGCTGAAAAACATCCCTTCGGTCCAACGGGCTGTGCTCTGCGTCCACAAACACAAAATCATATCCGGCGCAGCCTGCCATCTCGCTCAGCGCCGGCTCTGCCAATGTGACGGCAAAGCCAACTGCAAAGCCTCCCTTTTCCATCTTTTGTGCCAGCCTTTCGGCCCCGTTTTGCATCAAACCTCCTCCTGTCTGTTTACTTTACCGCCCCGCTGGACATTCCCTTGATGAGCGATTTTTGCACCAGCAAATAAATGATGACCGCCGGGACAATGGAAATCAGGGTACCGGTCATCACCATTTCCCAAGGGGTTTGATTATCGATCAAACGGGCAATGCCAACCGTAACGGGGGTTTTTGCCGCGTCCCGCGTAAGCACCAGAGGGTAAAGATATTGACCCCAGCCCGAAAAAAAGGAAAGCGCAAAGGCTGTACCGATACCGGGCAGCGTCATGGGAATGATTACGCGGATGAGCGTCATGAATCTTGAGCAGCCATCAATGGCGGCAGCCTCCTCCATGGCAAACGGCACACTGTCAAAGAAGCTGCGCATCAGCAGAATGGGAAACGCCATGCTGGTGGCCAAAATGGTGAGAATTACACCCGTATAGGTGTTGTAAAGGTCCATTTTCTGCATCATCATAAATACCGGCACTACAATGACCACCTGAGGCAGCACCTGCGTAACAAAAATGATACAGGTGTAAAAGGCTTTTCCCCGAAAACGGAATCTGCTGAGGGCATAGGCCGCAAAGGTGGCCAACACCACATTGAGCAGCGAAGCCGTGATCGCGTAAATAAAGGTCGCCCGCAAAAAGCTGCTCATGTCCACACGGGTGAACACATCCGCATAGTTGTGCCAGGCCCAGTCGGTGGGATACAAAAAGCTTTTTCCCAGATTTTGATACTCTGTGAGCGAGGCCACAAAAGCGGTATAGATGGGAAGCAGCGTAAACAGCATCCAAAACAAAATGATACCGTACCGCCCCAAAGCATTGAGTCTCCGTTTGCGCTTCATGTTCATCGCCCATCACCCCTTCCCTTTTTCAGGTTTTCCATGCTTAGCAGCGCAATGACGCCCAGCACACACAGCGCGATGGCACAGGCGGTTCCCAAGTCGTCCTGCTGAAAAGCCTTTGCATAAATTTCGAGCGCCACCAATTGTGTAGAACGGGCAGGGCCGCCTGCCGTCATGATGTACACCGTGTCGAAAATCTGCATGGTCCATGCCGTGACGATCAAGGTGGTGGTGGTCAGCACCGGCTTTATAAAGGGCAATGTGATGAACCGGAACCTTTGCCAAGCGGTTACGCCATCCAGATCGGCCGCTTCCTGAATGTCCTCTGGAATGGTTTGCAAAGCCGCCAGAAGTGAAATAATCACAAAGGGCGTGCCCTGCCAAATGCGCACGATGATTACCGTGGCAAGCGCTGTATTTTCCGAAAGAAAGCTCAAATTGTCCTGAATCAGCCCCAAGGACCGGAGAAGCTGATTGATGAAGCCGAATTGGGCATTGACCACCCAGCTCCACATCGACGCCGCAAAGGCCTGCGGTACGACCCAAGGGATGATGGCGACGGCGCGAAAAGCGCCCCGCCCGGGAATGGGTTTATCCAGCGCCAGCGAAACAATCGTTCCGCACAGCACGACGCCGAGCACGCCGAAAAAAACATAGATAACGGTGACCCAAACGCTGGACAAAAACTTTGGGCTTCCCAGATACTTAAAATTTTCAAAGCTGTTCCATTCTTTAAAGCCCTGAATGATGTTGGAATCACCCAGTGAATATTTGAACAGATTAAACAGCGGCACGGCCAGAATAAAAACAAACAACACGATGGTGGGCAGCAGATATAAGTACGGCTCCGCCCTGCCTGAGACCAACGGATTTGCTTTGGTTTTGCGTGGCATTCCATTCACCTCTTTTACGCGTTTTACACTTGAAACAGGAAGGGCCCCCGACCCATCCGGGGGCCCTTGCGACGCTTGCTGACAATTATTTGTAAATATCAGCGTGCTCGCTGGCAATGTTCGCCTGCGTATCGGCGGCGCTCTGCTTACCCATCATCAGCAGCTGTAGCTGTTCGCCGTTCACCGCCCACAGCGCGTTGGTTTGAGGGCAAATGCCTTCTGCATAGCTGTTGTCAAGCGATTTCACAACCTGCACCATATAACCATCCGTGTAAGAGGCCGCTTCCGACTTCAGCATCGGTACAGAGCCATAGGCAGCGTGCGCCAGCTGATTTTCCGTGCGCATCATATAGCGCAGGAAGGTCCAGGCTTCGTCCGGATGCTGAGAGTTGGTGGGAATGTACCAGCCGCCCACGTTTACGGCGCTGGAGTTGATCCCGGACGCACCCGCTGGCATTACCGTGCAGCGAATCGTGCCGTCGGCCAGCTGGTCGGACACCTGGTTCGCCATATTGATGGCGTCCAGTACCATGGCAACCTTGCCGTCGCGTAGCAGCGTGCGTACATCAAACCGGCCGTATTCCACATAGCTGTCCTGTGCGTACTGGGTAATATCCTGGATGAATTGCAGCGTGTTAACCGCGGCCGTCTTTCCCTGCTCGGAATCATAAACGTACTGGTTCGTGGCGCTGTCCCAAGCACTCCCGCCAAATTCGCTGGTAAACAGCGATTCAAACAAAAAGCTGGTTTCGCCGCCGCTGCTCTTGGCATACAGGCCAAAGGGGTCGATTCCGTCGATCTTACTCAGCGCTTCGCAGGCAGCCTTGAATTCATCCCAGGTCTTGGGCGGATTTTCCGGGTCAAGTCCCGCTTGCTCAAACAGCTCGGTATTGTACCACAGCATGATGGTGGAGCCGCCGCAGGTAATCATGTACTGCTTGCCGTCATATTGGCCCGCCTGCAACATCGCAGGGTACATATCATTTTTCAGCTCGTCGTCCACATACGACGTAAGGTCGAGCACCAGTCCCTTGTCGGCTAAATCAAAAATGGTGCCGGGCAGATGATACATCACGTCGGGCAGGGTTTCGGAGGCCGCCATTGTCTGCAACGTTTTTTCAGCATCGGACCAGCCAAGGTCTTGCATGTCAATTTTGATATTCGGATACTCTTTTTCAAACTCTTCAATCATAGGGTCAAAGATCTCGTGAAGGATCTCGGGCGTGCCAGTGCGCATAAATGTAAGGGTGACCGTTTCTGTTTCAGCCGAAGCGGACGTGTCGACGGATGTGTCGGCCGTCGGAGCGGAAGCCGAAGCACCGGACGTGCCGCCGCAGCCTGCCAGCGAAAGAATCATGCATAGTGCCAGAACCATTGCGCAAATCTTTTTCATCTTTCATTCTCCTTTATTAATCTGTTTTTCAAGTGCACCCTAATTCGTCCCGGTGTAAGAACGGCGCTTTTACAGTCCCAGCTGTTTCAGCACGCCGCGTACCTCTTCTTTTTCAGCAGCCGTGAGCGGCACGCAAGGCACGCGCGGGAAGCCGCCGCAAGAACCCACCTCATCGGTGATGTATTTAAGCAGCGAAATCACCTTGTATTCGCCGCCCATGCCGGAATATTTGACCGCCAGGTCCATGTAAGGCACCATTGTGTCGCGGATGGCTTTGGCCCTGGCATAATCTCCGGTGCTGCGAGCCGCCCAAATGGCAGCAGCCTTATCGGGCACAAAGTTTGACATACTGGAGATGAAGCCCGCCGTGCCCGCCATAGCGGCATACGGCTCCAAAAATTCACCGTGACCGTTGACGACGCTGATTTTATCGCCGATCTCCTGTACGACCCGGGTCATTTTAAAGAATGCGGGCGTGCACTCTTTCATTCCCACTGCATTGGGGAACTCCTTAAGGCGTTTAAGCAGATTGATTGAAATATCAATGTTCATGACCTCGAAGTTGTTGTAAAGCAAGATGCCCAGGCCCGTGTTTTCCGAAAGCGCCTTATAAAACTGATAGATGCACTCCTCGTCTTTGGCAGGGTAATAATAAGGGGAAAGTGCCATCACACCTACAGCCCCATGCGCCTCGGCGTGCTGGGCCAGCTCGATGGATTCGCGGACATTTGTACTGTTGCAGCCCGCAATCACGGGCAGCGCATCGCCGCATACAGCAAGAGCACATTCCAGCACCTCCTTGCGTTCAGCAGTGTTCATCGCACCGCACTCGCCGGTGCTGCCGCCCACCACAATTGTCGCGTTGCTTTTGTTCAGGCCGTGGTCCATAATGAAACGCAAATTCTTTTCGTAGCCCTTCGCGTCGAACGCACCGTCCTCCTTAAAAGGGGTAATGCTGATTACGCAGACGCCATGCAACTGTCTGTTGAGTTCCCGGGGTGTCATTTTCATTAGAATCTCCTCCATGTGATTTTGTA
>NZ_JXXK01000049.1 GCF_000949455.1 Ruthenibacterium lactatiformans | reverse complement strand
ATCAGAGATGGGCTGCTGTGCCGGATCATCAGTACAACCAACTTCAGAAGCCTTTTGCGCAGCGGCTTCCGGATGCTGCATAGGCTGATGCCCTGCGTTAGGCATACCGGGAACGGGAGGTGGCACGGGGTCCACAGGCTCGTTCTCGAACGGATCCTCAAAGTCCCCGCCGAGCATTTCAAAGTCCAGATCGTCGAATAAATCACTCATACAAAGTCCTCCTTATCGGATGGTAAATAAAAAAGCCATACCGGCACCCTAACAGGGCATCAGTATGGCTTGCGGTTCTAAAAGGCATAGTTGTACTCAGACAGGCGCAGAACGGCGCATCCGTCTCTGCGAAACTCCTACCTGAAAATAACTCTTACCTTAAAGAATAAGTCTATTGTACACCAAAATTCTCTGGTTGTGCATTTACAAAATTTGTTTATGAAAAATTTTTTGCAAAAAACTGGCGGAACCGATAAGAAGCATTTTGGGTTGTGCATAGGTCTTGACAGCTTATACCGCACGCTTGAGAAGCTTAGAAAACAGGTGTTTAAGTTATAATATCAATCAAGTTGAAAGTTGATTAAGACCCTTCGGCTTCGGAATCAATATGATCCCATAAAACCAAAAAGATTTAATTAGCACACTTGTATTTGTGCATTTTTCCGCAAAATGATAACAATATCATAACGCCCTTATAGAAAATGCTCTCAAAATGATGAAACCGATTGAAAAGGTGTAGAACATATGCTATCGTATAAACAGAAATGATAACGATAACATTTTGAGGAAATGAATCATGTCAACATTGAAAGATGTAGCGCGTAAAGCGCAGGTGTCACCCATCACTGTGTCCCGCGTAATCAATACGCCTGAGAAGGTCAAAGCTGAAACATGCGAACGGGTGCGGCGGGTGATGTCTTCTCTGCAGTACATACCTAATGTGGCAGCAAAAAATTTAGTGGCCAAGCGTAGTGGCATTATCGATGTTTTCGTACCGGAAAGTATAGACCTTAGCAACCCTTTCGTGATGCACTTTATCGCTGGAATCAGCAATGTACTCAGCAGGCGGATGTACTCCTTTCTCATTCTCCGCGATCGTTCACGGGAACATTTTTGCGATGGATATATTGTGACGGGACTTTTGAAAAACGAAATCCTGGAATTTCACGAATACGCAAGCCAGCGTTCTCGGCCCATCACCCTGTTTGGCCACACGGAGCTGCAGGATGTAGACTGCATTGATGTGGATAACATCAGAGGCGCGAAAAACGTGGTAGATCGGTTAATCAAGGCGGGCCACTGCCGCATTGGAATGATCAACGTACTAGAAAACAAGGACTACACGGCGGATCGATATGCCGGATATGAGTGTGCCATAGAAGATGCCGGTATTCCGGTGGATCCTACGCTTGTCATCCAGGCAGAAAACAGTGTGGAGGGCGGCTGTAGCGCCGCCAAGAAACTTTTGGCCACCACCCGATGCACTGCGATTTTCTGTGCAACCGACACTATGGCCATTGGCGTGTGCAAGGCCGCCGCGGAGATGGGCCTTCGCGTGCCGGAGGATTTTTCATTGGCGGGATTTGACGGATTGGGTCATCACTTGTTGTGTACCCCTCATGTGACCACGGTACGCCAGCCAGTCTACGAGATTGGTGAACGCCTTGCCAAGACTCTTCTGGACCGATTGGATGGCAGCCAGAAGCGGATTTGTGAGTTGGTAGTACCGGAGGTGGTAGAAGGCCAATCAGTGGAAACGGTTCCCCGGTGACCGCAATACGTCCGGGCTTGGGCGTATTGATGGAGATAGATTAGAACAAAACACAAGAAAGGTGAGGGTTATGAAAAAACTAATTTCAGCTGTACTTGCATTCGCACTGACGCTGTCGCTCGCAGCTTGCGGGCAGAGCGCCCCCGCCAGCACGCCCTCCGGCTCCAGCGCCCCTACGTCCGCGTCCGTCTCACAGACCGACACGGCCCTAAGCGGTACGTTGGAAGTTTGGTCCTCTGGCGAAGAACTGGGCCGTTTTGTGGAAGGTTTCAACAAACTGTACCCCGATGTGACCGTAAACATCACGGTAGTTCCCAATGCTGACTTTCTGGCAAAATTGACGCCGACTCTGGCCAGTGGTCAGGGCGCGCCCGACATTTTCACCGGCGAATCCGACTATGTGAAGTATCTGGTGGATTCCGGTTATTGGGAGGATCTGCGGGCCGAGCCTTACAATGTGGAGCAGTATACCTCTGATATGTGGGAGTATGTGGTGGGCGTTGGCACCGATGATTCGGGCGCTATCCGCGCTTTGAGCTGGCAGGCATCTCCGGGTTCCATTATGTATCGCCGTGATATGGCGCTGGAGGTATTGGGTACCGAGGAACCTCAGGAAGTATCCGCCCTGCTGAACAGCAACGAGGCTATGCTGGAGGCGGCCGCCAAATTCAAAGAGGCCGGTATTAAGATGTTCGCCAGTTGGCAGGATATCATGAATATGCAGTTCTCCAACCGGGAGCAACCCTGGGTCGTGGATGGCAAGCTGATCATCGACGACTCCATGCTCGAGTTTATGGACATGGCCAAGACCATCACCGAGAAGGGCTATGACTTAAATGTGGATCCGTGGGCCCCGGAGTGGTCTGCAGCGGTGGAAAGCGACGACACCTTCTGTTATGTACTGCCTACCTGGGGATACCAGTTTGTGGTGAAGCCTTCTGCCGTCAACACGGTGGGCCAGTGGGCGCTGTGCGAAGGACCTGTGCCTTATGTGAAGGGCGGTACTTGGCTGGGTATCTACAAGGACAGCCCCAATAAGGATCTGGCTTGGGCTTTCATGGAGTATGTAACTTGCAACAGCGAAGCACAGCAGGCCTACGCCGCAGAGTATGGCGAGTATGTTTCTCTCAAGTCCGCGGATGAGGCTTTGGCGACCGGTGAGGGTGAAAAAGTGCTGGGCGGACAGAATCTGTTCGCGTTCTACAACGACCAGATGAGCAAGCTCCCCAATGACTTGATGACCGCTTACGACGGGCAGCTCAACACCGCTTTCCTCTCGGCTGCCAAGCTGTATGCCACCGGCGAGCTGGATAAGGACGCTGCGGTCCAGCAGTTCAAGGATGACGCGCTCACAGCATACCCTGAACTGACAGTGGAATAACACGATCCGAAGGGACGGCGGCGCACGGTTTGTCGCCGTCCCTTTTTCACAGAGGAGTACCAAGGATGAACAAGCAGAAACGGCGGTGCATCCGCCACATTGACAAAGGCTGGTGCGGCTACCTTTTCATCGCACCTTTTTTCGTGGTGTTCGCAGTGTTTGGGCTGTATCCCATTATCTACACCTTTTTTCTTAGTTTCCAGAAGTGGGATGGCCTTTCGCCAATTACTTTTCTTGGCCTAAGCAACTATCGGCGGCTGTTCACCGACCGAGTGTTCTACCTAACGGTCTGGAACACGCTGCGCATCTGGGTGTTCAACTTCCTGCCGCAGATGGCATGTGCGCTGGTGCTGTCAGCCCTGTTCACCTTCAACCGCGTTCGGGGAATGAAATTTTTCCGTGCGGCCTATTACCTGCCTAACCTTATCACTGCGGCGTCGGTGGGGCTTTTGTTTAATCTGTTGTTCGACGGCGACAAATCGGTGGCCAACTACATTTTGGTAGCTCTGGGAGTACCGGGTGCGCCCTTTTCCTTTTTTAACAACGGCACCTTCACCTCGGGAATGGTCTCCTACATCCAGTGGTGGATGTGGTTTGGCTACACCACAGTGATCGTAATGGCAGGCATCACCACCATTGACTCTTCCGTGTACGATGCAGCCCTAGTGGACGGTGCGGGTAAATTCCGGACCTTTACCCGTATCACCCTGCCATTGATTCGTCCTACACTGATTTATATGACCATTACCTCCATCATTGGCGGTATGCAGCTGTTTGATGTACCGGCCACTCTAACCAACGGGACTGGAGATCCCAACAAGGCGGTTCTGACTACCGCTATGTACCTCTACAACCAAGGCTTCAAGAGCTTCAATTACGGATATGCATCTGCCATGTCGATGGGACTGTTCCTAATTATTGCTGTGCTCAGCGCCTTTGCGCTACGGGCCATGCGCAGAAAAGAGGATATCTACGATGGCTGAAAAAACATTTGACAAACGGCAAAATACCCAGAGCAGGCTCCTCTCCGGCACAGCAAAGATTGTGATGTATCTGTTCTTAATTGCACTGGTGCTGCTGAGTATCGTGCCGTTCTATCTGGTCATGGTCAACGCCACCCACTCCAGTTTTGATATCGTGACCCGCTTAAACCTGCTGCCTGGTGCCAGCACTCTGGAGAATTATGCCACCATGCAGAGCCATGTGAACATCTGGCGGGGTTTTCTCAACAGTTTGTGCATCGCGGTACCCTACACTGCTTTCACAGGATATTTCGGCGCACTTGCTGCCTTTGGATTTGGCAAATACCGCTTTAAAGGCAGGAATGTGCTGTTTGCCGTGGTGCTAGCTTCCATGATGATCCCCAGTCAACTGAGTATGATTGGCTTTTATCAGCTCAACCTCAGGCTGCACCTGCTCAACTCTTACGTTCCGTTCATACTTCCCGGCATTGCCAACGCCACCGCGGTATTCTTTCTGCGAGGTATCATTGAGCAGAGTATCCCCCAGTCCATGATGGAAGCGGCACGGCTGGAGGGCTGCGGTGAATGGAAGATCTTTAATCGCATTGTGCTGCCCTGTGTACTGCCCGGCGTGGCCACCATGTGCATCTTCAACTTTGTATCCTGTTGGAACAATTATATGGGACCATTGATTCTTCTGACCTCCAATAAAAAATACACCATGCCGGTGATGATCGCCATGATCAAGGGACTGTATCTCTCCAACTACGGTGCCATGTACCTTGCCATCGCGATTTCCATCGTGCCCATTATCATCGTTTATATCTTCTTCTCGAAATACATCATCAACGGCCTCACTGTGGGCTCGGATAAATAAGGTGGAAAACATTTATGAAACGAGTGGAATGGCGCTGGTCAACTGAAAGCGCCCGCTGGCAGACCGGAAAAGGCTGGGAGGCCACCAAGCGTCCGGCAACCTTATATGCCGATGGGAATGAATACCAAAAAATGCACGGATTCGGCGCTTGCTTCAACGAGCTGGGATACAAGGCCCTCCTGCAGTTGAACGTTGAGGAGCAGGAAACCCTATTGAGAGAACTGTTCGCTCCTGAAAAGGAAGGGTGTAATATCAATTTCTGTCGGCTTCCCATCGGCGCTAACGATTATTCCCTAAGCTGGTACAGTCTGGATGAAACCGCAGGAGATTATGAACTGAGCAACTTCTCGCTGAAGCGGGATGAGCAGGCCTTGATTCCCTTTGTGAAGCGGGCGATGAAGTACGCGCCTGATCTTCGCCTGTTCGCCTCGCCATGGAGCCCCCCCACTTGGATGAAAAACCCGCCGGTCTACAACTGGGGCAAGCTAATTTGGGAAGATCAGAACTTGTCCGCCTATGCGCAATATTTTGTAAAGTACGTGGAAGGTTACGCTCAACGGGGAATTCGAATCGACCAAGTGCACGTGCAGAACGAGCCGGTGGCAAACCAAAAGTTCCCCTCCTGCATGTGGACGGGTACCGAACTGCGCGATTTCATTCGGGATTGGCTTGGCCCAGCGTTCCGCCGTGCAGGGCTGGATACTGAGATTTGGTTAGGTACCATCAACGCCCCCGGATGTGACTACAATCGGCTCATTTTCGACAAGTGGGCCACCGAAGACTACGACTATTTTGCCAACATCGTCCTGCAGGACGACCGGGCGCGGCAGTATATCGCCGGCGTGAGTTACCAGTGGGGTGGCAAAATCGCTATCCAGCGAACCTTTGAGAGCTGGTGGCCCCAGATCCGTTTAATGCAGTCGGAAAACGAGTGCGGCTTCGGCGACAATACCTGGGAATACGCAAAATATGTCTGGACCATGTTGAAGCACTATATCAGCAACGGTGCCGAGAGTTATCTGTACTGGAACATGATCTTGGAGCCTTGGGGCCGTAGCACTTGGGGCGACCCTCAAAACGCCATGGTAACAGTTGATCCGGGGCAAAAGCGTGCGGTTTTCAATCCGGATTTTTATGTGATGAAGCATTTCTCCAATCCCATCCGGCCCGATGCTGTTCGGCTGGGCATCAAGGGACACATGGCAGCGGACAGTCTGCTCTTCCGCAACCCGGACGGCAGTTATGTGGTAGAAGCGTTCAATCCCTTCCCCGAAGAGAAAGATCTAATCGTGGAGCTGGAAGGTGAACGGCTCTCCTTCACGCTGGCAGGAGAGTCCTTCAACAGCATGATTCTTCAGAAATGACACGGAGGAATGGGCTATGACGGGATACATCGTTACTACCTTTGAGAAAGACGGGCGTCTTGCCGAGTACACCGCCGAACTCGCCAGTGTGCCGGATGAACAAGGGCAGGAGTTGCACCTGGTGAATCTCTACCCTCAAGTGCGCTATCAGACGTTTCTCGGTTTCGGAGGCGCCATCACTGAAGCGGTAGGGCTGGTGTTGCAGGCTCTGCCCCCTGAGACGGCGCGGCAGGTACTGAATTCCTACTACGGTCCGTCGGGCATTGGCTATTCCCTGGTGCGTACCCACTTGGACAGCTGTGATTTTTCCAGAGAGAATTATTGTGCCATCGAGGATGAGGACACCGATTTTTCCACCTTCTCATTGCGCCACGACGAAAGGAACATTATTCCCTACATCCTCATGGCTGAGGAATTAGCGGGCAAAAAGCTACCGGTCATGCTGTCGCCCTGGTCACCGCCCGCCTTTATGAAAACCAACGGCAGCCGCAATGGCGGCGGAAAGCTCCGGCTTGAGTATGCGGATCTTTGGGCCCGATATATCTGCAAATACATTCACGAATACCGCAGGCGAGGCGTCCAGGTCACCCGCCTGTCCATTCAAAATGAGCCGAACGCCGCACAGACTTGGGACAGCTGCCTGTATTCCGCACAGGAAGAGAGAGATTTTCTGATAAAGCATCTCCACCCCACTCTGGTGGAAAACGGGTTGGGTGATTTAGAGGTATTCGTCTGGGATCATAATAAGGAACGCATGTTTGAACGCACAGCGCAATGCATCACCACCGAGACGGACAGGATGGTCGCCGGCGTGGCGTTCCATTGGTACAGCGGCGATCACTTTGACGCAGTGCGCCTTGTGCGGGAATGCTTCCCGAACAAACTGCTCATGTTCTCAGAGGGTTGTATCGAGTACAGTCGCTTCGACAAGACTCAAGCACTTAAAAATGCCCAGATGTATGCTCATGACATGATCGGTAACTTAAACGCCGGTATGAACCTTTTTATCGACTGGAACATCGCCTTGAACGAGGAGGGCGGGCCCAATCATGTGGGCAATTTCTGCGAAGCGCCCGTCATCTGTGACACTCGCACCGGGCAAATCAACTACAAGCCGTCTTTCTATTACATTGCCCATTTCAGCCGCCACATTAAAGAGCATGCACGGAGAATCGCCACCACCTGTTATTCGGAGAAAATGGAGGTGACCGCATTTGAAAACCCTGATAGCACTATCGCGGTGATTCTCTTGAACCGAACTACAGAGAAATTGCCTGCCACACTTCGCCTGGAGGGAGAATTGTTTTACGTGCCCTGTCCCCCTTGCTCTATTTCCACCATCGTAATCAAATCATAATCTGTGAAAGGAAGTGTTCTTATGAAAAAAAAGATCATATCCTGCTTGCTGGCGATTACAATGATGGCCGCTTGGACTCCGCCGGTCTTTGCTTCAGAGGAGGGGCCGGCTGTCGCAGTGTGGGTCTCAAAGGTCAACGCCTCGGACAGTGGGATGGAAAAAGGACTGGAACAGCAGACGCCGCTGCAGTTCCGCATGGATGACGGTGTGAATATCAGCAATCTCATCACTGTGGAGGAGAATAACACATATCAGACAATGGATGGTTTCGGCGCTTCCATCACAGAGGCCAGCGCCCATCTGTATCAGACGGAACTCTCTAATCAGCAGCAGATAAGTATGATGACGGCTTTGTTTGACAAGGAAACCGGCATCGGCTTGAGCATGCTGCGTCAACCCATCGGTGCGACAGATCACTGTGTAGCCCCCTATACCTTCGCTTCCTCCGAACAGGCGGACAGCCTGCCTGGTTTTGACTTTTCCCATGAGTTAAAGGAGATATTCCCAACAGTGGAAGACGCTCTGGCGGTGGAACCGGGCCGGGTAAAGGTGATGGCATCTTGTTGGAGTCCGCCGGGCTGGATGAAGCAAAACGGTTCCGAACTCGGCATGTATAACAATGTCAAGGGAACGCTCAAAACGTTGAAATACCAAGCCTACGCCAACTACATCACTAAGTTCATTCAGAATTATGAGAGCCGCGGCATCGACATCTACGCCATCACTCCTAATAACGAGCCAGACCACGCAAGCTATGACTGGCCAGCTCTACCCATGTCCCATACACAGGCCCAAACGCTGGTAGCAGATTATCTTCGTCCCACGCTCACCCAGAACGGGATTGATGCCAAGATCCTTTGCTGGGATCACAGCTATACCACCACCAATTACCGAGAGGGTTCTTATCCTCTGGAATTTTACGAAGACGCAGATGCTAGGAATGCGGTAGACGGATCGGCGTGGCACTGGTACGAAGGGGACGAAGAGGTGATGTCTGTCGTCCATAAAGAATATCCTAGCAAGGATATCTGGTTCACTGAAGGATCTGGTGGAGAATGGGGATTTCCAAAGTGGAAAACAGCGTTTCTTAACCAGAGCAGTTGCGTCATTAACATTGCTCGCAACTGGAGCAAGAGCATCATCTTCTGGAATCTGGCCTTGGATGAAAATGGCGGCCCGGACTATTACTACGATGTTAACCAAGGGCACGACTCCACCAACCGAGGCTTAGTGACCATCGATACCCAAACCGGGAATTGGGAATATAATGTTGACTATTACACCCTGGGCCATGTCAGCAAGTTTGTGGATCCCGGTGCGGTGCGCATCGACTCCACCAGTCTGGACGGAAATATAGAGACGGTAGCGTTCAAGAATCCCGACGGCGGAAAGGTACTGGTACTTGCCAATCTGCAGGATGCGGCACAGACAGTCAAGATCCGCTGGGGCGACCGCTCCATGACCTACACCATGTTGCCGGAGTCTTTGGTCACCATGACATGGAGCGGTACTCAAACCGGCACCGATACCGAACCGATTTGGTTCAACAACTTGGAGAATAACACCAACTATAGTGCAGGCACCGGTGCATCAGTTAGCCCAGCAGCGAGCACTGCTAATCTGGGTGGAAGCAACGGAATAAAGCTGACAACCACCGCAAACGGAGACCCGGGGACCGCTTCCCAGTGTGCCACAATCACGCCTCAAGAGAGCGCGAGTGTGGATGGATCCCCGTATCAATATTTGACTTTTTCTGTGAAGGATATGGTGAATCCTGGCAGTTGCACTGTCAAAGTCACTTTTGTGGACATGAACGGAAATGAATCCTCTGCCTGGAGCCATGAAAAAACTGTGTATGAGAACTGGACCCGCGTCTGGGTGCCAGTGGGCGGTGCGTTGGGCTTTGACCGGACACATATCGCGCAGATTCGATTGGGCTTCTACTGGAAAGGGGACTATTATATTGATGACATTGCTTTTTGTAACGGATACAGTGATGGAATCCCGCCTTTGAGCAACAACCTTGTGTCAAACGCCAGCTTTGAAGACGACGGAAGCGCTGTGGCACAACCCAAGGGATGGCATTTCGAAGGAGCAAATCCCGAGTCTACCTACCTTGAAAAAAACAGCAACTCTGCTTCGGGGAGATTTCATGTTGTGCACTATTCGCCACAGACCCATGATGCCTATACGTGGCAAACGATCTACGATTTGCCCAACGGCACCTACACCTTGCGCGCAATGGTGCAATCCGGAGGCGGACAAACCCAGAATAAGATCTTGGCCACGGATTTCGGCGCTACGGAAATGAGCGTGGACATTCCAGTTAGCACACCTTGGGTGCAAGTGGAAATTGACAACATTCAAGTCACCAATGGCAAATGCACCGTGGGATTCTATACCGAGGGAAATTCTGGTGACTGGAGCTGTGTGGACAACATCGAATTTTTCCCAGCTTCTTCTGGCTGATCTGTAATAGTAAAACATATTATAAACATAAACCAAAATATACAGCAAAAAAACCACGTCAGCGACGGACATGAACCGAGTACATGTTTACATTGTGGTACGCAAGTTGGGGGATACTGAGTGGCAGATGAACTGGAAGATGTGCTTTACTATCTTACGCGCTCCGATGACGAAAGCGCCGAAAGTTTTTGGGACATGACAAAGGAGAAAGCGGAGCAGAACTGGAATCGAATGCAAAATAGCCTGCAAGGAAAGTGCCGCAGAGAAGATATGATGAAACGGGCTGGCAGCTCTGTAGCACATTGGAAAAAATTCATGAAGTAATCGAAGAACTCCGTACAGAAGTCAATATGTATTTTACAACCGACAAGATTTTGGAGGTAAGCGGAGAAATGTCTGAAGCTCTGTTTGAAGAGAAAAAAAGAACCAGTATTATTAAATCGAATGGGATTCGATCAGCAGAACAGTCCCGCAATGACAAAGCTGCGGGACAACGGGATATGGGACTATTCTGGTAATTCAACTCCGAGTTCCAACTCCATATCAGCCGTCTGAGTTTGGTTGATAAGCAATTTGATTTGTTCGATTTTGCTATTGCGGGACTTGCGCTTTTCGGCGTAAGCCCCGCTTTTCTGTATATAAAAATAAGTGCAGCGGATTCACCGCTGCACTTTTAAAAATCATTTTCTGTTCTGGGACCAATCAGCCGAAAAGAATTGCTAGATAATCTTGCCGCCCATCCAATACACGTAAAATAGAAAGCATGTTATCCTCGCTGATCTCATAAAAAACCAAATGCTTGGCGACTATAAAAAAACGTATAGAAGTTTTTATTTCAAATTTTGCTCCCATAGATACGCCCATCATTGGATTCTCTTCCAGCAAAGATATTGCCTTCAAAATAGATGCAACCAGCTTTTGAGCGGCCCTTTTATTGCCAAGGGTCTCTGCAATATATTCCTGCGTTTGACGAATATCCAATACCGCCTGATGCTTATATACTATTTTCATTTTTCAACTCCGAACATGGCATAAACTTCATCTTCAGAGTGAATTGTTGCATCCTCCTGCGCAGCTTTCAATTCTTTCATCAAACGGGCCATCGCCTTGGCTTTGATGATTTCAGCATTGTTTTCATTCACCTCGAAAGGAAAGCCTCCTGCATTCAGAGACTGCTGAAAAAAAACGTTGACCGCGTCTGTTAATGTGAGTCCATTTTTTCCATACACGTCTTCCAACTGTTTGCGCAGCACCGGATTGATTCGGATGCGAAACATATCCGTTTTCGCGGATGAAACGATATTTTCCATTTACTCCGCCTCCTGTCTAAAATCAGCATATCACAATCGTTTTAATTTGTCAATATTGTGGCCACAAACGTGCCACAACTCTGCAATTTCATAAAAAGGCAAGATGCAAAAAGAACTATTTCAAAGGTTCTTTTCGAAGTTCATTCTGATTCGTATGCTGCGTCTGAATATGATTTATCAATTCACTTGTTGCCATTTTTTCGAGTTTTCATGCATACCGCTCCATTTCACTGAGCGTAGATAACCAGACTTCATATCGATTACGTTCCATATCGGCCACATGTCGAATTTTAATAACATCCTTTGCCGGAGCATCTCCCGGCGCAATGCACCAAATGACGTTGCCTTCTATTGAAATATGTGCAACCATCTTGTAATCGCCATTTTCCTCAACCGCTTTATTGCAAACTGCAATTCTATTTCCGAGACAGCCCATAAAAAGTTCAAAGCGCGGCGTAGCCCGGCTGCTAATCTGCGCCTGCAGACGGGCATGGGCCTTTGTAAGTTCAGGCTCTCCGGAAGACATTCCATCTTCCAGAAGCGTAAGATACTTTTTCATATAAGGATAATCAAAGCCGTGGTTGTCACAGCCAGTCAATACGTTTCTCTGTTCACCGACGTATGTTTTATATGCTTATCTGTTATTGTAGCCTTTCGGTGCAGACCGCAGCTGCCGCAATAATATAAACACAAAGGCCAGTAGGTCCAGTCTCGACTTCTCACTCTCCTGCAGATTTGAGGTGAGAAAACGGCACGCGATTTTGATGAATATGGAGAGCGATATCGATTTGATGCTTTCTACAAAATGGGTTTCCTCCATAAAGCAATCAGCTCTTCCGGGAACTGACCCATCAGCGGAACAAAGAAGCCAAGTTCGCACTTTTAATTATGCGTTATGTGTTGATGCTGGCAGATGGATACATCGGCAGCTTTGTGAGAAAACCCCGCAACGCCGGATAACGGAACAGAATCAAGACACTAAAGCTTTGCAGGCTTGTATTCATGCAGAAGCATATCTATGATACTTGGGTTGTAAAACCCGACTTTCTAATTGCGTAGAAATAATGGTAAAATGAATGTTTAGCGTTTTCTAGAATTGGAACGTTGTTCGCCTCTATAGATTGTGATAAAATGAAAAGCAAAAGGAATATTGCGTTCACGCACCATGCCGTCGCCGCACAAAATCCGCAGACGCTGATTGTTCAGCCGTTTTGTTGCCCAGCGGTCGATGGTGATGATGTATTCGCTCACCCGACTCTGGACGGCGGCCGACGTCAGATCAACGATGGGATCAATGTAGGAAATCCGCACCCGGCGAACGATTTTGAATTCACCATCCAAAAGAGCGTAGATTTTCGCGTTTTTTCGTCTGTTCCAAAGCACAGCCAGAATGATGAGCAGAGCCAGTACACTGCCCGCAGTCAGTCCATACTGAAGATAGGGCGCAGGAATGGGGGCACCTTCGTAAATCACTTTGTAGGTGCAGCTGTCCAGCGTTTCCTTGCTCACTTCGCCGGAATAGATTGCTTTTGAGGTATATCCTGTGACCTTGCTGCCTGTTGCCCGACCGGAATAGCTGGCTGTCGCAGTAAAAGTGCCGTTTCCCATAGCCTGCCAGTCGATGCCTGCCAGTGTAAGGGATACTCCGTTTTTCTCCACTGCTTTCGGAATGTACGCCGTATCGTTACGGTCCAGATTGGGATATTCACGGGTGTCGCTTACGGTATAACCGTAGCTTTCTTTTCCCGCCTCCGTTGTTGTGATGCTCTCTGGCTGGAGCATCAACTAGCCCGTAAAACCATTTTCCGAGTATTCCAGCATCGGCTGCAGGCTGCCCATGGCATTGTCTTTTTCTGTGTGGCTGACTGTCACTGTCTGGCTGGCCTGCTTGGTCTCCATAGTGCGATTGTCAGACACCTTGATGCTATTTTTATGTGTATACAACAATCCCCCCTCTTCAAAATCCGGTTCGGCCAAGCGGCTTACATCATAGTCTGAATCTATATCATACAGTTTGATAATCAGCTGCCTGCCTCCTTGAGTCATATAAGCAACATCCCTCAGCACTGGGGATTGTGAGGGCGCGTCCGCAGATGTTTCGCTTGTCACTGTAATCGCTTCATTCACATAGGACTGTTGCGCTGTCACTTCGCCGCTGTTGTCGGAATCCTCTGCAAAGCATACGGAAAGCGCCGATAGCGTAAGGACACAGACCAGCATCAGAATCCATTTTCTCATCTTTTTGAACCTCTTTTCTACTGCAAAATAGCAAGGAAGGATACTAAATATCCCGGTGAATCAATACAGGTGTCTCACCTCCGAGATCAAGCTCTACGCGACACTCTGGGTATTGCCGAATAATGACGGCTCTCTGTATGGCGAGTTCCAAAGCATACTGTGTGTCCTTATCCCGCCTTTTTATAAATGGCGCGAGGAGGATGATATTTTGTTTTGAATCCACCATGTAAATGACACGGAACAAGACGCGGATACGCTCACGATACTCATACAGGCCAGAATACCGTTCGATTGTAAAATGCTTGACATGCGGTTGTGTACGGTAACTCGGATATAGAACCATGCAGCGTAATCCTTTTAGAATCTTCTGCTGGAGCTTTCTGTCGAGCTTATGAAATAAAGAAAGGAACGGCGACTGGCCGTCCCTCTCGCAAAAGGTATAAATTTTAGTCACTGTTTTTACTCCCACTGGTGTAGTGCTGCGAACACAAAAAAAGCACATATTTCTATTTGGGGCATCAGCTTATCGATACAATCGAATCGTTCCACTTCCATAAACACAATGCCCAATGCCTCCTCCTTCTTCCGAAAGTGATACGATAGCTTGGTTGAGTGCCGCCCAGAGAAGCTTATAGGCATTCTCCTCATTATCAGCAGTGTAGTCCGCCAGTATAAAGGACTCGACAAGCTGCTTACAGGTACTGCTGCGCCTCATACCCGCATGGCCCATCATGCTGTCCGCCTGGTTGGTCGCAAGCAGGATCGCGTATTCTTCCGATACCGTAACAGGGACCGTCTGTTCGTCCGCTGTTGCTGCCGTTACACCAGACGAATCTTCGCCATTGGCGTCCGATTCCGCTGTTTCGCTGCCGGAAGCCGGTTCCGAGTCAGCGTCCATTTCAGCGGATGTCATACTGTCGGAAACAGGCAGCGAGCTGCTGGTTTCCGTTTCCGAACCCTCAGAAGTGCTGCTGTCAGACTCCACCGGCATACTGTCGGATTCGGGCTGCGAAACATCGGCCCCTGCATTGCTGCCGGACTCCGGCGCAGTGCTTTCATCCGCTGCACTGCTGGAATCGGATGCGGCGCTTCCGTCCGCCAAACTTCCGGAGCCGGATGCAGTATTTTCAGCCTGCGTCACACTTTCCGAAATACCGGAGCTTTCGGCGATGGATACGCTTTCCGCTTCCTGCGCCGCCAGCGCGGGAAGCAGTGCGGAAATGGACATGAGGCCCGCAAGGGCCAGTGATACAATTGTTTTCATTCTGCAAAATCCTCCATGTTTTCTTCATCAATTTCTTCGGGGTCGTTTTCTTCTCTGCGTTTCCAGATGAGCATGGCCAGCGCCGTGCCGCACAGCAGCACGAACAGCACCGTCCACCAGTCCACCAATCGGAAGCGCCATACAAGCGGCTGCGTGAGGAAGAACAATACCACAGACAGTACCGCCAGCACCGCATTCACGGTTTTCTGGACAGCGTATCCCCGCGGCTCATCTTCTTCTACGTCCTCATCGACCTGTTCATCTTCATCGTTTGCATCTTCACCGCCGTCTTTTTTCCTGCGCAGCCACACAAGGATTGCAAACAGGATGGAGAGCAGCGTACAGGCAAGGTCGGCCAGCGTCAGCGCGCGGGCGTCCTCCTGCACAGGGATCTCCACCGGTGCCGCCGGTCCTTCCGGCTCCGGAGCAGGCTCCGGCTCGGGTTCGAT
>NZ_JXXK01000048.1 GCF_000949455.1 Ruthenibacterium lactatiformans | reverse complement strand
GTGCCGTGCACACGCGCAGCCGCACAAGCGGCGGCTTTGGGGTTATTATACCCTGACGCCGCGCAGCGGCCCCAACAAAACCGCATGTGCTGCGGTTTTGCATGGTTCAATGTTCTCAAAGCCCTGTGCGCCAGCACAGGGGCATGTGCCGTGCACACGCGCAGCCGCACAAGCGGCGGCTTTGGGGTTATTATACCCTGACGCCGCGAAAACAAAAGCCCCGTCCCCGGGCGGGGAACGGGGCGATTCGGTTCAGCGTACAGTTGTCACGCGCAGGGAGATGTCTTCTTTTTCTTTGGGCTCAGGCTCGTCTTTGATAGAGCCAAAGGGCATCTGCGCCACCAGTCGGTAGCTTTCAGGTAAGCCGAACAGCGCGCGGACGTCTTTGTCGATGATGGGATTATAATGCTGCAGCGACGCCCCCACGCCCAGCTCCCGAAGGCCGCTCCAAACACTGAGCTGAAGCATGCCGCTGGACTGGAGTGCCCAGCCGGGGAAGTTGGCGGCATACAGCGGAAACTGTGCCTGAAGCGCCTGCACTACGGCTTCGTCGTAAAAATAGAGCACCGTGCCCGCGCCTGCCCGAAAGCTGTCGATCTTTTCACGGGCGACCTTGCCGCCGAAGGCGTCATAAACTGTATTCCACAGCATGTCCTGCTTTTCACCCAACGCCACGACGACCCGCGAGCTCTTCATGTTGAATGCGTCGGGAACAAGTTCTGCCAGCTTTTCCACCAGCGCGGTCACCTGGGCCTCGCTCACGGGCAGCTCTTTCCCAATGCTGTAGTAGCTCCTGCGTTTTTCCAGAGATTCGATGATCTTCATTTCAATGGCCTCTTTTGTAAAATTATTTGTATTTGCTCTGTTTGCCGCAGAACAATGTGTTAGCTTTGTCTAACTTTATTATATACTAATATAGTGTGAATTGCAAGCGGTTTGCATAAAATCCGGAAATTTTACCGGCGGATGAGGCCAAAAATGCCGCCCGCATCGGCTGCGGGCGGCTGCGAAAATCAAGGGGCGGGGGAACGGTGTGTCATTTGGCGCTGTTGTATGCGCTGGGCATCCAGGGGTACAGTTCCCCGGCGCGGTCCGTATATGCTTTCAGGTCCCGCATCTGCGCGGCGACGTGCGGCATATCCATGCGCTTCACGATCTCGCCGATCAGCTCCGCTCCTTCGCCGGCCAGAGCTTTGCGCGTGGCCTCGTCGGGAATGGCGGTGGTGGGCATGTGGTCCATGGGGTCTGCGAAGCAGTACCCCGCGGAGCCGCTCTGATAGGCCAGTGCGAACAGATCGTTGAAAGGCGCGCAAGTCTGTGTATGCGGCGCGCTGTATTCAGTGGTGAGTGGCACGTCCTCCAGACGCCCCAGAAGCTGATAGGCACCCACAGTAATGGCGTGGAAAGCGTCCATGGACTTGAACAGGTCTTTGGCGGACTTGAACATCTGCATGCTCAGGTCGATGTACAGGATGGGTACGCCCGTCTCATCGAAGAAATCGCGCACCATGGGGCTGCACGTCATGTGTGCGGGCCCGTGAAAGCTGATGTAGACCTGCCGCTTGAAGCCCTGGCGAAGAAGGCTGTGGGCAATAGCGCTCAGGTAGTCGATGCCCTGGCGAACGCTCACCTGAACGGTACCGCGGCCGGAGGCTGTGGCACCGGCGTAGAAATAAGGCAGGCCCGTCAGCACCAGGCCGTCGCAGGCCTCGGCCATTTTCAGGGCGAAAGCCTCGCTGATGACGGTCTCGCTGTCCAGCGGCAATCCGCCGTGCATCTCCACCGTGCCCACCGGCACGATGATGATATCGTTGCTTTTTAAGTATTCATCTACCTCGCTGTTGAGCAGCTTGGGCAGAAAACGGGTGCGAAGTTCCATGGCAAGGTTACACTCCTTTTGCGTTGATAAAGCGCGGCGGCCGGCATTACTGTGCAGATTTTGCGGCTTTGCTGGCGGCCATTTTGGCGCGGATCTCGGGCGTGATGTTCCACACAAAGCGGAATGCAATCCAGGAGCCGACAAGGAAAATACCGGGGACAAGCACGCACAGCGCCTTGATGCCGGTAAGCGTGCCTGCGGACTGGGCGGCCAGGTTAGCGTCGTAGCCGATCCAGCCCAGTGCCAGCACGGCGGCGGAGTTGCCGACGGTTTGGCCGATGCGGCGGGACAGGTTGAAGGTGCCGTAGATGGAGCCTTCGGTGCGCTTGCCCGTCAGAAGCTCATTGTAGTCGATGGCTTCGCCCACGAGGCCCCACTGCATCAGGATGGACACGCTTGCAATACCGCTGGCCATCGTGCTCCAGACGAGGTAGACGATGGCAGGAACAGAGAACAGCATCATGACGGCGAACAGGCCCATATACAGGCCGCAGCCGATGAGCAGACAGGTGCGGATGACCTTTTCCAGGCCGAATTTTTCAGCGAGCTTGGGCATGATGAGCAGGGCGACGATGCTCAGCGGCATGGAGACAACGCTGGCAAGGCTCATAATGCCGATGTTGCCCAATACATCGGAGTACATATAGGTGCCCAGTGTGGAACCTACATACTGCATGCAGCAGATACATACGCCGTGGATGCAAAGCGCAAGAAACGCGCGGTTCTTTTTGAAAACGGAAAGGATATCGGTAAATTTGACATTGGCGGCTTCTTCTTTGGGCGTATCCGCGACATTGCGCTCCTCTGTCCAGTAATAGTGCAGGAAGCAGAACACGAAGCCGATGGACGCGCAGATGGCGGCGCCGATGCCGAAAGCCTTGGAAGTGTCGCCGAATTTGGCCAGCAGCTGCGGCAGGATCATCATTGGGATCACGTTGCCGATCATGGAACCAAAACCGCGGGCAGAGGACAGGGCGGCACGCTCGCCGTCGGTGTTGGCCATGGCGGAAAGCAGCGAACCCATGGGGATGTTGAACATGGTGTAGCAGCCCTCGTAAAGGATCTTGCAGAAGAACAGCACCACAAGCATCGTGTAGCCGTCGAACAGCGTGGGGACTGTCCAGAACACGATAGAGGTGATGGCCAGCAGCGGAGCGGCACGCAGCAGCCAGGGGCGGAACTTGCCGTTCTTATTGTGATGTTTTGCGTACATTTTGTCCATAAGCGCGCCCATCATCGGGTCGTTCACGGCGTCCCAGATGTTCCAGACAAGAAGCAGCGTCGCCAGGACGGCGGTATTGACCTGCAGCACGTTGGTGTAATAGCGGGTGACCATGGCGCCCATCAGCGCAAAGGTCATGCAGCCGCCAAGGTCGCCCATGGCGTAGCCGACTTTGTGCTTGAACGTCAGGCCGCTTTTTTGAGTGGTGGTAGCCATTTTGTGATTCCTCCTGTCATGTTGCGGCATTCCTCCCGGCCGGCAAGGCGCACCGCTGTATCATGGATACAGCATACAACAATTTTGTTGCAATTAAAATTGCAAATGACACATAGATTATTGCATTTATCTTAAAGAAAAGTTAAAATATACACAAAATCAACAATAAAATGAGGTGGGATTTGTGAAGTTGTCTGAGCTGGGGAGAATGCTGGAGGAAGCCGCGGGCGTAGAGGGGCGGGAGCTTTCCCCCGGAGAGCGGCAGGCACAGCTGGAAAAATACCGGTTCCGGTTCGTGAACATCTATCAGGAGCTGGAAATGAGCTCCCGTTTTGTAGACACGCACCGGGACGTAAGCCAGGGCGGCGACGGCGTGCAGCTCCACAGCCATACATTTTACGAGATGATATACTGTACCGGCGGCAGTACGCAGTATCTGCTGGGAACGCAGCGGTACCGCCTGCGCCACGGTGACATCGTGCTCATTCCGCCCGGCGTGAGCCACCGCCCCTTGCTGGACGAAAAAATGGCCGATCCATACAGGCGCTGCGTTGTATGGTTCAGCCAGGAATATGTGGAAAGCGTCCGCCCGATGTGGCCGGAGCTGCTGAAAAACCAGCGGTTCGGGGTGCTGCGCACGGCCAACACCCGTTGGGAGGGAATGGCAAAGCTGTTTGAGGCTGGCTGTGGCGAGGCGGCCCGCGGCGCACCGGGCTGGCAGGCTGTCGTATGTGCCACAACGCTGGAGTTGCTGGTGAACATCGCCCGGGCGCTGGAAGACGTCGACCGTCCCACGCCTCCGGCGGAGGTGCCGGACCTGTTCGACCGTCTGAATCTTTTCATCGAGGAGCATTTGGCGCAGGACGTTACATTGGAGAGAGCGGCGCGGGAATTTTTCGTCAGCAAAAGCACCATCGACCAATTGTTCCGCAAAAAGCTGGGCATCAGCTTTTACCGGTATCTCACGCAGAGCCGTCTCATCGCGGCGAAGGAGCGCATTCTGGAAGGAGAGGCCCTGGGAAGGATCTGCACGGATGTGGGCTTCGCAGACTATTCCACGTTTTACCGGGCGTTCCGGCGGGAATACGGCGTCGCCCCGTCTGATTTCCGCGACTTTAACCGCCTGTGACGCCGCGCGGACAGCCGGCACCGCACTTTTGTGCGCAATGGAAAAAAGGCGCCCCGGCTGGCCGAGGCGCCAGAGGCCGGCGACAAAGCCGCCAGCCTCGGAGGTGAGGGAAACCAAACGCTTTGTGCTGCGCAGGCGTTTATTGGTTTCCCTCACTTCTCCCTTTTGTGCGGTAGAGGCGTTTGCCCGCCCGGCGCATGTCCGGGCGGGCAAACGGATTTTTAGCCTTTTTCCGGTGCTGCCATGCCCGCGCGGACATGGAGGCTGTATGGCGTCAGTCCAGCGGCGTGCCGCAGTTGCCCGCGCATAGGACTGTTTCCGTCATGGAAATGGTGCGGTTGATGTAGGTGACATCCAGCAGGTCGCCGTAGGCTTCCTCCCCATTGTTGTTTTCGGCCAGCGCTTCTTCATAAGCCTCCTGGATGAGGTTCCAGGTGGTCTGGTCCACTTCGCCGGTGAGCGGAAGGTCCAGCAGCGTCTGCAGGATGAAAACGTTCGATTCCGTTGTCTCGTCATAGATGCCCGTCACGTCCTGGGGCACCAGGTCGCAGTAATAGGCACTCAGAGCGTTGATCCAGATCTGCAGCTGCTCCACGGCGACGCCGCGGCTGCCGGGCACCAGCGTCTGGAAAGGCTGCGGGACGGAGCCCTGAGCCGCGCAGTTGGGGAAAACGTCCTGATAAGCGGCCACGTATTGGTAATAAAGCAGCGTCCAGGTATCCTCGTCGATGACGCCCGTAACAGTCAATCCGCGCGTGCGTTGGAATTCCTCGATGGCGAGGGAGTCCTCTAAAGTGAAAGTGTCGGTGATGTCCGTGGGCTCCAGCAGAAGATCGAATGCGGCGATCAGATTGTAGTAATACAGCGCCGTGCGCACAAAGATATTGGTCTGGCCCACCTCGACAGGCTCGCCCGGATAGGGCACGTCGATAAAGCGGCATTCCAGGTGCTCGGAAAGAAGTGTGTTTTTGTACTCGCTGTAAATACGGTTCCAGGTCGGCTCATCCACCCAGCCGGTAATGGTGAGTTTGAACTGCCGCTGGAACGCCCGCACGGATACCTCCGTCCGGCTGTCAAAATTGCCGTCCCGCGTCAGCGGCGTGACGGAGGCGTATTTCCGCGAAATGACGTTCCGGTAAGTCTGCACGCCCAGCACGGCCTGGCCCTGGCTGCCCCTGCGCAGCACGAAGCCCGGATAAGCAGGCACTTGTTCATCCGAGAGCACCAGTGCGTTTTTCTGGCTGTAAATGGAGTACAGCTCTGTCCAGGTGGCAAGGCCTACCACGCCGTCCTGTGTAAGCCCGAATTTTGCCTGGAACGCGCGTACGGCCGCGGTGGTGGCGGGCCCGAAGATGCCGTCCGCGTTGATCTTGGGGATGGAGGAATAGGAGTAGTGCAGGTACAGCAGGTAAAACTGCATCTGCTGAACGCGCAGGCCGCGGTTGCCCTCCCGCAGCACGACGCCGGGATACGCGCCGAAATAACTGCCGGGGTTGTTGTCGTCATAGGCGGTTTCAAACTGCTTTTCCAGCGCGGCCCAGGTGGCCGGACCAACAATGCCGTCCGCCGTCAGGCCGAAGGTGTTCTGGAACGCGATGACGGCGCTGCGCGTCTGTGCGCCGAAAATACCGTCGGGTACGATATTGGGGATTGTGGGATAGAACGTTTGCGCAAGGTAGCTCAGGTAATACTGCACGGCCGCCACCTGTGCGCCCACGGCGCCCTGCTGGATAGAATCTGTGCCGCTGCCGGGCGCGTCGCCGCTTCCGCCGGGATACGGTTCGGATTCGCTGCCCAGCTCCGCCAGCTTTTTCACCGCTACATAGATATAGCTGATTTTATACCAGGTGGACTTTCCGACGACGCCGTCCTGCGTCAGATTGAATATCTTCTGGAACGTGCGCACGGCCGACTGTGTCGTTGCGCCGAATACGCCGTCCACCGACTGCTGGCCGATGGCCGGATAGTTTTTTGCGATGCGGTTGAGCTGCCGCTGGATGATGCTCACGTTGTTGCCCGTACTGCCCAGACGCAGCGGCGTGCCGGGATACGAGCTGGGAATGGCGCGGATGTCGTTGGTGGTCACCAGTTCAAAATTGTTGCCGTAGTACCGGCGCAGGATCTGGATGGGGGAAAGGCCGCTTTCCGCCAGGCTTACGGTGCCCCACTGGCTCATCCCCTTGCAGGTGACGGTGGTGCCGTTGCAGTATTCGGCATAATAGGGGGCAAAATCACCCACGCGGCGCAGGTAAGTGTTGAAGATGTCATCTACAATGCGGCTGATGTTTGTAAAGATGTTACGGCCGGAAACGTAATACTGGTCGTACTGGGTGGAGTTGGTAATGTTGAAGTTGTAGCCTTTACTGGGATACCATTCGGTGTAAACGCGGTTCAGCGCCAGAGAGATCTGGGCGTAGATGTTGGCACGGATGGCATTTTCGGGCCAGGTGGGGTAGATCTCGCTGCTGCAGACGTTTTTGATGTAATAGGGGAAACTGACCGTCTCATTGGCGGCGCTGTTCTGCGGCTTGCCCAGATGCACGGTGATGTACTGGGGGATGAATACGCTTTGCAGCACCAGAGGCTGCGTGGCACAGGTGGAGAGCGGCGCGGGGCCGCTGGCGGAGCCGCCGCGGATGGCGGGCGCGGGGATGGTGGTGTGCAGGATGTCCTGCTGGGCCTCGCGGGAGGTGGAACCGGTGTCCGCCGTGACGGCTGTGGGCGAAACCGCCTGGGAGGGAAAAATAGGAAGCATGCTGATGGGCGCGTACGCCTCCACGCCGGAATATACCTGTACGCCCTCCAGAAGAATGTCGGAGTAGCCGTCAGCATATGCCTCCACGTCATAGGCGGCCCAGGCTTGCTGGGTGCTGGCCGGGTCCAGCGAGATGGACCGGTCCGGTGCGTCCAGCGTGACGGGCTGTGTCAGACCGTCCTCGTCCGTTACCAGCTCGATCTCCAGCACGCGGACGCCGTTCACTGTCTGCGAAATGACCACACGGCCCTGCACGGGCAGAGCTTCGCGGGCGCTTTCAAGCTTTACGAAAAGAGTACCTTGTTCCATAATGCGTTCTCCTTCATTGCGCGGCAGGCGGGCCCGGCCGAGTCGCCGGAGGGAAGGGGGAGACAAGAATACCGGGACAGCCCGGCAGAGCCCCAAGCCCAAAACCGCATTCTAAAGCGGGGCAAGTGCCGCCCGCTCTCATATCATTGTATGGAGAAGCGCGGTGCAAGGTGCATGCCGCGCGGGGAAAGAAAAAGGCGCGGGCTCCTGAGCCCGCGCCTTTGAAAAAACTTTGTGTACGCCGCTCACCGCAGCCGCGCCGAGACGACGTATTTTTCCGCGTCCGAGACCGCGACGTCTACCGCGAGGCACGGCGGCATCAGCGCGGCCAGGCGTTCCGGCTCCGGCATGGGCCGGCTCACGCCGCGGGCCGCGCCCGCGTGGTGGCGGTGCAGCGCCGCAAGGCTCATGCCATGGGCCACAGTGAGCCGGCCGCCGGGTGCGAGGCAGGCGGCTAAGCGTGCCAGCAGCCGGGCGGGGTGGGCAAAATGGGGGAACGCATTGTATACCACACAGCAGTCGTACCTGCGCGGAAAGGCAAGCTCCTCCACGTCGCCGCACAGTACCTCCACGCGGGGGTCGCGCAGCTTGGAAACGGCGATGCGTGCCATTTCAGGCGAGATGTCCACCCCTGTCACCCGCGCCGCGTCCCGGGCTAGGTAATCGCCAAACAAAACGCCGGTGCCGCAGGCTACGTCCAGCACCGAAACGCCTGGCCGCACGCCCGCCGCGTCCAGGATGAAGGCGATCTTGCTGTCGCTGCGCACCATGCGCGCATCCCATTCCGGCGCGCGGGCGTCAAAATATGCGATGATCTCACGCTTGTTCATGCTGTCGTCCTTTCCATGAAAAACGGGGCCTGCAAACAGGCCCCGTATATTTTGGGCGGGGTGCGCCGTATTGGTTATTTGCCCTCGGCTCTTGCCATGGCAAGCTGGAAATCCCGCGTATCGGTGAAGATCTCGCCCGTATAGGGGTTTTTCTTTTGTGCGAGGGAACGCTTGATGATGACCGCCAGTACGATGACGTTCGCCGCCAGCGCCAGAATGGCGACCACGCCCTGCATCGTGGGGTCGGCGGCAGAGGGGCGCACCGCGGCGTCCATAAAGCCGTCCGCATACAGCACAGGGATGGTGGTGAACACGCTGGCGTCCTGGAACAACGGGAACACCTGGGCGAACATGCACCACAGCGCCAGTGTGTTGGCGCGGTTCTGAATCCATCCGCCCTTGTTCCACAGCGCGTTGGCGAACGTAGGCGCCAGAAGCAGCGCCAGGCCGCAGTACCACGCGTGGGTGGGCAGGTTGTTGTAGGTATACTCGAAGTTCCACAGGTCATAGGCGATGATGAACAGCCAGGTCATGTCCGGCCAGAGCATGTCGTCGTGCTTTTTGGAAGAGTAGATGCCCCACCAGCCCGTCATGCAGAGGATGTTCAGGATACCGGCGATGCCGTTTACCCAGTTCCACCAGCCGCCGTACAGCCAAACGTTCTCGCTGGAGAGCCACCAGCGGTCTCCGGTCTCAGCCAGGGCCATTGCGCCGCGGATGCCGGATTCAAAATCGCTGCCCACGGCGATGAGGATATTGATGGCGACGATGACGAAAGGAAAAACCTTGAACCACTGCGTCTTTCCTATGCTCCATTTATACTTCAGCATCATAAACCCGATGCAGCCCGCGGTGGCGGCGTACAGCTTGGCGTAGTGGAACCAGCTGTTCATATGCGTGTAGGTGGGGTTGTTCAGCGCCCACTCCGCGCCCATGGCCGCGCCCGCGTAAATGGCGATAAAATATACCGTCAGTGCGGCGGGAAGCGCCAGGAAGAAGAAGATACCGCCCTTTTTGGAGCGGCGGGCCAGTTCGTTGGCCGCGATGAGGCCCACAAAGACGAGAGCCCAGCCCAAAAGCTGGAAGCCGGCGTTTTCGCCGTAGATCTGAAATAACATGATACGGTTCCTCCCTTGTTTTTGGCGGCAGCGCCGCCGTGTACCCGGTCAAAGGCGCGTCCCTAGCACGCCTCGATCTCCTTGATATTGATCTCATTCCCGCTGACGAGATGCGTGCGCGGGCTTTGGCAGAAAGGGCACGTTTTGCCGTGCTCCACCGTGGCGTAGGTGCTGCCGCAGTCCTCGCACAGGGTAACGGCGGGCAGCGCCTCGATGGCGAGGCGCGAGCCGTTCAGCAATTGCGATCTGGCCGCCGCCCAGTGCCAGCAGTCCTCCAGATAAGTATGCACCACGCCGGAGACCTCACCCAGCTCCAGCGTCACCGTGGAGACGCGGCGCAGCTTGTTCTGCCGCCCAACCTCCTCGATGCTGTCGATGATATGGAATACGATCCCAAGCTCATGCATCGTCTCAGCCGTCCTTTTTGCCGAAGCGGATCTTCATTTCACGCTTGATCATATAAGGCAGAATAGCCTTGAATTTATCCTCCGAACGCACCATCCTGCTGCATTCGGGAAGCTCCCGGTTCAGATGGATGGCGTCGAACTCGCACTTGGTGGTGCAAAGCCCGCAGCCGATGCACTTGTTGGGGTCCACCACCGAAGCGCCGCAGCCCAGGCAGCGCGCGGTTTCGGCCTTCACCTGCTCCTCGGTAAAGGTCTTGTGCGCGTCCCGGAAGGAACGGCGGTAGTCGATGCGCTCGTCCATGCCCGCGCTCTGGCGTGCACCGTTGTCGTAGCTCTCCAGCGCAAGGCTTTCCTTGTCCAGCTCCTTGAACTGGCGGCGGTTGCGGCCGATGGTCAGGCTGGCGTTTTCGTGTACAAAGCGGTGCAGCGATTCCGCGCCCTGCTTGCCGGCGGCAATGGCGTCGATGGCGAATTTGGGGCCGGTGTACACATCGCCGCCTACAAATATGTCCGGCTGCGCCGTTTGGTAGGTGAGCGGGTCCGCCACGGCGGCGCCGCCGCGTCCCAGCTCTACTTTTGCGCCGTCCAGCAGGCTGCCCCACCGGATGCTCTGGCCAATGCTCAGAAACACATGTTCACAGGGAACGGTAATGGTATCGGCCTCGTCATATCTGGGGCAGAAGCGGCCGTTTTCATCAAACACGGAAACGCATCGTTTCAGAACGATGCCGGTCACCCGGCCGGCTTCCGCAAGAATCTCCTTCGGGCCCCAGCCGCAGCGGATGGCCACGCCCTCATCTTCGGCCTCTGCTGCTTCCTCGGCGGAGGCGGGCATGCTTTCCCGCGGCTCCAGGCAGTACATGGAAACTTCTGCAGCGCCGCAGCGGACGCTGGTGCGGGCCACGTCGATGGCCACGTTCCCGCCGCCGATGACAACGGCCCGGCCCTCCACGGGGTACGTTTCGTTTTCCGCGACGGCGTGCAGGAAGTCCACGGCGGTCATCACGCCCGCGGTGTCCTCGCCGGGAATGCCCGCGCTGCGGCCGTCCTGGCAGCCAATGGCCACGTAGAAAGCCTTATAGCCCTCCCGGCGCAGCGTGTCCAGCGTTATGTCGCGCCCCACTTCCACGCCGCAGCGGATGTCCACGCCCATCTGGCGCAGCACCTCGATCTCCGCGTCCACGACGTCCTTTTCCAGCTTGTAGGAGGGGATGCCGTATACCAGCATGCCGCCGGGACGCTCGTTTTTCTCAAATACCGTGGGCTTATAGCCGCGCTCGGCCAGATAATATGCACAGGAGAGGCCGGCCGGGCCGGCGCCGATGACGGCGATCTTTTCCGCGAAGCCGCCCCGGTTCGTGGGTGCGACCACCGGCGGCACATACCGCGTGGCGGCGTTCAGGTCCTGCTGGGCAATAAATTTCTTTACCTCGTCGATGGCGACGGCCTGATCCACGGTGCCGCGGGTGCAGGCGTCCTCACAGCGGCGGTTGCACACGCGGCCGCATACGGCGGGGAAGGGATTCTCTTTTTTTATAAGCGCCAGCGCGTCGGTGTAGCGGCCTTGCGCGGCCATTTTCAGGTAGCCCTGCACGGCGATGTGCGCGGGGCAGGCCGTTTTGCAGGGGGCCGTGCCGGCGTCGTAGCAATTGATGCGGTTGTTGTCGCGGTAATCGACATCCCATTTTTCCGGGCCCCACTTCACGGCGTCGGGCAGCTCCTGCCGGGGATATTCCACCGGGCCGTTTTGGGTGCACAGCTTTTGCCCCAGCTTGACGGCGCCCGCGGGGCAGTATTCCACACAGCGGCCGCAGGCAACGCAGTTTTCGGTTTTCACCTTCGCTACATAGGCCGAACGGCTCATATTGGGCGTGTTGAACAGCTGGCTGGTGCGCAGGGCGTTGCAGATGTTGACGTTGCAGTTGCAGATGGCAAAAATTTTGTTCTCGCCGTCAATGTTGGTGATCTGGTGCACAAAACCGTTGTCCTCGGCGCGCCGCAGGATCTCCAGCACCTCGTCGTAAGTAACATAATGGCCCTTTTTGGTCTCCACCAGATAATCGGCCATATCGCCCACGCCGATGCACCAGTCCTCCGGGTCGTCGGCGCAGCCCTCGCCCATGCGGGCGCGGGACATGCGGCAGGAGCACGGGCTGGCCGCGTATTTGCCTTCGTATTTTTTCAGCCAGTGGGAAATGTGCTCGATATCGGCGGACCGGTTCTCTGTTTCAATGGCTTTTTCCACGGGGATGACGTGCATCCCGATGCCCGCGCCGCCCGGCGGAACCATGGCGGTGATGTGCTCCAGGGGCAGGAAGGTCATGCGCTCAAAAAAAGCCGTCACCTCGGGATTGTCCTGGATCTGCTGCTTGTGCATATTGAAAAATTCCGCGCTGCCGGGTACGAACATCGGCAGAACGTACTGCTTTTCATGCCGTTCGTTTTCCCAGTTGTACTCCAGCAGGCCCACGCAACTCATCTGGTACAGCAGCGGTTCCAGCTCTTCGGCGGGCTTGCCCGTGGCTTTTACAAGCTCGGACAGCGTCATGGGCTTGCGCACCTTCATCTTCAGGGCGACATCCGCCATTTCATCCGTCACCACGCCCGCCAGGCCCCAGTATTCCGGGTCTTCCGCCGTCAGGCCGTGCAGCTTGGCGGGAATGCGGTCTGTGATCATACGCCCCAGTTTTAAAATTTTCTCCCGGGGCTGCGCGTCCTTTGGAATGGAAAAGGGCAGTTTGCTCTCGTCCAGGGGGAAATGTGTCTCGCTCATATCCGGCATCCTTTCTCTGTGCGGTCGCGGTTCAGCCGCGCCAGGCTTTTACTTCGGCGCGCAGCCAGTCGGCCCATTCGTCCACGCCCTCGCCCGTCTTGGCGCAGATGGGGATGACCCTGGCGTTCGGGTTGCGCATGCGGATGTTTTCTCTGCATTTCTCCATGTCAAAATCAAAGTAGGGCAGCACGTCTGTTTTATTGATGAGAACCACGTCGCAGATCTGGAACATCAGCGGGTACTTGAGCGGTTTGTCGTCGCCCTCGGGCACCGACAGGATGGCCGCGTTTTTCACCGCGCCTGTGTCGAACTCCGCCGGACATACCAGATTGCCCACGTTTTCCAAAACAGCAAGCTCCACGTCGCCCGCTGCAAGGCCGTCCAGGCCCTGGCGCGTCATATCCGCGTCCAGATGGCACATACCGCCCGTGTGCAGCTGAATGGATTTAACGCCCGTCGCCGCAATGGTACGCGCGTCCACATCGGAGTCGATGTCCGCCTCCATCACACCGATCTTGAATTCGTCACGCAGACGCTCGATGGTGCGCGTCAGGGTGGTCGTTTTGCCGGAGCCGGGCGAGCTCATCAGGTTGAGCAGAAAGATCCTCTTTTCTTTCAGCTCCCGGCGCAAAAGCTCGGCGCGCTGGTCGTTGTTGGCGAATACGCTCTGTTTGATCTCCAAAATCCTCACTTCGTCCACAGGTATCTCTCCCTTGTTTGCTTGATAGCGTGGCTATACCAATCTTCGTCAATAGTTTAACATTCCTGCTTCGGCCCGTCAATCGGCCGTCTCCCTTTTTGTGAAAGTGTGGTATAAAGCGGGCTTGTACTCTGGCAAAATGTATGATAAAATCAAAAAGTGATATGTGGTACAACCAATACCAGAAGGGGAGGCACACAATGGAATTTGCAAAGCTGTCCGCTCCCAGCCTGAAGGACCTGTTTGTCCAGCAGCTGCAGGGGATGATATTGTCCGACGAGCTGCCCATGGGTACACAGCTTCCGCCTGAGCGGGAACTGGCCCAGCAGATGCAGGTGAGCCGCGCCGTGGTGAACGGCGGTCTGGCGGAGCTGGCCCAGCAGGGCTTTCTGGAGGTGCGGCCGCGGCAGGGAACTTTCGTGGCGGATTACCGACGCAAGGGGAACCTTTCCACGCTTATCGCCATCATGGAGTATCAGGGCGGCGTGCTGGGCAAGGATGAGATACGCTCTATTCTGGAGGTGCGGCGCGCGCTGGAGCATCTGGCTGCGCAGCGTGCCATCCGTTATGCCTCGGATGAAGCGCTGGCACGCCTGGGGGATATTGTGGCGCGCATCGCCGCAGCGCAGAACAACGCGCAGGCGGCTGAGGCGGCCTTTGCCTTCCAGCACGAGCTTGCGCTTGCGGGCGGCAACAGCATTCTGCCGCTCATCTACTATTCGTTCAAGGCGCCCGTTATCACCCTGTGGCTGCGTTTCTGCCGCATGTACGGCATCGGCGCGCTTTGCCGCAACACGGAAACGCTGTACAATTACCTGTGCAGGCGGGACATGGACGGAGCGGAGCGGTGGATCGACGCGTATCTGGAGCAGGCCATCGACGGCAGCCAGCAGATTTACGAGGAACGGTGAAGCATGCGCTGCGCCGCCGGCCGCTAAAATACCGCTAAGTTCGTCCCGATTCGATTGACGGCCCGCGGGCCCGTTCTATATACTGTGGACAGGCCGGTGCGCGGCCGCGGGCAAAAGCCCCGCGCCGCGCGGCCGGGACACGGATGATGGAAGGGGAGACCGGGCATGTATCTTGCGCTCGCACTGTTTTTGGCGACCTATGTTCTGCTTTTGCTCTTCGGCAAATACCGCGCGTATATCGCCGCTGCGTCGGCGCTGCTTTTCGTGGTGCTGGGCATCCTGCCCTGGGCTGAGGTGCCTGCGGCCATAGACTGGAACGTTCTGCTGATGATTGCGGGCACCATGGGCACTGTGGTGCTGTTTATCGAATCACGCATGCCCGCGCTGATGGCGGATATCATTATGGAAAAAGTGCCCAACATCAAATGGGCGGTGGTGGCGCTTTCCCTGTTTGCAGGGCTGATCTCCGCTTTCGTGGACAATGTGGCCACAGTGCTGATGGTCGCGCCTGTGGCGCTGGCGCTGGCCAAAAAGCTGGACATCAGCCCTGTGCCGGTCATCATCGCCATTGCGGTGTCCTCCAATCTGCAGGGCGCGGCCACGCTGGTGGGAGATACCACATCCATTCTGCTGGGCGGCTATGCCGACATGAATTTTCTTGATTTCTTCGTGTTCCGCGGCAGGCCCGGGATTTTTTGGGTGGTACAGGTGGGTGCCGTGGCATCCGCGTGCGTGCTGCTGTATTACTTCCGAAACCTGCGCCAGCCGGTGGAATCCGGCGAGCGCACACAGGTAACGGACACTGTCCCCACGCTTCTGCTCGTTTCTACGGTGACTCTGCTTATCATCGTTTCCTTTGTGCCGGAAAAGCCTGCCGTGACCAATGGGGTCATCTGTGTGCTGCTGGCGGCCGTGGGCTTCCTGCGCAAAGCGGGTCAGCGTCGGTCGCTGGCTCCGCTGGGGCAGTTCTTCCGTGAGCTGGACGGCCAGACGCTGCTTTTGCTGGCGAGCCTGTTCGTCATCATCGCGGGCATCACGCGGGCGGGTGTCATCGACGCCATCAGCCGCCTGTTTGTCAACATCGCGGGAGACGACCTGTTTGCCATCTATTCGCTCATCGTATGGGCTTCGGTGCTTTTCTCCGCATTTATTGACAACATCCCTTATGTGGCAACGATGCTGCCTGTGGTGAGCGGCATTGCCGCACTCATGGGCGTGGAGCCGTATCTGCTCTATTTTGGGCTGCTGACAGGTGCGACCCTGGGCGGCAACCTGACGCCCATCGGCGCAAGCGCCAACATCACGGGCATCGGCATCCTGCGCAAGGAGGGCTACACGGTCTCCAACCGGGATTTTATGAAAATCGGCGTACCGTTCTCTCTCATTGCCGTCACAACGGGATACCTGCTCATCTGGTTCCTTTGGCGCTGAGCGGCAGCGGAGGAGTTCAAAAAGAAAAGGCCGCCCGCCCCGTGTTTACGGGGCGGGCGGCCTTTCGATTCCCAAAAGATTCGGTTTTACTG
>NZ_JXXK01000047.1 GCF_000949455.1 Ruthenibacterium lactatiformans | reverse complement strand
TAAACCATAGCTGTACATGCTCTGTCCAAGCTTTCTGGAAGATCAAGCGCGTCCTCGTACCAAATACTCTTTCCTCCAAGCACTTCTTCCGTCTTGGAAATATTGATCGTCCGCAACTGTCCGGCCCAATCATATACTTCTTCAAATAAGAACTCATGTACTCTCAAAAAGGATTGCGCATCAAACTTGTCCACAGGAGATTCATATAGAATAGACATTTTAGCGCGTGACAAATCCGCTTCCGCTTTTTCAAGCAAAGACACTTCTCGTATATTAAATTTGTTTTTGAGAACAGAAGTCTCTGGATAGCAATATGGATCTTGCTTCCTCATTTTCTGCCCAATGCACTATAATGTTCAACCAATGCTCTCACCATTTCCGTAGAAGAAATTTCTTCTTGTTGCCACTGGTCAGACAAACGTCTCGCTATCGGAGAAGGCGGAACGCCCTCGATAGAATTAATGGCATATGCAAAAGCGACAGCATTTTTTCTTTTTTGAATACGCTCCATAACATCGCGCTCCTTCACAGATATTATACGCCATGCATATTTTTTTAGCAATCGAAAAATTCTACATAAAGACGAAGTTCTAACTAGAATTTCTACATGCATGGTACGTCTTAATATTTTTACGAGAAGATGCCCTAAATATCTTGCTTGCGCACATTTAGAAAGTCTCCAACATTGCCAAGGCTCTATGTGTGCAGAACAAGCAAAAGCACATGTATATCATGCGTTTCCGCTCGCCTTATGTATCGTTTACCTCTTTGCAGCTTCGTATCAAAATTATTTTTAGCAGCTCTAAAATTGAAAAAGTAAGGACTTCTCGTCCTACTCCAATTCAATTAAATTGCATAAATACGATTGCAAGTTTTATACATTATTCCAAATGCGAATATTCATTTAATGACGCTATCTGTCTTGTTTGTATCTTTGTTTGGTTACTTTGGTGGTTTTAAAACAGGTGCCGAAAAAAACGGCTCATTTTTTCATTCCGTTCTTTGCAAGCTTATTGGCATCTTTAATCGTATCCATATATGCCTGTTCCACTGGCGATAGTGTGAGTTCTTGATATTTTTTATACTCTTCTTTGGCCTTTTTCATTGCTTTATCATGACTGATTGTGCCAAAACCAGTTAATAATTTTCTGCTATTAGATGAGAGAATTGCGTCTAACTGCTCTACATAATCGTTCATATACATTGGCTTATGCTCAATTGCATTAATCTCTGCCAAATCAAAATAACCAGACACAAGATTATTCAACACTTTAAGTTCACTCTCATTTAAATAATTCTTCGCAATTCCAATGTCTTTAAGTGCAGGCAGCTCACCTCTAAACGATGTCAATCCCATAAAAGGTTTTTCTGCATCCGCGCGTTCATATATTATCTCAGCTGCAGTGTGTCCATGAGCTGCATAATGCAATTTATTTTGTACAATTTTGAAAAACAAAATAGACTGTTCACTGCGTGGATCATAATCCACACTTGTTGCATACAAATCTAAAACTTGACGATATAGCACTTTTTCCGATGAACGAATATCTCTAATCCGATCAAGTAACTCTTTCCAGTAGTTACCGCCTCCATTTCCCTTTAATCGTTCATCGTCTATAGTAAACCCCTTTATCATGTATTCCTTTAAACGCTCAGTAGCCCAACGTCTAAATTTTGTGGCAATAGAAGATTTTATTCTATACCCTAGTGAAATTATCATGTCCAAATTGTAATAAGTAGTATTATATTTTTTTCCATCCGAAGCAGTTGTTCGGAATTTCCGAACAACTGCTTCTTCATCAAGTTCTCCCTCTTCAAAAATATGCTTAATATGTTCGCTGACATTTGATTTACTGGATTGATACAGCTCCACAAGCTGCTGTTGCGTAAGCCAGACGGTTTCATCTTGCATTTTAACCTCTATATCTGTCAACCCATTTTCCGTCTGATATATTAGAATTTCTCCATGTTTCTCTTCCATTGCAATCTCCTTATACACAACATATAAACAAATTTTTTAATCCACCAAACATAGTTACTACCAATTACATTATACGGCAGCCATATTTTTTTGACAACCAGAATGTCACGTTACCTCAAATCCCAATCACTATGCGAACAGAACAAGCAAAAGCACATGCAAGCCATGCGCTTCCGCCTGCCTGTGTATCGTTTACCACTTAATATCGTCTTTCTATGCTACTGTTCTGTTGCCAGTCTGCGTATTCTCCGAGAGGTTCAAAAATTGTTTGTAGCTCATGGCAATCTCCACCTTGACCTCATACCCTCTGCCAATCTCAATGCGGCTGAACAACTGGCTCAGTATGACTCTCCGTCGTTCCAGCGCAGCTGATTCATACTCATCCGCCCAGCCCTTGAATTCCTTGTAAAAATCCTCGATCTGCGCCGCGGTATCTTTTTGGTTCTGCTTGTCCATACGTGCTTTTTCGATTTCTTTTTCATATACTGCTACAGAGTCCTCCGCCCGGCTGATCATGCGTGCGAGTGTGGCCTCTGACAGTTTGCTTTTGCCCTCAATGCACTTTATGATCTGCGCTTCATACAATTCCAGCTCCTTTTTGGCTGACTGAAGTTTTGCGTCCAGTTCACGCAGCAGATTTTCTTTGTTCTGGATATTTTTCTTCAGCTGTGCCTCTATCGTAGGGTCTTTCGGCATGCGGGATATCATGGCAAAAATGTCTTTGGCGATTCCCTCCACGATCTCATCTACGATTTCAGCCTTGTAGAGCTGCTGGCCGTCACAGGGGCGTACTTTCAAGCCCTTTGCATAGCAATGGCTCATTGCAAATGTATTTTCCCGTTGTTCCATATTGTTTCTCCATTTCTGTCAGAAAACAAAACAGCTGCACGGGAACCCAATCCGTGCAGCTGTTTTATTATGACTTTATTCTGTTGCCATACGCTCTATAGCCCCTAAAATCAAACTTGCTTTAGACGCCGGGTGAGCACAAACTCCTGAGCCGCTTGTGTGCTGTTCAGCGCGTCCAGTTCTTCATGCACTTCACCGAATTCTCTCTCCATCTTTTCGTACAGCATTTTATGTCCATCGGCAATTTGTACTCTTATGCCTCCGCCATATTTTCCTCGTGTCGTTATAATAGGGTATGTACGTGATAGTTAGTTCATCAATGTCATTGCTGATTGTGCGGAGCGATACACCGAATTCGTGTGCTAAATTTTCTCTTGTATCTTGTCTACGTTGACAAAGAACTTCCAGAATACCACCGCCTCCGACGGAAAAATTGCTGAAATACATTTAAAAATAAGACACAGAACGCTGATTCGACTTTTGCAATTTAATTGATTGAAAAAAAAGATTGAAAACTCATGGTCGTATGTGGCCGACTAAATAAGACTCCGTTCTGTGCCCATATTCCCTTGTGCTCAGATAAAATATTACTGCGCCATGACTGGGGTTCAACCGTCAAAAGCCCTTTTTTTAGCTTTTGTGTATTTAATATCCAATACCAATATTTCGAACATACGTAATATGACAGCTTTTTCCCATTTGGGTAATATAAAACTGCTGGGTTGTTTTGTCGCGCTGTGTATAGGTAATCTATATTAGAATTAATAAGGCCCACGCCCTTATCAGCCAAAGCGCATTCATAGGGGTTCAATGACAGAAGCTTTCCTGTTGGATACCTTGTAATTACATCATCCTCCACTCGGTGTAAGATTGGAAGATATAGTTTATAAGATGACAACAACGAAGGCTCAACCGCTAAAGCCGTATGATAGGCAATTCCAAAGGGAAGGGTATATTCACTGTCGTTTGTTATAATAAATTCATCTTTAAGTCCGACATCTAAAAGCGACACAACACGTTTAAAATGAAAACCTGTAGCGAAATTACTTATACGTTCATCCTGTACAGCGTTCAACAAAACGCTCACCATACCAACAGTTTTTTGTATATTTTCTACGCTCCACGAAGCGTCATACAATAGTCCGTGGATGTGATCACCATTCGTATGATTTTGCGGCAGGTAAAAAGTATGACCGTCGTACAAGAACTGCGCCTGTTGTATACGGTTTGCCGGGAAAAGCAAAGGCGAACCATATTCGAATGGAGCTTTAAGGAGCGCATCAACAGACGATGGCTCTCGAAAGATAGCGATTTCCTGTGTCTGATCCCTCCATAAAAATCGTACGATATTCGCTCCAACTTGTGGTACTATAAGGGCCTGATAATGATTATTTTGCAACTGTATTGCGGGTAATTGATTAAACGAAGTAACTTCTACCGGCATGGATTTTCTCCCTTGCATGTCCTTTTTAATCCCTATCAACGATAATTTTCAGGTGTGCGATTTACTGTGATGCTTATAAATTTCGCCTATGAAATTATCCTGATTTTAATTATTTTCTTTTACCCTAAAAGATCTACATATTGTTTTATGGGAGCTTCACCATAGCAGTTGATATACTCGTCTTCCATTAAACGGCAGGCAAAACTTGTCATTCGCTCAAACCCTATTGAACGATAAAACACCGCATCCTGACGAATAACATGCGGATAAAAAGGTAGTTCCCCAAAGGGCGGCTTCCAAGCATAAAAGCGCGAAAGATCTAACCAATATTCTAACACTTGAGAATCCTTGGTGCCAAACACCCGTAGAAGTTCACCTAAGGCGTTTTTCTGCCCTATGTTCTTTTCACATCTCAAGTCGTTGATTGCAAGCCCAGACATTCGATCAATCGGCGCATATTCCAAAAAAATCCCCGCATCTGGTTTGATCCTCTGCGGCGCTTGAATTGTCTTTTGATACGCAAGATAGCACTGCTTGCCTTGCGGATCACTTTTACGAATACCTTTTAAAATGTGATTGTAAACGATTAACGCTTGATCCGATGCATTCAGTCCTTGGCACTGTGGGCAATGGCAATATTCGCCGTTATCATCTATCCAAAAGTAGAAACGATGACTTTGGGGTGAAGGAAGTAATTTCGCCAATTCTTGCGCTTTCTCTTCTACATAAGTAAGTGCTTCTTGATTGGAAGGACAGAAGTTGAAATCCGCTTTACGAACACCCGCATCATTCATACGAAACCATTCTGGATGTTGATCAAAAGCTGTATGCGGAAGCAACCAATCCATTGCGTGCAGCTCATATTCCACAACGATTCCGGCTGAACGTAACATCTGTAGATTTTTCTTAAATTCTTCATTTTTTAAAAGATCTATCAGATTTTGCACACAGTTTTTTCCACTGTCTGTAAATGCCGCATGGATTCCAACTGCATCTAACCCGCTTTCGATAATTTGCCGAACGCTTCTGCGCGTCAGCTCACTGGGAAAAATTATTATTCCACGAGTGGTCCTTTTCATTGTTATCTCCTTTTCGGTTCAATACCTTTCCAATACGCAATTTGTTTTAAATTCAACCTTTGACCGATCCCACCATAATACCTGAAGCCATATGATTTTGCAGAACCGGATATACCATCAAAATCGGTATAATTGCAAGCGCCGTATACGCCAGCTTAACATTTTCTGTTACAATGGCCTGTCCTGTCCCCATGGCCCCCATATTGGTATTGTTCATAACCATATAAAGAAAATCCTGCAATGTTTTTTTAGACGAATCGGTCACAAAGTATACCGATTCCCGAAAAGTGTTCCAATAATCTACCGCCGTAAAAAGACCGATTGTTACGAGTGTTGGCTTCGAAAGCGGCAATACGACACGCAAAAATGTAACAAATTTACCTGCCCCGTCAATAGCTACCGCTTCCTCAAGTTCGCTGGGAAAGTCAAGAAAAGACGTCCGCATAATGATTACATAAAATGGGTTAATCATAGCAGGTAAGATATATACCCATACACTGTTTAATATTCCCAACTGACGAAATAAAATATAGCTTGGAATAAGTCCCGCACTCAAAAACATTGTAACAATCATCAAAATTGAAATGGCCTTCACACCCGGAAAACGTTTGGAAAGTCCATAAGCAGCTAATGTTATCATGAAAACATTAACAAATGTGCCCACACAGGTGATAAAAATTGTGACCACCAGTGGCTGTAGAACCGTTCCCTGCCCTAAAACATAATGATAATTTTCAAAAGTAATTCGATTTGGCCACAGCATTAACACCTTCTGCATATATTCAGGATAAGATATCAGTGATCCCACAATGACATGCCATAAAGGATAGATAGCAAGTATGCAGGCCAATCCAAACAAAATTGCAATCGCTATTGAAAAAAAGGAGATGCTAATTTTCCTCTTCATCAAATTTTTCTCCCCTTTCAAAATACTCCCTGACCGCCCAACCTTTTTGCTACACGATCACTTGTAAATAAAAACAACGCCGACAGGGCGGAATTGAATAATCCTGCCGCTGTGGAATAACTATATCGGCTGTTACCAATCCCTACACGATAGACAAATGTATCCAATGTATCACCTACCGGCAGGACCTGCGGATTTAGAAGAGTTTGAACTTGGTCAAAGCTTCCTCCAAAGATAGCACCCACGCGTAAAATGAGCATAACTGTCACAACGGGCATAATTTCTTTCAAGGTGATGTACACCAGCTTTTGCCAGCGATTTGCACCATCTATATCCGCCGCCTCATAAAGTTGCGGATCGATCCCCGCTAAGGCGGCAATATAGATAATCATGCTCCATCCAGCTTCCTTCCACAAATCAGAAGCAACAAGAATACCGCGAAAATATTCCTTTGCGCCCAAAAACATAACCGGTTGCAAACCTAGAAGTTCTCTTAAATTGTTAATCGCTCCACCATTAAATGCCAATAAATTTGTAAGAATATTCGCTACAACCACCCACGAAATAAAATGCGGCAGATAGAGAATCGTTTGAATTGGTCTGCGTATACGTTGGCTCTTTATCTCCATCAGCAACAATGCTAGTACAATGGGAAGCGGAAAACAAATCAACAACTTGTATAAATTGATTATTAACGTATTGCAAAACGCTTGCCAAAAACCCGGTGTAGAAAAAAGTTCTTGGAAATATTGGAACCCAACCCAATTACTGTTCTCCAACGGCCGGGTAACACGAAAATCACGAAATGCAATCTGCAGAAAATATAAAGGCCAATATCGAAAAATTATAAGAAATAACAACAATGGCAGCACAAACAAATACCAGCCTTTGGCGCGAGATATCTCGCGCCAAAGGCTAGGCTTTGAAAAAGAAGTGCTTTTTACCGAATTTGTCATAAGCCCACCTCTTTAAAGATTTTCTTTTTAACGGGTTACATGTACCATGTCCGCATCATAACCATTCGCTTTAATAAATTCGTCTGTCAGCTTGGTTAGCTCGGGAACACCTGCATTGTTCATTGCTTCCACGTAAGCATTCCATTCTGTATCCACATCCTTCTCACCGGTAATAAATGATACAAAATAGGATTGATACACTTCCAATATATTTGTACTAAGCTTTACTGTCTCATCTGTGCTAAAATATTGCGCATAGTTATATTCTGCATTGCCCGGCGTGTCCAGCCAATCCACATAGCTCTGTACCCATTCCGAAGTGGTAAGGTCTTGAGATGCGCCAAAATCGGCAAGTTCACCCATCAAATGAATGCTCTGTCCCCATTCCTTGTTCACAACATCTGCGTTCTGAACTTTTTGACCATCTACCACAGTGTGATGTTTTCCCTCAATACCGTATAACGTTAACTCACGCCCCTCGTCGCTCAAAAGATAATCCATAATCTCAAGAACGCGAATACGCTTTGCCTCGCTCATTTCGCTAGAGAAATATGAACTAGCTGCGTAAGGGATACCATGATTTACGTGCGACCCCGCCGGTCCAGCAGGAATTGGGACAAAAGACATCATCTCTGAGCTTGGGTCATATTCTTTCATGGCGCTTTCGTTGGCATCCCACCAAATTTGCACTTGATTCATCATCAACATGCCCGCACGCCCTGTATCAAACTTGGTCATGCAGTCTTCATAACTGTTGCTGAAAAGCTCCGGATCAATCAATCCATTTGCATACAAATCAGCCCAGTATTTGATGCATTCCTTATATGCGGGATCGGTAGCAAAATACTGAAGCTCATCATTGAGATAACCCCACGTATTATAGCCCGTCCAGCAAGAATAGAAGTTTAGCACACCTGAGGTAATACCATCTCCATAAGTGGTAAGTGGGGTCGCACCTTTTCCGTCAAGATCCGCATCTGCGAATGCTTTTAATACATCTTTGTACGCTTCCCAAGTCGTTGGCACTTCAAGCCCAAGTTCATCCATCCAGTCTTTACGGACATAAATGCCAAACGTGAGATATCCCGTAGAATCCGGAACGCAATAGAAGCTACCATCTCGCTCGAGCAGGTTTGCCAACGGACTTTCCAAAGTCGCTTGGATATTTTTAAAGCCGTAGTTCTTGGCATAATCACTGACGTTGATAACCACGCCATCATCCACCAACTGCGGCACCATACTGTCTAGGTTCACACGAAACCAATCCGGTGTTTCTCCCGCGGAGATCTTCATCTGCAATGTAGATGCATAATTGTCCCAGTTCGTGATTGTCGGATTAATCGTAACATTGAATTTGTCATTTAAATATTGAATAATCTCATCGTCAGGCGATACATCCATAACGAAATATGACATTAAATCAATATCAAAATGTTCGTCGTAATTTCCCGGAGCCACTACATTTTCTGTACTCTGGGATACTGACATCGATTGCGCAGTCTCAGAAGATACTGTACCGGAACAACCACTTAGCACCACCACAAAACATAAAGCACACGCCAAAATGGACTTTCCTAGATGTTTCATTCTTGAACTCCTTTCACTCAAACCGAAAAAATATGAAGCGCACTTCTTTAATATCAGTTTACCACCAGTTATCCGGTGGATGTAACGAGACACTTTTAATCAAAACAAGCTACACATTTAACTGAAATTATGTATAATTTACATAACACATAAGTACAATTTGTGCAAAACATAAAATAAGACACGTACCCTATCTCTGCAAAACGGGGATGTACCATTCTTCAGAGGCAGGAGTGCGTGTCTCTTTCTATTTTTTTAGCTATGTATTGAAACTGTTTTTACTGTTACTTCCCGTATATCGATTATTAATAGTCAAGGCCTCAAACGACGCAAGAAGCGCATCGCGTTAAATTCCCCCAAAAGGGCTCTCGCCATTATTTTTTGTCAACATTTCTCCTTTTTGAACTATTTTCGCCCGATATTCAGAAGGCGAGGCTCTATACGTCTTATTGAAAAGCTCTGCAAAATACCGCTCATCGGTATATCCAACTTCGTACGCTATCTTTTGTATGCTGAAACGTGTTGTTTCTAACAGGTGCGCAGCCCAATTCAAACGGCACTCGCGAAGATAACTTGTAAACGTCATGCCAACATTCTTTTTGAACAGAGCTGATAAATACGGGGCGCTGAGGAAAAAGCGCTCTGCAACGTCTTGCAGATGGATATCGGATCGAAAATTTGCCCGAACAAAATTTAGTATCTGCTGCATTTCATCATTACTTTCGACGCAGTTTAGCGCCTCCAGAACCTGTCGCACAATCTTTTTTATCAAAGCATAGAGTACTGTAAAGCAATCGCAAGTCATCAACTGCTTCGACGAGGAGTAATATAGCTGTTGCATTGAGCCACCGTATATGTCTGCCATTCTTGAAAGAATGGCCAGCAGATGCAACTTACATTCTTGTATAAAAATCCCCCGCGCCTTCATGCAACAATGGATATATCGCTCTACTTGCCGCAAAAACTCCTCTTCTTTTCTGCCTGTAAGCAACAAAACCATATGATCTATGCTCCAGCTTTTTTCAAGACAAAAATTTTCTAAACTGCTCTCTACAGTTTGGTACATATAAATGCCGCTAGGATATTTGTATGTTATGTCCAGCATCTTCATCGCTTCATAATACGAGTTTTGGATTTCCCCGCACTCCCCTTTGCATTTACCAGCAGTTATGATACCAATATGCTTCGCACAATAGTCTTGCGCAAATGACTGTATGCATTTTTCTAATGTTGCTTTGTCGGCGGCAGAAACCAAAAGAACCGCATCTCCGCGCTCACTTATTCCCCACAGTATATCAGCTTCAAATCCAATTGGGAGCGTAATGTTTTTTTCCGGGTATTGCGAAATCACAATCATCTGATGCCATATGCCTTTTAGCCGCAATTCCTCCCAGTTTCCTGTTTGAATCCCCTTGAACAAAAATTGGCTTTCGATTGCTCTTTTTTGGTAACTTGTCTGTTCCCGTTCAAACTCCTGCTTTTCCAAAAAGAGATACAACTCATGCAGTACTTTTTCCAAATCTTCAAATAATTCAGTTTTTATCACGTAAGAAAACGCCTTATAAGTAATTGCCTGCTTTGCATATTCAAATTCAGCATAACTGCTTATAAAAACCACCTGCGTTTCAATGTGCTGCTCTTTAATCGCCTTTAACAATTGTATTCCGTCAAACTCTGGCATCCGGATATCTGTTAAAACCACATCTGTCGGTTCTGTTTGAAATTTTCGCAGCGCTTCTCGGCCTCCAGACGCTTGAGCCGTCACAGAAAAGCCTATTTTCTCCCATTCAATGGTTTCTATCAGACCTTCGCGCACGATATCTTCATCTTCTACAATCAAGGTTGTATACAATTTTTTCATTGAACGTTAGGCCTCTCTTCTCCATTTTCAGGTAGCCGATATATCGGCAACAACAGCGTGACAAGTGTTTCATTTTCCGACAGACGCTGTATGCTGAATTGATATGTATTTCCATAAAAAAGACGTATTCTCTCTTTTGTATTCACAAGGCCAATATGGTTATATGTTATTCCCTCTTGCATGTTCTTTTCCAACTTTTTTATTTGGGAAAGCGAAATTCCAATTCCGTCATTCCATAGCTTTAAACAAACTTTTTCATTCTGCATAGATGCATGTAAACTAATGTGCAACCGACCCTCAGCAGGCATTGCATGGGTTATGGCATTTTCAATAAGTGGCTGTAATAAAAATTGCGGAATCACTTGTTCTTCAATTTCACTTGGTATATCATATATAAAATTTATTCTGTCCTTAAATCGAATGTTTTGGATTTTTACGTAGCCACAAATCACATCTATTTCCTTTTGCAATGTCACCCCTTTCTCATGGTGCATAGCGGTCTCTCTCAAAAAAGTGCCAGTTGTTTTTATTGTATCTTCCAATTCTTTTAGCTTACCCGCCCGCAGCATGAACCTCATGCTGACAAACAAATTAGAAATAAAATGGGGATTTAATTGTTCCTTTAATACCATAAGCTCAAGCTGCGTCCGCCTTTTTTCGCTTTGCTCAACCTTTAGCTTCTGTTCGCTTATCAACTGCTGCAATGCGGTTGTCCGATGAAACATCGCAACAAAAGAATTGGCTAACATGCTCAATTCATTATCTAAAAAATTCGGCAGGTACACTTTATCCGATGTATTTGAAGCTTCCTCGAATATTGTTTGAAGCTCTGCAATTGGTTTCGCTAAACGCGCGGCGAAATTGCTGCTCATCATGCTGACGATAAGAATCATCCCGCAAAAAATAAAAATAATATATATCCAAAGCTGTGATACGCCATTCCCTAATACCGCTTCGGGAACAAAGCAAAGCAGACTGAACGAGGTCTCTGGAACAGCTATTAAAAATGCTATCTGCCTCTCGTTTGTTTCCGGATTTATGAAATAGGATTCCTCACTTTCTTTTAGCAACCCTCCCTGCAAGATTCCCTCCGCCAAATGATCCAAATTCGTACTCAACTTCGGATAAAATATGCTCCAGATGTGAGGATCGTATAAATAAGATTTGCTTTTGGCCATTATGCTACTGCTTTCAAGCCAAGCAGTATCAATAAGGTCGTCAACTACAAAGCATATGTATCCTATTGGTTCCTTATTTTCCAATACAGGAAACCAAAAATCCGCTGTCATAACAGAAATACTTTGTTTGTCAAACATTGTAAATATTCCCGAATCTAGCTTTTCCTTGATATCCAGCGGTATCCTGTTTTCCAACGCCATTGATTTATTGGACGAATAGATGCGGTATCCGTTTGCATCATAGATATTTACCGCCAACGTATGAGCAAACTGATAACGGTTTTGATAAATATACTCCGTAATTTTTTGCTCTGCCTGTAATTTTTTTTGCGGTTCCTTCGTGCTCAATTCTCCAATAAAATTTTTGAATTGTCTGTCAAGTATCAGTTGCTTAGCCGAATCCGTATGCCAGCTAATTCCGCTTTGGATATTTTTTGCCGTCTGCCGTGTCACATTTTCAAAATATGTTTTTTCCTGATCTATCAAAATATTTCTATATATCGAAATAGAAAACAAACAAACAGCAGCCAAAGGTACCAGCACCAGAAGATGATGTCTATATACTCTCCTGCGAAGCGATATTTGGTCTCGAATTGCAAAAATAAAGCGGGATAAATTATTTTCGCAATCCTCTTCATCATCTAATGCGGCAAGTAGTTTTTTCATCGGTTCTAAGGTGAATGTTGCCGTTATGTAAAACAGCGGAACAGATAATGCCATAACCAACAAAGACAATATACCCAATTTGAATGTGCACCATAAAACCGGAACGATAATTTGTCTCATATTCACAAAAGCCGTATACTGCAATCCACTGCTTTCCGATCTGTACATCGTAATCAACCACTGGCCGTCTGTAGACATACCACTCAACACACTTATGTTGTTTTCTCGAATTTCTTTTAATTGGGTAATTAAAACAGGTATGTTCTCCACGTCACCCTGCCGATAGAGCGACTTTCCGTTTGCTTCCACCTCAAAAGCCGAAAACGAATTTTCGTCTATTAAATTTCTTATATTCATCACAAAAAGGAACACTCCGTTCGACTCTAAGGCACCTTGAAAGTAACATTGTCCTTCCGTGTCCTTTTCTTTTTGCTGCACATATTCTTTCAACAATAATTGTTCTTTTTCTATGTACAAATACCGATTTTGGGAATGGGGCGCGCACTCCGCATCCTTTGTGCAGACTTCAACCCCGTTAAAAATCGCTCCTCCAACTTTTAAATATATTTTTAACGGAAGAGAAGTTGTGTTACAATACATTGCCAAATTCGTAATAATTTCTTTAGACACTCCAACATTGTTTTCATTTGCTTCCAATTGCTCTGTTATTTGCAACAACAAATCATTTTGCGCAACCTCTTCCGTCAATATTTTTATTCTCTCGAACGCAGATTGCACCTGAATATTCATGTTGTTGAGCTGAGATGCATAAGTTTTTACAGCATTTCCAATATATATTTTTTGAATCGTGTAATAACTCGTAAAGAGTAAAATACAAAAAGAAACCAGCAGTAAAATACCATTGCTGCAAATTAATCTTTTCTTTAATGTATAAGCTTTCTTTTGAGACTTGGCGTACACCATATTTCCCTCTCACCATAAACTGTAAATTTTGTTTTTAGTATATCGCATCTCTCTATGCTATTTCAACTTTAGTTGCTATCCATTTGCACACAATTTCAAGAAATATGTTGGCTAACATCATACAAGTGCACACTTCTGCGTATCATTTTTTCTTTATTAAAAATTGCCTCAGTTAAAAAGATGGTTGCAAAAAGTTCGAAGACACTTTGGAAAGTCCGAAATTCGCGGATTGCTTAGGCAAAAAACAAACCAAGAGTGTATTTTATTATTCTATATCATCCAAGTCTGACTCTGAGCATTGATGATGGGATTATTTATATGACCTTACTTTAACAGTAAATTTTACTCCATTTGGAACAGCATTTTCTTTTATTGGCTTGTTGGCCGTCACTTTTTCATCCTACCCTGCGATTTGTTTCGTGAATGGTTCATCGCCTTGTTGTATGCGTGCGCTGTGCTGATTCGCCCCACCTCTTCAGGTTCTTTCCGTTTGTAGGCGCAGTTAATTTTAAGGCAACACCGCACAGAAGAAGGCAGCGGATGCTGCCAAATATGATATAATGAGTTTATGGATAAACAGATGACAATTTCTGCATTCAGTGATGAACTGGCACAGGTGCGGACAAAGAAAAAGAATTTCTTGACCAGATAGAACGGATCGTCCCGTGGAAGGAATGGCTTGCCATGATTCAGCCGTGCTATTACAAAGGAGAGCGCGGCAACAAACCCTATCCTCTGGAGACCATGCTGCGGCTGTATCTGCTGCAAAATCTCTATGACCTGAGTGATGAGGCAACGGTGGCAGAGGCAATCGACAGCCGCGCATTTTCGGAGTTCTGCGGCGTTGATTCCAGCAACCAGGTGCCGGATGGAGATACCCTCGGCCGCTTTCGGAATCTGCTGATACGCAATGGACTGCAGGAGAAGCTTTTTCGCCAGGTAGTGGAGCTTTTGCAGCAAAGAGGACTTATCCTCAAAAAAGGGACCATTGTGGACTCCACGATCATTGCAGCGCCATCCTCTACAAAAAATCATGAAAAGCAGCGAGATCCGGACGCCCATCAAGTCAAGAAGGGCAACACCTGGCACTTTGGATATAAGGCGCATATCGGCGTGGACAAGGACAGCGGACTGGTTCATACAGTGAAAGCTACTGCGGCAAATGTGCATGACGTTTCGGAAGCATCGAAACTGCTGACCGGAGAAGAAGCTGTTGTCTATGGCGATAGTGGCTATCTGGGAGCCGGTAAGCGAGAAGATGCCATTGTCAGGAACAGGTCAGGCCACAAAATCAGGTACAAAATCAATCGTCGTCCTTCACAGGTAAAGAAACTGAGTAAGAGTGGACAGTACGCCGCCAAAAAAGCAGAGCACGCGAAGTCTTCTGTCAGGGCAAAAGTGGAGCACGTATTCGGCGTCGTCAAGAAGCAGCTGCGCTTCCGAAAGACACGATACCGAGGACTCGAAAAGCAGCAAGCCAAATTCAATATCATGTTTGCGCTGGCAAACCTGATTCTGGCTGACAGGCCCTGCCTGGCGGCTTGAGTCAGTGCGCCTTTGCGGACAAAAAATTCAGAGGTTATCCACAGCTTTTATGTGGCACTTGCTGTGTAATGCGGATTGTGGCACTTGTGCGGTGTTGCCTTAAAAATCGGCTTTGTTCTGTTGATGCTTTCGCCCCGATTCTTTTCAGCTCAAGAGAAAGAGAATCTACAGGACAATCATTGTAAACATCTACAACAACATCTTTTCCTCCACTTTGGAAAGAAAAAAATTTCTTTCTGCCGCTCAATCTCTGCTTTCAGCTGCTCCTTCGTAGGCAAATAAGTAAGATATTTTGACATAAACAATCGATCATTATCATGAAGTACCGAATATCTGGCAATATCCTCATCAGTTTCTGAACACAGCAAAATCCCAATGGTGGGATTATCTCCTTGGCCTCGCTTTAAATCATCATACATGCGCACATACATATCAATTTGACCTACGTCTTGATGTGTGATCTTCCCCATCTTTAAATCAATAAGTACATAACATTTAAGTTCGATATTATAAAAAACAAGATCCAAATAGTAATCCGAAGTTTCCGTTACAATATGTTGCTGACGAGCCACGAACGCAAATCCTCTGCCTAACTCCATCAAAAAATCTCTAATATGTGAAAGAATAGCAGATTCTAAATCTCCCTCTAAACAAGTGTCCTCATTTTTGAATCCGAGGAATTCTGCAATCACTGGGCTTTTGATTAGTTCGAATTGATTTTTTTGAAATTCTGCGGTTTTCCGCTTCATTTCTTCAATTACAGCACCCTTTTCCGGGGTTTGAAGAAGTCTATGATAATATTGCGTACTGATATTGCGATCCAAGGTTCTTGAACTCCAGTTCTCATCAACTGCCTCTTTCATATACCAATATCGTGCATTTTCATCCTGGACACGAAGAAGACTTCGAATATGCGTCCAATTAAGATTGTGAACGCATGCGTTCACAATCTGCTCATCAGGAAAACACTGATAAAACTTGATATAATAATGCAAATTTCTTTTGGAATAATTTTTGCCGAATTCTTTTGTCAAATCATCTGCCAATACAGAAATTAAACCTTTGCCGTACTCTGCACGTTCGTTGCTCCCCAATTCCTGCTCTACAATTCGTTTGCCAATATTCCAATAAGTAAGCAGCATTGCTTTACTGGAAGCACTATAGGCTGCTTCTTGACCAGAAGAAATAATGCTTTTAATTTCTATTATAACTGATTGGTATGGCGTCAAATGATTTTCCATCATATTACCTCAATTTCCCATAATAATTATATTTTAACTTGCTTTTCCTGTCACATCAAGACTTTTTCAAAAGCAGTATCTACTATAGCTGTACATGCTCTGGCCAAACTTTCTGGAAGATCAAGCGCATCTTCGTATCAGATACTCTTTACAGCATACCAAAGTTAGAAAGTAGTATTTAATAAGGCAATTATACGACAGCCATATTTTTTTGGCAACCAGAATGTCACATTTCCTCAATTCCAAATCACTATGCGCACAGGACACGCAAAAGCGCATGCTACCATGCGCTTTTGCCTGCCTGTGTATCGTTTACCACTTAATGTTGTCTTTCTATGCTACTGTTCTGTTGCCAGTCTGCGAATTCTCTGAGAGATTCAAAAATTGTTTGTAGCTCATGGCGATCTCCACCTTGACTTCATATCCTCTGCCGATCTCAATGCGGCTGAACAATTGACTTAGTATGACTCTCCGGCGTTCCAGCGCAGCTGATTCATACTCATCCGCCCAGCCCTTGAATTCCTTGTAAAAATCCTCGATCTGCGCCGCGGTATCTTTTTGGTTCTGCTTGTCCAGGCGTGCTTTTTCGATTTCTTTTTCATATACTGCAACGGCCTCCTCTGCCCGGCTGATCATGCGTGCGAGTGTGGCCTCTGACAGTTTGCTCTTGCCCTCAATGCACTTTATGATCTGCGCTTCATACAATTCCAGCTCCTTTTTGGCTGACTGCAGTTTTGCGTCCAGTTCACGCAGCAGATTTTCTTTGTTCTGGATATTTTTCTTCAGCTGTGCCTCTATCGTAGGGTCTTTCGGCATGCGGGATATCATGGCAAAAATGTCTTTGGCGATTCCCTCCACGATTT
>NZ_JXXK01000046.1 GCF_000949455.1 Ruthenibacterium lactatiformans | reverse complement strand
ATTGAACCTCAAGGATTGGATGGCATGAAACGCCGGGAGGGGGGAGAAGTATGAAACTGACAAAGGAACAGCTTGCGATGCTGGAGACGCCGTGCGTGATCCTCGACGTGGCGCAGGCGCGCCGGAACATCGAGGCCATGCAGGCGGCCGCAGACGCTGCGGGCTGTGCGCTGCGTCCGCACATCAAGACCCATAAGATGGCGGTATTTGCACGCATGCAGGTGGAAGCGGGTGCGCAGGGCATCACCTGCGCCAAGGTGAGCGAGGCCGAGACGATGGCGGCGGGCGGCCTGCGGGACATTTTTATCGCATATCCCATGGTGGGAGCATTTCGTATCCGGCGCGCGCTGGCGCTTGCGCCCAAGCTGGACCGCCTGATTCTGGCGGTGGACAGTTGGGAGTGCGCGCGGGAGCTGTCCGATGCGGCACAAGCGGCGGGGCTGTGCTTGGAAGTGCGTCTGGAGATTGACACCGGGGCAGGCCGGACAGGTGTACCGCTGGAACATGCGGCGGCGCTGGCGCAGCGTATCGCCGCAATGCCGGGGCTGCGGCTCACAGGCATCTACACTTTCAAAGGGCTTATTTACCAGGGCGCGCCCACGCAGGACAACATCCTTGCCGCAAAAGAAGAGGGCGAGATGATGGCCGAGGCCGCGCGCAGCATTCGTGCGGCGGGCGTAGCCATTCAGGATGTGAGCGCGGGGTCTTCCCCGACCGGTGTGGCCGTAGCCCAAACGGGCTTGGTCACCGAGGTTCGTCCCGGCACGTATATTTTTAAAGACCAGATGCTATGCGGCGAACATGTGGCGGAACCCGAGCAGATCGCCGTGCGGTACGCCGCCACGGTGGTGAGCGTGCAGCACGGAGAATACGCTGTGTTGGATGGCGGCAGCAAAACCTTTGCCACGGATATCCCGCTGAACACCCCGCCTTTTTATTATCCGGGCTATGCGGCGGTGGAGGGCAGGCCGGATCTGTGTCTGAGCCGGATGAACGAAGAGCACGGAATCCTCACGGCGGCCTGCGGGCAAACGAAGCTGAAGGTGGGCGACGTCCTTACGCTGGTGCCCATCCACGTTTGTACGGCGGTCAATCAGCAAAATGCGGTATATTTGCTGGAGAATGGCCGTCTGACGCGTCATCCCGTGGACGCCCGCGGGATGACGGTATAAAGGAGGGATGTCTGTGGATGAATTTGTCGTGCGCGGCGGCCTTGTGTATGATGGGACAGGCGCGCCGCCGGCCCAGGCGGATGTATGGGTGCGGGACGGTGAAATTATGGCGGTGGGTGTGGACGCGGGCGGGTCCGATATCCCTGCGGTGGATGCCTCCGGGTGTGTGGTGACGCCGGGCTTCGTGGACATTCACCGCCACTGCGACGCCGCGCCCCTGCGGGACGCGGATTTCGGCCGGGTGGAGTTAGCACAGGGCATTACCTGCGCGCTGGCCGGTAATTGCGGCCTAGCTCCGGTACCGCTGGATGTAAGCAGGCACGGGGAGTTTTATGAATATATCGAGCCGGTAGTGGGAAAGGTACCGCCGCATGTATGCTATAATAGTTATGCGGGCTATGTGCGTGCGCTGGAGCAGACAGAGCTGCCGCTCCATCTGGGCTTTCTTGCCGGCATCGGGGCGGTGCGCTGCGCGGTAAAGGGCTTTTCCGCCCAGCCGTTTACGAAGCGGGAGCTGGAACAGGCCGTAGCCCTTGTGGACCAGGCGATGGAGGCCGGCGCCTGCGGCGCATCTTTGGGTATCATGTACCGCCCGGAATGCTACACGGCTCCATCGGAATACAATGCGCTGCTGCGCCCGGTCGCCCTGCGTGACGGGCTGCTGTGCACGCATATCCGCGGCGAAGGGGACAGTTTGGTGGAGTCGGTCCGGGAAGTGATCGGGATCGCGCGCCGCGCCGGGGTCCGCCTGAATATCAGTCATTTTAAAGCCACAGGCGTACACAACTGGCGTGATAAAATTTTTCGGGCCGTGGAGTGTATCGAGGCTGCGCGTGCGCAGGGGCAGGATGTTACGGCGGATTTTTATCCCTATGACGGAGGTTCAACTACATTGCTGTCGCTGCTGCCGCCAACGCTGGCGGAATACCCGCCGCCGTTCTTTGCGGGGCATGAGGGTGCTGCGCGCCTGCGGGAGGAGCTTTACCGCGAACATCCCGGCTGGGACAATATGGTCACCTCCATCGGATGGGAGCGCATCCTCATCAGTTCGGTGGAGGGAGCGGAATACGCACGGTATCAGGGGGAAAACTTTGTCCGGGCAGCGCAGATGCACGGCTGTGGGGATCCGGCGGACCTGATGGCGGAGCTGATTGCCCGGGCGGGCGGTAAAGTGGGCATCATCGTGCTGAGCATGGCATGGGAGGATGTTCAGGCCGTGGCACGTCTGCCGTATACGGCGCTGATTTCCGACGCGCTGTATGGCGGGGGCGGGAATCCGCATCCACGGCTATACGGCGCGTTTCCCCGGATGCTGCGCAAGCTGGTGCGGGAGGAGGGTGTGCTCTCGTTCGAGCAGGCGGTGTACAAGATGACTGCGATGCCGGCGCAGCGGGCCCATCTGAGCGGCAGGGGCGTTCTGCGGCCGGGCGCTGCGGCGGATCTTCTGGTATTCCGTCCTGAAGACTTTACAGATACGGCGACATATGCCTCACCGAAGCACTGCGCCGCCGGGCTTCGGCGTGCCTATGTGAGCGGACAGCTGGCGCTGCGGGACGGGGAAATGTGCAAAACGCGGGCGGGCAGAGTCCTGCGCCGCGATGACAAGAAAGGATGAGTTAAATGGATATCTACGAAAAGATGAAAGAATTGGGCGTGGAGCTGCCTGCCGCGCCTGCAAAGGGGGGGCTGTATTCCTCCTGCAAAAAGTTTGGCGGAAACCTGTTCTATGTTTCCGGCTGCGGCCCGGTGATCGACGGGCCTGTGACGGGCAGGCTGGGCAAAGAGGTCACCGTGGAACAGGGACAGGTTTATGCCCGCGCCTGCATGCTGAACGTGCTGGCTGCGCTGGAAAAAGCGGTGGGCGATCTGCGCCGCGTAAAAAGCGCTGTAAAAATCACCACTTTTGTACAGAGCGCCGACGACTTTCACGAGCAGCCCGCAGTGGCCAACGGCGGCACTCAGCTTCTGCTGGAACTTTGGGGAGAGGAAGCGGGCCTGCCGTCGCGCTCCGCCATCGGCGTGAACGCGCTGCCGGGCAACATCCCCGTGGAAACGGAAGCGTTGTTTGAGGTGGATACGGTATCACCGTGACCGCTTTTGTGGCGCTTGCTCCGAAAAAAATTGCATAAGCTGCCGCGCGTGCGTGAAAAGAGCCTTCGGCAAAGGGGTACAGGCCCCTTTGCCGAAGGCTTTGTCTTTCTTGCTCCTTTCACAATGCGTTCGGAGCCATAACGGACATGCCGCCGGGCATAAAATGTATTGTCCATCGCTTGAAAGGAGGAAAGGCATATGGCGGAAGAACATACCGTTTGCAAAAGTGTCTTTAAAAATGGAGACAAACCTTCGGCGGAACGGCTCGCACAGAAATGGGCCGAGCTGATCAACAGCCGGGAAGGGGGAGGTGCGGCCCGCGCACGTCCAGAATGATGGGCACAGGCCCGCGCGGGGAGGCAAAGCCGTGAAAGCGGCGCTCTACTGCCGACTGTCGGAGGAAGACAGGAACAAGCCGGCCGGAACCTGCGATTCCGGAAGCATTCAGAACCAGAAAACGATGCTGCTGCAATATGCGATGGAACAGGGATGGGACGTTTTCGACATTTATAGTGACGACGACTATGCAGGCGCGGACAGGCGGCGCCCGCAATTCAACCGTCTGCTGCGGGACGCGCAGCAGCACAAATTCGATATCGTGCTGTGCAAGACACAGTCGCGGTTCACCCGTGAACTGGAACTGGTGGAAAAATACATCCACGGTTTGTTCCCCGCCTGGGGGATACGGTTCGTAAGCATCGTTGACAACGCGGACACCGCCAGCAAAGGAAACAAAAAATCTCGGCAGATCAACGGGCTCGTGAACGAGTGGTATCTGGAAGATATGTCGGACAACATCCGCAGCGTGCTGGACAGCCGTCGGGAAAATGGATTTCATATCGGCGCGTTTGCTTTGTACGGATATCAGAAAGATCCAAAACAGAAAGGACGACTTGTGATAGACGAAGAGGCTGCTGCTGTGGTGCGGGAGGTGTTCACGCTGTTTTCACAAGGATACGGTAAGACAGCCATCGCCCGGCTGCTCAACGACCGGGGCATTCCAAACCCGACGGAATACAAGCGTCGGCATGGCCTGCGGTATCGGCAGCCCACGAAAAAAAACAGCACACTTTGGAAATATTCTGCCATTGCCGATATGCTGGAAAATGAAATATATATCGGCAATATGGTACAGGGAAAATACGGCAGCGTTTCTTACAAGACAAAGCAAAACAGGCCGCGTCCCAGGGAACAGTGGTACCGGGTGGAGGGAACGCACGAACCGATCATCGAAAGAGCGTTATGGGAAAAAGTACAGGCGCTGCGGGAACAGCGTGTCAGGCCATTTGCAGAAGGGACGGTCGGCCTGTTTTCCCAAAAGGCCCGTTGCATGTATTGCGGCTATGCTATGCGCTCATCTAAAAGCCGCGGAAAGCACTACTTGAAATGTCCGAACCGTCACGTTGCAAAAGATGCCTGCGTTGGCTCGTTTATTTCAGTCGCCCGGCTGGAGGAAATAGTGGCTGCCGAACTGAACCGGATAAATGCGGAATATCTGGATCAGGATGAGCTGGCCCGGAGACTCGAGTACAGCGGAAACCTGGAACAGAAAAAAACGCGGCTCGCGGCGGACGTTACGGCTTGCGAAAAAAAGTTGGAGGAGTGCAGGCGGGGACTCCGGGGGCTTTATTTGGATAAGGTAAAAGGGATTTTATCCGAGGGAGATTATGCGGAACTGTCCAAAGATTTGTCCGCCGAATGCGACAGGCTGGAACGCTCGGCGGCAGAAGGCAGGAAAAAGGTGGAAGAACTGGAAGCTCAGGCCGAAACGGACGGCGGCTGCAGAGAGCGGGCCGGGCGGTACATGAAGTCCGGGCGGCTCAGCCGCGAGATAGTGGAAGCAATGATCGATCATATTTATGTGGGCAAGCGTATCCCGGGCACAAAGAATGTTCCCGTGGAGATCCACTGGGATTTCTGAATTTTATCCCCCGTCGAGGCTTACGGAGCCCAGACGCGGCAAAAGCCTTAAAGCTGTTCTTACCGCATCGCAGCAGAGCAGAAAGCCCGCACCACCTATGACAATATTCTGCGTCTGGTGGACGACCCGGACGTGATCGCGCCCATCCGTTTTCTGCGTGAACGGGAGATCGTCCATTTCCAGCGCTTCGGCGAGGCGCTGGAAACCGTCAAGGACACCCTGGACAGCCGCAATTTTTATGCCGTCAATCCCAGCTTTGACCGCTGACCAGCCAAAAGATGCGCGGAGGCCGCAAGGCCTCCGCGCCAGACTGTCGAAAAAGGCAAAGAAGGAAAAGAAGCGTCCGGGGAAAAAGCTTGAAAAAGGGGTGGAGAACCCCTTTTTCATTTAAAATAACCCCGCGACGCCCCGCAGGGCTAGTGCCGAGGCGTGTAGAGCGAAGCGCCCGCCGAAGGCCGCCGTGCGCGGCGAACGGGGCCGCAGGCCCTGTTCGTAGGCAGCTTGGCGCAAAAGCGCAGCTTTTTCACCAAGCTGGCGTGGAGGCCGCAAGGCCTCCGCGCTTGCTTTTTGTCCGCGGGCGCTTTACAATAAAATCATAACGCCGGACTGCGCGGCAGGCACGGCGAAAGCATCACAAAAAAGGGGGACGACCCATGAAAGCATTGTTCATCGGCGGCACGGGGGTCATCAGCACAGCCGTCGGCGCTCTGGCGCTGGCCCGCGGCTGGGAACTGACGCTGCTCAACCGCGGCACCAACGCGGCCCGCGCGCCCCGGGGCGCGCGGGTGCTTACAGCGGACATCCATGACGAAGCTGCGGTGAAGGCCGCACTGGGAGACGAGCGGTTCGACGTGGCGGTGGATTTCATCGCCTTTACCGAGGAGGACGTCCAGCGTGACGTGCGCCTGTTTGCGGGGCGCGCGGCCCAGTACATTTTTATCAGCAGCGCGTCGGCATACCAGAAGCCCGTGGCCGCGCTGCCCATCACCGAAAGCACGCCCCTGGCAAACCCTTACTGGCAGTATTCCCGCGATAAGATCGCCTGCGAAAATTTCCTGATGGAGCGGTACCGGGAGGAAGGCTTTCCGGTGACCATCGTGCGCCCCAGCCACACCTATTGCGGCGGCAAGGCCGTGGTGGCGCTGCACGGCGCACGCGGCTGCTGGCAGACGCTGGCCCGCATCCGGGCGGGCAAACCCGTTATCATCCCCGGCGACGGCACGTCGCTGTGGACGGCCACCCATGCCGATGATTTTGCCGTTGGTTTTGTGGGTCTGATGGGTAACCCCCACGCGCTGGGCACTGCGGTACACATCACCACCGACGAGGGGATGACGTGGAACCAGATCTACGCGGTGCTCGCGTCAGCCATGGGTGCGCCGCTGTGCGCGGCATATGTCGCCAGCAAATTCCTGGCCGTATGCGGCCGGGCCGCGGGCTATGATTTTGAAGGTCCGCTGCTGGGCGACAAGGCCGCCAACGTACGCTTTGACAACACCAAGATCAAGCGGCTCGTGCCGGATTTCGCGCCCCGCGTTTCCATGGCCCAGGGTATCCGCGGCGCGGTGGAATATTTGCTGGCGCACCCGGAGCTGCAAACGCCGGATCCGGAGTTCGACACCTGGTGCGACAGAGTCCTGGCGGCGCAGAGCGCGGCCAAAGCCGTATTTGACGGCGCGCATCTCGCTTAATGCAGACCGAAAACACGCCCCGCACGGCTGAAAGCCGGGCGGGGCGCGGCCGCTTCCGGCGGAAATTGAGCAAAAATCGCAAGGCTCAGCGGAAAATGCCTTGCAATCACAATGGAAAACCCGTGCCCGCTCCGCTATACTGAAAAGCATACGGGCGCGGCGCGGGCCGCGCCGGGGAGGGCTGATGCATGATTCGGGACATGACGCGCGGCAATGTAACGCGCCATCTGGTGAGCTTTTCCGTACCTATCATTCTGGGCAATCTGTTCCAGCTTGCCTACAATGCGGTGGACTCCATCGTCGTGGGGCGCTTTGCCGGCACCGGCGCCCTGGCGGCCGTGGGTACGGCCAACCCCGTAATGAACATCATCATCCTGGGCGTTTCGGGGCTTTGCATCGGCGCATCGGTGCTGATGAGCGAATATTTCGGCGCGCGGGATACGGAGAAGCTGCGGCGGGAATTTGCGGCCACGCTGTTTCTGGGACTGTTTTTTTCGGCGGCGGTGCTGGCGCTGGGCTTGCCGCTGGCCGGGCCGCTGCTGCGCCTGCTGAACGTTCCGGACGAGATATTTCCGCAGGCCCGGGCATATTTGTGCATCATTTTTCTGGGTATGCCGTTTACCTTTGTCTACAACGCTTACGCGGCGGCCATGCGCAGTGTGGGCGATTCCCGCACCCCCATCCGTTTTCTGGCGCTGGCATCGGTGCTCAACGCCGGATTGGACGTGGCGTTTGTGGCAGGCCTGCACTGGGGTGCGGTGGGCGCGGGAATTGCCACCGTCCTCGCCGAAAGCCTTTCTGCAATTTTATGTGTTATTTATACAGAGCGTAATCTTGCTGCGCTGCGCCTTACCAGAGCAGAGCTGCGGCCGGACAGGATGTTGATGAAGCTGACGCTGCAGCAGGGCAGCGTAACGGCGCTGCAGCAGGCCTGCCAGCCGGTGGGAAAACTGCTGATCCAGGGCTGTGTGAACGGGCTCGGCGTAGAGGCCATCGCGGTGTTCAACGCCGTCAGCCGGGTGGATGATTTCGCGTTTACGCCGGAGCAAAGCATTTCCTCGGGGATGATGACATTTGTCTCCCAAAACCGGGGCGCGAAGGAATACGGGCGTATGCGCATGGGCCTGTCCCGGGGGCTGATGGTGGAGACCGGATATTGGATGCTTTTGTTCTGCGTCGTCCTGCCGCTGCGCGCGCCTATCATGCGCCTGTTCGTGGGGGCGGATGAAAGCGCCGTGGCACTGGGTGCGTCCTATCTGTTCCTCATGGCGTTTTTCTATTTGCTGCCTGCGTACACCAACGGCCTGCAGGGGTATTTTCGCGGGTTGGGAGATATGAAGATCACTCTGGCAGGCACGTTCACGCAGATATCGGTGCGCGTTGTGTTCGTGTATCTGTTGGTGCCCCGCATGGGGCTTACAGCCGTGGCGTGGGCCAGCCTTGCGGGATGGCTCTGTATGCTGCTGCTGGAGGTGCCGTACCTGCGCAGCATGCGCGTGCGGGGCGTGGGATGAACGGCACCGGTTTTCTGCGTCAATGCGCTGAAAAGGAAGCTTTTAATAAGCGGAGGCAGACACTTTTGTGTTTGCCTTATTTTTTACCGTTTCAGCCAACGGAAACGGAAACAAAATTCCGGCACGTCCGCTGCGGAAAGACGACGCGGCAAAACGGAGCAGCAAAAAAATTTTTTCGGAAAGCCTTGACCTTGTCACTGTGGCAAGGTATATAGTCGTTACAGGACCGGTCCATACGTGCCCGTTCCCGGGAACGGGCGGAAGAGGAGAAAAACGGCATGTATACCATCGGCGAATTTTCCAATCTGGCGCATGTTTCGGCACGCAGCCTGCGCTATTATGATGCAATGGGGCTGCTGCGCCCCGCGCATATGGGTGAAAACGGATACCGCTATTATACAGGCGGCCAATTGCCGGCGCTGGCAAAGATCGAGACGCTCAAGAGTTATGGCTTTACACTGGCAGAAGTGAAGGAGCTGCTTTTGCTGCCGGAAACAGAACTGGCACACCGCATCCATGTGAGGCGCATAAGCGCGTATGCCCAATTGAACGAGATGCGCCGGGTCATCCGCCGGATGGAAGCTGCCATCGTTCAAATGGAGGGAACCAGCATGGCAAACGATACTTATCATGTAATCTTAATGCAGGCTCCGGCGCAGAAGGTATTCAGTGTCCGGCGGACCATTCAGATTGGAGAGATGCACGACCTGTTCGCGGAACTGCGCGCGCAAATGAAGCGGGCAGGTGTGCGGCGTACCGGCCCCACACAGGCGCGGTACCACGGAGAGGAGTTTTCTTATGAGCATATGGATGTTGAAGCACAGGCGGCTGTAGACGCGGACGGACCGAATGTGTCGGTGATCCCGGCGGGCACGTTCGCGGCTGTGACGCATACTGGCCCATATGAGAATATCAAGTATGCATATGATGCCCTGTGTGGGTGGGTGGCGCATCATCCGGAATATAAAGTCTGCGGTCCGGCCATTGAACGGTATATCAAGGACGAGGCCATGGTGCACGACCCGGAGGAACTGGAGACGGGCGTGCTGTTCCCCGTTTGCCGGGCAGAGGAATGAACGGTTCTTGTACAGTGCCGCAGCGCGCAGTATAATAAAACGGCAGAGATAAAAACACGGCGCGGTCGGTAGTCCGCGCGCGGGGTGCATGCCCTGTCAGTAACCTTCCCTCCCGGGTCGTCCGTTCCCTGCAAGGATTTTCTAAAGGGAGGAAGAGACGGATGCAGAAGTCTCGGGCGTCGTTTACCGTGTTTTTTGAGGACCCTTTCTGGGTAGGCGTGTACGAGCGGGAGGAACCGGGCGGCCTTACGGCCTGCCGTGTGGTGTTTGGGGCGGAGCCGAAAGACGGCGAGATCTATGAGTGGATGCTGCAAAACTGGGCGCAGCTGCACTTTGGCCCCCCGCTGGCGGATGTCCGGAGGCCCCGGGAGGAAAACCCGAAGCGTGCCCGGCGCATGGCCCGGCGTTCCCTTGCCGTACAAGGCGTGGGAACGAAGGCGCAGCAGGCGCTGGCACTGGCGCGCGGTGCCGGCAAACAGGCCCGTGCCGCCGCGCGCCGGGAACAGGAGCAGGCGGACCGGGAGCGGCGCTTTGCCCTGCGCGTTCAGCGCAGGAAGGAAAAGCACAGGGGCAGGTAAAGACCTGCCCCTGTGCTTTTCAGACTGTCGAAAAAGATAAAGAGGTAAAAGAAAAGTCCGGGGGAAAAAGCTGGCGGTGGCAAAGCCATGCATCTTTGCGCAGCAAAGTGCAAGCCACGCGGCGAATGCCGCCAAAAAGGGGTGGTGAATCCCTTTTTCATTTAAAATAACCCCGCGCCGTGCGCGGCGAACGGGGCCAAAGGCCCTGTGCTTTTGTCTGTTGCGGAAAGGCGCAAACTCCGTCAGTGCGCGCCGGCTTCTTTTTTGCGGCCGCGCTCCTCGGGCGCATAGCCCATCTTACGGATGCGTCCGCGCAGCCAGCCTCCTTGCAAATAGTAAAAAATGAACAGTACGCTGGTGAACACCCAGCTGGCCGGATAACTCACCAGCACGGTGGAAAGTTCGGGCCGCAGCGGAAGCAGAATAAAGATCCAAGCCACGCGCAGCACGCATACGCCGCCGCAGGTCATCAGCATCGGCGCCAGTGAGCAGCCGCATCCGCGCGCCGCGCCGGCCAGGATCTCAATGCAGACATATGTGAAGTAATACGGCACCAGCTGCCGCACCATGTCCAGGCCTATGGACACCACCTCGGCGTCCCTGGTGAACAGGCCCAGCAGATACGGCGCCAGAGAGCAGTACAGCACGCTCATCAGCACAGCGCTGCCGAAGCCAAGCGCAAGGCACACCCGTACGCTCCTGCGGATGCGGTCGTACTTCTGCGCGCCGAAGTTCTGCCCGGCAAAGGTGGTGATGGAAATACCGTACGCGCCCAATATCATCCAGAAGAAGCCGTCCACCTTGCCGTGCGCCGTCCAGGCCGCCACTGTGGCCGTGCCGAAGCCGTTGATGGCTGTTTGAATGAGGATATTGGAGATGGCGTACATGTTCGACTGCAGCCCGGCAGGCACGCCCACGCGCAGGATATCCCCCAGCAGGCGTCCATGGAAGCGCACCTGCTTCCAATCCAGCCGGTACACCGTTTCCGCGCGCGTCAGCGACACAAGCACCAGCACCGCGCTCACGCCCTGGGAAAGGATGGTGGCCAAAGCCGCGCCCAGCACGCCCATGCCCAGCACCGCAACCAGCACAACATCCAGAGCGATGTTCACCAGGCACGCGATGATGAGGAAGTACAGCGGGCGGCGGGTGTCGCCCACGGCCCGCAGGATGCCGGAACCCACGTTATACAAAAAGGACGGGATGGTGCCCAGCATGTAAACGCGCAGATAGATGAGGGCAAAGTCCATGATGTCGGCCGGGGTGCCCATGGCGCTCAGCGCCCAGGGCGCGGCCGCCACGCCGGCTGCCGTAAGGCCAAGCCCCGCGGCCAGAGCCAGCGCCACCGAGGTATGCACCGTACCGCCGACGCTCTCTGCGTCGTGCGCACCGTACGCCTGCGCGATGACCACTGTCGTGCCGGAGGCAAGCCCCACGAACAGGTTGACGAAGAAGTTGATGAGAGAGCCCGTAGCGCCGCCCACGGCGGCCAGCGCCTGCGTACCAACGAACTGCCCCACGATGACGGCGTCCGCCGTGTTGTAAAGCTGCTGAAAAAATGTACCGAACAAAATCGGGAAAAAGAAATACAACAGCTGCTTCCAGATCACTCCCTCGGTGATCTGGTTCACGGCCATCCCTCCGCCGATCCTCTTGATGCCCACGCCGAAATACACTCCTTTTTTTCAAAACAAGCCGATTATAGCACAACGGCGCGGGGAAGTCGATAAGCGCGGCACAGGTTTTACAAGAATGCCGCAGACCTTATTCCTCGCCCAACGCTGCACCAATGCCGATATCTGCGGTGACGACCGTGCCGCATTGCTCCGCTGCCAGCCGGTGGCAGGGTTTGGGCGCGTGGAAAGCAACGGTGACATGCGCGCGCACCGCGCCTTCGGCTGTTTCGCCGGTGTCCGCACACACGCCGCTTGGAACGTCCAGCGCCAGCACAAAGCGGCCGCTGTTCAGCATTGCGGCCGCGCGCTGTCCCGCCGGGCGCAGAGCGCCGTGAAAGCCCGTGCCGTATACTGCGTCCACCAGCGCGTCCGCCCGGGCGATGAAAACCTCGTCCTGCAGCGTCAGGCCGTCCAGCGTCTGTATATGCACGCCCCGGTCCTGCGCGGCTTCCCGGTTGGCGGCGGCGTCCGGTGTGGCCGGCTCGCCCTCGGCCAGAACGGCTATCACCTCCACACCGGCGTCTTGCAGGCGGCGCGCCGCCACAAGCCCGTCGCCGCCGTTGTTGCCCCTGCCGCAGAACACCGCCGCGGCTTTCAGGCCCGGCACGCGGGCCATCAGCTCCCGGGCGGCGGCTGCGCCCGCGTTTTCCATCATGCGCGGGTACGGGAGCCCGGCCGCGTCGGCCAGGCGCTCCAGTTCTTTCATTTGGGCAGTCGTAACTTCGTTCATTGTATCCTCCTTGCCTGCGGGCCGGGGGCCCGGCGTTTTTATCAATAGTATAGCATATATGGTTGCGCTCCGCCTGCTTTCTGTTATACTGAAAGAAAATAAAGCGGGAGGGCGGGCGGATGAAAAACCTGTTGGAGGCGGCAGAGGATTACACAAAGCAGGCGGGCTGGCGGGACCTGGCCGAGTTGAAGTGCTGCATGTTCGCTCTGGGCGTTCTGCTGGGGCTGGCCGTACCGCGCCGCTGGCGCAAAAAGGTGGGCCGGGGCGCAGCGGTGCTCTTCGCAGCCACATGCATCCCGCAGGCGGCGAAATTCCCGGCGCTGGCCGTGCGGCGCACACAGGGGACGGAGGCAAAACGGGAACGCCTCGCATTTTGCTGCAAAAAATGAGAGGACGCGCCGGGTGCGGCCCTGCTATGATGGATGCAAGGAGCTGATATGGATGGAATGGCTGGACAGAATGAACGACGCGCTGGGATATCTGGAAGCGAATTTGGCCGGTACGGCGGATATGGAGCACGCGGCACGGCTGGCGTGCTGCTCGGTCTATCATTTCGGCCGGATGTTTTCGTATATCGCAGGGGTGCCGCTCTCGGAATATCTGCGCCGCCGCAGGATGACGCTGGCCGCGTTCGACCTTCAGAACGGAGGCAGGGTACTGGATGTGGCGCTGCGGTATGGCTATGAGTCTCCGACGGCGTTTAACCGCGCGTTTCAAAGCGTGCACGGCGTTTCGCCGTCTGCAGCGCAGAGGGACGGCGCACCCCTGAAAGCGTATCCCCGTATCAGCTTCAAGATCACCGTCAAGGGGGAAGCTGAAATGGATTACCGTATCATCAAACAAGAAGCCTTCCGTATCGTGGGCGTGCGCGAACCGCTTTTGCCGGATTTCGAGGATTCGTTCCGTCGGGTGCCGGAATTTTGGGGCGAAGCGGCGGCGTCCGGCGCCATACCGCGCCTGTGCCTGCTGATGGACGCCGCACCGAAAGGGATTCTGGGCGTCAGCACCTGTATGCCGGACGCGGAAAATTATTATTACATCGCTGTGGCCAGCACACGTCCTGCGCCCGAGGGAATGCACGAATATGTGGTGCCCGCCTGTACCTGGGCCGTATTTCCAGGCCGGGGTTCCATGCCCGCCGCCATGCAGGAGCTGCAAAAGCGCGTGGTTTCGGAATGGCTGCCCGGCTCGGGCTACGAGTGGGGCCAGGCGCCGGATCTCGAAGTGTACCTGGACGACGGCCTGTCCGGAGAAAGCAGCTTTGAGGTTTGGCTGCCCGTCGCAAAGCGGTAAGAGCCGTGTGCGCAGCAGGGAAACGGCGCAGCTGAGGATAGATTCCGGCCGGGCAGGAAACGCCCGGCCGTTTTTTGTCCGCGTGCCTTGATTTTCCATGGACTCCCGCTTGACGGCGGGCCCGGCGGCGTGTACAATGAAAAATTAGGATAGTATGCCGAAATGCGCGGCGGCGCGGCGCTCCACGGCAGAAAAGGGGGCGGTGCGATGCCGCGCGGAAAACGTGCGTACCGTGTGCTGCTCTGGGCCGTTTTGGCGGCGCTGCTGGCCCTGGCGGCTTTTGCCGGGTGGCGGCTGTGGCGCGTGTACGGCGACGCGGCCCGTGCGGCGCAGCTGGCGCGGGAAATGCAGCAGACGGCCGTGCCTGCTGCCGGTGAGAGCGCGGCGGGCACAGACGGGGCGGAAATGCCCGCCCATGCTTGCCCTGTGGACTTTGAGACGCTGCGCCGGGATTATCCGGCCGTGACGGCCTGGCTGACAGGCTGCGGAGGGGACATCGATACGCCTGTAGCCCAAGGGGCGGACAACATTTATTATCTGGACCATCTGCCCGACGGGACGCGGAACATGCTGGGCACGGCGTTTCTGGACAGCGCCAACAGCGCGTCCTTTTCCGACGACCAGTCTTTTATTTTCGGCCATCATATGGACACGGGCGGCGGTGTGTTCGCACCGCTGCTGCGGTATCAGAAGCAGGAATACTTTGAAAAAAATCCCACGTTCACGCTGCATACGCCCGGCGGCTGCTACACGGCCTGGGTATTCGGCGCGTTCGTGGTACAGGAGCGGGCGTACCCATACGTGCATGAGTTCACCTCTGCGGACGGGATGGCGGCATTTGTGGAGCGGGTGCGCGCGCAGTCGGATATCATCTCGCCGGTGGAACCCGCGCCGGGAGACAGGGTGCTCACATTGTGCACCTGTACGTCGAAAACAAACGACCTGCGCTATGTGGTGTGCGCGAAGCTCATCCCGCTGGCGTAAGGAAAAGCAGAAAAGCCCCGTTCCGGGGGCGTGAAAGGAGGGCTGCGGCATGCGCAGAAAAACAGAACGGCAGGGCACCGAGGCCGAGCGCCAGCTTGCATGGAGCAGGGAATACCTGCGGCGGGAAAAGCGCCGCCGCGTGCTGCGCCGCACACTGCTGATGCTGGTGCTAGCGCTTGCCTGCGCCGTGACGGTATTTGCGCTGAACGGCGGCATTCCCGCGCTGCGGGTGGGTGGCGCGCCTGCCTCCGGTTCGTCTGCGGCGCAGTCCTCGTCCGCGCCGGCCGTACAGGCGCAGCCCCCGTCGTCTCAGGCGCAGCCGGAGCCGGCGGCATATACCGTCGCCTTCGACAGCCGCGGCGGAAGCGCCGTGGAGGCGCTGCAAAATGTGACGCAGGGCGCGCGCATCGCCGAGCCGTCGTCTCCGGTGCGGGAGGGCTATACGTTCGAGGGCTGGTACAGGGACGCTGCGCGGACGGACGCCTGGGACTTTGCCGCGGACACGGTGGAGCAGGATACCATTTTGTATGCAAAATGGGAGGCCGTGCCCGCGCAGGACACAACTTCCGGCGCGGCTCTGCCCCAGACGGGCGTGGCCACGGGCGCATTGCTGTGGGCGTGCGTGCTGGCTGCGGCGCTTGCGCTGGCCGTGGCGGCAGCCTTGCTGCTGCGCAGGGCTTACCGGGGCTGAATCGCAGAAGACAGGCCAAAAAGCCGCTGCAAACGCAGCGGCTTTTGTTGAAAGAAAAACGGAAAGGCGGAGAAAGGCCATGGACGCCGGATTTATAAACCTGACGCCGGAAAATTTGGACGGCGAACATCTGTGCTGCATCATACGCAGCAAAAAAGCGCATCCGGGCGTGGAAGCGAAACGGCAGTGGCTGGCGGACCGCTTGAAGGAGGGCCACATTTTCCGCAAGCTGAACGCAAAGGCTACGGTATTCATCGAATACGCCCCTCTTGAAACCGCATGGACGCCGGTGCTGGGAGACAGCTATTACTATATCTACTGTCTGTGGGTCTGCGGGGAAAGCAAGGGCAAAGGCTACGGACGGGCATTGATGGAATACTGTCTGGCCGACGCCCGGGCAAAAGGAAAGTCCGGCGTGTGCATGCTGGGCGCGGAAAAGCAAAAGGCATGGCTTTCAGACCAGGCCTTTGCAAAAAAATTCGGTTTTCAGACAGTGGATACTGCGCCAAACGGCTATGAGCTGCTGGCGCTTTCCTTCGACGGGACAAAGCCCCGCTTTGCGCCCCATGCGAAAAAGCAACAGATCGAAAACAAGGAGCTGACGGTCTTCTACGATATGCAGTGCCCGTATATCCTTCAGCGCGTGGAGCGGGTGGAACGGTACTGCGGGGCGAACGGCGTGCCGCTGTCCCTCGTCCGGGTGGATACGCTGCAAAAGGCGAAGGAGCTGCCTTGTGTTTTCAACAACTGGGCCGTATTTTACAAAGGAAAGTTTGAAACCGTGAACCTGCTGGACGACGCCGCGCTGCAAAGGCTTTTGAAAAAATGAGACCGGGTATCCGAAAGGGGTGCCCGGCCTTTTGTACGCAAGAAGTTGGAGCAGGCGCTCCGCAGCAAAGACAGAGCCGGCGTTATGGCGGAAGCCTGCTTCAAGGCGGCGGGCTGGTGCTGAAAGCCCTGTTTGCGCAAGGGAAGCTTTGGCGTGCTTTTTTCAGGTGCATCCCGATAAATCGGGATTTGGTCAGTGGATCACTTTATAACGCAATCGTAAATACGACTTTTTCAAAACCATGCATTCTTGCAGCTTCAGCACGCCAATTTTTGATAATTCACTTTCGGACAACAGGGATTTTCCGTCAATGAGTGTGGGCGTATCTTTGCCGCCGATCAAAACAGGGGCGATGACGATATCAACATAATCGAATAACTTTTCATGAAGAAATAAACTGTTTAACGTACCTCCGCTTTGTATCGTTATTCTTTCACAACCGTATTCTGATTTGAGTTCAGCAAGTGCCTCTTTCAGTGAGGGACCATTTTGGCGTATGATATGCAGATTGCTTTCATCTACATCAAAGGCCGGATGGTTTGCATTAGACGTGATTAATACAAATTCTTTTGCTAAGGAACAAAAATAGAGTACGCCATTTTTGTTCAAATGATCATTATCAATTATTACAAAGGAAACGGGTGTTTTGTCGGGCATTTCTTTTGTGTTGACACCCAGTTTAGCTTGGACGCGGCCAGAATTGAGCGACCACAGATCTGTCGTCTGCTCTATTTCATAATATTGATGCAACCCTTCACGAACCCCCGCAATTTTAGGAAAGTCTTTGTCTATGTCCAAATCGTCTGTCGCACCAGTGCTTATTTTGCCATCAACGGACATTAACATAAACAATGTTGTAATTGGTCTGTCCATGCTATCCCTCCAAAATGTCGTTTGCCGTCCTGTTTTATTATATGGGAGAATAGGGCGTCCCTCAAGAAAAACCTTTATAAAGGATACAGAAAAACGGGTGCAACCGGCTGAAGTGCCCCCCAAAAGTTAGAG
>NZ_JXXK01000045.1 GCF_000949455.1 Ruthenibacterium lactatiformans | reverse complement strand
ACTATCTACTTCTGAATAAGCCGTACAATTATTTGTCAAAAGAGATAAGAGTGGCGGGGATTGCTCCCCGCCGCCCGATACCTTTACCTTATATGTAGATCAGATCATGATTAACGATCTCTGTTGCCCTGTCACGGATGTTATTCATCCGCTGCACCCATTGCATCTGATCCTGCGCTTTGAGCTGTTCGGTGACCCCCTCACGTTCGGCCATTTGCTCTGTCAGCAGGAGCATTTGTTCCGCTGCCTGTTCGTTGATGTCGGCAAGGTATGTATTCAGCCTGCCGCTGGTCAGCAGTTCCGTGTAAAGAGCTTTTCGCTCCTGCTTTATGTGCCGCAGATGCCGCTGCCCCCAAATGCCAATAGGTTTTTCTTCTTCGGCTGGTACTGTCAAGCATGGAATGTAGTAATCGCCCTGCAGTTCGTACCATAAACCGTTGCTTTCGTTATAAATGGTCTTTTCCATTGTGAAATCCTCCTGTATAATAGTTCCGTTGATGTATTCGCACATATGTCACAGGCTCCCGATTGCCACACCTTGTTATATCCTGTTATGGGTTTTTCTTGCCCTTGCTTTTGCCCTTATGAGCTGCGCGGGCGTTGTAGAAACGGTGTAACATTTAATAAAGGGATTCGGTGAGCAGATTGCGAAAAATCCTTTGTTTGGGGCGGTTTCAGAGGACTTCATTAACGCCCTATAATCAGCGGCGAATGCCTATGATTTTGAGGAATTCAAATCTCCGTTTATGAAGGTGATAAAATGGAGAACTGGCAGAGTGCCGAAACGCAAAAGGACATTGAACAGCTGATGTCCGCTTATGGTGATTTTCATGACGCCTGTATCGTATCTCTCAACTTTCAAAGCGGCGCATTTGTTGATGATAAAAGCGCAATGCATTTTGGCGGCCCGGAAGAGCGTGTTTTATCCGTCGTATTTCAACGTCAATGGGAACCCAAAACCATAGAGCTCCAATTTATCGGTTTGCGCCAACTACACCTGATTGGATGGCAGGACAATTACCTATGTAATATTTTAGAAGCATATTTGGCTTTTCATGATAATTTGCTGCCCGGCAAACCCCATCGTGTAATTGTGTGGTCTGATAATAGTTGCTTTGATGCTGCTGAAATTGGAAGTACGATTCAAGAGCCAGCAGATACATACATTGTGTCAAACGTATTGAGATGGCGCATTAAAGAATAGGCAAAAGCAGATTTGTTGAGCCGATTATAGCACAGGGCCCCTGCTATATCAACGTGTTTTTGTAGAAACCGCCGAAGGTATATCCCGGCAACGCTTTCCTCAAAAAGGGTCCTGCAAAACGTAAGATTGACGGCGCATACGGCTTTAGGCTATACTAAATTTCAAAGGTTTGTGCAAAAGGAAGGGAAAATGATGCGGGAAGAATTCAGACGCAGCGAGCTGCTGCTGGGGCCGCAGGCCCTGGAGCGTCTGGCGGGCGCGCACGCGGCGGTGTTCGGCGTGGGCGGTGTAGGCGGGCATGCCGCCGAGGCTCTGGCCCGCGCGGGCGTGGGAAGCCTTACGCTGTTCGACAGCGACACGGTGGCGCTCTCCAACATCAACCGGCAGATCGCAGCCACCCACGCTACCCTGGGGCAATATAAGGTGGACGTAATGGCGGCGCGCATCCGGGACATCAACCCGCAGGCAAGAGTGACCTGCATGCCCGTGTTTTACACTGTGGAGGACGCGCCGAAATACAGCCTTTCCGAATACGACTGCATCGTGGACGCCATCGACACCGTCAGCGCGAAGATCGAGCTGATCGCCCGCGCCGCACAGGCCGGCGTGCCCATCGTCAGCGCCATGGGGTGCGGCAACCGTCTGGATGCGACAAAATTTGTTGTGACGGACCTTTATAAAACGCAGAACGACCCGCTGGCCCGGGTGCTGCGCCGGGAACTGCGGCGGCGCGGCGTGGAGCGCCTGCGCGTGGTGTGCAGCACCGCGCCCGCGCTGACGCCCCGTCCGGGCGGAGAAACAAAGGGCACCGCGGGCCGCCCCGCGCCCGGCAGCGTGAGCTGGGTGCCCGGCGTGGCGGGCATGATTTTGGCGGGCGAGGCGGTAAAGATCATCGCGGGCATTGCAGAAGAATAAAGCGAGGCGGCGCGGCCGGGGCGAAAGGCTCCGGCCGCGCTTTTTTGCGGGTAAGGCCGCCGCTGGGAAACGGCGCGCCGTGTAAAGCCCGTGTAAACCGGCCCGCGCCCCCGGCACGCCCGGCAGGCGGTTTACAAACGCTTTACAAACACGATACATTCCCTTGGTTTTACGGCGGAGGAAGGAATTGTAAAATAAGGGTGTCCCAAAGGGAAAGAAAAGATTTGCGAACAAGGCAAAGGAGTAAAAAACGATGAAAAAGATTTTTGCGATTGTTTTGGCCGGCATTATGATGCTGAGCCTCGCCGCATGCGGCGGCACCGGCTCATCCACCCCGGCCGCTGCCTCCAGCGAACCCGCAGGCGCGTCCGGCGGCACGCCTGCTTCCAGCGCGCCTGCCGCCAGCACGCTGTCCGGCAAGGTGACCACGGGCGGTTCCACCTCGGTTGAAAAGGTTGTCGGCGCGTTCATTGAGGCGTTCATGGCGGAAAACAGCGGCGTGGACGTCACCTACGACCCCACGGGCTCCGGCGCGGGCATTACCGGCGCGGCCGAGGGAACGCTGGACATCGGCCTTTCCAGCCGTGCGCTGAAGGACGATGAGGCCGCAGGCGGCCTGACCGCCACCACGTTCGCACTTGACGGCATCGCCATCATTGTGAACAGCGAGAACACGGTGGAAGACCTGACCCTGGAGCAGATCAAAGGCCTGGCCACCGGCGAGATCACCAACTGGAGCGAAGTGGGCGGCCCGGACATGCCGGTTGTACTTGTGGGCCGCGAGGCCGGTTCCGGCACGCGCGACGGCTTTGAAAGCATTGTGGACGTGAAGGACGCCTGCAAATACGACCAGGAGCTCACCTCCACCGGCGCCGTCATCGCGGGCGTTGCAGCAAACCCCAACGCTTTCGGCTACGCGTCCCTGTCTGCGGTTGACGACACCGTGAAGGCCGTTACCGTCGAGGGTGTGGCCGCCAGCGAGGCGACCGTGCAGGACGGCACTTACAAAATTCAGCGTCCGTTCGTGTTCGTTACGAAGGACGGCGCAGAGCTGAGCGAGGCCGCGCAGGCGTTCATCGAGTTCGCCACCAGCGACGCCGCCAGCGAGCTGATCGTGAACGCGGGCGCCGTGCCTGTTGCGAAATAATCCACATCCGAACAAAGCGGGGGAGCCGGCGCGGGGCGCCGGCTCTTTCCGGCTATGATTCATTGAAGATGCGAAAAGGGTTTTGGATATGAAAGAAACAACACTGGACAACAGCATCGAGAGCAAACGCAGGCGCCGGCGCGCGCTGAAAAAAACGATCGAAAAAATCATGAACGCGGTGTTCTTTGTCTGCGGCGCGGCGGCCATTGCCGCCGTAGCGCTCATCACCGTATATATGGTCGTCTCCGGCCTGCCGGCCATCCGGGAGATCGGCCTGCTCGACTTCCTGTTCGGCACCGAATGGAAGTCTACTGCCGCCGAGCCGAAATTCGGTATTCTGCCGTTCATCCTCACCAGCATCTGGGGCACGCTGGGAGCCATCGTCATCGGCGTGCCCGTGGGCCTGCTGACGGCGGTGTTCCTTTCCAAGGTGGCCAGCCGACGGGTCGCGTCGGTCGTGCGCCCGGCGGTGGAGCTGCTGGCGGGCATACCCAGCGTGGTGTACGGCCTCATCGGCATGATGGTGCTGGTGCCGGCTGTGATGGAGCTGTTCCATTTGAAAAACGGCACCTGCCTGTTCGCGGCCATTCTGGTGCTTGCCATCATGATTCTGCCGTCCATCATCTCGGTGAGCGAAACGGCGCTGAACGCCGTGCCGCCCGAGTATGAGGAGGCGAGCCTGGCGCTGGGCGCGACGAAGATCGAAACGATCTTCAAGGTGAGCATCCCGGCGGCCAAAAGCGGCATCGTGGCAGGCATCGTGCTGGGCATCGGCCGCGCCATCGGCGAGGCCATGGCCGTGATGATGGTGGCGGGCAACGTGGCCAATATGCCGGGCCTGTTCAAGAGCGTCACCTTCCTGACGACGGCCGTCGCCAAGGAGATGAGCTATGCCAGCGGCCTGCAGAAGCAGGCGCTGTTCAGCATCGCGCTGGTGCTGTTCTGCTTTATCATGCTCATCAACAGCCTGCTGAACTTCTTCCTGAAGAAAGGGGAGAAACCATGAACGGACAAGACAGGCGCAGCGGCCGCCGCCGCGCATACGATATCTTTTTCAAAACAGTGGTATATCTGAGCGCTTTCCTCACCGTGGCGCTGCTGGTGGTGCTCATCGGCTATATCTTTGTGCGCGGTCTGCCGCATATCACCGGACAGCTGCTCTCCACGGCGCCCAGTGTGCTCAAGGATACCATCGGCATTCTGCCAAACATCCTGAACACATTGTATATCATCCTGTTCACCCTGCTCATCGCGCTGCCGCTGGGCGTGGGCGCGGCAGTGTACCTGACGGAATATGCCTCCAATAAAACGTTCATCCGCATCGTTGAATTCGCCACCGAGACCCTGGCGGGCATCCCGTCCATTATCTACGGCCTTGTGGGCATGCTGTTCTTCGCGCAGATGCTGGGCTTTCAGACGAGCCTTCTCTCGGGCGGGTGCACGCTGGTCATCATGATCCTCCCCACCATCATCCGCACCACGCAGGAATCCCTGAAGACCGTACCCCAGAGCTACCGCGAGGGCGCGCTTGGCCTGGGTGCGACAAAATGGTACATGATACGCACCATCATTCTGCCTTCCTCGGTGGACGGCATTGTAACAGGCTGCATTTTGTCCATCGGCCGTATCGTGGGCGAAAGCGCCGCGCTGCTGTTTACGGCGGGCGTGGGGACCGTTGTGGCAAACAATATCTTTTCGGCCTTCACGCGCAGCGGCGGCACCCTCAGCGTGGCGCTGTACATGTATGTGAGCGAACGCGGCGAGTTCGACGTGGGCTTCGCCATCGCGGCCATCCTGATGCTCCTGGTGCTGTGCATCAACGGCGCGGCGAAGCTGGTGGAAAAGAAGCTGCGCAGAAAAACGAAGTAACCGCGAAGCAGTGAAAGAGGAGTAAGAACAATATGGAAAGCCCCATCATTTTGCAGACAAACCGTCTCAAGCTTTATTACGGCGCCTTTGAGGCGCTCAAGGGCATCGATATGCAGATCCCCGAAAAACAGATCACCGCTTTCATCGGGCCGTCCGGCTGCGGAAAATCTACATTCCTGAAAACGCTCAACCGCATGAACGACCTTGTGCCCGGCGTGCGCATCGAGGGCGAGGTGCTGTACAACGGCCGGGATATTTTTTCCAAAGAGGTGGACGTGACCTGGCTGCGCAAGAAGATCGGCATGGTATTCCAGAAGCCGAACCCTTTCCCCATGAGCATTTACGACAACATCGCCTACGGCCCCCGGCTGCACGGCACGCATTCCAAAGCCGAGCTGAACGACCTTGTGGAGAAATCACTGCGCGGCGCGGCGCTGTGGGACGAGGTGAAGGACCGTTTGAAAAAGTCGGCCCTGGGCCTTTCCGGCGGCCAGCAGCAGCGCATGTGCATCGCGCGCGCGCTGGCTGTGGAGCCGGACGTGCTGCTGATGGACGAACCCACCAGCGCGCTGGACCCGGCTTCCACCATGCGCATTGAGGAATTGATGGCGTCACTGAAAGAAAGCTACACCGTCGTCATCGTCACGCACAATATGCAGCAGGCCGCGCGCATCAGCGACAAATGCGCGTTCTTCCTGGTGGGCGACCTCATCGAATTCGGCGAGACCGAGCAGGTATTCTCCATGCCGAAGGACAAGCGGACCGAGGACTACATTACGGGCCGCTTCGGTTGATGCCCGCGGCCTGTTTTGCAGCCGTTCCCACGGGGCGGCATGTAAAAAAATATGCCCTGCCATTGTGCTTTTTTGCCAAACAACCTATAATAAAGGAGTAACCCTTATGAACGCACGCCTTTCTTTCGACGCAGAGCTGGAGAGCCTTTCCGCGTCGCTCATCCGCATGGGCGCCCTGGCGACGGACGCCATCGACAAAGCGATCGAGGCGCTGGAGGCCAACGACGGCGCGCTGGCCCAAAGCGTTATTGCGGGGGACCGCAACATCGACGATATGGAGCGCAGCATCGAGCACCAGTGCCTGACGCTGCTTTTGCGCCAGCAGCCCGTGGCGGGCGACCTTCGGAAAATATCCACGGCCATCAAGATGATCACGGATATCGAACGCATCGGCGACGCCGCCGCAGATATCGCGGAGATCACCACGCACATCAAGGAGCACGGCATCCCGGCCTCTTTGTCCGACATTGCGGATATGGCCGAGGCCGCGCAGAAAATGGTGGACGATTCCATCCAGTCCTATGTCAGGGAGGACCTGGTTCTGGCTGCGGACGTGATTGCCCGGGACGATGTGGTGGACGATTATTTCAACAAGATCAAAAAAGACCTTGCCGCGTATATCGCCGTGAATGAAGAGCATGTGGACTGCGCCATCGACTACCTGATGATCGCCAAATATCTGGAGCGTTTGGGCGACCATGCGGTGAACATCTGCGAATGGGTGCAGTTCTACAAAACCGGCATGCACAAAAGCGAACGCATCCTGTAAGGCTGCGGAAAACGGCAAAATGCCCTGCCCGGCATTCTGCGCGAAGAAATTCAAGGCGGCGGCTGCAGGGCCGCGCTTCCCGCTGCGGAGAACCGGTCGGGAAAGGCTGCCGGATATCCTGCGCGAAGAGATTCAAGGCGGCGGCTGCAGGGCCGCGCTTCCCGCGGTTGAAAACCGTTCGGGAAAGTTTGCGTGATATCCTGCGCGAAGAGATTCAAGGCGGCGGCTGCAGGGCCGCGCTTCCCGCGGCTGAAAACCCGTCGGGGAAGTTTGCGTGATATCCTGCGCGAAGAGATTCAAGGCGGCGGCTGTAAGGCCGCGCTTCCCATTGTTAAAAAAGGAGGAAAATCGGTATGCCGAAGGCACCGCGTATTTTTGTGGTGGAGGATGATGAGAGCATCCGCATGCTGCTGGAGGTGGCGCTGCGCTCGTCCGGCTATACGGTAAGCGCGTTCCCGAATGCGGCCGACGCGCTGGCTGAAATGGAGAATACCGTGCCGGACGCGGCGGTGCTGGACATCATGCTGGACGGTATGGACGGCATTACGGCGCTGAAGCTGATGCGTGCGAACGCGCGCCTTGCGGGCGTGCCCGTAATGATGCTGACCGCCAAGGATTCTGAAAACGATAAGATCATCGGCCTGGATGCAGGCGCGGACGATTACATGACAAAACCGTTCAGCGTGCTGGAGCTGTGCGCCCGTGTGCGCGCGCTGCTGCGGCGCGGCGGCGCCGCGCCCGCGCCGAAAAAGGGCGGCGTGCTGAAAAGCGGCGGCCTGAAGCTGGACCTTGCGGTGCGCGAGGCCACACGGGACGGGGCTCTGCTGGAACTGACCTATAAGGAATTTGAGCTACTGCGTGAGCTGATGGAGAACGCGCCCGGCGCCATGAGCCGCGACGAACTGCTGCAAAGTGTTTGGGGCTACGACTTCATCGGCGAAACGCGCACGCTGGACATGCACATCGGCACGCTGCGCCATAAGCTGGGCGACGAGAGCACCGCGCCCCGGTACATTAAAACCGTACGCGGTGTGGGATACCGCTTTCTGGGCGAAGTGGAAAAAGAAGGGTAAAAGGACATGAAGAAAAGCATTCTGAAAAGCACGGCGCTCGTATTGTGCGCGGGCCTTGTGTGCTGCCTTTTGCTGACGGCGGCGATTTTTGACGCAAAGACCACGCAGCAGACGGAGACACAGCTGCGCAGCCTTGCCACGGCGCTGGGCTCCGCCTATGACGCGAACGGCGACGCCGACGCGCAGGCGTCGCAGTTTTCGCGGCAGATCGGCGGGCTTCGCGTAACGGTCATTGCAAAGGACGGCACGGTGCTGGGCGATTCCGCCGCCGATTACAAAACCATGGAAAACCACGCCGGCCGCGAGGAGCTGAAAGCGGCAGAGGGCGCGGGCGTGGGCATCTCCGTGCGCCCCAGCGAGACGCTCGGCACCCGCCTGATGTATGCGGCGGTGCGCACGCAGGGCGGGGAGTATATCCGTGTGGCCATGCAGTACAACGGCTTTTTGCGGGACCTTGTAAGCCTGCTGCCCGCGCTGCTGGGCGCCGGGCTGGTCGCTTTTGCAGTGGCGGCGTTCGTGGCCACGCGCGTGGCGAAAACCGTGACGGACCCTATTTCCGATTTTACCGAAAGCCTGAAAAACGTGCAGGAGGGCGGCGCACGGCTGGAGCCGGAGAAATACCCTTATGAGGAATTGCAGGCCATGGCGGGCGATATCAACCGCATGTCGGAGGAGATCGCCCGGAACATGCGCCGCCTGGAGCGGGAAAAGGCGAAGATCGACTATATCCTGGACAACATGAACGAGGGCTTCGTGCTGCTGGATACGGACCAGAACATCCTGCTCATCAATGCGTCGGCGTGCCGCGCGTTCGGTGTGAAAAAAACCGAGGCCCAGGGCAAGAACATCCTGCACGCCACGCGCAACATCCCGCTCATCGACGGCGTGGCGGCGGTGCTGAAAAAAGGCGGCCACGTGGCCGTGGATATGCCGCTGCCCGATAAGCGCAAGGGCGAGGTGAACATCAGCCGCGTGAAGCCCGAGGACACGGGCGCCATCGACGGCGGCGCCATCATCATTATCTCGGACGTGACGGCGCAGCGCAACGCGGCCAAGATGCGGCAGGATTTCTTTGAATCCGCTTCACATGAGCTGAAAACGCCCATCACCTCCATCAAGGGCTTTGCCGAGCTGCTGTGCAGCGATATGCCCTTGGGCGGCAACAAGCAGGAGGCGATCTCCAAGCGTATCCTCAAGGAGACGATGCGCATGAGCAGCCTCATCAGCGATATCATCATGATCAGCCGCCTGGAAAGCGGCGACATTACCTTTGAGCGGGAGGTGCTGGACCTTGCCTCCGTGGTGAGCGAGTGCTGCTCGGACGCGGCGGAATTTGCCAGAAGCAGCAAGGTGAGCATCTCGTGCACCACGCAGCCCTGTGTGCTTTCGGCCTCCCACCGGGAGATGAGCGAGCTGGCGGGCAACCTCATCACCAACGCCGTCAAGTACAACCGGCAGGGCGGCCGCGTGGAAGTGAACCTCACGAACGAGAACGGCGCGCCGTGCCTGCGCGTGTTCAACACGGGCGAGCCCATTGCGCCGGAATACGCCCAGCGTATCTTTGAACGGTTCTACCGCATCGACAAGGGCCGCAGCAAGGCGGCGGGCGGCACGGGGCTGGGGCTTGCCATCGTGAAGCACATCGCCACCAATTACGGCGCCAGCGTCACCGTAACGGCCGCGCCGGACGGCAATACCTTCACGGTGCTGTTCCCTGTGCAGGACTGACAGAGCGGACACAGGCGCTTTTGGCAGAAAATTTTGTGTTACCCGCCGCACCGCTTTTGCGTGCAAAAGGGATAAGACGGCCGCATGGATGAAAAACGCCCCGCACCGGATGGTGCGGGGCGTTTGGCGTTTGCAGAAAAGATACAGCGCGAAAGCCTGCTGCTGCTTGTCCTGATTTGACCTGCGATAGTAATAGATAACAAGCCACAACAAGCATAATGCTATATCAACTTCAAGAAGAAACGTGATTTTATCCGTCGCTTTGCTCTCCTTTTGTTTTAGAGAAAAGGCTGTTCCAGTCGGACAATTCCATTATAACAGTATTGGGGCCAGATTGTTCGTGAAGCTGCAAAATTTGTCGTTTTGCCAAAAGGCCTCGTCAAAGGGGAGAAAGGCCGGGAGGGCTGTTCCGGCTGCGAAGCAAAGAGGCCGGTACCATTCGGTATTGTTTTCATACAGAACAACGCCGAAAATATTTGCTGCGTTTCACAGAAATAAAAAACAGCCGCAGGCTGGTTTTTCGGTTCTGCAGGCCGTCCCGGCCTGCGGCCATTAAGATGAGCTTTTTTATTGCGCAGCAATCAAAAATTGTTTTTGAAACACAACGGCTGTTTCCGGCGTTATTCTGTGTGGGAACCCACTTTTGAAGGGAGGAACCACCTTGCTGCACGACGATTACACCGCCGCGGCCGCGCTGCTGCAAAACGACCCGCAGGAGGGCCTGCGCAGGCTGATGGAGTTGTTCGGTGGGCCTGTGCATGCCATTTGCACGGCTATCTTGCGGGGCCACGCCGAGGACGCGGACGAGGCTGCCGCCGATACTTTTGTCCGTCTGTGGCGCAACGCGTCCAGCCTGCCCGCGGGCACGGCTCTGCGGGGTTATGTGGTGCGTACGGCCCGAAGCTGCGCCATTGACCGTTACCGGGCGTTGACGCGCCGGGGTGTGTTGTTCCCGCTTGACGGGCGGGAGGAAGATATGGATTTTGCCGTAGAACTGGAAAGCCTCCTGGAAACGCGGGAGCTTGCGGGGATGATTTTGGCGCTGCCGCCGCCGGACGGGGAAATATTTCTACGGCGCTATTTGTACTGTGAGGAGACAAGGGCCATCGCCGAGCACTACGGCCTGCCGGATGCTACCGTGCGCACCAAGCTGGCGCGTGCGCGCAAAAAGCTGCGTGCTTTGCTGGAAAAGGAGGTGTCCTTATGAACGAAGCATTGCTGCCCGTCGTCAACGGGCTGGAATTTCTTTCTCCGCCGCTGCCCCAGGAGAAGCAGGAGACGCTTGTGCGCCGCGTGCTGGAGCAGGGAGCGGCTGAGAACCTCCCCGGCGCGCAGAAGGCCTCCACAGCGGTACCCGCCATCGTGCCGGACGCAGCGGCTCCGCCTGAAAAACGCCGGGGCGGCTTTCGCGGACGGGGCCGCCTGTGGGCCGTTTTGGCGGCTGCGTTGGCCCTGTGCGCCTGTACAGCCGTCATCGGTGCGGTACAGTATTTTGCTCCCATGACACGGCGAACGGGCGCCGACGCGGTGGTGGAACGATACGGCGCGGCCTACACGAGCAAGGAAGTGACCGTGGACGGCCATACCATGCGCATCACGGCTCTTTTGCGGGATAAGGAGAACGCTTTTGTTCTGTATGACGTATCGGCGGACAGCGCCCGGGAGGCAAGCCGGTTTGTGACAACGAATGTCGACCATGGTGCCGGCGAGTTCCCCTCGAAGTTCTCCTTTGTGCCGCTCGCGGCGGGAGACACTCCGCCCGGGGCGGTGATCGAATGCCCGGCCCTGACGATGACGCCGGAGGAAATGATGTACAGTTTTTCGTTTGTAGGCGGCGCGCCGCAGGAGCTGGGCGGCGGCTGGTACCGTTTCTACAACCGGGGCCGCATTCCCGAATGGGCCGAAACGCTGGCGCTGTGCGTGTGCAGCGAAGCCGACCCAGGCACGGCGCAGACGATACTTCTGGAGCTTCCGCCCGCAGCATCTGCCCGGGAATGGAGGCTGAAGGATGCGGCCGTGGAGTTTTGCGCGGGGATATACTACCCGGAATTCAAGCTTTATGGGGCATCCACGGACCTCAAGCATACCGAGTGCGCGCCGCAGCACCTGAAGATGCGCGTGGAAACGGTACGGATATCTCCTGTCTCCGTGCGCATCTCCGGCAGTGGGGCGGATCCCAATATGGCAGCCAGGCAGCTTCCGCCCCCTCCGGAGGAGGCGATGAACGAGCCGTTCTATCATTACCTGCGGAACGCCGAGCTTGTATTTCAAAATGGCTCCCGCATCACGATTTATGGTGATCAGTTGACGGAATGGCGCGTTACGCCGGACGGGGCGCGGGGCAAAAGCGAGTTTGTGGCAGGGTATATGCTGAAGGATATTTTAGACCCTGAGGCAGTCGCGGCCATTGAAATAGACGGCATATCTTATCCGTTGCCTTGAACAGCCTTTTCCGCATACAAAAACAGCGGCCGCACGTTGCCTGGACGCGCGGGCCGCTGTTCTTTTCTGCGCGTGGCCGCAGGGCCAAACGAACGCGCTACCCCAGATAATCGCGAACGTCCACGGGCGCGCCGTTCAGGTTCGCCTCGAAATGCAGGTGGTATCCATATGCGCGGCCCGTTCGGCCCACATAACCGATGAGCTGGCCCTGCTTGACAGGGACGCCGTCGGCGATGCCCTCGGCCCAGGCGGACATATGGGCGTAAATGGTCACCAGCCCGCCGCCATGGCTCAGCTTGACACAGGTGCCGTACGTGTAGTGTGCTTTTGTGCTGACAACACCGTCCGCCGCCGCGTAGATTTTTGTACCCAGCGGCGCGGGGATATCCATGCCGCGGTGGAATTCCTGTACGCCGTTCAGCGTGCGCCAGCCCATGGGCGAGCCGGTGGAATAGCCCGGCAGCGGCCAGTAAAACGCGCCGCCTGTGTATTCGGGCGCGTCGTTGTCGCTTTGGGCGGCCCATTCCGCGTATTCCCGTTCCGCCGCGGCGATCTCCTGCTCCTTGGCGGCAAAGGCGGCCGCGCCGGCCTGCTCGGCCGCCTGCGCGGCGGAAAGCCGGGCGTTTGCCTGCTGCAGCGCCGCGGCATATTCATTTGCAGCGGCTTCCAGTTCCGCATTGGATGCGTCCAGCGCGTCCAGCTCCGCCTGCTGCCGCGCGGCGAGGGCGGCCAGCTCTTCCCGGCGGGCTGTCAGCTCGGCGATGAGCCGTGTGTCACGCACCGCGATGCGCTGCAAATATTCTCCGAATGTGAGCATCTCAGAGAGACTGTCCGCGCCCAGCAGAACGGCAAGGCCGGATTGACGGCTCATTTCGTACATGCCCTTCATGCGCGCCTCAAAGCTTTGGGTGCTTCGGTCCACCTCCAGCAGTTTGGCTGCCACCTGGGCCTGCGTGCCGGCAAGCTGTGCTTCACATTCCTGTATTTTCAATTGAAGCACCGCGATCTGGGCTTTGACGTTCTGCTCCTTGGCCGTATACAGGTTCACAAGGTCTCCGGCGCGGGCGGCGTCGGTCCGGTTTTGCTCGATCTGCTGCTCGATGGCCTGCTGCTCGGCACGCAGCCGCTCCAGCTTTTCGGCGGGCGTTTCAGCCGCCGCCCGGAACAGCAGCCCCAGCCAGCAAACGGCCAGCAGAGCGGCGGCGCGCCGCATTCCTTTTTTGTACATTCGCGGAAAACCTCCTATTCGGCATTGAGGTAAGGCCACGCCGAAACGGGGTCGCCGTTCAGGTCCACTTCAAAATGCAGATGGTTTCCGGTACTGTTGCCTGTGCTGCCCACATAACCGATGAGCTGGCCTTTTTCCACGAGGTCGCCATCCTTCACCGCGCACGCGGACAGATGACCGTACAGCGTCGTCAGGCTGCCGCCGTGATCCAGCTTGACGGAAATGCCCATCACCCAGTGGTTGTTGAGGCTGGCTGCTCCGTCGGCCGCGGCGTAGACGGGCGTACCCGCCGGGGCGGGGATATCCATGCCGGTGTGTACGTCCTTTGCGCCGTATACCCTGCGCGCCGTACCGAAATCAGAGGAAAGCGTTGTGTAACCCGGCAGGGGCCAGGCGAATTGGGCCGCGCCGCCGGACGGCGCGCCTTCAGGCACGGCGGCGGACCATTTTGCCCACTCCTGCTGCGCCTGCAGATATTGCCGCTGTATTTCCTCTAAGGAGCTATCCTGCGCGGCAAGCGCTTCGAGGCGGCCGATTTCCGCCTGGAGCGTCTGTAATTCTTCGCGCAGGCGTTCCAGCCGTTCCTCCGGTGCTTCTCCGGACGTGGGCTGGGGCGTGCCGCCCTTGTAAACAGGCGCGGCGGTATCCGACCGGGCCGGGGCGGCGCAGGCAACGAGCGTGCTGGCCAGCACCACAAGGGCCAGCAGAAGGCACAAAAGCGGCGTGCCGCGCTGCTTTTTTCGCAGGCTGAGCATTTCTGCAAAGCGGCGTCTGGTTTCTCCTGCGCCGGAGGCAAAGCCGGTGGTGAGCGCGGATATGCGCCGCCTGCGCGCGGACGCCAGCACGTCCAGCACCGCCGCGCCGTAGGCTCTGCGGTAAGCCATGTCACGGCCTGCCAGCACGGCTTCGTCGCAGGCAAGCTCCATATCCTGCCGCGCGGCGCGGGCCATGCACCACACCAGCGGGTCGAACCAGTGCAGGGCACAGGCGGCCGCCAGCACGAACTGGAAGGGGATATGCCCGGCGCTCCGGTGGCGCGCTTCATGGGCCAGCACATAGGGCAGCGTGTCCGCGCGCAGGCCCGCGCCCTCCGGCAGATAGACCGCCGGACGCAAAAGGCCCGCCAGCATGGGCGTATCCAGCCCGGCCACGGCGTAGACGCGCATGCTCCGGCCGAAGGCGGCGCGGCAGGCGTCCGCAAGCGTTTCGTCCGCAAGCGGCACCCGCCCACGGCGCAGACGGCGCATGGACGTCCCATAGGCAGCCAGGCGCGCGGCCAGGCACAGCGCCGCGCCGACCAGCCAGACGGCCCCGGCAAGCCCGGGCCGGGAGCGGAGCGGCCCCGCCGGGGCGGGGGCCGAAGGAACGGGCACAGCCTTACCGGGCCCGGAGGCCGCCGCCTGCTGTGCGCCGCCGCTTTCTGCCGGGGCGGCGGGGAGCGCCGCTTGCCGGACGGCGGCCGTGGGGAGCGGGATGGACAACGGCGCGGGCCTGTCCTGCACCGGCACCGCGAAGCTGACAGGCAGCGCAAGGCGGACGGCAAGGATCAGCCAGGCCAGCCGGAAGAACCGTGCGGACAGCGTGGCACGCGCAAAATGCCGCAGTACCAGCAGCGCCGCGATGAGCGCGCATGTCCAGGGCAGCATGCCCAGCACAGCGTAAAACAGGTCATTCAGCACCGGGCTCGCCCGCCTTTCGCAGCAGTTCTTTCAGCTCTGCCAATTCGCTGCCGGTAAGCGCTTCGTCCTGCACCAGCGCGGCGACCATACCCGCCACGGAGTTTTTGTAGTAGCGCCGCAGCAGGCCGTTTGTCTCCATGCGGCGGTAGTCTTCCTCCCGCACCCGTGCGCGGTACAGCGTGAAGCGGCCCTCGCGCGTTACTTCCACGAAGCTTTTGTCCGCCAGGCGGCCCAGCAGGACCTTGAGCGTGGAAAGCGACCACGCCTTATCCGCAAGGTCCTCCAGCAGGCGTGCGGTGCGCACGGGCTGCGTGTGTGTCCACAGCGCGAGCATCACGTCCAGCTCAGCCTCCGGCAGTCTTTCAAGCGGTTTTTTCGGCATTGTCCGGTCCCTCCTTTTTCGTTGACAATTGTCGTTGATTTTACGGTATCATATTCCGTGACATTTGTCAACGAAAAAACAGCGGAAGACGATTGCAAAACGCGGGGAAGGGGTACATAATAAAAGCAGCCGCCTGTGGGACGGGCGGCGAAGCAGAAGAGGCGGCCGGCCGCGGCGCGGCCGCGGATGTGCCCGCACAGGGACGCACCAGGAAAGGACGGTTTGATTTTTATGACATATTCCATCGTGACAAGCAGTAAAACGGGCAATACCCAGGCCGTGGCGGACGCCATTGCCGCCGCGCTGCCGCCGGAGGGCTGCGTTTACCGCGGCGCGCCCGCGCCGGAGGCTCTTGACGCGGACGTGATATTCGCCGGATTCTGGACAGACAAGGGCACATGCGCACAGGACATGGCCGGGTTTTTGCCTTTGTGCGGCGGCAAAAAGGTGGCGCTGTTCGGTACGGCGGGGTTCGGCGGGGACCCGGACTATTTCAATATGCTGCTGGAGAATGTGAAAAAGCTGCTGCCTTCGGACGCCGTATATCTGGGCGGCTGGATGTGTCAGGGCCGGATGCCCGGCAGCGTGCGCGCCCGCTTTGCCGCGCAATTGGAGCAGGACCCGGAAAACGCCAACGCAAAACGCATGCTGGAAAATTTCGACCGCGCGCTGTCTCATCCGGACGAAGCGGACCTCGCCGCCGCCGCATTTTTTAGCAATGGGAAGCTTGCTGGGGACACCGCTGCGGCTGAATCCCTGTAAGCAGGCATGCCGTGCGGCGCTTTTAACAATGGGAAGCTTGCTGGGGAGACCATTGCGGCTGAATCTCTGTAAGCAGGCATGCCGTGCGGCGCTTTTAACAATGGGAAGCTTGCTGGGGAGACCATTGCGGCTGAATCTCTGTAAGCAGGCATGCCGTGCGGCGCTTTTAACAATGGGAAGCTTGCTGGGGAGACCATTGCGGCTGAATCTCTGTAAGCAGGCATGCCGTGCGGCGCTTTTAACAGTGGGAAGCTTGCTGGGGACACCGCTGCGGCTGAATCCCTGTAAGCAGGAGTGAACAGTGGTGTTTTTGGCATAGAAAAAGCTTGCCTGACCGAAACACACAGCCGAATCTCTGTGTGTTTGCCGGTCAGGCAAGCTTTCCGTTGTTATTGAGATGGGTTTTTTATTGCGGAGCAATCAAAAATCAGTTGCTGCTGCTGCGGCGGCCCAGCAGGCGCAGGATATACAGGAAGATGTTGATGAAGTCCAGATAAAGCTGGAGCGCCGCGAAGATGGACGCTTTCTTCGACATTTCGTAATCGCCTTCGAACGCTGCGTGCAGCTGTTTGATCTTCTGCGTATCATATGCCGTCAGGCCCATGAACACGGCCAGGCCGACAAAGCAGATGATGCGGTCGAACCCGGAGAGCGGCAGGAACATGGAGATGAGCCAGAATACCAAAAGGAAGATCAGCCCGGCCGTCAGGATAGGACGCAGGCCGGAAAGGTCGCGCTTGGTGAACCAGCCGTAGGCCGCCAGCACGCCGAAATACAGCGAGGTCAGCGCGAACACGGTGAGCAGGATCTGAACGTCGTAAGCGAAAAAGACCGCGGAAAACGTGATGCCGTTGAGCACCGCGTAGGCGAAGAACAGGCCGCGGGCCGCGCCGATGCTCAGCTTATGCAGACGGGCGGAAAGCACCATCACCACGACGATCTCGGCAATGGCAAGCGCGAATACCGCAGGCATGCCCATCGTCAGCAGGTAATACAGGCCGCCGCCCGCAGAAAACGCGATAGCGGTACCGAACGTGACCAGCAAACCCAGGAACATCCAGCCAAAGGTCTTGGCGGTATATACGTTCAGAGGCTCGGAGGCGAGACCGCCCTCCATCCACTGGCTGCCATTTTCCTGGAACATAGGGTCAAGGCCCTGTTGCTCATTCATGGATCAATCCCTCATTTCTGTTGTGTATGGGTGGAATGTGCCGTATTGCACATGACAAAAGTATAGCATGCTCAACGCCCGTTTTCAAGATACAGCGCGCAAAGGTCTACCAGAATATCCTCCGGCAGCATGCCCTGCTGGGACAGGCGCGCCGCGCACCGGTCGGCCGCGAGGCCGTGCAGATAAACGCCGCACACGGCTGCCTGCGCCGGGGCCAGGCCCTGCGCGGCCAGCCCGGCAATCATCCCGGCCAGCACATCGCCGCTGCCGCCGCGGGCCAGGCCCGCGTTTCCGGTACGGTTTTCGTACAGCCGCCCGGCCGGCGTGGCCGTCAGTGTGCGGTGGCCCTTCAGCACCACCACGGCGTCCAGCTGTTTGGCCATGGCCAGCGCCGTTTCGGCAGGCGCTGCCAGCACCTGCTGCACGGAGGTGTGGGCAAGGCGCGCCATTTCGCCCGGATGCGGCGTGACGATGAGCCGCCCGGCCGCGGGGCGCATGGCCTGCTTTTCGGCGGCAAGGCTGCACAGGCCGCCGGCGTCCAGCACCACTGTGCCGCGGGTGCGTTCCAGCAGAAGCTTCATTTCCCGCGCGGTGGTTTCATCGGCTTCACGCCCGCAGCCCGCCAGGCATACGGTGGCGGTTTCGGCCATGGAGGCGAGCGCGCTTTCATCCGGCAGCGGCAGGAATGTGGCCTCCAGAACGCGCGCGGCAATGCTTTGGATGACGGATTCTCCCGCGGCCAGCGTAACGACACCCGCGCCGGCGCGCAGTGCGCCCAGCACGGAAAGGGCGGCGGCGCCGCGGTAGGCCGGGCAGCCGCAGACAGCCAGCACACGGCCGTACGCGCCCTTGTGGCTTTCCGGGGGACGCGGCGGCAAAGCGGCGAACACCATTTCATTCGTGATGACAGCAGGCATAAGAACACTTCCTTTTTTACAGCGGCGGAGCCGGGAGTACGGGACCATAGGACCGCCCGGTGCACACGAGCCGCGGGCGGGGCATGCGGGCCGCGGCGCGGGCGTCAGCTTTTTTTAGTGAACACGGGCGGCGCGCAAAGCGTGAGCCTGAAAATATGGTATACTGGTATTGCAGACTTTGCTATTATTGTATCACAAAATCCGCTTCTCAGACGAACGGGCCCGAAAATATTTGCGAGGGCTGCAGTCCGGGACAAAGCAGGTTTCCCATTGTTAAAAACATGGCCGGCGCGCCGACGCACAGAGATTCAGCCGCGGCGGCTGGCTCAATGGTTTTCCGTTGTTGAAAAAATTCAGCCGCAGCGGCCTGTAAATCGGGTTTCCCATTGTTAAAAACGCGGCTGGCGCGCCGACGCACAGAGATTCAGCCGCGGCGGCTGGCTCAATGGTTTTCCGTTGTTGAAAAAATTCAGCCGCAGCGGCCCGTAAATCGGGTTTCCCATTGTTAAAAACATGGCCGGCGCGCCGACGCACAGAGATTCAGCTGCGGCGGCTGGCTCAATGCGTTTTCCGCTGTTAAAAGAATTTAGCTGCGGAGGCCCGTAAAGCAGGCTTCCCGTTGTTAAAAAAACGCGGCCAACGCGCCGACACACAGAGATTCAGCCGCGGCGGCCGGCTCAGCGCGCTTCCCGTTGTTAAAAAACGCGGCCGGCGCGCCGACACACAGAGATTCAGCCGCGGC
>NZ_JXXK01000044.1 GCF_000949455.1 Ruthenibacterium lactatiformans | reverse complement strand
GAACGCGAACAGCAACAAGAGGATCATTGAGGCGCCGTAAAGGCGCACATCACCGGCGCGGCTCTCGGCGGCCGGCGCGGGCCGCGGGGCCGGCGCATCCGCCCGGGCCGCGCCGCGTCATAAGACGGTACCGCACAATTCCGACGCCGACAGCGCAATGAGATTTTTGCGAAACATGGCGGAGAGCCATGGCGGCACAGTGCCTGAAGCTCAGGGTGTAAATTGTGCGGTCTGTCTTCGATGAAACCGGAAAGGGATAAGCCGTATGCCAGAAGAAAATACCCCCAAAAACCCGGCGGAGCACGATTCCTTTGCAAAAGCTCTGCGCCGCACGGCGCGCCCGGCTCATTTTGCAAGCCTTGCCCGCCGCGCCGCCGCCTGCCTGCGGGAGCGCGGCGCCGAGGCGCTGTGGCGCGAGGCGTCGTTCCGCATCAGCCTGATGACAAAGGGCGAGGTGTGGCGTTTCCGCGCCGACATCCCGCTGCGCCGGGAGCTTAAGGCCCAGCGCGCGGCGCGCTTTGCCCGCATGCCGCTTGTGTCGGTGGTGGTGCCGTTGTACAATACGCCGCCCAAATTTTTGCGCGAAATGATGCGGAGCGTGCTGGGCCAGACCTACGCCGGCCTGGAGCTGGTGCTGACGGACGCATCCGACGCGGCCCACGGTGAGGTGGAAAAGGCTGTGCGTGCCGTGCGGGACGCGCGCGTGCATTATATCCGCCTTGCCAAAAACGGCGGCATTGCCGAAAACACCAACGCGGCCCTTGCGGCGGCACAGGGAGAGTATATCGCTTTGCTGGACCACGACGACGTGCTCACCCCCAATGCGCTGTACGAGGCGGTGAAAGCCGTCAACGAGCAGGGGGCGGACTTTGTTTATTCGGATGAGATCGTGCTGGATTCCACGCTGAAAAAGCTGGGCGAATACCATTTCAAGCCGGACTTTTCCCCCGACACGCTGCGCGGCTGCAATTACATCACGCATCTGGCCGTATTCAGCCGTGCGCTGCTGGCGGCGGCGGGCGGCGGCGAACGCGCGGAATTTGACGGCGCGCAGGATTTCGACCTGATCCTGCGCTTGACGGAGCGCGCCCAAAAGGTGGCGCACGTTCCCAAAGTGCTGTATTGGTGGCGCGGGCACGGCGGCTCCACCGCCAGCGGCATGCAGGCAAAGCCTTATGCGCTGGCGGCGGGCGCGGCGGCGGTGGAGGCCCAGCTTCTGCGCCTGGGCATGCCCGGCCGCGTGGAACCCGTTCCCGGCAGCCCCGGCGCATACCACACCCGGTATGACGTCACGCGGCCCGGCCGCGTGACGGTGCTTATCCCCAACAAGGACCATTCGGAGGACCTGGCCCGCTGTCTGGAAAGCCTGTACCGGAACGCCGGCTGGGACGATCTGGAGGTGCTGGTGCTGGAAAACAATTCCACACAGGCCGAAACGTTCGCCTGTTACGGGCGGGCACAGCAGCAGTACCCGAACTGCCGCGTGCTCACCTACAAAGGCGGCTTCAATTTCAGCGCCATCAACAATTTCGGCGCGCGGCATGCCACGGGCGAACACCTGCTGCTGCTGAATAACGACATCCAGGTGGAAACGCCCGGCTTCGTGCGGGAGCTGCTGTCTTATTCCCAGCGGCCGGACGTGGGAGCCGTGGGCGCGAAGCTTTTTTACCCCGACGGAACCATCCAGCACGCGGGCGTATTCATCGGTTTGGGCGGCAGCGCCGGACACAGCCATAAGGGCCACCCGCGGGACAGCGGCGGCGATATGTACCGCCTTGCGACCACGCAGAATATGTGCGCGGTGACGGGCGCGTGCCTGATGGTGAAAAAAGAGCTTTACGACCGCTTCGGCGGGCTGGACGAAGAAAATTTCGCCGTAGCGTACAATGACGTGGACTTTTGCCTGCGGCTGTGGCAGAGCGGGCTGCTGAACGTAATGACGCCCTTTGCGGCGGCGGTGCACCATGAGAGCAAGAGCCGGGGCGACGATACCCGCGCGGGCGGCGAGAAGCAGGCCCGGTACGAAAGGGAAAAAGCGCGCTTTTGTGCCAGATACGCTGGACTGATGCAGCAGGGCGACCCGTATTATAATCCGCATTTTACGCTCCTATATGAAAACTATGGGTATAAATGAAGAAAATTATACAAAATACGCGACCTGAAAGAGCTGCAGGGCCCCGCTTGCGGCATTGCCTGCGCAGCGGCGGATGCGGGAACCGGGCCGCGTGCGTCTTTGTGCCGCGCCGGTTCGGGGCGCGTTCATAGTCCATAAAGGGACGGCCTTTGGCCCGCAGCGCTGTTTGAACGGCCGCGCAAAGCGCTTCACGGCGGCGCATAAAAGGCAAGGCTGGCCATTGTTAAAAAGGAGATTATCCATGAATTTGAAAATCAAGCGCATGCGGGAGCTGGCGGGCTTCTTTGCCCAGACGGTGCGCACGGATGGCTTCGGCCCCACGCTCAAGCGTTCGGCGGCATTTTTGAAGCGGCGCTTCGGCAGCAAAAAAGGGCGTTTTCTGCCCCAAAAGGAAACGCTGGCGGCCCAGCGCGCGCTGGATTACGGCGCGCTGGGCTGGCCTGCGGTGAGCATCTGCGTACCTTTGTACAATACGCCGCAGAAATACCTGCGCCAGCTGCTGGACAGCGTGTTGGGCCAGACCTGCCCGAATTGGCAGCTCTGCCTGGCCGACGCCAGCGACGCGGCCCACGGTGACGTGGCGCAAACGGTGCGCGCCTATCAGGCCCGGGATGCGCGTATCGTATATACGAAGGTGGAAAACAAAGGCATCTCGGCCAACACCAACGCCGCCGCCGCGCTGGCCGCCGGGGAGTACCTGGGCCTTGCCGACCACGACGACGTGCTGGCGCCTCATGCGGTATACGAGATGATGAAGGCCGCCCACGAGACGGGCGCGGCGTTTCTGTACAGCGACGAGGCGTTGTTCACTTCGGACATGCGCCGGCCCACGGCAGGCCACTTCAAACCGGATTTTGCGCCGGATTACCTCAACTGCTGCAATTACATCTGCCATTTTTCCGTGTTCCAAAAGGCTCTGTTCGACGCTGTGGGAGGGCTGGACCCTGCCTGTGACGGCAGCCAGGACCATGACCTGTTCCTGAAGCTGAGCGAGCGGGCCGTGCCTGTGCATGTTCCCAAGGTGCTGTATTACTGGCGTGTGCACGAGGGCTCCACCTCCGGCGGCACAGGGGCGAAGCCCTATGTGGCTGCGGCGGCCAAACGCGCCGTTGCGGGGCATCTGGCGCGCACGGGCGCAAAGGGCGCGGTGGCGGACGGCTTGTTTCCAAGCACCTACAAGGTGGAGTATGCCGTCGAGGGAAATCCGCTTGTCTCCATCCTCATCCCGAACAAGGACCACGCGGACGATCTGCGCAAGGCGCTGACGTCCATCTTCACCAAAACGGCGTATCCCAACTATGAGGTCCTTGTCGTCGAGAACAATTCCGTGGAGCCCGCCACCTTTGACTATTATCGGGAGCTGCAAAAGCAGCATCCCAACTGTCGCGTCGTGACGTACGAGGGCGGTTTCAATTTCAGTGCCATCAACAATTTCGGCCGTAAGGCCGCCCGGGGCGAATATCTGCTGCTGCTCAACAATGACGTGGAAGTCATCAACGGCACATGGCTGGGCGAGATGCTGGCCCTGTGCGCGCAGCCGGGCGTGGGCATCGTGGGCGCGAAGCTGTATTATCCGGACGATACCATCCAGCATGCGGGCGTGATCGTAGGGCTGGGCGGCTATGCGGGCCACAGCCACAAATACGCAAAGCGCGGCGGAAGCGGCTATATGTTCCGCGCGGCTACGGTGCAGGATCTTTCTGCCGTTACGGCCGCGTGCCTGCTGGTGAAGGCCGCGGTGTACGATGAAGCGGGCGGTTTGGACGAGGGCTTTGCGGTGGCGTTCAACGACGTGGATTTCTGCCTGCGCGTGCGGGCGCTGGGCTATCGGGTATTGTTCACGCCTTACGCCGAGCTGTACCACTATGAGAGCAAGAGCCGGGGCCTTGACACGAAAGGCCCGGCCAGGGAACGCTTTGAGGGCGAGCGCCGCCGCATGAAGCGGCGCTACGGCGAAAGGCTGCTGCGCGACCCGTTCTATAACCCAAATCTGACGCTGGACCGGGAGGATTTTTCCGAGAGCGACGCTCTGCCCAAGGACGACCCTGTGCCGGGCGTCCCGGCCCGTGGATAGCGCCAAGGCGGCGCTGCGCCGCGTGATGAAAGCGCGCATCGCCGCGCTGGACGCCGCTTATGATAAGGCGGCGGGCGAGGGCATCGTCCGGCGGCTGACGGCCCATCCCGCCTGGGCCGCGGCGGATTCCGTGTTCTGTTATGTGGGCCGCAGGGGCGAGATCGACACGCGGCCCCTTCTGCGCGCCGCGCTGGAGGCGGGCAAAACGCTGGCCGTACCGCTGTGCATGGGGCCGGGCATGATGCAGGCGCGGGCCGTGCGGAGCCTGGAGGAGCTTGCGCCGGCGGGGCCTTACGGCATTCCGGAGCCGCCTGCCGGTGCGCCGGAGGTGCCTCCGCAGCGATTGGCGCTGTGCGTGCTGCCCTGCCTTGCCGCCGCGCCGGATGGAACGCGCCTGGGTTATGGCGGCGGGTATTACGACCGCTTTCTGCCGTTGGCATGCAACGCAGTGAAGATCGCCCTGTGCCGCGCGGCGCTGCTGGAGCCTGTGTTGCCCCGGGAATGCCACGACGTGCGTGCGGATTTTGTACTGACGGAGGACGCGCTGTATGCCTGCAAGGGCGGCGGCTGAGGCGCCGCGCGGAAAGAGAGGAGCAACATGCGAGGAACATTGACGCTGCCCGACGGCTATGCGGGGCTGTGCAGCATCGACCTGCAAAAGGACAAGCGGCTGGCGCTGCTGATCAACGGGCTGGCGCTGCTCATCGCGCTGCCGTTGGTCTTTTTGGGCAACCGGATCGTGCTGCTGCGCACGCTGTTCAGTATGGACGATGGCTTCGGCTTTTATTTTCTGCGCCTGGGTATGCTGACGGCCGGGTATGCGGCATATGTTGTCCTGCACGAACTGGTGCATGGCGTCTGTATGAAATATTTCAGCGGCGCGCCCGTGCGCTACGGCTTCACCGGGCTGTACGCGTATGCGGGCAGCGAAGCTTATTTTACAAAGAAGCGCTATTTTATCATCGCGCTCGCGCCGGTGGCCGTTTGGGGCGTGGTGCTGCTGGCGCTGTGCATGCTTGTGCCCGCGCCGTGGTTTTGGACGGTCTATTTGATCCAGATCGGCAACATCGCGGGCGCGGCCGGAGACTTTTATGTGGTATGGCGCTTTGCCGCAATGCCACCGGACATTCTTGTGCGGGACGCGGGAGTGGACATGACGGTTTACAGCCGCGGGCGTAAAGTACAGGCTCAATGACATATGCGGCGGAAGCATCTGCGTGCTTCCGCCGCTTTTTTGTGGGCAGGGCTTGACTTTTATCTGCTACAAGTGTAGTATAAAATTGTCTTCTACAAATGTAGTAAAAGCGGCGTTATCTGCCGCATGCTGAAGGGGGCGAAAAAATGAAAGAAAAGCTGCGCCGTCTGCCGGATTCCGAGCTGGCGGTGATGCAGGCGCTTTGGCGCGCGGACGCGCCGCTCACGCGGCCGGAGCTGGACGCGGCGCTGACGCATAGGGAATGGGCGGCCACAACGGTGGTGGCTCTGTTGGCCCGGCTGGAGGGAAAGGGCTTCATTGCCCGCGAAAAACAGGGAAGGGGTTACCTGTACCGGGCGCTGGTAACGCAGGATGCATACCTTGCCGCCGAGAGCCGGACACTGCTGGGGACGCTGTATGGCGGCAGGCCGCGCAATTTTATCGCGGCCCTGCACGACGCAGACGCGCTGACGCCCAACGACATCGCGGAACTGGAGGATTACCTGGAAAAGGCAAAGCGGGGTGACGTGTGATGGAACGGCTTTTGTTCGCATACGCGGGCGTGGGGCTTGCCACGGGCGCAGCGGCGCTGGCACTTCTGGCTCTGGCTCCTTTTTGGGAAAAGCGGTATGCCGCGCGGTTTCGGTGCATTGTATGGCTGGCGCTGGCTGTACGCCTGCTGGTTCCGTTTGCGGCGCCGCTGCCTGCGCCCGCGCCTCAGCCACTGCTGCTGGAGCTGCCCGCCTCGCTGCCGGATACGGCGCGGGCAGGGGAAACACAGGCAGCCGGCGCGCCCCCGGGCCAGGCTGCGGGGACGGGGGAAAGCGTAGCGTCCGTACCGCAGGCATCCGACAGAAATACGGAACCGGAAATAAAGGAAGCCTTTGGAACAGCACAGGCGGCGCCGCGGGAACCGGATGCCGGCGTGCCGTCTGCACAGGAGGAAGGGCGGACGGAGGCTTCCGGAGCATCGCGCAAAACTCCCGTCCTCCGCTCCGGAGAGACCCTTCTTCCTGCGCCGGCGCGGCTGGCCGGCTTTGTGTGGCTGGCGGGCGTGGGCGTATGTGCGCTGTGGCACCTTGCGCATTATGCGGTATGGCGCGCCCGCACGTTCCATTGGAACCGGCCGATGGAAAGCTCTGCGGCGCAAAAGGCTCACGCCGCGGCCTGCCGGGCGGTGCGTATGCGCCGCGCACCGGGGATATATGCCAATGCCGTCGTGCCGTGCCCCATGGCTGTGGGCGTGCTGCGTCCGGTGGTGCTGGTCCCGGAGGCCCTGTGTGAAAGCCTGCTTTTGGAATGGATGCTTCGCCATGAATTGACGCACATAAAGCGCGGACATATCGTCTGCAAAGCGGTGCTGCTGTCTGCGTGCGCCGTACATTGGTATAACCCGGCGGTATGGCTGCTGGCGCGCCGGTGCGAAAAGGACCTGGAATTCGCCTGTGATGAAGCCGTGCTACACGGAACAAAGCTGGGAGCACCTGTCCGGGCGGCTTATGGTGAAGCTCTGCTGGCCGCTTTGAAGGCGGGAGCCGGCAGGCCCGCGCCGTTCACCACCTGCTTTGCGCCCGGTAAAAAAATGATGCTGCGCCGCTTTTCGGCCATTTTCAGCAAGACGGGAAAGCGCGCGGGCCGCGCGGCACTGGCCTGCATCCTCTGCCTGGCTGCGCTGGCAGGCAGCTTTGTGGCATGCAGTGCCGAACAGCCGCCGGTTTCCGTTAAATCCGCGGAAAGCGAGCCCAAGGCCGCGGCGCTGCCCGCGCAGGCCGGGTCCATGGAAAACGTGAAGGAGCACTGGCTGGTTTACGGCGCATCGGTTTATCCGGGGCGGGACGGCGAATGCGTGATGGCTTACAACAGCGCCGACGGCAGTGAGGTGTACGCGCCCGCGCCCCGGTGGGAGGGAAAACGCAATATCCTGTACGGCGGCAGTTACTGGCCCCGGGAAGATGCGTGGTTTACCGCAGCGTGTGATGCGGATGAGGAGCACCCCGGCCGCGTGACGCTGTACACCTCCCGCGACGGCGGCGCACAGTGGACGGCTCAACCGCTGGACCTGGTGGGTGAAGGGCAGAACACACCGATTGAAAACATATACTGCATGGAGGTCGTTCGGGACGACCTGTTCTATCTGATCACGGGCGTATATGCCGGAACGGGTGAAAGCCAAACAGCAAAGCTCTGGCTCTGGCGCTGCGAGGGCGCGCCCGACAAGCCGTTGGAGCGGGGGGCGGTGCAGGGGTGGCCCGTTCCTCTGCCGGAGAATACCCACGTCAGGCGGGCGCGTTTTGTGAACGCTTCTGTGGGATATATCACCGCCGGGTATGAAATGGGCGAGCGGTTTACTCCGCAGCCCAACGTGCTGCGCACGGTGGACGGCGGCCAAACGTGGCAGCGGCTGGACTTTCGCGCCGCGCTGCACGATGCGCCCTATGGCGGGTATCTTGGCTGCTGCATTTTCATGCAGGGGACGACAACGGAGATTCGCTGCTTTACGCCGCTGAATGGAATCACGCTGGAGAATGTGTCGCTTGTTTCCGAAGACTTTGGCGAGACGTGGAACTGGTATCCACGCATGTATGTTCGGGATGAGGCCGGGACGATCACAGCCATCCGGTATTTCACGGATAAGGCCGACGGCCTGCGCCTGCAGCTGGAGGAATGCGAAAAGCAGTTACCCGCGCAGCCGGATGCGGCCCGCGAGGAGGAGCATGCCGCCTGGTGCGAGCGGCTGGAGAAAGCCATCGCACGCCAGGAGGCAGAGCGTACCTGACGGCGGAACACAAAAAGGGCGGGGAGTTCCCCGCCCTTTTGCTATTTCATTTTTGAAAATTGCTCCAGCGCTTTTTTCAGATTTTCCACAGTGGTTTCCCGGTCGCCCGTTTCAAAGCCCGCCAGCACACAGTGCTCCAGATGCTCCGCCATGATGAGCCGCGCCACCTGCGTCAGCGCGCTGGACGCACTGGAGAGCTGTACCAGCAGGTCGTCGCAGGGGCGGCCCTCCTCCACCATGTCGCGGATGCCGTTTACCTGCCCCGCGATACGCGCAAGACGCTGTGTCACACCGCTTGAATGTTTACATTCCATCGTTTTCCTCCCTGTCTGCCCGCACGGGCCTGCCGTTTTGACGGGGCGGAACGCCCGGCAGAAGCCGAAACACGCGCCCGTCGATTTGTAATATTCCGTCCCGCCGCATGCGCGAAAGCTCCCGGCACAGAGCGCTGCGCTCGCAGCCCAGATATGCCGCCAGCCCGGCGCGGGTGTACGGCGTGCGCACAGCGCCGCCCGGCGCGGGCAGAGCCTCGGTGCGCAGATAGTGCAGCACCTTTTCCCGCAGCGAATGCAGCATCAGAAGCTCCACCCGCCGGTCCAGCGCGAAGTATTTGTCCGCCATGGCCGCCACGAGGTTTTGCAGCACTGCCGCGTGGGCGGCGTCCAGCGGAACGCCCGGCCGCAGCAGGCTTTTGTAGGGGATGAGCAGTACCGTCACGTCCGTTGCGGCCGTCACGGTCACCGGGCTTTTTGCTCCCCGGCTGCCCGCCAGAATGTCCGCGAAGATGCCGCCCGGCCCCATGCGCGTCAGCGTAAGCGTCACGCCGTCCGCCGTCTGTTTTTCCGCCTCGATCTGTCCGCAGAGCACCACGCCCAGCTCCTGCGTCTCGTACCCGGCCAGCAGCAGCACCTCGCCCTTTGAAAAGCTGCGGCGCACCGGATGCAGGCTTTGCAGCAAAGCGGCTGTCTGCGTGTCCGAAAGGCCGGCAAACAGACTGCAGCGCCGTAAGATCGTTAAATTTTCTTCCATCTTTTTCACCTTTTGTTGCTGCTGCAACAGTATTCCTTGCTCTATTATAGTAGAATAGGGCACAGACCGCAAGCGCGCTGTATGAATTTGTGCGCGCGGGAATGGCCGGGCAGATCCGGCAAGGGAAAAGGAGTTATGAAAAACATGAAAAAAATGCTTTCTGCCGCACTGGCGCTGGCAGTTGCGCTGGGCCTTTTGGCCGGCTGCAGCGGTGCGCCCGCTTCTTCTGCGGCGTCCGTCTCCGGTGCGCCCGCTGTTTCGTCCTCTGCCGCCGCAGGCAGCGCCGCGCCCGAGAGCACAGGCACACCTGCGGCCGAGCGCACGGCTTTCCGCATCGCCAGCCTGAAAGGGCCCACGACCATGGGCCTTGTAAAGCTGATGGACGAAGCCGACAAGGGCGAGGCCCGCCACGATTATGAAGTGACCATGTACGGCGCGGCGGATGAGATCGCCCCGCAGCTTATAAAGGGCGATATCGACGTGGCGCTGGTGCCGTGCAACCTGGCCGGCGTGCTGTACAACAAGACCGGGGGCGCCGTCGAAGTGGCCGCCGTCAACACACTGGGCGTGCTGTATGTCGTCACCACAGGCGACGACATCACCAGCGTGGCCGATTTGGCGGGCAAAACCATTTACACCACGGGCAAGGGGACCACGCCGGAGTATGTGCTCAACTATGTGCTGACGCAGAATGGCCTTACCCCGGGCGAGGACGTGACCATCGAATACATGAGCGAGGCCACCGAGGTGCTGGCGGCGATGCAGGCGTCCAGCGGCTATCCCGTTGCCATGCTGCCTCAGCCCTATGTGACCACTGCCCAGATGCAGATGGAAGGCCTGAAGGTGGCGCTGGATATGACCGAGGAATGGGACAAGGTCTCGCCGGATTCCGCGCTGGTGACAGGCGTTGTGGTAGCACGCAAAGAGTTTGTGGAGCAGAACGAGGCCGCATTTAACGAGTTTTTGGAGGATTACAAGGCCAGCACCGAGTTCGTGAACGCCAATGTGGACGAGGCTGCCGCGCTGGTGGCGGGCTATGAGATCGTGCCCAAGGAGCCCATCGCGCAAAAGGCGCTGCCGGAGTGCAATATCACTTTCATCAGCGGCGCGGATATGAAAGCGAAGGTGAGCGGTTACCTGAAGGTGCTGTACGACCAGAACCCCGAGGCCGTGGGCGGCACGCTGCCCGACGACGCATTCTATTATGGCGCGTAACAAACGGAAAAACCGAATCGCAAACACACTGGCTGTCTGCTTCTGGCTTTGTGCCTGGCAGGCGGCCAGCGTCTGCATCGGGCAAAAGCTGATTTTGGTTTCGCCGCTGGAGGTGTGCGGTGCGCTGCTGGCGCTGCTGCCCACGGCGGATTTCTGGCAGACGGCGGCGTTCAGCGCCGGGCGCATCATCGGCGGCTTCCTGCTGGCGCTGGCGCTGGGCCTTGCGCTGGCGGCGCTGGCCGCCGCGCTGCGCTGGGTGGAGGTGCTGCTGCGGCCGCTGATGCTCACCATCAAATCCATCCCCGTGGCCAGTTTTATCATTCTTGCGCTGATGTGGCTGCGCAGCGCGGGCAATCTGGCGGTGTTCATCAGCTTTTTGATGGTGCTGCCCGTGGTGTATACGAACACGCTGGCGGGCATCCGTGAAACGGACGCCCGGCTGCTGGAAATGGCGGCCGTATTCCGCGTGCCGCCGGCAAAGCGGGTGCGGTATCTTTACGTGCCCGCCGCGCTGCCGTATTTCCGCTCGGCCTGCACGGTGGGCCTTGGCCTTTGCTGGAAAAGCGGCGTGGCGGCGGAGGTCATCGGCATCACCAGCGGCAGCATCGGGGAAGCGCTGTACAATGCAAAGATATTGTTTTCCACGGCCGAGCTTTTGGCATGGACCGTGGTGATCGTGCTGCTGAGCCTTGCGTTTGAAAGGCTGTTTTTGTGGGGCCTTGCACGGGTGGAAAGCGTTTTGCTGGAAAGGAGCGGCACATGAGCATCGAACTGGTGAACGTGTCCAAGGCGTTTGGCGAAACGCAGGTGCTGCGCGGCCTTTCGGAGCGGTTTGCACAGGGAGAAGCCGTTTGTGTGATGGGGCGCTCGGGCCTCGGCAAAACAACGTTGGCGCGCATCGTTATGGGGCTGGAAAAGCCCGATGCGGGCGCGGTGCGCGGTGCAAAGGGAAAACGCTTTGCAGCCGCCTTTCAGGAGGACAGGCTGGTGGAGCGCCTTTCCGCGCAGGGGAACCTGCGGTTTGCCTGCGGTGCGGCGCTGGATGAGCCGCGCATGGCGGAGGCTTTCGCGGCTGTGGGCCTGACCCCGCAGGATGTGGAGAAGCCTGTCGGCGAGCTTTCCGGCGGGCAGCGGCGGCGTGTGGCGCTGCTGCGGGCCTTGATGGCTCCGGCGGACGTGGTGGTGCTGGACGAACCGTTCAAGGGCCTGGACGAAGCCGCGCGGCAGGCGGCCGCCGCATATGTGCGGCGTATGCAGGCCGGGCGCACGCTGCTGTGCATCACCCACGAGGAGGGCGACGCGGCGCTGCTGGGCGCGCGGGTGTTCCGCCTGCCGGAGGCGGCGGAACAGCAGGAAGGACGATAAGAAAAGGGCCGAAGCCGTGATAAACGGCTTCGGCCCTTTTAACGTATGGACAACTAAGTTTTTGAACCTTTCAGAACGGTGCGGAACGCGTCGGCAAGCGCGTAAATAAGAACAAACGCGATCAGGGCCCAGCGCAATGCGGCTGTCCAGGGCCATTGGGTGAAAATTTCCACTGTGAGCAGCAGAAAAATTGCGCTTAGACAGGAAAACACGACGGTCACTAAACGGTATTCGGCCTTTTTATTGGCGTTTTCCCGCTTTAAAACGCTGAACCAATAGGAATTGGAAAGGACAGGCCTCTTCCCGCGCGCGGTAAAGGAAGCATAAATACCCGCGGCGAGGGCGACTGCGGCGGTAAAACAGCCAGCGGCAAACAAAACAGGTTCCATAGGCGTACCCCCAAAAAAACAGCTCTGGACGGCTCCAGTTTACCACTTTTTCGCCGGACTGACAACAAAACCGGCCCTGTCCGCTCCGTTTTCACAAATCTATCAAAAAAATTGCGCCGGTTTTTCATATTCCGGCGTTAAAATTATTTTTAATCTTGTGAGTAAAGGAGACGGGACGTTTGATCACAGTGAAGGAACTGACAAAGCGCTACGGCGCCCATACGGCGGTAGACGCGCTGAGCTTCACCGTGGACAAGGGCCAGATCTACGGCCTGCTTGGGCCGAACGGCGCAGGCAAATCCACGACGATGAACATCATCACAGGCTATATTTCCGCCACGGACGGCACTGCCGAGATCGACGGCTGCGATATTTTCGACAGCCCTGCAGAGGCCCGCGCCAAGATCGGTTATCTGCCCGAGCAGCCGCCGCTGTATACGGATATGACGCCGCGGGAATACCTGGCCTTTGCGGCCGAGCTGAAGGGCCTGCCGCGGGAGCAGCGCAAGGCGGCGGTGGAGCAGTGCATGGAGCGCACCAATATTGCAGACGTGGCCGACAGGCTCATCCGCAACCTTTCCAAGGGCTACCGCCAGCGCGTGGGGCTTGCCTGCGCGCTGCTGGGCGACCCGCCCGTCATCATTCTGGATGAGCCCACCGTCGGCTTGGACCCAAAGCAGATCATCGAGATCCGCGAGCTCATCCGCTCCCTGGGGCAGGAACATACCGTGTTGCTGTCCAGCCACATCCTTTCCGAGGTGAACGCCGTGTGCGACAAGGTGCTCATCATGAGCCACGGAAAGCTGGTTGCCTGCGACACGCCCGAAAACCTGACAGCTCACGCGGCCGGGCACGCCGCACTGCGCATCACGGTGCTGGGAACGCAGGAGGCGGTGCAGGCCGCGCTGTCCCCGCTGCTGGAGCAGGGAGCGCAGGCTGTCGAATTTGTTCCCTGCGAAGAAGAAAACGCCGTCACGGCCCGCATCGTCTGCTCTGGCGGCGCGGATCTGCGCGCACCGGCGGGCATTGCGCTGGCGGGCGCGGGCCTGGCCGTGCTGCGCATGGACGCCGAAACAACAAGCCTGGAGGATGTGTTCCTGGAGCTGACCGGGGACGAGCCGGAGGCCGGTGAAGAAGAGACGTCGGGACGCGCGGACGAGGATGAAGACGGGACCGCCGCACAGGCAGCGCTGGAAATGGCGGGCGATGCACCGGAAGAGATTGCGTCCGAGGAGGAAAGCACAGCGCACGCACATCAGCCGGAAAATGGGGAGGAGGAGCGCAAATGAAAGCCGTGTACAAAAAAGACCTGAAGAGCGCCTTCACCGGGATGATCGGCTGGGTGCTGTGCGCGTTTGTCGTTGTAGTGGTAGGCCTGTACTTTACGGCCATCTGCCTGCAGTCCGGCTACGCCGATTTCAGCCTGGTGCTTTACAACACCACATTCATCTTTCTCGTGGTGGTGCCGCTGCTTACCATGCGGAGCATCGTTGAGGAACGCCGCCAGAAAACGGACCAGCTTCTGCTTACCTCCCGCGCCTCCATCGCGGGGATCGTGTGGGGAAAATATCTGGCACTGGTGACGGTGTACGCCATCCCGCTGGCCATTGTGGGGATATGCCCGCTGGTAATGCGCGCCTACGGCTCGGTGTCGCTGGCGCGCAGCTATGCGGCGCTGCTGGCGTTTTTTCTGATGGGCGCGGCGGCCATTGCCATCGGCCTGTTCATGAGCAGCCTGACGGAAAACCAGATCATCGCCGCTGTATGCACGTTCGGCTCGCTTTTGTTTTGTATCTGATGCCCAGCATCGCGGGGCTGATTTCCAGCAGCGCCGCGGCTTCTCTGGCTGCATTCACGGTGCTGGCCGCTCTGCTGGCGCTGTTCCTGCACTGGATGACGAAAAGCCTTGTGCTGCCCAGCGCCGTGTTTTGTGTGCTGGAGGGTGGCCTGGCCGCCGTGTATTTCCTCAAGCCCGCGTGGCTGGAAGGTTTGTTCCCGAAGCTTCTCAACAGCCTGGCGCTGTTCGGCCGGTTCGACAATTTTGTCAACGGCCTGTTCGACATTTCTTCTCTGGTGTATTTTGTTTCCGTGGCGCTGCTTTTTGTGTTCTTCACCTGCCAGGGAATTGAAAAACGCCGCTGGTCGTGAGAAAGGAGGAACGAACGATGCAGGACAACAAACGACCCGAGGGAAAGGGACGCACGGTGCGGGACGCGCTGCATTCCCGCGCATTTAAAAACGGCGCTTATGCGAGCGTGCTGTGTGCCGTGATGCTGGCGCTGGTGGTTGCGCTGAACCTTTTTGTAGGCGCGCTGCCCGCGAAGTATCTGCGGTACGATATGACGGAAAATAAGCTGTACAGCCTTTCACAGGAGACAGAGGACCTGTGCGCGGCCTTAACGCAGGACGTAACGTTCTACTACCTGGGCCGTACCGGCCAGGAGGATGCGGCCGTCACCGAGCTGCTGGACAAGTACAAAGACGCTTCATCCCACATCCAGGTGGTGCAGAAAGACCCCGTGCTTTATCCCACCTTCGGCGCGGCGTATGATGCGGCGGACGCCGCGGTGGGCAGTATCATCGCGGTGTGCGGTGAACGCTACCGTGTGGTGGACGCAGGAGACCTGTACACCTATACGCCCAACTACCAGACTTATACCTATGATACGGAATTTGACGGGGAGGGAGCCTTGACGAGCGCGCTTTCCTATGTGGCCAGCGAGGAAGCGCCGCTGCTGTACACCTTGTCCGGTCACGGCGAAGCCGGGCTTTCCGCCACGCTCACGGACGGCGCTGAGCGCCAGAACATGAGCTTTGAAACGCTTGCGCTGCTGACGGCGGACGCAGTGCCTGAGGATGCGGCGGCTGTGGTGCTGAATGCGCCCACAAAGGATATTTCCGCCGAGGAGGCCGAGCGCCTGCGCGCCTATCTGGCGGGCGGCGGCAGCCTGTTCCTGGTGACGAACTACGGTGATTACAGCACGGAAGCCATGCCCAACCTGACGGCGCTGCTGGCGGAATACGGCATGGACGCGCGGGACGGCATCGTCATTGAAAATGACCAGAACCGCTTTTTGAGCGGCTATCCGTATTATCTGCTGCCCAATATCAAGAGCCATGACGTCACTCAGCCGCTGGTGGACAGCGGCAGCTATGTGCTCGCACCGCTGGCCCACGCCATCACGGTGCTGGACGAAATGCCGGAGAATGTCTCGGTGGACGCGCTGCTGGCCACTTCCGCCAGCGCCTATTCCAAAACAGATGCCTACAACGTCGAATCCATTGCTCAGGCGGACGGGGACCCGACGGGAACGTTCAACGTGGCGGCTGCGGCGCAGAACAGTAAGACGGGCGGCAAGGTGGTGTGGCTCTCCACCAGCGGTCTTCTGGACGAGACCATGGACCAGATGGTCTCCGGCTCCAACAGCGACCTGGTGCTGAATGCTTTCAGTTGGCTGACGGGCAGCGAGAGCGGGATCACAATCCACGCAAAATCCCTTACGACAGAAACGCTGACGGTACCCTCCGGCGCGGGCAGCCTGTGGAGCGGGCTGTTGATGTTCGCAATTCCGGGCGCGATGCTCGTCCTCGGCGTGGTGATCTGGGCCATGAGGAGGAAACGCTGATGAAAAACAGAAAAACAGCCGTACTGCTGGGCGCTGCGGCGCTCACCGCGGCGCTTGGGCTGGGCTATGGGCTGTTGACGGGGGCGGAGCAGGCGGAGGAGAGTTCCTCCGCCGCCGGTGTAGCGGCGTTTTCGCCCACGGGCGCCGTCAGCGTGATTTGTTACGAAAATGAGGGCGGCGAGATCGCGCTGGAATACCTGGATGACACCTGGACGCTCCGGCGGGACGCGGATTTCCCTGTGAACCAGACAAGCGCCGAGAGCATGGCGAATTACCTCGCCCCGCTGAATGCCACCGCCCTGGTAACACAGAGCGGGGCCGACCTGGTGGCTTACGGGCTGGACGAGCCGTCCAACCGCATTGAAGTGGCGACCGATGCGGGCGAGACCTGTACGGTGCTGGTGGGGGCGCAGAATACCCACACCGGAGAATACTATATCAAGCTGGAGGGCGAAGAACCCGTATATACGGTATCCGAGAGCTTTGCCGCAGCTTTTACGCGTACGGAGCGCGGCCTGCAGCAGACAGAGAACTGGCCCGTAGAGAGCACCGACAGCGTAACGCGCGCCACACTGGAGCAAGGCGGCAATACGCTGACGGTGGACGTATCGGAGGACGCGGACGGGAACAAAACATATACGGCATCCGACACAGCACGTACTGAAACGCCGGATACGGCCGCCGCGCAGGCATTCATCAGCAGCGCGGCCACACTGTATTTCAGCAGCAGCGCGGATTTTAAGCCAACGGACGAGGCGCTGGCGGCATATGGTCTGGCGGAGCCCTCCGCCACGCTCACCGTGGAGTGGACGCGCACGGACGACGCCTCCGGCGCACAGGAGAGCGTCACCTCGGTGCTGTACCTGGGCGCCGTCGATGCGAACGGAGATTATTACGCCCGGCTGGCGGATTCCAACGCCGTGAGCACGCTGAACGCGACGGCGCTTTCAGGCGTGCTGGGCATGACGCTGGACGGCATGCTGCCCGCAGAGAAGGAGAGCGCTCCGGAAAGTGCGCCTGCCTCAGAGAGCGGCTCTGCTTCCGCGGCAAGCGCAGCGGATTGAGGGTGTTGCAAAAAGGGTCGTCCCATTAGGGTTGTTTGAAAATGGAGGAAATACAGCTTTTTTGATTTTCAAACAACCCCTGGACGGCCTTGAATGCCGTCGTTGACATGCTCCTGACAAGCGGACCGCTGCTTAATATATCCGGAATAATACTGCAATACCGTTTCTGCCGCTTTCGGCTCTCAGGCAGCAACTTTAGCATACCTTGCATATTCTTTTTTGGAAAACAGAAACGGCGGTTTGAAATTCAATATTTCAAAACCGCCGTTAGGCTTTTCTTTTTTATTTGACTTATGAGCATACAGCCGGAAAAACAAACGTTTTTATTTCCCGTTGGGCAGCAGTTCTGTTGACTCATGATTGCAGTTTTCTGCCAGAAGCTATCTCAAAATGATATTTTACAATTCCCAAATCCAGTTTTGTGTAAAAGCCCTTACCGCAAACCGCATTGACTTTACTGTCAGAAAACAATTCAAAGAAAAATTTCTGTTGGTTCATTGCGGTCGGCGCAAGAAGTGCGGCTTCCATACCATTCAAAAACCATTCAGGCATATTTTCCGTACGATTACAGACTGCCTGCAATGGTTTGTTTTTATGTGGCGCGCCTTGTGTTTCACCATGACCAAACGCGATCAGGCATATTTGCTTTTCTCCCTTGCGAACATCCGCTTGGCTTTTGCCATGAGTCATTGCCACCCAGCAGCTGTTGAGCCCTAGTTCCTGTACGTTCAAAACAATTTTTTCTCCATAATATCCCAATGCTTCCTCAAGCTTTGGGGATTTTTTACCCACGAGAGCGATATAGTTCTTTACCCCGGAAAATTTGCCGTAATGCGCCATCATGGAGTCAAAACATTGCGGCTCGTCATAAAAAATCTGAATATGCAATCCCGCTTCGCCGTTGATTTCTTCAATCAGGTGATTGAGCGCGATTCGCTGTTCCGGGCCAATCGCAATATCTTTGTATTGACGGACGCTATGCCGCTGTTTCATAAGTTCCAATATTTCCATTGCAAATTTACCTCCAATTTTGTTTCTTTATTCACAGCTTCTGTCCGGCAATTTTTTTGAAATTTTCATGGCAAGCTGTAAGGTGGAAACCAGCTGTTCAAAGGCCTCCATTTCGGGGTCAAAATAATAATAATTTTTTGTTCCCTCTTTACGTACTTTAACAATTCCGGCGTCTTTCATAATTTGCAAGTGATGGGAAACCGCCGGACGGGAAAGGTTTGTTTTCTTTGTAATATCACCGACTCGAACACCCATGCAATTCCCCATTTTCATCATTTCTAAAATGAGGTGTTGCCTTGTTTCATCACCGATGGCCGTCAATATCTTTGCCGAGGCGGAGAAGTTTTCTGCCAAAGTGAAAATTTTTTCATTTGGTTCCATGCACATCTCCCTTTCGTTCAAACGCTTAAACTGTAAACAGTATAGCATAGAATATTGGAAAACGTTCATTGGTAAAGAAAATCGAGATGAAAGAAAAGCTTTTGGAAAACTTTATTCCGAGCTTTGGGAAAGCCTGCCGCGCGGCGTTCATGCGCGGGATAGTTCAGCAGGAGAAAAAAGCAGGACAGCATAGCAAAGGCTATGCTGTCCTGCAAGATTGGAATTTTTATGGGGCGGCTTTTTGATATGCACGCGTTACGCGTTGACAGCGTTGTCCATCAGGTAGTTGTTGGCAAGCTCGCTCAACACGACCATGGACACATACGGGCGTCCGAAATGCTCTTCATAAGTGGAATAGTCTTCGGTGCCCATGTTGTCGGAAAAATATTTGGCGAGCGCCGCGTCGTCGGCTTTTAGCTTTGCATCCTCGGCAATGGCCTGGATGATGAGAAGCTGAGTGGCGGAAGACTTGATATCTTCCGCGTATTGCTCCAGAAACGCTTCCTCGCTGGCTACACCCATCGCCTGCAGGAACGTGGCGGAATCGATTCCGTACATGGAAGCCTGACTTTTCAACTGGTTCAGCATGGCGCCGCTCTGGAAATCGAGCACAGCCTGCGGCACTTCGCTTACGGTGGAGTTCTCTATCATATAGTTCCAGATAAATTGAAAGATCTGGCTTTGGCGCAGATCCTCGCGGATGGAATCACGCACGTCATCGGCGCTTTCCCAGCCATAGCTGGCTGTCAGGTTCTCTTTTACGAAATCGTCGTTGAACTCCGGCGTAACGTCCTCGCCCTCGATGTAATTGATGGTCACTTCAAACACCGCGTCCTTGCCGGCAAGATCCGGGTTGTTTTCATACGGGTCGGGGAAGGTGACCTCCACGTCGAAGGTCTCGCCGGGCGTATGGCCGATGATCTGCGTGAGAAAATCGTCGATGAACTGCGCGCTGCCGGCCTGTACGCTCTGACTGCTGGCTGTGCCGCCGTCAAATTTCTCGCCGTCAATGCTGCCGGAATAGTCGATGTTCACCTGGTCTCCGTCCTCGATGGCGCGGTCGGTGATCTGCTCGGGCTTGGCGTACTGGGCCATGATGCTGTCGATCTGCGCCTGCACGTCCTCATCGCTCACGTCGGCGGTGCCGGCGGCCAGGGGAATGGCGGCGTAATCGGCGGGCAGCGTTACGTAATCCAGCGCGGTGACGCCGTCAATGTGGCCGTTTTCAGCCAGGCCCTTGCTGTAATCGATGCTCTCCGCGCTGGCGGATGTGCTGGAAGACGCGCTGGCGGAAGCAGACGCGCTGGCGGAACCGGATGCGCTTGTGCTGCCGGAAGAGCTGGATGCGGAATTGCAGCCGGCAAGCAAACCGGCGCAGAGCGCGGCAGCCAGGGCGGCGCTGATAAATTTCGTTGTCTTTTTCATGGGGGCCTCCTAAATCATTCTAAAACGCGGCAATGCCGCAATGTCCTTATTATACACGAATTCTGTGTACAAGGTATGGATTTTTCAAAAAAATTTGCGGATTTGCGGCTTTTCCGCATGGGGAGCGCGATTTTTACGGCATGAAACGGCCCGGCCCGTAGCCAAGACGGCGGAAAACCTGTATAATATAAATCAAACCTGCATGGAACAATACCGAAAGGGCGGCGGAAATATGGATTATTACAAAGCGGCGCTGGAGCTGCACGAACAGCACAAGGGCAAGATCGAGGTGACGGCCAAGGTGCCCGTAAAGACCCGGGACGACCTGTCCGCGGCATATACCCCGGGCGTGGCCGAGCCCTGCCGGGAGATCGCCAAAGACCCGGCGGCGGCCTATACCTATACAGCCAAGGGAAACCTGGTGGCTGTTGTGACCAACGGCACGGCGGTGCTGGGGCTGGGCGATATCGGCGCGGCGGCGGCCATGCCCGTCATGGAGGGCAAAGCCATCCTGTTTAAGGAGTTCGGCGGTGTGGATGCGTTCCCCATCTGCCTGGATACAAAAGACCCGGAGCAGGTCATCGAGGCCGTGCGCCTGCTGGCTCCCACCTTCGGCGGCGTGAATCTGGAGGATATCTCCTCGCCCAATTGCTTCTACATTGAGGAAACGTTGGAAAAGGAGCTGGACATTCCCGTGTTCCACGACGACCAGCACGGCACGGCCATCGTGGTGACGGCGGCGCTGCTGGGCGCGCTGCGTGTGGTGAAAAAGGAGATCGGCGCCATCCGCGTGGTGGTGAACGGCCCGGGCGCGGCGGGCACGGCCATCATCAAAATGCTGCTGGCGGCGGGCGTGCGGGACGTGATCGCCTGCGACGAAAACGGCATTTTGTACAAAGAGCGGGGCGTGGGCATCGTGGACCACAAAGAGATGCTGTGCGGCATCACGAACAAAAGCGGCATGCGCGGCACGCTGGCCGACGCGGTAAAGGGCGCGGATGTATTCATCGGCGTTTCCGTGGGCGGCGCGCTGAAGCCGGAGATGGCCCGCACCATGGCGCGGGATGCCATTGTATTCGCCATGGCCAACCCCGTGCCGGAGATCACACCCGAGGAGGCCAGGGCGGCGGGCGTGCGCGTGATGGGCACGGGCCGCAGCGATTATCCCAACCAGATCAACAACGTGCTGGCGTTTCCCGGTGTGTTCAAGGGCGCGCTTTCGGTGCGCGCGCGGGACATCAACAGCGCCATGAAGGTGGCCGCAGCCCACGCCATCGCGGATCTTGTCAGCGACGAAGAACGCAATGAGGATTACATCATCCCGGGCGCGTTCGACGCGCGTGTAGCGCAGGCGGTAGCTGACGCCGTCGCGCGGGCCGCGCGGGAATCGGGGGTGGCGCGGCTGTGAGGGACATCCCTGCGAGCGCTGTCACCGCCGCCGTAAAGGCGCTGTGCGTGCCGGCCAACAACCAGCTCCCGCCCGATGTGGAAGCCGCCGTGCGCGGCGCGTATGAAAGCGAGCCGTGGCCCATTGCAAAGCAGACGCTGGGCACGCTGTGCCAAAACCTGGACGCGGCCCGGGCCACGGGCCTGCCCATCTGCCAGGATACGGGAATGGCCTGTGTATTTGCCGAAATCGGCCAGGATGTGCATATCACCGGCGGTTCCTTTGAAGAAGCGGTGGACGAAGGTGTGCGCCAGGGCTATACCGAGGGATATCTGCGCAAATCCGTGGTGGCGGACCCCATCCGCCGGGGCAACACGGGGGACAACACGCCCGCTGTGCTCACGGTGCGTCTTGTGCCCGGGGACAAGCTGCGGCTGACGCTGGCACCCAAGGGGTTCGGCAGCGAAAACATGAGCCGTCTTGCCATGCTGCGTCCCAGCGATGGCGAGCAGGGCGTGAAAGATTTTGTTCTGGACGCTGTGCGCCGGGCCGGGCCGAACCCCTGTCCGCCCGTTGTAGTGGGCGTGGGCATTGGCGGCACGTTCGACCGTGTGGCCCTTCTTGCAAAGCGGGCTCTGCTGCGCCCGCTGGGCAGCCGCCATCCGGACCCGTACTATGCGGCCATGGAACAGGAGCTTTTGGAAAAGATCAACGAACTGGGCACGGGGCCGCAGGGCTTCGGCGGGCGGACCACGGCGCTTGGGCTGCAGATCGAAACATTCCCCACGCACATCGCGGGCCTGCCTGTGGCGGTGAACATCAACTGCCACGTAACCCGTCACGCGGAGGTGGTGCTGTAATGGAATATAAGCTGACGGCCCCGCTTTCCAAAGCGGATGCGGCAAAGCTGCGCGCGGGGGACACGGTGCTGCTTTCGGGAACCATTTACACGGCCCGGGACGCTGCTCACAAGCGCCTGTGCGCGCTGGCGGCAGAGGGCAAGTCTCTGCCCTTTGCCATTGAGGACGCGGTCGTTTATTACGCCGGCCCCACGCCCGCCCGCCCGGGCGGGGTGATCGGTTCCGTGGGCCCCACCACCAGCTACCGTATGGACGCCTACGCGCCCACGCTGCTGGACATGGGCCAGACGGGCATGATCGGCAAAGGCGCGCGGGGGCCGGAGGTCGTGGCGGCCATGCGCCGGACGGGCGCCGTATACTTTGCGGCTATCGGCGGCGCGGGTGCGGCCATTGCCGCCTGTGTGCAGAGCGCGGAGCTT
>NZ_JXXK01000043.1 GCF_000949455.1 Ruthenibacterium lactatiformans | reverse complement strand
TGGCAGTTTTCCTCGATGCCGCAGTCCACCAGGCACCGCTTGCCCGCGCCTGCGGGCTTCTTGGCCGGGTCGAACTGAAAGTCGCTGCCGAAGCTGGCAACCTGCCGGGGCGCGACGCCGCTTTTCAGCCACATGATGAGATCCATGTCGTGGCAGCATTTGGCCAGCAGCATGGGCGCGCCGCACTTTTCTTCGTTGCCCCATTTGCCGCGCACAAAAGACACCGCCAGGTGATGATAGCTGACGTGCTCGGTGGCCTGGATGTTGATGATATCGCCGATCTCCCCGGCCAGCAGGCGCTCCTTCACGGCCACATAGAACGGCGCGTAGCGCAGTACGTGGCAGATCATCACTCTGCGGCCGGTCTCGCCGGCGACGCGCTGCAGCTCCCACATCTCGTCCTCATTGACGGCGAAGGGCTTTTCCAAAAGCATGTCGTAGCCCCGGCGCAGCAGCGGGACGGCGGTTTTTACATGCTGGGTATCCATGGTGCCGTTGATGACGGCATCGGCCAGCCTGGGGCGCTCCGCCAGCGCCTCGGCGCTTTCAAAGCACATATCCTCTCCAAACCCGTGCATCTCCGCCGTTTTTCTGCGGCGGATGGGGTCCGGGTCGGCCACGCCGACGATTTTGAATTTCTCCGGGTTCTGCAGGGCGTACAAGCTGTACAGAAGCGCACGATGCCCCGCGCCAACGATGATCGCTGTGATTTGTTTTGCCATTACGGACAGATCCTTTCCTGATTGATGTGATAAAAAATAAAGAGGGCAGAGCGGAACCGAACGCCGCCCGTATACAAATCCAGCATAGCGCCGCCGCCGCCGGGCAGTCAAGGGAGAAAAGCCTGAAATTGTTTTCCGGACCCTGACGGAAGGAAGAAAAATCAAATCTTTGTATAAAATGTATGTGAATCATGCTTGATTTTTGGGATAAAAATTGGGCAAAACACACAAAAAGCTATTGATTTTGGAGTTTCTGCCGTGGTATCCTCGTAAGCAGTTGGCTGCTCCGCCATCCGGCGGGCATGCGGCTGCAGGCAGGAGGCGTACAGCGTACGGGTAAGCCGTCCGGCCTGAAAAGAGTACCCTATACCGTGTTTTCATTACATATGGAGGAAAGCAACATGAAAAAGATGAAACGCATTATCAGTGCAGCCCTCACCCTGGCGCTGGCTGCCGGGATGCTTGCAGGCTGCGCCGGCTCTTCGTCCGGAACACCTGCGGCTTCGTCCGCCGGCGGCGCCTCCGCCGGCTCGTCTTCCGCGGAACGCGAACGCATCACAGTCCGCGTATTCCGCAGCAAGGCCTCCCATGAGGTGGCCATGGACCAGATGGACGTATTCAAGGTGATGGGTGAGATGTTCAACATCGACTTTGAATTTGACAATCCCCCGCAGGAAAATTACACCGAACGCCTGAACCTTGTGATGATGGAAACGGAACTGCCCGACGTCATCATGGAGATCCCGGTGACGGATGTGCTGAAATACGGCGAAACGGGCGTGATCCTGCCGCTGAACGATTACATTGAAAACAGCATGCCGAACCTGAAAGCGGAAATGGACAAGCGCGACGGCGTGGAGAAAGCCCTCACCTACTCTGACGGCAACATTTACTATCTTCCCATGCTGGATGAGACGCCCTCGGGCAACATCCCGTATATCGTCCGCACCGACTGGCTGGACCAGCTTGGACTGGAACGCCCCGTAACCATCGAGGACTGGGAAAACTACTGGTCGCTCGTCAAGACCACCGACCTGAACGGCAACGGAAAAAATGATGAGATCCCCTTCAGCGCCTATGAAATTGAGCGTCTGCGCAATTTCTGCACGGCCTGGGGCGTACTGGACGATTTCTACACCGACCCCACCGACGGCGGCAAGGTGCACTACGGCCCCATCGAGGACAAATACAAGGAAGCCCTGGTTTGGATGAACGACATGTGGAACAAGGGCTACATTGACCAGGAGATCATCACCACAGATTACTCGGCCTTCAGCGCGAAGCTGGCGCAGAACATCGTCGGCTCCTTCGCGGGCCCGCTCGGCGGCATGCTGGCCGCCCAGAACGCCACGATGGCGGAATCCGTGCCCGGCTTCCACGTCGCCGCCACCGAGCCGCCGAAAGGCGAGGCCGGCGTACAGATCCACACCAACATCGACCTTGTCCCCCGCGCCGTTGTGGGCGCCACCATCACCTCCACCTGCAAAAATGTAGACCGCGTTGTGGAATGGCTGGACTATATGTACAGCGCCGAGGGCCAGATGCTGCTGAACATGGGCATTGAGGGCACGCATTACACCATGCAGGACGGCGAACCCATCTTTACCGATTATATCCTGAACAACCCGGACGGTCTTTCCCCGAAACAGGCGGTGGGGACGTTCACCATCGCGCAGGGAACCATGCCCTCTGTGCTGTGCTTCAGCGAGACCAGCCAGCTGGACGATGCTGCCGTGCTGGAGGCCAAGGAGAACTGCATCATCCCGTTCCTGGAGGAATCCAACAAATATGTGATTCCCGGCACGCTTTCGTTCTCATCTGAGAAAGACGCCGAGCGCCGTGCCGCCATGGCGGATATCGAGACCTATGTGGACGAGATGGTCATGAAATTCATCACCGGCCGCGAACCCATCGAAAATTGGGATACCTATGTGGCAAAAGTGAAGGAAATGGGCATTGAGAACGTCATTGGCATCTACCAGGAAGCCCTGGACGCTTGGAACAGCTGAAACAGAACCGGGAAGCCCGCCGCGCGCCTGATGTCCGGGTGCGCGGCGTTCTCCGGCGAACACCGTATGACGGGCGGCGGGCCTGCGAGCCCCGGCCCTATTTTGGAAGGAGGACACATTTATGAAAACCGCCGTGGCCTCCAGACAGGCGAGACCCTCCCGCACCGATAAAAACGGCAGACTGAGCCATGCGGGCAAGAAGATCTGGCGCAGCAGGTATTTGTATCTGCTGCTGCTGCCCACGTTTGTCTGGTATATCGTTTTCATGTATGCGCCGCTGTACGGCGCTCAGATCGCGTTTCGTGATTTCATGCCCGCCCTCGGCATCACCGGAGGGAAATGGGTAGGCTTCAAATACTTTATCCAGTTCTTCAAATCGGAATATTTTGTACGCTTGATGAAGAACACGTTGGGCATCAGCGTGTATTCCATCGTGGTGGGCTTCCCCATTCCGGTCATCCTTGCACTGCTGATGAACGAGGTGCGCAGCAAGTATTTCAAAAAAGGCGTACAGACCATCGTCTATATGCCGCATTTCATTTCTGCCGTCGTTGTGGTGAGCCTCATCAATGCAATGCTGTCGCCCAGCAACGGCCTGTTCAACCAGATCATCCAAATGTTCGGCGGGGATCCCGTCCATTTCATGGCCGAGCCGAAATACTTTAAGACGGTGTATGTGCTTTCGGATATCTGGCAGACAGCGGGCTACGGCTCTATCGTCTATCTGGCCGCGCTCACCAGCATCGACCCCTCGCTGTATGAGGCGGCGACGGTGGACGGCGCGTCCAAATGGAAAAAGCTGCTGCACATCACCCTGCCCTGCATCCTGCCAACGATCATGACGATGCTCATCCTGCGTATGGGCAGCATCTTCACCGTGGGCTACGAGAAGATCATGCTGATGTACAACCCCGCCACGTATGAGACGGCGGACGTCATTTCCACCTATGTATACCGGCGCGCGTTCGAGGGCGGCGAATACAGCTTCTCGGCGGCGGTGGGCCTGTTCAACTCCGTCATCAACTTCATCGTCATCATCGTGTTCAATAAGATCAGCAAACGGGTAAGCGAGGTGAGCCTCTGGTAATGGAACGGACAAAACAAAGGACAAAAATCAAAGAGAGTACGGGGGAGCGCATTTTTACCGGAGTGATCTATGCGATCCTGATCCTGTTCTGCGCTATTATCGTTTTCCCCCTGCTGCATATCGTCAGCGGTTCTTTCAGCGACCCCATGTCCCTGCTGCGCGGCGAGGTATCGTTCTGGCCCAAGGGCTTTACGTTTTCCATGTACGAAAAGGTATTCAAGGACGCCAGCATCTGGCAGGGCTATGGAAATACCATTGTATATACCGTGCTGGGCACCTGTATCAGCGTGGTGCTCACCGCCTTTGCGGCGTATCCGCTTTCCCGCAAGGATTTTTACGGCCGCAATCTGTTCATGGGTGTGTTCGTGTTCACGATGTTTTTCACCGGCGGCATGATCCCCACGTTTCTCATCGTACAGCGGCTGCACCTGCTCAATACGATGTGGGCGCTGATTCTGCCAACGGCTGTCAGCACGTACAATCTCATCATCATGCGCACGTTTTTTGAATCCACCATTCCTTTCGAGCTGGTGGAATCCGCCTCGCTGGACGGCTGCAACGACCTTGTCATCTTTTTCCGTATCGTGCTGCCGCTTTCCGGCCCCATTCTTGCGGTCATGGTGCTGTTCTACGGTGTGGCGCAGTGGAACTCCTGGTTTCCGGCGCTGTTGTACATCAGCGACCGCGGCCTGTATCCCCTGCAGATGGTGCTGCGTGAAGTACTCATCCAGAGCGACATCAGCAATATGGCGGGTTCCTCGGGTGATGTGGAGATCATCGGCGACGGCCTGAAATATGCCACTATGGTGGTGGCTACGCTGCCCATCATGTGCCTGTATCCGTTCCTGCAGAAATACTTTGTAAAGGGCGTCATGATCGGCGCTGTCAAGGGATAAGCGCGCAGGCGTTTTTTCGAAAAGCCGGGCGCGCAGGCGCCTGAGCGGCGCGCCCGCCGGAGCTCCGGCAGATGGGCGCGCCGCTTTTTTGCCATTTGGGAGGGAACAGAATGAAAACAGAATATCAGACCCACGATCTTTCTCTGCCCGCGTGGGGGCCGTATACAAAGCAGTACAGCGGTATTTCCCATATCCCGGCCGCAAACGACGGCGTCCGGTTTGACCTGGCCGTATTTCCCGGGCTGTACCGCCGCCGTGTGGATGTGCCCAACGTACGGTTTGAAAGCGGATATCACGTGTGGAAGGCCGCGCCGGACCTTTCCTGCTATACGCTGCGGCACGAGCTGGAATGGAAAGATCGCGTATACGCGGACGTTTCGTTCGCGCCGCTGGGCGAAAACGCCCGTCTGATCCGTGTGGAATGCTGCAACGGGACAGACACGCCGCAGAATCTTGTGCTGCATTATATGGCCAGCGCGCATGACCCCGTGCCCTCTTACCGCAGGTTTGCGCTGACGGGCGCGGAAGTGCGCCTGCCGGAGCACGCGGCTTTTGTGCTGGCCAAAGACTATGACGACCTGCGCTTTGCCGTGCCGCGTCCCACGGACGGGCTGGGATGGGACGGAATGCGCCGCGCCGAGGAGCCGGTGGAGGGCTTTGCGGGCGGATACGGCGTGGGGCTTGGATTCGGCTGTGCGGCCGGGTACGGGCCGTTCGGCCAGCCGCTGCCAAGCGGCGCGGGAGACGCTGTAACCTATACGTTCACGCTGGAGCAGCCGCTGCAGAGGCCCTGTCTGTGTGTGCGTTATATCAACGCAGACAGCGCAGCCTCGGGATATAGGCTTTCCTCGGGTGATGTGCTGGAGCTGCCGCCCGCGCCGCAGCCGGAGGTAGCGCGCATTTGTCTGTCCCGGCCGCTGGCGGCAGGCGCGCACACGCTGACGCTGACGGCCGCAGGCACAGGCGGCGCCAAGCTGGATTGTTTTGCGCTGTGCGAAGCGGCGGACAGCGGAGCGTTCTGCGTCACGCCGCGGGGGAGCGGCGCATGTCCGGAAATGGAATTGTACAAAAAAGAGGGCTTCCTCACCCTGAAATATCCCCACATCCGCGAGTGCTATGGCGTATTGTGGGACTATGAAAGCGTGCAGGTTCGGCAGATCGAAAACAGCGAGCTGGATGTTTTTCTGCGCGAAACAGTACACGACCATGTTTCCTCCACGCTGCACGGAGATGGAAAAGGACATTTCACCAACGTGTTTCTGCGCCCCATCCCGCTGGCGGCGGGACAGTCGAAACGGGTCTACGGCGCTGTCTGCAGCGCGGGCACGCCGGAGGAAGCGGCTGCGCTGTGCCGGGAGCTGCGGGCGCGGCGCGAGAGCTTTGAGGCTGTGTGGCAGGCCGCGTCACCGGCGCTGGAGCCGGCGCCCATGCTGCCCGCGGGCGAGCCCTTTGCCCTCGGCGGGCAGCTGATGCGGGCGGTGCTGTGCACCAATGTGGTATATCCCGTTTACACCCGGGGACAGTACATCCGTCACAATACCCCCGGACGCTGGTGGGACAGCCTGTACACCTGGGATTCGGGCTTCATCGGCATGGGGCTTGCACAGTTTTCCGCCCGGCGCGGGTTCGACTGTCTGAACGCCTACCTCACGCCGCCGGGCGACGACGAGGCCGCGTTCATCCACCACGGCTCGCTGGTGCCTGCGCAGTTTTACCTGTTTGCCGAGCTGCTGAACAGAACGCAGAGCCGGGCACTGGCCGAATATTGTTACCCGCGCCTGATGCAATACTATGCATTTTTTACCGGGCAGGCGGGAGGCTCCACCACGGCGGACCTGCAAAGCGGCCTGCTGCGCCCGTGGGACTACTTCTACAATTCCGGCGGCTGGGACGATTATCCGCCCCAAAAGGCCGTCCATGAGCAGCGGCTGGAAAAGCGCTGCACGCCTGTGGTCACAACAGCGCACGCGGTACGGTGCGCCCGCATCCTGGCCTATACCGCGCACCTGCTCGCCCACGGGGAGGACGCAGACCGGCTGGAAAAGGATGCGGAGCGTTTCACCCGGGCGCTTCAGGAGCACGCGTGGGACGAGGGCGCCGGATACTTCGGGTATGTGCTGCACGATGAACAGGGAAGGGCTGCCGGCTTTTTGCGGGACGCTTCCGGCGTGAACCATAACATGGGGCTGGGCGGCGCATCACCTCTGTTTGCCGGCGCGTGCACTGCGGAGCAGGCCGAAGGCCTGTGGGAAAAGCTGGCGAGCGAAGAGCATTTGTGGAGCGCCTGCGGCCTTTCCACAGTGGACCGGTCCGCCCCCTATTACCGCAGGGACGGATACTGGAACGGCGCGGTGTGGATGCCATACCAGTGGATGTTCTTCAAAGCGGCGCTGGATGCGGGCAAAACCGGCTTCGCATTCCGTATCGCGGATACGGCCCTGCGGCTGTGGCAGGATGAATGCGCGGCGTCCTACCATTGCTTCGAGCATTTTATGATCGAGAGCCGCCGGGGCGCGGGCTGGCACCAGTTTGGCGGCCTTTCCGCGCCCGTGGCACAGTGGTTTGCGGCCTACTACGTACCCGGAACGCTTACAACCGGCTTCGACGTCTTTGTACAGTGCGCGCGTTGGCTGCCCGGAAACGCGGGGCTGGAAGCGGAGCTTTATTGTACGCGGCCCGGGCGTACTGCAGTTCTGGCGGCGCTTGCACCGGGTAAAATGCGCATTTCCTGCCGTTTGGGCGTGGCGGCGGAACAGCGCCACGCAGGCCTGTGGGAGATCACGCTGGACGTGGAGCAGCCGGGCCCGGTGAGACTCAACCTGCTGCCGGAGGGGAGCTGCGCCGAATGATACGCCTGGAATGGAAGGACTGCCGCCTTACGGCGGAGGGCACGCAGGTCGTGCTGGAAAATGCCGCGCTGCGCACATGCTGGAGGCTTGAGCCGGAGGGTTTGGCGCTGGCCTGCGTGGAAAACCGCCTTACGGGCTTTTGTTGGCAGAGTGCGGACGGTGCGGCACTGGCTCCGGCCTGCATGGCCCCGCCGGACGGGGAACCGGAATGGGAGGCCCGGCCGCAGGCGGCAGGCCTGTGTGCTGAGCACTGGTCCGTGCGCTGCACCTGGAGGCAGGGCGCGCTCAGTGTGAGCCGGTGTTTTTTGCTGTATCCGCAAACGCCGTTCCTCACGATGTGGGCCGAATGGGAGGCTCCTCCGGAAGGGGTGTTTGCCGCTGTTCGGCAGACAGTTCCCGGCGCGACAGGTGTAGAGCGGGACAGCGCGCGTGCGGCGGCGCACAGCGTGCCCGGGGATGTTATGGCTGCCGTGCCGCTGCCACGCGGTCATCTGCGGTGGCGGTGCATACGCCTTGCGGACCAAACGGATGTGCATGACACTCTTGTGTGGGAGCAGGGCGCGCCGGTCTATCCCGCAGAGCGTGTAGAGGCGTCTGGAAGTTTCTTTACCGTGGAAGACACGCGGACGGGAGAAACACTGCTTGCGGCCCGCCATGCGCCCATAACGCCGGCGCCCGGCCCGCAGTTTCTTCTGGCGGAGAACTGCTTGTGTGTACTGCAAAACGGTTGTGCAGGCGCGCCGCCCGCCGGAACGGTGGGATGTACGTGTGTATTGGGCACCGCGCCTGCAGAGCGGTTGTGGGAGCAGTACCGTGCGTTTTACCGGCTGGGCTGGCAGGCACCGTGGCAGCGGCATGCGCTGCTGCTTTCCAACACCTGGGGAGACCGGAACAGGGACGCGCGGGTGTGCGAGACGTTCGTGCTGCAGGAGATCGACCGCGCCGCAGCGCTTGGCCTGGACACGGTGCAGATCGACGACGGCTGGCAGAAGGGCACGACGGTGAATTCCGCGCGTCCGTTGGGGGGCGTGTGGGAGGGTTATTACGCGGCGGATGCGGACTTCTGGACGCCGCATCCGGAACGGTTTCCCCGCGGGCTGTACCCAGTGGCGGAGCATGCCGCCGCGCGTGGCGTAGCGCTGGGCTTGTGGTTCTCTCCGGATTCCTCCGGAGAATTTGCAAACTGGCGGCGGGACGCGGAAACGTTGCTGCGGCTGTGGAGGACCTATGGAATGGCGGTATTCAAGCTGGACGGCGTCAAGCTGCGCACGCCGGCGGCGCGCGCGAAATACCTTTCCCTGCTGGAAATGGTTACAGCACAAAGTGGGAGGCGCGTGATGCTTCAGCAGGACATCACCGCCGAGCAGCGTATGGGATATCTGGCTGCGCGGGAATACGGCACGCTGTTTGTGGAAAATCGCTACACGGATTTCGGCAATTATTATCCCCATCGTACGCTGCGCAATCTGTGGATGCTTGCCCGGTATGTCCCGGCCCAGCGGATGCTGTTCGAGCTGCTGAACCCGGCGCGCAACACAGAGCGGTATCGGGCCGACCCCCTTGCGCCCGGACGGTATACGGCAGACTATCTGTTTGCGTCCGTTATGGCCGCGCAGCCGCTGCTCTGGATGGAGCTCTCCGGGCTGGGGCGGCAGGACGCGGCGCGCCTGCAGCAGATCATCGGTGTGTACCGTCTGCACCGGGAGGCGATGTGGGCGTGCGATGTGCGCCCGGTCGGGCAGGAACCGGATGGCCGCTCGTTCACAGGCTTTGCATTTACAAGTCCCTGTGGGCAGAAGGGATATCTCCTGCTGTTCCGTGAAAATGTGCCGGAAAGCGCCTTCACCTTTACGCGGATGCCGCAGAAGGCCCGGCTGCGCCTGCTGTGTGCAAACGGCCCGGTTGGGCAGGGATACACGCCCGCAGGCGACCTGTGCCTGCGTTTTGCAGCCCCGCGCACCTATGCGTTTTATCAGTGGCAGACATAAAGCGCCGGCCAAAGAGGCGCACAAAAAACGGCAGGGCATGCACGCCCTGCCGTTTTTGGCAGAAAGAGAGGAACCGGTCAGCCTGCGTTGTCCCCGCGGCGCACCGCCGAGGGCGAAATGCCGAACCTGCGGCGGAAAGCCTTATAAAACGTGTTTTGCGTGGAAAAACCGCATTGTACGGAAATTTCGGTTATACCCAGCTCAGAGCCGCGCAGAAGCTCCATTGCACGGGAGAGCCGCAATTCCTCCACATACTCGGTAAAGCTCTTGCCTGTCTGGTCCTTCAAAAACTGTGTGACGTATTTTTTTGAGATATGGAACTGTTCGGCAGCCATGGCGATGTTGAGGTCCGGCCGGGTGTACTGTTCGTTCAGCCAGGCGAGAACGCGCCGCTGAAGAGCTTCGTTGTGGCTGCGCTTGAGGGAATCGACATGGCTGCATATCTCAAAGCAGCAGTCGCGCAGGTTCTGCACCTGCCGCCTGGCGGACTGCCGGTTATCATAAGAGCAAAGATAGGCGATGTCTTCGCACTCCACCTTTTGCGCCGTGGCGATCAGCACACCGCGCACGCTGAAGAATGCCTGCTGAAAGTTCTGCGGCGAAAGATCGTCCACATGGAACAGTTCGCCGATGAGAGACTGCGCTTCCTGTGCGCGGCCGGATAAAAGGTATTCATTCAGCCGTTCCAGACTGGTGATATCGGTTGTCGTTACACGGACAAGGCTTTCGCCGCTCAGATAGCATACCTTTTGTGTGCGGTCGGAATAAGCGGCCATGTTGCGCGCCTGCCAATATACAGAGGAAAGCTGTTCCAGCCGCGTAAAACGTCCGCTGAGAATCAGCGGTTCCGTCATTTCCAAAAGGCCGTGCAGAGCCTCGGTCTGCCGGCACATCTGTACTTGCTCGGCTTCGGTACCTTTGTCCAGCGTCAGAACAACGAGTACGCTGCCCTCGGTGGTGTTGTAAACGAACTGCGTGCGCCCGTAGCTCTGGCGCACCTGCTCCGCAATCATCATCAAGCGCAGCTCCTCGCCCACGTGCGTCTCTGCCTGCCGCTCCTGCGCGGGGATCAAAAGAAGATAGTTGTAGTCCGTCAGATGCATCTGTTCGCACATTTTTTTCTGTTCTTCGGCCGTGCCCGCTGCGCCGGTCTTTAAAAATGCTTCTACGCGGCTATGGTCCAGCTCGCCGCGGGCGCGTTCCAGTTCAGCCGAAAGCTGGCTGTGGTTGCGCAGCTTCTGGACGAGCAGATCGTTGAACAGACGGGTGTTCGCCGTTTCGGCATCATCCAGCGTGTCCAGTATGGGCTTGAGCTGGCGCAGCTCCCACAGCGTCATTGCGGAACTGAGCAAAAAGCAGCCCAGCAGCCCCGCACCGATGTAAAACCATATGGCGCGGTTGACGGCGCGCAGGTTTTCGGCGTAAACGGAATAGGGCAGGCCAATCACGGCGCTGGCGCCAAGGCTGGGGATGCTACGGGAAACAAACAGATACTTCTGCCCATCATACCATTCGATTCCCGTTTCATTTCCGGAGAAGGAGAGGGCGGCCCCGTTGCAGCGGTACTGGCTCAGCAACGTGCCGTCGTCCCGCACGAGATAAAACAAGCCGTCATTGCGCCATTTTTCCGTGGGCAGAAACAGGTTGGACAGAGTGCGTTCCCGAATCAGTATATTGCAGGCACCGCGGAATTGTCCGCCGGAGTTGATGAACGGCTGCGTGATCGTCAGATAGGAATCCGGATAATTCGTGCGGTTCAGCACAACGCTCTGTGCGGGCAGGTAAAGCGTCTCACGCGCGTCCTGCCATGCGGCCCAGGTGTCCTGGGGGACATCGCGGTACTCCAGCGCGCCCGGATAAAAGCTCTCATATCCGGAAAAAACGCGATAAGGGTCGATCACAAAATGGTTGCGCGCAAAGGTGACGTAGCTGTAAGCGGTGTAAGACATGCTGTAAGTAAGATCCTGAAGCAGTGTGGAAGCGTTGAAAGACGTCATGTAGTCGCCCATGAGCGAATCGTCATCGCTCACGGCCAGCAGTTTGTAGGAATCGTCGTTGAACAGCTTGTTCGTGGTAAACCGCAGGTCGCTGAGATATCCTTCAAAGGTGCTCACGGCAGTGGCGAGCTGTTCGGCGGCGTCGGTGAGCTGCGCTTTTTCAGTCTGCTGGTGCATCAGGCCGTATAAGGGAAAAAGAATGACGCAGAACACGAGAGGTACGACCAGATAACGTGTCAGGCGGCCGAGCCAGATGCGGATGATCCATTTGCTGCGCATGCGCTTCTCCCCCATATACAGTTGTCCGGGGGTTGGTTTCCCGGGCGTTCTTGATAAACTAATTATATCATTATCCGGCAGAGAAAACAAAAGTACATCTGAAAAATGGCTTTGGAATCACAAGAAAAATCCACAATGCTTTTTACAAAATGGAGAGCGCCGCTGTTTTTCAGATGCCCGCAGCAAAAATTTCACCCGGCGGAAGCCGGGCGAGGTGATAAAGATGCAGCAAAACAGCTTTTGGAAAGCCTTTACGGTTGTTTTTTGCTTCCGTACCCGGAGCCTATGAGCCGCCATGTTCCAAATGGGCGGCAACAGTGCGCTGCAGGCGGGTTTGTTTTGGCAGCGCAGCGGGAGCTGTTTCCATTGAATGGTCACAAATAGAAGGATTGGTTTTCGGGGCCTGCCTCGTATATCTCATAGTCGTTTCCAAATCAGAGAATTCCGGAGTCCTCCGGCAGGAATGCGTCCAGCGCGGGCCAGAGAAGCCCGGTGCTGCACAACACGGCCAAGGGCTTACCGTTCTCATACAAAGACGAAGCGTGCAGAGCAAAGAAGCGCTCTGCCTGTTCGTAGGAATCGCGCAGCGCATGATCTGAAAGTTGGGCAACCGGGAGAATGTATACGGACAGAGCAGGGCAGTGTGCTGCAATGCCGGACGGAAGCGGTTCGCTTGAATCGACCGGGACGGTATTCAAACTCCAATGTACCGACCCGGAACAACCGACAGGCAAGATGCCGCCAGCCCCAAAAGGCACAGTCAAATATGAACTGGCCGGAACGGGCTTTAGCCTCCAGCAAAAGCGGAAAAGCAGCCCATAGTATCGGGAAAAATCTCTTCCGAAATACCGAGTGAACGGTATTTTTCCGCATGCGGCAGGCCGAAGCCAAATACAGAGCTCAAAGATGTATGCCGTTCGGATCCTGTAAGGAAAGTGGGTGGGAGAAAAAACAGCGTGGTAGAGGGGGACTGGAGGAAGAGGACTATCTGTTCCGGCAGCCCGGCGGGGATCCGATGGTGCCGGGGACATTCACATTCCGGTTCAAAAAGATTCTGCGGGAGGGCAATTTGCCGGACAATTTGAACGTGCACAGCCTGCGGCACACCAACGCCAGCATGCTCATTGCTCAGGGCGTAGATGTACGCACTGTGGCGGGCCTGCTGGGGCACGCACAGCCCGGCACCACATTGGACATTTACAGCCATGCTTTCGACAAGAACAAAAAGCTCGCACAGGAGAAGCTGGCCGAGGCGATGGGACTATAGAGGAAAAGGAAAAACAGCCCTCGGAATTCCGAGGGCTGTTTTGGTGCGCCTGACTGGACTCGAACCAGCGGCCTTCCGGGTCGGAGAACTGTGACAGACAGATTTAAATGGCGTAACTGTGCTGCTTGTAGATGAAGTGCACAAGTTATAAAGACTGGTAAAAAGCCCGCGAAGCCTTTTGCCGTCGACCTTCGCAGGCTTTGTTCCAGTAGCAGTCAAACAGTAGTCAGAACCGTTGAATCAGGCCTTGTTTGAAAAATCAGGAAAGCTATACTTAATCAACAAAATAGCGATAGAGGCCAGGTGAACAAGGATCGCTACTTTTTTTCGTTCGGAGCGCGCCGCTTAAGGTGCAAAAGCAGTATGAGCATTCCCGCGCACAATATTGCGGCAAGGCTCAACAGAAACAGAGGCGCGTAGTCTCCTGTCTGAGGAACGTTGACGGCGGATGGACCGTTTCCGCCGGAGGATGACGTGCCGCTGTCCGGAGCGGCGCCCGGAGCGGAAGAACAGCCGGAGGAAGGAGCGCCCGAGGAGGATATGCCCGAAGAAGCACTGCTTGAAGCCGGGCCGCCGGAGCTGTCGTCAGAGCTCACATCCGGCTCCAGAGAGGTGCGGTACGGCTGGGGGGAATAGGTGCCCCGAATGGCCTGATAGGTAAAGTCATACAGCGCACGGGCCACGGGGTCGGCTTTGCCGGTATAAGGGTTTACGCCCGTGGACGCTTCCAGCAGCGTTTTGATGCCGTTGTACCAGTTTCGGTATACACGGCTGTCGGCTGTCAACGTCGATTTAAAAATGCAAGAAAACGGCGAGGAACTTTTGTAGGATATCGGCGGAGGAAAGATGTAAAGAATCAGGCATTGCCTTGCTCAAAAAGGGTATTGACAATCTGCTGTTTCTGTCGCATGAATTCCTTGCGTTCTTTGAGGCGGCAGGATTCACCCTTAATGTTGATAACGGTACAGTGGTGAAGGGCGCGGTCGAGAATAGCGGAGGCGATGGTGATGTCAGAAAAGACCTCGTTCTACTGGGAGAATGTTTTGTTAGAGGTGAAGACGGTAGAGGCCTTTTCATAGCGTCTGGCAATGAGCTGAAAAAAAGATTGGCTCCCTGAATACCCATGGGAAGGTAGCCGATCTCATCAATGATGAGCATCCTGTACTTAGCGAGAATCTTCAGCTTGTCGGGGGGACGATTTTCAAAGGAGGCCTTTTTAAGCTGCTCAATGAGTTGATGGCAGTTGATGTAGTATGTAGAGAATCTGTGCTGAGCAGCCACCAGGCCGAGCGCGGAAGCCAGGTGGGTTTTGCCTACACCAGGCGGGCCGAGAAAGACCACATTTTCTCCGCTCTCCAGAAAGCGCATGGCAGCGAATTCAACAATCTGGCGCTTGTCGATGGAGGGCTGAAAGGAAAAGTCAAAGTCGTCCAGGGTTTTCTTGATGGGGAAGCCGGACACCTGTACTTGCTTTTCATAGGCGCGTTTGCGTTTGAATTTGGCCTCTTCGGAAAATATATAATCAAGAACCTCCACAATGTTGAGTTTGTCAGCAACAGCCCGTTCCAGGTAGTTGTCCAAGATTTCCAGCGTGTTTTTCATCTTGAGGCTCTCCAGGTTTTCCCGGAGTCTGTCCACCGTCAACTCACTCATACAGCACCTCGTCATACCGGCTTAAATCTCTGGATTTCAGTGGGAAGTCAATGATGTTGCCCTGTTCCAAAAGAGGGTTTTCCACATCCATGGAGTGCTTGAGGGTGAGCCTGCGGTAGTGTTGGTGATTGACGACGATATCCTTTTTCTGATACGATATCCGATGCAGAGCGATCTGCTTCCCCTCGTAGTATGCGGCCAGCATGTTGTCGAGGGCCACGACTGCCACATCCTTGCCGACATACTCTGCGGGAACAGAGTACTGGTTGCCGGCATAGCTGATGAGGCAGTCTTTTTGTACCCGGCGAAGATTAATTTTGTCGATGATATATTCGCGTTTGAGAGGGCTTAGTCCCTCTTTTTTCAATCTTTCAAAGGGAATCTCGTTGATAGTGGCATGAACCTTTCCGTTGACTTTGTTACACCAGGCTAGAGCTTGTCCGTTGAGATCTGCTAAGCTGTTGTATTTGATCCCGATCATGAAGTTGTCCCTCACAAACCGAACCGTCCGTTCTACTTTCCCCTTGGTCTGTCCGCGGTATGGGCGGCACAGGATGGGCTTGAAGCCATAGAATCCCGCGAAGTCTTCAAACTGCCGGTTCAGGGTGCTGTCCTCCTGTTTCAGAAGCTGTTTCACTACCACCTGCTTCATGTTGTCGTACAGGATCTCTTCCGGATACCCGCCAAAATACCGGAATGCATTCTGGTGACATCGGATGAGGATGTTCGTGCTCATGTCCGTGACAAACTCAATATATCGCATCCGGGAGCAACCCAAAACAAGAAGAAAACAGTACCGCCTTTTCCATTTCCCGTCCTCATACACCGTATGCTCCTCAAAGAATCCACAGTCCATCTGCCCTTGTTTTCCTGGCATTGTTTCAAACCGAACCGTTGCCTTTTCGTCCAGATCCATTTTTCGGCTTCTCACATGCTCCTTGACGATGCTGTAATTCCCTTCAAATCCTTGCTCTTTCAGTTTTTCCAATATTCGTACCGCTGAATATGGCGCTTCCCCCAGCCACTGGTCTACCTGTTGCTTGTACTCATCCAGCTTTGTGGGTTTTGGTGCTGACAGTGTATACTCCGGTTTTTGTGGTGATTCTGCGTACCGTTTAGCTGTCCGCGGATCTATGTGGTATTTTTTCCTAACTCTGTGTAGCTCATTCCTTTGAGCCTGTCATTTCGGATGTCTATCCATTTTGCTCCTTCCATTCCGACTTCCTTTCCGCACTGAAGTCAATATGTATTTTACAACCGACAAGATTTTGGAGGTAAGCGGAGAAATGTCTGAAGCTCTGTTTGAAGAGAAAAAAAGAACCAGTATTATTAAATCGAATGGGATTCGATTAACAGAAAAGTCACGCAATGACAAAGCTGCGGGACAACGGGATATGGGACTATTCCGGTAATTCAACTCCGAGTTCCAACTCCATATCAGCCTTCTGAGTTTGGTTGATAAGCAATTTGATTTGTTCGATTTTGCAATTGCGGGACTTGCGCTTTTCGGCGTAAGCCCCGCTTTTGTATATAAAAATAAGTGCAGCGGATTCACCGCTGCACTTTTAAAAATCATTTTCTGTTCTGGGACCAATCAGCCGAAAAGAATCGCTAGATAGTCTTGCTGTCCATCCAACACACGTAAAATAGAAAGCATGTTATCCTCGCTGATCTCATAAAAAACCAAATGCTTGGCGACTACAAAAAAACGTATAGAAGTTTTTTTCAAATCTTGCTTCCATAGATATGCCCATCATTGGATTCTCTTCCAGCAAAGATATTGCCTTCAAAATAGACGCGACCAGCTTTTGAGCGGCCTTTTTATTGCCAAGAGTCTGTGCAATATATTCCTGCGTCTGGCGAATATCCAATACCGCCTGATGCTTGTATATTATTTTTATTAAACGGGCCATCGCCTTGGCTTTGATAATTTCAGCATTATTTTCATTTACCTCGAAAGGAAAGCCTCCTGCATTCAGAGACTGCTGAAAAAAACATTGACCGCGTCTGTCAATGTGAGCCCATTTTTTCCATACACGTCTTCCAACTGTTTGCGCAGTACCGGATTGATTTGGATGCGAAACATATCCGTTTTCGCAGATGAAACGATATTTTCCATTTATCCAGCCTCCTGTCTAAAACCCGCATATCACAGACCCCTTTCAACCCGTCGACATTGTGGCCACAAAAGCGCCACAATGTCGCAATTCCGCGAGAAGGTAAGATGTAATATAAATCATATTCACAGTATTCACCCAAATTCAAAACATTGTTTGCCTTTATGCTTTAATATACCGTGTATTCCGCCCCTGTCCGATCCGCTTAATGCTGCCGTTTCTCACCATAACTCCCAGCACAGCTTCTACTGTAGTTGGACTGACATCGGGCAGTATCTGGAAAATGTCGGCTTTGGAGATGGGAGTAAGGCTATTCAATACAGTGGCTTCCACGCGAGCTTTCTTTGTGATTTTCTTTCCATGGACAACAGCAAAGCGTTTATCAAGTTCCTTATAGCATATATAAAGCGTAGAAAGGAAATTCTCTATAAAAGGGAAATAGCTGTTTTCGTTTTCGGCCCAGCCTTCGGAAGATTGCCGCAAGGCTTCATAGTAGTATGCTTTATAGTTGTTGCTCTGTTCCTCGAAAGAAACATACTTTCCTGCGTCATAGCCATTTTTATAAAGTAAAAGTAGGGAAAGTAGCCGAGACATTCTGCCATTTCCATCACGAAATGGATGAATACAGAGAAAGTCCAGAATTACGCAGGGAATAAGCAGAAGCTGGTTGATATTGGAGTCGCTTCTGGCCGCCATATAGGCTAATTCCAGTTGTTCCATCGCCTGGGGCGTTTCTTCTGCAGGTGTTGGCCGGAAACGAACCCTCTGCTGACCTACGGCGTCTACCTCCAAAATCACATTGTCATCGGTCTTATACTGGCCGCCATATTCATATCCCGCAATGGACATCATCATCTCGTGAAGCCGAAGAATATCGCTCTGCCGGAAGTCAATGTGCTCATAACTCAAATGGATCGTATTCAGAGCATCCCTATACCCGGCAATCTCCGCCTCATTGTGGTTTAAGGGGGTGCTGTTTTGGTTGACGATGGCGTGGATACGCTCATCACTGGTTACGATACCTTCTATGGCATTCGAGCTTTTGACTGACTGCACCTTAGCAATAGATTCCAGTTCAGTAAAAACCTGCGCGTATTCATCCTTCCGAACTCCCGCCATTGTTTTTAACGAAACAATGCTGGAAGTTAGATTGACCAGATTCGCCGGGAGTAATCCGTTGTTCAAAAAAGAATAGTTAAATACTCTCATTCCACATCCTCCATTTTTATCTGCATATAATATTACCATTTTATATGCAGATAATCAACCCCATGAGCGGCTTTTCTGCATATTTTACTTTGTTTTATATGCAGATATTCTTTCAAACGGTGCATATCACTCCGCAACGTCTTGAGCCATTGTTCCATTTTGAAAGCGCCAACCTTATTCAGATAGGCCAAAGCGTCTGCCTGTCCCCGGAAATAGATATGTTCCCGTTCCATATTGTCGGCCTGCATATACAGCCGGATGAATTTTTCAAGACTTTATATTCCTCGGTTGAGCAATGAAATTTTCCAACTTTATAGTCAAAAGTCAAATGAATCATAATTTTGCCTTTGGAATAGAGGTAAATTCCTGTGTGATTAAGATTACTATCGGTAACACCACATGATATTTGCAATCCCAAAGGGAATTTTTCTTTTTTCATTATCGACATTAGTCTTCTTCTGAACCACTCGCCTTGCGAAGTGAAGCCATATGTAACAGAAGAACAAGTCAGAGTGGCCAAAGCGGTGAACACATTGTCTTTTTTACTGCACCACCAGCCAGAGCGCTTCAAACGTGTAGGGCGCACAGAGTATGCGCACTACGACCATGACAGCTTGAAAGTGGGCGCCAATGGGAAATGGAATTGGCACAGCAGGGCGTAGGAGGAACAACGGCGATGCAGATCGTCTGCGCGGATGCGCCTTTCCTTTCTTCTCCTCCTGTAACCGAGGAAAAGAACGTCGGCTTTGCATTACCGCCGCGCGGCGATCATTTCAAAGCATATCAATATCTGACGGGGCGCGGTGTCTGCGATGAGGTCCTTGCATTCTGCTTTCATACAGGCCGCGTCTATGGCACAAACCGCAAGACAGCAGAACGGGAATACACGAACTGTGTTTTTGTGGGCTTTGATGAATCGGGAAATCCGGCCCATGCGAGGCTGCGGGGTGTATAAGACTCTCGCCGCAAAGTACCACACAAAGGTTAGAAGCATCAGAGATAAGTATCGCATTGGCAAGGACTTTGGAATCCGCTATGAGACGAAATTCGGAATGAAAACGGCCTTATTCTATAACGAAAGTTTTCGGATACAAACGGAAGTAGTAACGGGCGAATTTGATACGATTGCCAAGAGCTATTTTCGTATCAGCCCTTGCAGTCTGATTCAAAGGCTAAAAGCACGGAAGTGTAAGTGGTGTGAAACGGAAAATGTGGACTTGGAAGTTCACCATGTACGCAGATTAAAGGATTTGAAGGGAAAAGCCCTATGGGAACGGGCGATGATTGGGCGCAGACGCAAGACGATGGTTTTGTGTACCGCCTGTCATGATTTGTTACACGCTGGAAAATTATACTGATTTCTGGAGAGCCGGATACGCTGAGCGGTGTAAGTCCGGTTCGGAGGGGAGTTCTTGGAAACCTACCGCAGTAATACGGTAAGGCGCCGGGTGCTTACCCTACTTTTGAACTTTATTACGGTGTAGACAATATGCAGTGGAGGTTGACGGGATATCGTTATAAGAGTATTATATGTATATAATAATGCTATATGGGAGGCGACCAATTTGAATATCAAGCCGTCAGCATCCATTCGCAACAACTACAACGAAATTTCGGCACTGTGCAAATCCACAGGAGAGCCAGTCTATTTAACCAAAAACGGCGAAGGAGATCTTGTGGTGATGGATATCGAAGCCTTTTCCCGCCGTGAAAAAATGTTGAAATTGCGGGAAGAACTTCTTGCCGCGGAAGAAGACCGTTTGAATGGTGCACAGGGGTATACGCCTCAGGAGGTAGCAGTAGCAATGCGTCAGGCGATCCAGGAGGCAAAAAAACGGCATGGATGAAAAGGTTTACGATGTAGAAATTAGACCGGGTGCTATGAAAATGCTGGTAGAACAGGCGGCTTTTCTTGCGGAGTTCAATGATGAAGCAGCGGAACGCCTTGTGCAAATGTTCGAAGAAAGCGCTGCTTCTCTGTCACAGTTTCCCAAAAGAGCGCCGGAGCTGAATGATGCATATTTGCCGCCACATAAATATCGCAAGTTGCTTTTTGCAGAGCATTATTTAATGGTATATCAAGTTGCAGAGCGTAAAGTATTTGTGGATTTTATTGTAGACTGCCGACAGGACTATCAATGGTTGATTCGGTGAATCGAAAAGAGTTTGACGAACAGGGCGACCGGAAACGGCCGCCCTGTTCGTTTTGGAGGTGCGAAATCATTTGGATGACAACTGGATCGTAGAGAATCTGGAAAACGCATTGGCGACGTGGAATGAGAAGCTGGCGGAGATCTGGCAGCTTGTGAGCATGACGCCGCAGGAATTTAAAGACGGTGGGATATGGAACATCGTTGAGCAGATCAACGGCGCGCTGCAGGCCATCGGGTATGGGCTGCTGGTTCTGTTTTTCGCCATGGGGCTGTTCAAAAACACGGTAAACTTTCAGGAGCTGCGCCGCCCGGAGGCGGCTTTGCGGTATTTCCTGCATTTTGTGGCGGCGTTGTAAGCACGATGGCCGGGCAGATGGGCGGTATGGCGGGAAATGTGGGCACATTGCCCGGCGAGATCAGCGCGGCCATCGGAAACGTGGGCTTTCTCGCATCCATCCCGCTGTGGCTCGTGACGATTTTGGGCAGCCTGTTCATTACCGTGCTTTCCTTTATCCTGATCATGACGGTGTATAGCCGTTTTTTCAAAATATATATTTACGCGGCTTTGGCCCCGGTGCCCATCGCGGCGTTTGGCAGCAGCGAGACGGCGGCTACGGGGAAGGCGTTCCTCAAGGGATATGTGGGCGTGTGTCTGCAAGGTGCGGTCATCGTGCTGTCCTGCCTGATCTTTTCCGCATATATGGGCAGCGGGTCGCCCGCGGCGCCGTCAGGCTCAGCGGTTTCGATGGTTTGGACCTATGTGACGGAAATAATCTTCAACATGCTGGTCCTTGTGGGGCTGGTAAAAAGCTCGGACCGCATTGTGCGGGAAATGATGGGCCTGCGGGGCATGCGAGCGAGTTTAGCGTCATGTAATTTGTCAGCAAGCAGGACGCAAAGAAGTTGAACGATACCGGCAAGGAAAAGGCCGACTTTGGTGGCCGCCACGTGTGTCTTTGAATGTGTTGATGGAACGTTCAACAGCGGTACGATGCTTAAGAATTGATTCAAAAAAGAGATCGCCGCGGGAAATGCCAAGGTACAGTCACCGGTTTCTATTTAACTGAATGTAAGCGTAACGTCCGTATTTTGAGGACGTACATAGATTTTAGCAATGACAAAGCCAAGTAAATCTGCCATCCAGCTTTTATCGGCAAGGATTTCGGGCAGATATATTTAAGGCGAGGAAAACGGTGCGTTCCATTCGCCCTGCCTTATGGTTTAAACGGCGTACCGTCGACCGGGAAAAGAGGCGTTCTGTTTTCATTGCAGCCAGTATCCTGCCGCGAAGATTGATGGGGATTAGTGCTTTGGCAAAGCAAAATCTTTCATCAAAAAGCGTAATTGTCGTAACTGCCAAATGCGACGTCGCTCGCAAAGGTACCGTAACGGAAAACTGGATGAGTCACCTGAAAGTCTCGCAGCACAGACTTTAAAGAAGTGAAATCTCCAATTTTCTTATCAATTTCAGGTGTTTTCGTGCGAGTGTCTCTCGGTCCTTCCGAATCCTTTTCGCGGAAAGCTTCGTCAAACAACTCTAAATGCCGCACAGTGCCCAAACCATTTATGAGAACCGTCGCGCGTTGCACGTAGCACATGTACCCATTAATGTATTGAATTTTTACGGAGGGGTTGAACATCGCGATGCCGGAATACTTCACATTCTTTCCCACTTGTGTATTCAGATACTTCAGGCTGTTTTCGGCCACATAGCTTTCGATGCCGGTCGTGTTGAAAATGAGCAAATCAGAAAACGCCTCATCTATTATCTCACGGTAAATCGGTTCCGTCAAATCCACGAGCCGTTCAAAGACCACTCGGATGTAATCGTAGAAATCATGTTTGAAACATGTAAGCTTAGTGGCGTCAGGAACCTTAGCGAAACCGCAGTAATCAGCCATTTCATAGCTGAACCGCAGGGTGGTGAGCGGTCGAATGTCCTCAACATAATGGAAAATCCGCTGTAAAAACAGGGACTTGATAAAGCTATCCAAATCACATTTGCGGTTGCGGCCAAAGCGCTGATAAAAGGCGTGACAGAACGTATCCGAGACGAGTTCATCCCAGTTGATGTGTTCGTCCAGCAGTTTGAAAAGCTCCGGCTTATCGTTTTTAAGACCTTTCCCGACATTGTGGTAGATGTCCAGCAGCGACATCTGCACATATTTATTTCGCATGGCTTTTCCTCGGTTTTTTGTGTGTCTTTGGAACTTTGACACTTACAATTAAACCGATTTCATTAAAGAATCAATGCGGATGGAGTTTCGACTTCTGGGACACATACATCACTAGATAATACTGCTTTATTCCCTCAGACTTCGCCATCTGAACAAATAGCTGTTTCCTACGTCATAGCTCCCATACGGTTGGAACACAATATGGACAAGGGAATGCGCAATCCAACTAAGATTATGTGCCTTCATTACATCTACACTGTCTGGAGTATACCCACCGAAGCGCAGTTCAATGATTAGATACTCAATCTATTGACTTCTTCTTTAAGGTTCTTGCCTGCCTTGAAAACAGGAGATTTCTTGGCAAAAATATCAATGGACTGTTTTGTATTGTGATTAAATCTATTATGACCTGAAATCTCGCGTACGGTAAAAATACCCGTCCTTGTATAAGTTGGACAACCTCTCCACTAACTAATGCGTCTTCTAGGACACCATAAAAGGCATCTAAAAATCTTTTCGCTTCCTCACAGTTGTTTCCTGCTCTTTGAGTAATTTGTGCAACGTGCCCTTTTGTTTAACATAAATTATTGGTTGATTCAAAAGCTCTGTAAGTCTTTTTGTCCGAAGAGTTTTCTCTCCGGACAAAATCAATGATAGTTTCCTAACAGACTGCATTGGGGGGTGATTTGATGTGTCATGAGTCGGGAATGCGTTTGATCGAACCATTCGACTTCCTGCGGGGTGCTGCTCATATGCTTTCCTGGGATTTACTCAAGTCCCCAGCAGTACAGAGGGAACAAGCCTTACAGTATTCTTAATTTAGGATGCATCCGACAAATACGCCTATCATTGGGATGATACATTACGCAATGTATATACCACTGCGGGTGAAAATTAAATAATTTGTTCTAATGCTTGACGTAGACGAGTTTCATCTGCGAGACAAAGCCCGGTAGAGGAAATAAGATATTCTACCAACACCCGGAGATTTTCTTCATTCGGCTCTATACCAAGTTGCGCTAAGGTAGTGGGAAGTTGCATGTGAACCATCAGAGCCCGAACTTCCTTGATGTCCCTTTCACTCGTCTGATTAAAATGTAGTTGCATCAAAACGCCGACTGCCACAATTTCTCCGTGCAACATATGGCTGGCTTCCTTGGTAAACGACCGGCGCACACAATCATATAGCCCATGGGCTAGAGCCAACTGGTTTACTCCGCAGGAAAAACCGCTTACAACCGAAGTATGTAGAAGATTGGTCAAAATCACATCAGTGAGACGGCCAGAAGCAACCCCATTATCGTATACGTTGCAACCCTCACCCATTAAAAAATTGTAAATAGCCTTTGAATTTACAGCGCAGATATATTTTTCCAGAGTACAATCCCGATATGAGTTGACATTGGTATTGTGTATTACTTCAGGCAATTTGGCAATAGAGTCAAAAATCCCGGCGGCTAAAGTGCGCTTGGGAGCAGTGGCAATTACATCAGTGTCGGCAATAACAACATCTACCTCTTTGTTCATGGCTACTGATCCGTCGGGCTTACCATCATCGTGATACATAATGCACACTGAAGAAGATGCCACGCAGGTGGCCACCGAGGTGGGGACACAGATCAAGTCCATCCCGCCAAAGGTGGCGGCGCATTTGGCAAGGTCAAGGCATTTGCCGCCGCCCACGCCCAAAATAAGGGTGCATCCCTCCTGCCGGGCAAGAGACACATATGCATTCGCCCATCGGCGCGAGCAAGCCTCTGTGTGTGCGCATACGATCGGATGGATGCCCTCCGCTTCAAAGGCGCCGCCGCTCAATTCCAGGATGCGTTTGACAGAACCGGGGCCGCCGAGCAACAGGGGCTTGCCGCCCAGCCGCTTTACCTCGGTTGCGAGCTCCCGGATACAGCCATGTCCATAAAAAAATTTACCTGCGCCAACGCGCAGATTCATATAGTCGTTTTGCATTTCCATCAAAATATCCTCCTGTATTTGCTTTTTTACGTTTGAATGCCGCCCGGGTTGCCCCAACACAAGCGCTGTGCAGACAGTACCAGCTGTTGGAATCATTATAATTTAGAAAAAATGTTTTTTCAATATAAAAATAAAATAAAAATATTTTTATTTTCTCTTGACTTGTGACAAAATGCATGATATTTTAAATTTGACGAAAAAACAAATGGAGTATTTTCACAAAAAATATTACAAAAT
>NZ_JXXK01000042.1 GCF_000949455.1 Ruthenibacterium lactatiformans | reverse complement strand
GAAGGGAGAGCGCGGCATTTCGCGCCCTCCCATGTGGATACGCGAACCGGTTATCAGAACAAACCGGACAGCAGGGGGATGAGGGTCGTGCCGATGAGTACCACGCCGCCACCGGCCATCAACTGCTTGATGCCCTGGGACTTGGCACCGGGATTGTCATTGCCGTACCCCTCCATGAGGTTGACCACGCCCCACACAGCCAGACCGGCACCGAGGGCAACAACGAGCGTCTGAAGGACCGTAACCGCCTGATTGATAAATTCCATAGAGTGACCTCCTTGATTTTTGAGTGTGAATTATTGAAAATGGATAAAAAAATAGAAGCCCCGTCATTGTTCTGCTTTGGGCATTGCCCATGCGCAGTGCATGACGGGGCTTCAATCGGCTTCAACCTCTCCCATGTCATAGAGGTCGAAGGTTTGGGTGGGCTTGACTACCAGCTTGTGAGAACGGTATTTCTCGATGTCAAAAGCGTTGCGCTTATCGTAGTCGGACAGCATTTTGTATTTTGGATGCTTCGTAATGTCGTACTTGTCACTGAGAAAAGGTCTCACGCCTCTAAGCTGCAAAATACATTTGCCGCCGTCCATGACAGCGATTTCGTCCTCCGACATGAGCTGCTTGCCGGTCTTCTGGTAGTTCAGGCCGTATGAGTTGTTGGTTGAACGGGTTTCTGATGTGTTATATAGGTCGATTGTCTCCTTTCCGAGAATTTCACTGAGTTCCTTCAAAGTGGACTTTTCCTTACCGCCAAGGAAGAGCGTACAGTCGCAGTTGCCGACAATCGTGTCCGCCGCGTCCTTGTAGATGGTCTTGAGCTGACTCTGGGACTGCAAGATGATGGACGCTGAGATTTCCCGGCTTCGGATCGTAGCAATCAGTTTATCGAACTTTGGGATTTGACCGATGTTCGCGAACTCGTCGAGCAAGCAGCGGACATGGACGGGAAGCCGCCCATTGTAGACATCATCCGCCTTGTCGCAGAGCAAGTTAAAAAGCTGGGAGTACATAATCGCCACGACAAAGTTGAAGGTATCGTCGGTATCAGAGATAATGACGAACAGCGCCGTCTTGCGGTCGCCGATACAATCCAGCTCCATCTCGTCGTAACTCATCAGCTCCCGCAGCTCCGCGATGTCAAACGGGGCAAGCCGTGCGCCACAGCTAATCAGGATCGACTTGGCTGTTTTGCCAGCGGCTAACTTATATTTACGGTATTGCTTGACCGCGAAGTGGTCAGGGTCGCGCTCTTCCAGCTCATCGAACATGAGGTCAACGGGATTTTTGAAAGTCTCGTCATCCTCTCTGGCCTCCGAAGCGTTGATCAATTCGAGCAAGGTAGTGAAGTTTTTCTCGTGTTCCGGCGCTTCGTACCAGATATAGCCGATGAGTGCGGTATAGTAGAGCTTTTCTGCCTTGACCCAGAAATCCTCCCCGGACTTATCGCCATCTCCCTTCGTGTTGACGATGATCGTATTGACCAGTTTGAGAATGTCCTTCTCTGACCTGATGTAAGCGAACGGGTTGTAGTGCATGGATTTACGAAAATTTATCGTATTCAGCGACTTGATGATATAGCCGTTTTTCTCAAGCATCTTTCCACATTCGACCAGCACTGTACCCTTGGGATCAGTGACCACATAGGAGCTGTGCATCTGCATCAGGTTGGGCTTCACGAAGAAGCGGGTCTTACCCGAGCCGGAACCACCGATGACAAGGATATTCTTATTCCTCGCGTACTTCGGCTGCTTCGGACGGCTGTTCATGGTCAGCCCTTCGGTCTGGGTGAGAATGACATTGTTGGAAAAGTCATCATCCATGTAAGGCCGGATGTCTTCCGGTCGTCCCCAACGCGCTGACCCGTATTCCTCCCCTTGGCGGAATTTCTTGCGGTTTTTGCCTTTGATGTAGACGGCCAGCTTGAGCAACGCGCCTCCGGCCACACCAATGAGAAGGTCTACTGGATGAAAGCTGGGGAGCGGATTGGCGAACGCTGCGCCGAAATTGGCAAAGCCGCCGGTGAGCTTGTCGATGAACTCTGTGCCGGGAGCCAGCCGGAAGACTGCCGCCAGCTTATCCACAAAGTAGAAGGCGAACACATACGGGAGATTGAGAAGGACGAGCTTTTTGATGTCGAGTTTCTTTTTCATAGCTCAACGCCCCGATCCTTCGTCTTAACCTTGACCTTCTCCTTGTGCTGGGCTTTAGACTGCTCCCTGCTGCGGGAGAGCTTCTGCTTGAGGGATTGCTTTTCTTTCTGCTTGACCGTCTTGGCGGAAAACTCCTTGAACGCCTGAGTCATCACATCCACATCCCGGCCTTTGAAGAAGACGAGATAGCGCGGCGGCTGCTCAGAGGTGTCTTTCTTGAGCGCGTAGTCGATCCCGTACTTGTTCGCTGTACGCTCGAAAGACTTGATGTTTCCGTCGGTCACTTCGATGTTGCTGATTGCGGCGTTCTGCTCGACAAGATGCTTGATGGACTGCTTGCCCCGGTAGGTCTTGGGCTGAGAGGCTTGCTTTTCGGCCTTTTCAATTTCCTCAATGAATTTGGCGAGCGCCTTTTTCAGCACTTCCGCAGTGATCCTGCCGCCCTTAATGGCAATCGCAACGACTTTGGTATTTACTTCATCCTGCATGGGGACCTCCTTTCTGAGATTTGCGGGGCAATCCTGTCACTAAGGCGGGACACCGTGTAAAATGTGGATCATGTTTTCATCTCACCCCCTTTAAGTTGATTGAGAATGCTTACGCATCAGCCTTTTCCGTGAAAATCGTAGTTCACGCGGGCTGAATAGTAGTTGTCTATGGTCAGTGAAGCGTTATACAACGCCGTAAGCAGATATGCCCGGATGTTCCGAATGTCGGAAGGGCAATCGTTCATCGCTTGGAGCACATAGTCGATGTGGCCGCTGTCCAGCTTGAGGAAGCGTGACTTAACCACCGGCTGCGGCATATCTTCTCCGTTGATACGGATGGTGGGTCTTGTGGAGCAAACAGCATCCAGCATGATCTCGACAATTTCATTTACCCGGTCAAGGTCATAGTGCCTATCCTGAGAGCGGATGTCGATCTCAAGGTTATCCCGGATCAATTCCCTGTATTGCTCCCGTTCATCCATCCTGTCCATCCCATCAAGATTGATAGATTGATAGTTTCTCAGAGAGTTATTTCTTTCGTTGGTAATTACTTGATTAGTATTTAATTGTGCGGGATTTTCCGTACACGGTTTTCCCGTGAACGGATTATCCGTGTCCGGCTTTTCCGTATGCGGTTTTTCCGTGTCCGGCAAACCCGTCTGCGGCTTCTCGTATATCTCGAAAACCATGCTGCTCATCCGGCCTTTTTCATCCCGTGACTGATGACGGACGAGATACCCTGCGTCCTCAAGCTCCCTGAGAGCTGCCAGAACAGCATCGGGGCCTTCCTTGCAGATCGCCGAAAGACCTTTCGTTGAGAACTGCCAGCCATCGTTGAAGGACAGCATTTTGGAGAGTAGCCCCACGGCCTTGAGGGACAGGGTTTTATCCCTGAGATGGTAATTTGCCATGACCGTGTAGCTACGGTTTTTGTTGACGCGATAGACTGCCATGCGGTTATCCCTCCCTTGCCATCACCGGCTGACAGCGCAGCGTTGACAGCTTCACCGGGGAATAGGGACATTCCTCGAAGACACAGGTTTGATATTTCCAGTAGGGACGATGGAAGCAGCACGACCGGCATTCCGGGCAGATCCCGTCGCATCCGCTGTCATAGTGGTTGTGGCCGGGTACCTCCTTCATGAGGGCTTCAAAGGCTTGCAGCTTACCGGCTGTCATGTAGCTCATTTTGTTTTCTCTCCTTTCCTCGCCGCACCGCCGTCATCTGCAAGGGGCAGATTGTTCCAGCTTTCGGGCAACAAAAAAAGAGGGTTTGCTTCATGCTCCGAATTGGAGAATGAAACAAACCCTCTTAGCTTTTCAGATATTCAGATGATGTCTCGGATGGTATGGATGATGCCGAGCAGCAGCCCGACAATCAGGGCGAGCCCTCCGATAAGACCGCCGATGATGATGTTGAGTGCGAAGATTCCTACTGTGCCGGATATGCCGTAACCGAAGGGGACGAGCCAGAGACACATCCTGCGGATGCCGAATGGGAAGCCGACACAGAGCCACATTAGGAAGTAGTCACATACGCCGTCCGCCATATAGACCGGCTTGAAGAATGCGGCAAGACAAAGGGCAATCAGCAGAGGAAGCAGCACTTCCTTGAGAAAAGTCTTCACATCCTCACCCTCAATCCCTGCAAATCGTCCGTGCGGATGCCGACGAGATACCAGTCCGCAGCCATCTCGATCCGAGTGGGTTTCCACTTGCCCCCGATCATGACATCGAAGCATTCCCCGCAGTGCAGACCGCCGTAGTAGCAGTCAAGGTCAAAGCGAATGTCGTACCGATCCGTTGCGTGATCATAAACCAAAGTTCCCTGTTTCATGATAGACTCCTTTCGTTGTGGGCAGCGCAACGGGAAGGGCTTATGCAGTGTACCTCCATAGCCACCGCCAGCCGGTTTTGATCCTGTGCGCCGATTGTTGAGCGATTGTTCCTCTTTCAGGTCAAAAAAGAAGGGACTAAGCCAGAATCCCTTGATTTTCAAGGTCTTTCTGATTTAGTCCCATTATCGCACAACAATCTTTGACCACAACACAGTTTACCTTGCCGGAACGAATTTCATCCATCATGGCATTGAAACCGGGGCGGTCGAAGTTGACACCACTGTATCCATCGTCCTCATGTTCGGAGACAATTTCAATCTCAGGATGTCCGCTCAGGAAGTCCCGGATCAGGGCTTTCTGATTGGTTATGCTGTTGCTCTCGGCTTTTTCTTCTTTATCGCTGTCATCACGGGACAGTCTGGTGTAGATACAGGCCGAATAAACATCTCTATAAATAGACATAGCCTATCTCCTCTCGTTTGTTTTTGTGTCTGTGACACATGACAAATCAGAGCCTGATAGGCTTAACTGGCTTATTGCTATTCTTTTTTGACCCTGACCTTATGATAACACAGAACAGATTTTGATTCCAGTGGATTCTTCAAAAATCTCAGATTCATTTTCACAGCCCCCTAATGTAGTGTTCCAGCCGATCTTCCAGCGTTACATCCGTATCCAGAAAGCTGACCTTTACAATAACCTTCCCGCATTTATAGCAGTAAGGATTTCCAATCTGAGCTAAGAAGCTCTTGATCCGTTCCTCTCTCGGAAGCTCGGTATCCACATGGACGGAGCCAAGGTCAACCAGATCCTCCGGAGAAACGGAACGGACATCCACATTTTTCATTTCCTCGATTGACTGATACCTCATTTTTTCCACCTCATTTCTTCTTGCGTTGTTTAACAGCAAAAGGATATGGCAGAGCCACCCGTCTGGCAGCTCTGCCACATAGTTTTCACTGTCAACTCAGTGAATGTTCATTTCTTCTGTCATATTTGCCGCTCGCACCCCTGACATGGAGCTGTTCGCTCCGGGAATAATCCAGCCCACGCTTGGCAGCGTGTCATAGTGCGTTTCACTCCCCGTGGTTCTCACCGGGCTGCCGTCTGGGACTTAACCTCGACTCGACAGAAGTATCATTGTGCCGCATGAAGCTCAACGCAGGCAGGCCATACCATCAGGCCTGTTTTGGCTCCCTGTAGATCGCTCGCCTCCAATCGGAAGGTCGTGGCGGCAGGAACCATGCTGCTCCATTCATACGGAATGTAACTGAATTACTGAACTATTCGGTTTTCAAGGTGCTTTAGGAAGCAGCATTTTGCCCCTTCACGTTATAGTGGGGACGGATTTTGCAGAAGCTGACGCAAAAATCGTTCAACTTTTTTCAAAAAACTTTTCCCGCAGCTGTTTCAGCAGACGCTCCTTGCGCCGGATCAGCGTAGTGCGTGGAATTCCCATCTCTTTTGCCATCCGACTTTCATTCCCGTAGCCACCGGAAAAGAGTGCAAAAAGAAACTCCCGGTCATCCTCCGGGAGTCCTGCAAGGCACTCATGTAGATGGTCAAGCTCCAGCTTGTGAAGGATCTGTTCTTCCACATTTGCCCGGTCATCCGCAATCTCATATTCATCACTGGAGCTGCTGCCTTCTGGCTGCACGAGGCTGGAAAGGCTGTTAAACACAATCCCGGCCTTATCTCTGGCTTCTTTGTCCCGGCTCAACTTCTTTTTCTCCGCATCAAAGAACCTGCGGATCTCTGCAATTCTGCTTTCTTCTAATCCTGCCTCTTGGCAAGCACGTTCGTATTTGTAAATCATGTCGTGTCCTCCGAAATTTGAATTTGTGGTTAGATTCAAATTCCGAAGTCACGGGTATCTGGCATAATACCAGCGCCATCTCTTCATCTGCCATCCTCCTTGGCAGCACAAAAAAAGAGCTGGTGGTCTTTATCACCTCCCAGCTCTCAATTTGCGCCAGTCTCGAAGCAGAAGTAGAAACGTCTCAGATTTCAAAATTACTCTGCCTCGGAAACCGGCAAGATGGCATAGAAAAAGCCCCACTATCCAATCGGACAGTGAGGCCGTATCTTCTGCATTCATATTTCAGAAAGTATGCTGCACCTTGCCAGCATACCAATTATAAGGGATTGACAGTCGGACATTCAGTAGGGAAACCATCGGACAAATGTCGTTAATCTGTCGGACTTTGGTCGGACAATCACCGGGCAACCGTCAACGTCCTTGGCTTGGATGCTTCATAGCTTAAAAGCCCGTCCTCTTGTAGCTGCCGGATATAAGCATGGACGGAGGATGTGGAGCGATACCCTAGTAGCGCACTTAACTCCCGGATCGTTGGCGGGTAGCCGTTCTCCCTCGTGTAATCTTCAATACAGCTCAGCAGCTGCATTTTCTTGTTTATCTTCATCACTGATCACCTCCCACGGTTGATTCTGAAATTCTTCTTGCGTGTCATTCAAAAAGGTCTTTAACTGGGGAATGGCACCACCCCACATGGCAAGGCCAAACACCAAAATAGCTTCCCGCTTACGGTCATAGAATGTGCTGCGCTCTATCTGCAAAAGCTCCAGCATCTCTGTCTCTGTATAACGGAACCGGGACAGGTAGCACTTGGAGATGATTTCAAAGTAGAGTTCCCCATTGTAGGGGTACTCCTTCACCCGAATCATAGCAGTATCCACCAGCTCGACCATCCATTTTGTTTCAAACAGGCTGCGCACTGTATCCTCAAATCGTTCCCGCTGTTCATCCGGCGCAAATTCTTCCAGATAGACCAGCGCTGTGTCCAGCTCACCGCCGCAATAGCAGACCAGATCCTCCTTTACCATGTCCGCCCGTCCTATCGTTGACCAGCAGACATCCCGGTATATATTCAAAAGCAACCTTGCTTTCTGTTTCATCAGCGTCTCATTCAGATTGTGCAAACGGTACATCCGATGAATACTGCTGACTGCCTGTGAGTTTTTTCTTCCCATTGCATTGCTCCCTTCGTCATGTAAAGCATATAAAATCAATCCTTCTCTATCACTGCCTGAATAAGGGAAAGAAAATCAGGCAGTTTCTTAAACACAATGGCCTTCGGGTGCCGACCAGCAAGCGCTGCATCTTACGCCTGCCGGGTGTGTTTTTCCTAATTCACATTTTTTGCTTCCACAAACCACTTGTAATTCTCTTCATAAAAGAGATAGTGATCGCTGCCGCAGATGGTACAGGTGTAGCGAATCCCTGCACCGCCTGCTTTCAAACTGGCTGCCCTGCGGCAATCCTTGATCCGGTCTATCTCAAACCGCCTCCCGTCCTCCCAAGTGATGAACCGAGGGGACATCTTTCCTTCCGGCGAAAATTCTACAGTCACTTTCACATAAATCTTCCGTTTTTGCTCCATCTCAAACACCTGCCTAACCCATACTCAATAGTTCTACACCTGTACGGTTGCCCGATTCCATATAGCCGTGGGGATGCACGGTATGGTCATCCTTCGCATTGACCGAGGACAGTATCCGATCATAGTACATCAGGCCACGCTGGATGCTGTTATATCCAAAACGTCTGCGGATGTCATCCACAGCATGATCCATCCTCTGGAGCTTGTCCCGATAAGCCTGATCAACAAAAAGGTTCATCTGAATGGGAGTCAGGGCATTCACCAGACTGGACGCTCTCACACCTATGCTGCGGATCGGTTTATTCCACCTGTAATTTGCCCGGAATAGCTGCATAGCGGCCTCCGCTATCTCCTGCGTGATGTCTGTCGGCATCTGGAGCTTTTGTTGCCGAGTAAAACTGTACAACTCATTGTCCCGGACTGAAATTTCTACTACGGTTCCGGCAAAGTTGTTTTCTCTCAGTCTGGCTGAAACGCTTTCTGCCAGCAGGTAAACCACAATCTCTACATCTTCCTCATTCACAAGATCTCTCGGAGTTGTGGTACTGTTGCCGATGCTCTTGATAGGGGCATGGTAATTCTCCGCACTGACCGGTGTCCGGTCTTCGCCATTGGCAAACATGCTGAGGACTAATCCCATTTTCCCCAAGTGGGATTTCAAGAACATCGGATCCGCTGCAGCGAGATCTCCGATGGTACGGATGCAGTAACTATTGAGTTTTTTCTGAGTAGCGCTTCCCACATATAGCAAATCCTGAACAGGAAGCGGCCATATCTTTTCCCGGTAATTCTCTCGATCAAATACTGTAATGGCATCCGGTTTTTTATAATCAGACCCCAACTTGGCGAATATCTTATTCCACGATACGCCAATACTGACTGTGATCCCAAGCTCTTCTTTTACCCTCCGGTTGATCTCTTTAGCAATAGTCAAACCATCACCCTTACAGGAACAGCTTCCTGTCACATCCAGCCATGATTCATCAATGCCGAAGGCCTCCTGTAAATCCGTATAATCCGCATAAATCTCATGCGCCAGCCGAGAAAAGCGTAAGTACAGATCCATGTGAGGCGGAACAAAGATGATGTTGGGGCAGACCTGTCTGGCCTGCCAGAGCGCCATACCAGTTTTTACACCAGCCTTCTTTGCCAGTTGGTCTTTAGCCAGCACAATCCCATGTCTGGCCTCCGGATCCCCGCCGACAGCAAGGGGCTTTCCCCGCAACTCAGGGTGATGAAGCAGCTCTATACTGGCGAAACAACTATTCATATCCGAATGGAGAATAACACGATCCACAATCTCGCCTCCTTTGCAAACTTCTGTCACAATCGGAAGTTTTCTTCCGATGAACTATTGACAGAAGGTAACTTCCGATGTAAAATTAACTCGAAGAGAACTTCCGGTGATTTATATTATAGCTCGATTCGGAAGTTTGTCAACTGTTAATCGGAAGTTACGATGAAAAAATTTTAGAAAGGCAGGAAAACATCATGACATTCGCTGAAAAAGTCAAAGAAGCTCGCTTGGCTATGAACCTCTCTCAGACGGAGCTTTCTCAGCTCACAGGAATTTCTGAGCGGTCACTGTACACCTATGAGCAACTTGGCACCATCCCTCGATCTGGCAACATCAAAAAAATTGCGGAGGCCTTGAGGGTATCTGTGACATACCTCATGGATGACGGGGAAACCGATAAGACGAAGCATATTGAGCAGGATCAGTTTATTGATGACGTGAAACAGGAATTCGGCTCGAAGGGCGCACGAGAAGCTAAAGAGATACTGAGCCGCACTGGCGCACTGCTTGCCGGTGGGGAATTGGATGACGAAGCCAAGGAAGTATTCTTCCAGTCCCTGATGGAAGTCTACCTTGACTCCAAGCAGGCCGCACGTGAGAAATTCACCCCAAAAAAATATCGCAAGCATCGTAGCAAGTCCCGATAATAGGACACCTATTATGGGATAATCAGAATACACCAGTATACCAATTAGGGAGGTGGTTTGATTGGCTACAACTGCGTATATTGCCGAAGTTGTGGATAAGCTCGTAAGGAAATACAAGACCAGAGATCCTTATGAGCTATGTGACGCTCTCGGCATAAAAATCCATTACAAGGACATGCAAAAGAAATTAAAGGGATTTTTCTTCTGTCAATCCCGGCAAAAGAACATCGTAATCGACAACAATGTAAACAAGGTTCTGGAACTGATCCTGATCGCTCATGAGCTGGGACATGCTGTCTTACATACCGAAGTGGCTCTCATGCGAGGCTTTCAGGAGATGGAAGTGCTGGAAAGTAGGCAGGACATGCCAGAGGAAAATGAAGCGAATCTTTTTGCGGCGGAACTGCTGCTGGAGGATGAAGCTGTATTGGAACATCTGAGCGAAGAGTCTTTTTTTGAAGCCGCCCGGTCTCTTTACGTACCGGCGGCATTGCTGGATTACAAATTCCTACTCCTGCGCTCCAAAGGCTACAGCCTGAATACAATGGATGTCCGCAAATCGGATTTCCTGAAAGAAGACTTGGGAGCGTATGAAGACTCTGATCGCTTTCATGACGGTTGCTAAGGAGGCAGACATGGATAAAAAGAAACCCACATTGGAAGAGCTGTATCAACAGGAGAATATCTTCCCTGTAAAGAAAATTGCCATTCCGATGCTTAAAGGCGTTCAGAATGGCAAGCCTGTCTTTGAAGACAAGCCCTATATTTGCTATGAAATTGACATGGAGGCAAAGCAAAAAGCTCTTGCCCATGAATGAATAAGATTGGAGGCGTGGAATGAAAAAGTATTTTGTTGACAGCAGCGATTATACATATACGCCCTATTCTGACACTGGATTCAGCGGCCAGATCCTGCTTGCAACGCCTAAAAACAAACGGAAACCAAAGCTGCTGATTAAACACGCCACACCAACAGCTGTATGTAATGAATTTGTAGCCTGCAATTTAGCGCAGCTTATTCGGATCCCGGCACCAAAGGCGTACTTGCTTCGGATTTCCTCGGAAGAACAATCGCTCTTTCCTTCATCCTATGCAGTAGGAATTGAGTATATAGAAGGGCTGCATCCAGTTGATGTTAAATCAATCCGCTTGCAACCTTCGGTCGAACCGAAATACTTTGATTACATGGAGCAATATGCACTGGCTGCCATGTTGATGCAGGAAGACCGAATTCAAACGGGCGAATCCACAGATGGACAAATTTATGGCTACGATTTTGCAGAGAGTTTCAGCCTGACAGACCTCGCTGTATCCGCACTTCTTAATCAGGACAGTAATATGGGCATGGAACTGATGAAGCACTGCCTGAACCGTTATCGTTCATTTGATTTTGCTTCGGCCTGCGGCCACATGCTGGAACATCTTCAAAAAGAGCTTGAACTGGAGGATGTGGAGTATCTTCACCCCGCTTTTCATGAGCCAATGCTCCTGTACTGGCACCTTCCCGACAAACAGCTGAATGCCATCACCAAGGCGATAGGTCAGGTGTTTCCTCTGGAGCTGGAGGTCTATTATGAAGAGTGTTTCAATGTACTGAGGGAACAGATTGCCGCTTATTTGCCAGTTGCCGAACACTGGCGCTCCACCGAGAAGGTTTGGGAATCTCTCAGCGAAGAATTCCAGCATGACCTTGATGACTTCAAAGCAACGATCAAGAAAGAATATGGTTCCCGTGGAGTACGGGATTTTGACGATATAGTAAATTCTACGATTGAATCCTTCCGCAAGCCAGATTATCCTTTAGATGACTTGGAATCGTTAATCACGGCTATGAAGATTGCATTCCTTGAAACCAAGAAGAGCGCAAGGCAGCGGTATACTCCAAAAATCTATCGAAAGGCCTAACACTATGATCTATCTATGCGAAGACTGCCACTATCTCTTCCGCAGCAGCGAACCGGCGGAGCGCTGCCCGGATTGTGGCAAAATACATATCCGTCCAGCTAATGAGAAAGAACAAAAGGAGTTCTGGAGCTACCAGAAAGAATTCCATCCGGAACTTCTGGCAGCTAACCACTGAATCAATCATATACTGAGGGAAGGAGGCCAATATGCACGATATATGGAACCCTTGGCACGGATGCAAAAAGTGTTCTGAGGGCTGCGAGAATTGCTACATGTATTTTCTGGATCGAATGCGTAACCAAGACGGAAGCAAAATTTATCGCACAAAGAATGGCCTCCGCTATCCACTCCAGAAGAACTGGCAAGGCCAGTATAAGATCCAGAGTGGTGAAATGATTCGTGTCTGCATGACCTCTGATTTTTTTCTGGAAGAAGCTGATGAATGGAGGCCGGACGCATGGGACATCATGCGGCAGCGCAGTGATGTGAAGTTTTTTCTGCTGACCAAAAGGCCGCAGCGAGTAGCCGACCATCTTCCCAAAGACTGGGGCGAAGGATGGGACAATATTTTCTTCAATGTCACCTGTGAGAACCAGCGCCGTGCGGATGAACGGATCCCAATTCTCTTTAACCTGCCATTTAAGCACAAAGGAATCATGACTGCTCCATTGATTGGAGCGATTGACATAGAACATTATCTGGCTGCTGGTCAGATTGAACAGGTGCTTTGTGGAGGCGAAAACTACGATGGTTCCCGGCCTTGTCACTACGAATGGGTCAAGCAGCTCAGTGAACAATGCCAACGAAACAATGTCACCTTCAATTTCATCGAAACCGGCAGCGTATTTATAAAAGAAGGCAAGCGGTATCATATTCCGGATAAGCAGATACAGGCACAGCAGGCATACCGCTCCGGCCTGAGCTATCAGGGAAAGCCAATACGATTTCATCTGGTAGATGGATGGGGATACGACATTCCCGAAGAGAGCCTGTATGTCCCACACTACCATCCAATCACCTGTAAGGAATGCGGAAGCCGGATGACCTGCAACGGCTGTGCTGACTGCGGCAAATGTGATAAGAACCGAGGGAAAAACGAATGAATGATAAAGAACAGTTATACTACATCGAACACAAATGGCTCCCGTGGATCTTTTACGGGGCTGGGAAAGGCTTTGTCGAAGAGACGCTGAAAGAAGGCGGTCAGATATTCATTGACCTTTTGACCGCCATGAATACAGATGAAGACGCTGAGGAAGCAACTGATTATATCTGCCCTTATGCAGCAGAGGAATTCAAGATCCGATACTTCCTGTATCCAGACATTCACACCACACTGGTGCAACTGCAAATGCCGAAACCGCAGGACATACTTTTCTGCCGTCACATTTATCTGGCTATGAACACAGAAACCAAAGACCGGTTTTTATACACTGTGGAGCTGTCTCAGAGCGGAGACTACCTGCTCTGCGGATGGGAGGATGATCGCAGCCACATGATCTTTCACATGGACGTGGGTGAAAGCCCGGAGGATGATCTGTTAAAAATTCTGGAACTCTTTTCTCAGCATCAGGTTATGAAAGAAGATCTACATAAAATAAAGCAATCGCTGAAAAAAAAGTGAAGCGCCTAAAATGGTGCTTCACTTTTTTCTAACCAATATGATACCGTTTAACTTTTTCGTTCCATTCATCAAGACAATCCTGACCACATGCCGTATAAGCTGCATCACTGAGAATGATCTGTGCAGATGCAAGCGAAGTTTCGTAACGAAGCAAAAGATTAAATACCTTTGCCTCCAGATTGCTTTTTGTACCATTTTCAATATCAACCCAAATCTGACAGGCGTCTTTCTCTATTTGTTCTGCACTCGTAGCAATACTCTTTACATCAAGGTATCTACCGACAATAATACAGGACAGGAAAAACTCCAGTATTAGTGAAGAGAATGCAATATTCTTTAGACCAATATAGGCACATATCAACATTACTACAATGCCAACGCCTGCAATCCAACATTGCCTCTTTACCATGTACTTCGCCTCAGCCGATGTATAAATACAACTCTCATGCAAATTCGCAAGAACTTTCTTAATTCCCTTATCAATCTGATCTGTGTCGTAATAATTGTTTGATTCAGTACGAGCATATTTGCTTCCAAGCGCATTATCCAACATACTGCATCTACGTTCATTTTCTGCCTCTGAAAACTTGCTGGCATAGTTTCGTTCTTCAACAAATATCCAAATTGCCAATGCCACCGACGCAAATCCAAGAAAATGTGTAATATAGTATATCGTGGTCAACGGTAAAGAGAGACTTCGCAGAATCGATTCTGCTATCGCTACTACAAATGCTACGATAAGAATAGCCCGATATTTTTTATATTCGCTCAGTGCCTGATCAAATAGTCCTTTTTGTGGTGCTTTTACCTCCACTACTCTTCCCCCTTTCATAACAGCTCCAAATATAGTATAAGTCTGAATCAAAGCATTGTTTATGCTCTGAATTTATCGCTTCCAGAATAAAACGCCCATGACACTTTCTTGCCTTTATTCCCGATCCACATGGGCATGGAAGATGTCCTCGATATTGTTTCAAATAAATGGCCGATAGTATTGATACCACCTTTTGAAGATCGGACAAATTCCACTTTTCATAATAATATTCGATTATTCCCTCCACCCCATGAGATCGTTCGCCAAACGGAAAGCTCCCGTATTTCTTAAAATATGTGGCTGCGTATAAATAACTGGTTACGCACTCATTCATAAAATGTAGGAGGCATGGATTCGTCAAAAATCTATCCCAAAGGTCATTTTCAACGCCAAGACATAAAGCTCCGTTATCGAGAAAATGCTCAAATTCTGTTGGGATACCACCGGATACTTCATAAACAGCTGGCAAAGAATGAGGATAATTAGTTGGGATTACCATTCTTATTTCATATTCATCAAATAATTGAACATCATTGTAAACTGCATTAAGCATTATGCGCCCTGAAATGCAAATGGTATCCGAATTACTCTCCAGTATAAGACAAGGATACTCGTTCTTTAAGTCCATAAATTCTGTTTGAATATTTTCTATATTCAGATTAACACCTCCACGGCTTTGTCCCAGTAATGCTTACGGGCTTTATGGGCTTATTTATCGTCTGTACTGGAAGTGCCTTATCGACAAGAGTAGCTCCCATACCATTTTTCAAGCCAGCATAATACTTTTCTTGTTCTGTTTCTGAAATATCAATAAAATCCTGTTTTACAGCAGCAGCCCATCTAAAAAAGAGTGATGCCGTTTCATCATCCCAAGAGTCAGCATAATTATCATTAGGATCCACAGGGTTAGTAATCGTCCACTTTTGATCATCCTTCTTTATGTATGCCCGTGCCTCATAATTAGAATAGTATCCAGTGGTTTTCCCCTGTAGTAAAGCACTGTATCTTTCAATATCATTTGAAACAAATTCAAGCAGTTCATAGGTAGACAAAGAAGGATCTGCATGTGATGCAATCTGCGCTGCCAATGTGGTGACGATGGCAGAGATAGGCTTTTTGTCTTCCTTTCTTGCTCTATAAAAAAACAAATCACGATGCCGTTTTAATATTTGAATAACTCGTTGTAATGCTGACCGCTCTAAGATTTCAGGTATTTCTTCAACTGACGCAAATACAGCCCGGTTTTCGTTAAAAATTGCCTGTCTACGTGCTTCCCGATCATAATTCAAAAATGCACGATTGATTGAATCAAACCATAGAGCATACCCTTTTGGGTTAGATGCTTGCCAGTCATATTGCGTTATCATCCGCTCAGTAATTGCTATTGCCTCTTGTGCATAACTTGCAGGTACACCCAATGCCTCGACACTTAGGATAATATCCTCGCTTTGCCCTACGCAAGGAACAACATCAAGAGAAAAACCAACCGTTCCGTCTACTGTAGCATATTCCAGAGTCCAGCACCTATCATCTTCTGGCAGTAATCTATCCGCATAGAGTTTACTCGCTTTTAAGGCATTGCCCACTTTGCTCTTTACAGTTTTTGCATCCGTAGAGGCTTTGTCTTCTTTCAGTTGACATATAACATCCAAATCATAATCTGCATCTTTTCCGTTTTTCAGTGGACGAACAACAGTGCCTAATCTGAACGAACCTTGGGGATAAAAGTCCGCTTTAATGCCTTGTTCATCCAAATATGCCGCTATCGCAGTATACTTATCCACAGCATTTTTGTACATTGTAGGTGTAATATCCAATGCTTTAACAATGGTATCAAAATCAATTTTCTTATTAGCCATGTTTAATCTCTCCTTTATTCCACTCCCAGTGCCTTAAACACTGCGTCTTCCGCTGTTTGATAGAAAATCAAATTGAAGCATCCCACCAGCTCTGCCGGTACTGTCCCCAGATCCGCTGCTGAGGTAATGGGCAGCAATACCTTCTTGGCTCCACTGTCCAGACACACCTGCAAGGCATTTGCCAGCTCGTCCACCTTAATCATGGTGCCGCTGATGCTGATCTCGCCCAGCACGGCCAGAGAGCTGACCGTGGGCTTACCCAGAGCAATGGAACAGATTGCTACCAGTGTGGGCAGCGCAAGGTTTTTGGTCATGCCAATGCCCTGCAAATCCTGATAGTTGATGATATAGTCCTTGGACGTGGTGCTGATGGAGCCGCTGATCCGGTTGCTGTTGGCTTTCAGGAAGTTGAAGGCTGTGTTGGAGGCCTCTTTCGGTTCCCGGTCGGAACCAAGTCCGGTTCGCTCAAATTTACCACTTCCGGGCAGCATCTGCGACTCCAGACGGAACACGCCAATCATACCAGACTTACCCTGAGACACAGTATAAACCTGTCCCGGATTGCAGATTCCCTCCGGAATGAGCTTGCCGCCGCCCTGTTCCGGAACAGAAACATAATGCTCTTCAAAGGTCTCGTTGTCGATGTAAGAGAAATTCACGTCATAGAACTCCATGCCGCCCAGCTTTTTCAGCTGCTCCTTGACACGCCTGCGCATCTCCAGCGATAGCTTCAAAACCTCTTCCAACTGCTCTTTGGTATAAACGCCATCCGGATACAGCAGCTTGATAAAACCGCCCACCATCTTGCGCACCGCAATGGTATCACGTTGGTTCAGGTTCTTACCCAGATGGAAGTATTTATCCAGCGCATCACCCTGTTGTTCCTTGCGCAGCTCCCGGATAAATTCTGCCAGATAATCTGTGATAAACCCGTAGTCATTGGTAAAATGCTCCGGGCGGAACTTTGGGATCTCCCAGCCGGGGATATAGCAATGGATCCGGTCAAGAAAGGCTGTATCTGTCCCCATCTCAGGCGGGAATGGATCAAAGAGACTGGAGGTTTTCAATAACACATCCACGCTCTGGTTGATATTGCCCACAAAGACCATCGAGGCCGAGGCTGCTTTTTCTTCCTTGCCACGGGCAAAGGAACCGGAAGCCATGTAATCTTTCATGATCTGGATCCCGTCTTTGTCCTTGAAATTGATACCGGCCACTTCATCGAAAGCCACACAATCCCAGAGACCCACAAGGCCAACGGTCTTGCGCCCCATGTTGTAAAAGAGATTGGCAACCGTAGTCTGCCCACCGGATACCAGAATGGAATTTGGAGAGATTTCTTTGTAGAGATGGGACTTACCAGTGCTTCTTGGCCCCAACTCACAAAGATTGAAGTTATTCTCCACCAACGGCAGCATACGGGCAAGGAGCAGCCACTTTTCCCGGTTCTCCAGTGTGGAAGGTTCCATGCCAATAGACCGGAGCAACAGATCCATCCATTCTTCCTGTGTGAAAGCCTTCCGGCTTGCTTTTAACTCGTCAATATCCACATGAGGCATCTGGATCGGATTCAGTTTCCGGATTCGGATAGGAGTACCGTTCTTCTTATCTTCCTCTATGTACTCATACTCCAGCTGCACAATGCACCAGATACCGCCGCAGAGCAGCCGGTCATACTGGGTAGGGTACTCGTCTGAAATAGGGATGTTTTTCAAGCCAAGATTGGAAAACTCCGCCTCAAAGCGATCCTCTCTGATATTCAGATTGACGGTGATCTTGTCAATAACCGAATAACTGCCACGCTGCCGCAGCACAGACAGAATTTTCTGCGCTTCATCTGGACGGACAAAGTTATCCGCAAGGATCCGTTTGACGTTCTCCACACCAGCGGAAATTTCGTCTTCGTCCTGAGAAGAACAGTACATGCCAAGGAGATATTCCAGTACATAGACTGGAACATTGGCTCCTTCTTTGATTTTCTTTGTCAGGTCTTTGCGTACTATCTTGCCCGCAAAGTTATCCCGTAGCTTCTGGTGCATCAGCTCCAGAGCATCAAGGTTCTCGTCAATCATCTTTCTTCACCCCTTACAGGCCAAAACCAAAGTCATCTGCGAAGGCCAGATCCATAACGACTGCATGACGGAATACCTCCAAATCATTACTGTCATCATAGGCCACCAGATAATAGTGCTTGTCCTTGTCATATTTTTTATTCTTGAAGGTGAACCGCATCCGGAAAATCCGGTTTTGGGAGGCGGGATCACGATTGTCTGCTACATAAATGTTCTCATTGGAAATCTTCTCGCCATCTTCCGACACAAAATAAAGCCGGAAGGTGGTTGCTTTCACCACATCACTGACCGGTTCCGACTGGATGAAATCCAGCGTAGTGATCAGATTGGTAATCTTCTGAATGAGACTGACCAGCATAATCTGAACTGTCTTTGTCTCCATGTGACCTTTTTCCATTTTGATGTCGATGACTGGCACCAGCATCTCTTGTGGTGAAGAACCGCCATGCACGTAATTCTGCCCACCGCTGCCGGGTGTCTTAAACACGCTGGTACTGCATGGGAAGGAGACAACCTTGCTGTCCTCATTACCGAGAATATAACCCAAACTCAGGTTGCATACACCATCTTCCATGACCGGCTGAGAAGAAACGATGTACCGCCGCTTGACAATGCTGTTTTTATCAGATACTCCGCCGATCTTATCACTCTCTGTCACCTTATCCCGCTTGTAAATAAAGCCGTGGTCAGCGGTCACAATGAAGTGGAGGGTGTTAGCGTTGGTGGAGATTTTGCGGATCAGGTCTGCGATCTCCGCCACGGCCTCTTCACAAGCCACAAAGACTTCATCTTCGGTATGCTCTCCACGTACATCTATCTGATCATGATACACATAGACCACCTGTTTGCCGGTAAAGACCTCCCGCAAGGCAGTCTTTTTCATGTTCTTAATCTCGTCAAACTGGACACAGCAGCTCTCTGGCACCGTCCCCTGCAGAACGGTCTGCCGGGAAGCCAGATCCGTACAATATACACCGTCCACCAGCTCTTTCCCGTCATCCGTAAGTTCCAGAGAAGTATGGGGAAGCAGTGCTGCCATACCCAGCCTTGTATAGGAAGGCAGGGTGCTGAGCATCGGTTCCATTTTAGCGGTACACTTCGGATCGTCCAGCATCCGCTGGAACAGCTCTCGTCCAACTTCATATCGCATAGCATCCGAGATGATGACCACTGTCCTGTCCTTGTTTCCACGGACAAAACGGCTGTAAAAGTTTCGCTGGAGGGGAAGTGCTGTAAGGGCATCTGCCTCCATAATAGCGCTATTCCACAGGGGAAGCAGCTTGCCAAGATACTCATTGGTGTAGATGTTCTCTACCAGATCTCGCAGCTCTTCAAAGGCTCCGGTATTCTCCAGTTTATCATAGCAGGTGTAGAAGCTCCGGTACTTGCTGTCAATCTGGTAGTCCTTCTCTGCATATTGCCGGATGATGGACTTGAAGTCTTCCGGGCAGGCATAATTAACCGCTATAATCAGGCTGTAAGCGCTGCTCAGCATCTCATAGGCTGCTGCATACTTAGTTCCAAAGTGCATCTTGGAACGCATCTCGCAAATTTCCGGAATTGGATGGTTGCCCAGCTTTGCACCCGTATCCTCTGCCAGCAAACGATCTGTCAGCCAGTGCAGAATTATGATGTCGATCTGAGCAAAGGAATCGCATTCCACCAGCGTTTCTGGGGTGTATTCTTTCAAACCCTGTTCCACGTTCAGACCAGCAGCCACATGGGCGGACAATTCATCATAACGCTCTCGGTACAGGTAATTATTCATCAGGCTGTCGAGAAACGCAATGATGTTCCCGGACTTATAGGAAATAAAGGTCTGCCAAGCCTTGGGCAGCTCCTTTTGAATATATTTATCCGCATAGGTGATGAACAATGTCACTACCAATTTTTCTAATGTGGGCTTGTTGTCGTTATAGCCAAACTGCTGCTCACAGAATTTCCAAAAAGCAGGTAGCAGATCATACTTCTCAAACTCAGCAAGAAACTTGTTGTCTTCCAGCTTATCGTCCGTCAGCAGCACCCGGATCACTTCGTCAAAAGAGCAGGTACGGGTACGGCACACAGCGCTCATGAGACCGATCAGAATATTCTCTTCATTGAAATTTTCAATCTCCAAATCGTAAAACCGGCTGGTGCGCTCCTTGTTTGCAAAGAACTTGATGTGCTTTTCTATAACCTGCTTATACTTCTGGTCAATGCCCAGATCAACGGTCAGCAGAGAAGCACGGTCAGCGAAGAAACGCTTGGAATACAACATGGTGTCCTCCAAGTGGTTCTCTCGCACATCCGGTTTTGGAAACGGAGCATAGATCAGGTAATTGGTAGTCTTATCCTGACGCTCCAGAAAATATTTCGTAGCAAACTGGTTGCCCGGTTCCAGCTTCAAAATCTTGGCGTTTTTCAACTCTACAGAATCAATGTCCTCTGCAAAATCCGCCTTGTCATCATACCAGAATACCAGCTTGCGGGTATCACCGGTGAATTCTTCATTCAGCCGGTCAATAATCTGTTTTAGGTTTAACTCTGCCATCTGCTACTCCTTCTGACCGATAATGATCCATTTTCCCTTTCTGCTGGAGCCTTGCCGCTCAATCAGACCTCGCTTTTGCAGATCAGCCATCAGCCGCTTTACGGTCACGATGGACACCTGCAATTTCTCTTTCAACTCAGCCTGTGTGATAGACGGATTCTCCCGGATCAGGTTCAGGACTTTGGTATCATTTTCGGAAATGGTATCATTGGTATCATGTTTGGTATCATCGGTATGAGACCAATCTTTTTCCGGGAGCTGCCGGTACATATTCACCCGGAAATCCCCGTCAAAATCAATAAACTCAGGTTCGGGTAAGCCATACTCGCTGCACTCACGGAGGATCCGGGGAATGCCGCTGCCCCATTTTTCAATGATCTTCATGTAAGCAAAGGCAGAGGCAATGGCACGGTTCCGGGGCTTGGAATAGCCTTCCTTCATCTTCTTGATGGAAACACCATTCAGCAGCATACCGGGGGAAGTGACCTCCAAACGGTCATCAAAGAGCGCCACTTGGATGTTACCCGGCTCCAGATATGACCGGTGAGCCACGGAATTTGCGATCATCTCCCGCACACTGTCCACTGGCAGCTCGTACATATCCTGCCGGTACATGCCCTGTATCCGCATTCCACGATTGATCTTCTCCAGCACATACTGGAAAGTGGCTTCCATCTGGTCTTGGATGGAACCTTCAAATTCCCGCCTGTCTACAAAATACGCCCGGTCTTTGCCTTTGAAAACGGCGCACTGGATGACCGGCTGGAACCTTGCCTGTCCGGTGAGCAGTGCATAAGCATTGGTAGGAACAATAGCTCCATCTTTTTCAGCCAAAACGCCCCAAGAAATCAGCACATTCTGCGTCACGTCCTTGACTTTCAGCTTCTCGCCTTCGGTCAGGGTATTGCGGATCGCCGTGGCCTTCATTTCAGCGCAGAGGCGTTCAATATCCTCTGGTGTTACTGTCAGGCCTTCGCAAACCTCACAGTCATAATAGCGGTTCTGGCCTTCCAGAATCAGCTCTTTCAACATGTAATCGGCTACCGGCCTTGTGGTTCCAGCTGACCGGACATAGGTGCCACTGACCATACCCTTGGACTTGATATAGTATGGCCGCATCTTACCGGGGAAGATCTCCACCACGATGACGGTCTTATCCTCTACGGTCTGCAAGGTTATATCCGGAAGAATGGTCGGTTCACAGCTATCCGAGATCGCATTGGTAATGGCATCAATCGTCTGGAAGATGCTGTCCGTATCCATGCCCACCACTTCCAGCGTCTTATCATCCACGCCAAAAATGATTTTGCCGCCACGGCCATTGGCATAAGCCACCACTGTCTTCATGTATTTTGCACTGTCCTTCGGAACAGCGACTTTATATTCCACATTGACGGACTCGCCAGAAAACAGCGTATCCTTTTCCATTGTCATCCCTCCAAACGCTTTTTGTTATTGTTTGCAGTGCTTATTCATAAAATGCAAAAACCGCATTTTATTCATGAAAGGGCATTCGCCCTATAGATGTCTGCTGTCCCAGCCTTCTTAGAAAGCGAGCTTTCACGAATGCTGCGCCATCAGCCATCTGCACTGCAAACTGGAAATCAAATCTTTGCCAATACCGGGTATTTTACGCCGTCCACGGTCTGGACTTTCTCATAGTTGACCTTCACGCCATCATCCAGATCAATGGGAATCCGGGCAAGGGCAAGATGGGCAATGCGTTCATCGTACTCTTTGCACTCTTTCAGCTGCTTTTGCAGCTTCTCCCGGCGCTTGGTGGCCTGTGTCACTTCACGGGCAACTTTGCTGTTGTCGATGATGTCCTGCATCCGGGCGATCTCATTGTCATAGACACGCTCCATGCGGTGCAGGTAGTCAATGCGCAGGTTGCCAATAGTGTTCTCGTCATAGCGGTGCATATAGATCAGCGCCTTGAAGCCATTCTGTTTGCCGCTGTCAAAAAGCCAGTAAATCGGGCGCTTGCCGGATCCGGTAACGGAATAGGTCTGGCAATGATCCTTGAAGAAGTCATTCAGGAAGTAATTGCGGATGATCTCCCGGCTGGTATTGCCCTTATTTCCCAGTGCCTTGGCGATAAAGTCCAGATTGTCCTCCAGCGTGTCCTCGCCGTAGACCCTTTTCAGCCATGCACAGAACAGGCCGACAATATCATCGGGGAAATATTCTTCATCCGTAATGGGCAGGATGTTATCCTTGTCCGGAATAAAGCTGCTGTATTTGCTGTCATCCCACTCTCCACCTGCATAGGCAAGGCCATCCACATCCAGTGAATAGCGGCCAAACATGCAGCCCACGGCGTAGGAGATCAGGCTGTGGATGTCCCGTCCAAGGTCAGCCTTGCGGACGGTCACATCTTTGTCCTCCACTTCGGGCGTTAGTTCGTCCTGCAAGCCGTAGATGTCAATGAAGATGCGGTTCAGCTCTTCCTCGTTGCGCTTGAGTTGGTTGAAGCGGTCGTTGCAGGCTGCTTCCCACTGAGCATAGGCGGCTTCGATGGTGGAACAACCGCAAAGCAGCGGGTGACGCTGGAAATCCCATGAGGTTTCAAAGGAGTCCCAGTCTTGTTTTGATAAACTGATATTTTCTTCAACCAGTGAATCAATGATCGCTTTTTTCCCTTTCGCATATATTACAGGTATATTTGCTACATCTCCGCACTGACAATGCATGGTTGGTGCCACTACCTTCAATATCTCTCTAACAATCTTTGTGTTGCATAGCGCCAGTAAATAGAAAAGAGCATCGGTTGAAAACAAACTCATGCCTGTAATATCAAACAAATTTCCTTCTGGCTTATATCTAAATGCATTTGCGCTGGATGTAATGTCTGACCAACTTGCTGAAGGCCTAAACATAAAGTCAAGATTCTGAGGGCGTGAACGCAACTTTCCTTTATCATCGACAAAGTGCTTTATTTCATATCCATTGTTCTCCCAATTAACCACATAATCATTGTTCCCGTACCATTTCCTAAACTCTCCGCCCTTATTGTATGGGAACCATTTTACATTTGATTGTAACGCCTCTTCATGAGATGTTGCAGTAAAGTTTATATGCACCTTATTAACTTCATGCCATAATCTTAGGAAGCGATTGTTGTCAGCTGTAGCTAGTCCTTGTTTTGAATATGCAATTTCTCCGATCTTTGGATTATCGAAAACAGATATTAGTTTTTTACTCAACCAGTATGCAACTGGGCTTCCAGGGACTTTTGAGAACAATTCAGTATCGGCTTCGAAATAATACCCACACTTTTTGTTTTGGACTGCCTCCAGCATTCTTTTACGCTGAATTTCCATTCCACCAGTAAAATCAGTAAGACGTAAATAGCAGCCTCTTTTCCCCACTCTTTCATTGTTTATTACAAATGTGCAAATAGGGACTGTTGCTTCCTCGAATGCTGAATATTCAAATTGAATTAACGTTTCTATAGTTTCATCTTGATACAAAAATGTTCTCATTTTTTCGTAGCTTTGCAAAAACATCCAAACATAAGGAGTTAAAAAGCCCAAATAGCCCTGTTTATTCACCATTTTTGAACAACGTACAACAAACACAGAAAACAAATCGGATTTATAATCTGAGTAGTGATATTTAATGTAATTACTTAACCTATCACCCATGTTCCTTGCACCCATATACGGCGGATTCGTCACCACCACATCATACTTCTGCGCCATTGCCTGTCCAATATCAACCAGCCCTCGCAGCTGATCCTTGGTATCCTCCAGTCCAAAGGAGTCCATCGACATCTGCCCGTCTTCACCGCTCTGCTCTACAAACCGGCGCAACAAGTCCCAATCACAGGCATCTACATTCAGGATAGAGCCGTATTCCTTGGCATCCACAAAGGTATCCAGCAGGCCGGTAAGCTGATTCAGTGCATTGTTGCGCTCCAGCTCGTCCATGCCAGCACCAAGGTACTTCAGGTGGTTACGATTGCCCGTATTGCTCTCCTGAATGGAATAGACATGGCAATCCGTCTCCCCATTCAAAATGCGGCGGTTATATTGCCGTGCCTTCATCATCACGGCAAAGTACGCCAGCTGGAAAGCTCGGTCATCAATATCCAGCCCATACAGGTTGTTCTCCAAGATGCTCTTGGCTGCCTCTCTCTGGGTATATCCGGCAGCCTCATAGATCTGCATCAGTACATCAAAGGCGTACACCAAAATATGACCGCTGCCCATGCAAGGATCGATCACTTTGATGTCCACCGGCTGAATTGCCTTATATTCTTCCCGGATCTTGGCAAGCTGTGCTTCCACATCCGCTTCCTGCTCTGCTTCGTCCAGATAATACTTCCATCCGGCTTTCAGCTCATTGTTCGGGTGGCCTTCCAGCCACAGGCGGCCAAGGCTGTTCTCCACCATATAGCGCACGATCCAATCCGGCGTAAACAACTGGGTGGCTGCTGGGATACGCTCCTTGGTGATCTTCACATTCTTTTTCAGCAGGGCAAAGGCTTCATCCTTTGGCTCCGTGTTGTAATACTGATACAGCCAGCCGATGATCTCCACCTGACCGCCTTTTTCGATGTTGAAGTCATCTTCGTCAATGTCATGCACCAGATGGTACACCACACCGTCCTGATCGGTCACGGAGACATTCAGCAGCAACTCCGAATAATCCGCTGTTTTCTCAAACAGCTGGGGCAGCACCTTGTTTAAGGCATTGCACTGTTTGATAAAGAGCAGGCGGAACAGGTCATCCACCTGATTGTCCGTTTTCAGGCGCATGACAGTTTCGGTCTCAGCTTCGGTCAGTTCCAGCTCCGCATCAAAGGGTGTTGTCACCAGATCCGGCTCCAGTTTGCTCTTGCTTTCGGAAGAAAGCACACGAATCCGGGAGGGAAGATAATCATTGACCTCCATAAACCGAATGGCAATCAGCCGGTTGAACCAAGTGTAGGCCACTTCTTCCAGCACACTGCGGTATGCCGTTTTATAGTCAGAGGACTTGGCTTTCTGGCCGATCAGTTCTGCCAGCTTTCTGCGCTGGCGCACGGCCTCGCCGGTAATGCTGTACGGTTCTTTTGTTCCAATATCATAAAATTCCACATCTTTGCTGGACTGGGGGAGGGCTGATTTGATCCCATCCTCCGTAATGCCCATGAGTCCGGCACGGTAAGTAATATCTGCAATCAGCTTATTTCTCGCCCAAACCGCAAAGTTTTTAATCGCTGTTTTGTTCATCTCTATTCTCCTTCGGCTCCTTTATCATCCATTGGAATCTCCGCTTCCGTCATGTAAGGCTGAAACAGCTTGTTCAATCGCTTCCAATATGCCGGATACATATTCGATCCATAATACTCTCGCTTACGTTTCTTATCCAACTGGACGGTCAATTCCCACTGAGTACCATCCAGCACACCTTCATCAACATACCGTCTCTTCCAATCATCAAGGAAAAGATGGTTATATAGCCTATCAACAAGTTCTGTCCACTCTTTATCAGGCATCGTTCTTACTTCTGAACTTGTAAATCGGTCTGAAACAGCATATTCTGCGCCTCCAGCCGTCCTACGAAATTCAATCTGTGTATATCCGTCAAAGAAACCTCCAACCGAAAAGGAAATTGATGAAATGAGTGGAATAAGCTCAGAACCATCCTTAGTGAACGCAGTAGCTCCAAAAGACCTTTTACAGGCATTGCACAGAAACCGTGGCTGCCGCTCATGAATCATGCAGCCGCCCAGAACAACTGTACCGGCATTCAATTTCTTTTCCAGCTCTTCACTAAAGGCAGGCATCCCATATAAATATCTCGCTGTATTGGCGCTGCCGCACCTTGGGCATTTCGGATTTGCCACGTTCACACCTCCTGACATAGGGGAATCTTAATTTACACTACCTTGGCATACATGCTGCCATCTGCCGTGATATAATATTCCGCTTTACTGGTAGCCTCATGCAGCGCATGACGAAGAGACTTCCTTGTAGAGGACTCTTCACTGCTGCTCAGAGTATCAATGAGTCTCCCGATCTTCTCTGTATGGGTGGACTTATCAACCTTCTCCAGTATTGGCTTTCCTTTGTAATCGGCCATCCGGCGATTTAAGACACTGAAACTGCCAAGCATTCGCTTCTCACATTTTTCAATGTAAGCCGTCATATCCGTCTCCAGATACTGCATGTAGGAAGT
>NZ_JXXK01000041.1 GCF_000949455.1 Ruthenibacterium lactatiformans | reverse complement strand
GAGGTCCATGTAAATATTCTCCATACCGCGGATCATGCCGGTGTTGTTCATCACGTCCGAAATGCCGGGATGTCCAAAGTAGACGGCCTTGTGTCCATACGCTTTGCACTTTTCCAGCAGGCCGTCGTAGTCGAAATCATCCGGGTCCGGCACGGGCCAGTTTGCGATGATCTCGTCGTCGGCTTCCGCCAGCGGAAAATCACAGTAGTCCCAGTAGCCGCCGTCCTCGTTCGCCACCCAGCGCGTGACGGCTCCGGTGAGCGGGTGGACATGGCGCTCCGGCCCCGGCGCCGTGAACAGAGGCTTTCCGGTATAGGCGGGCATCAGGCCCTTAAAATCCACGCCCAGCGCATCATTCACGCTGTCCTTGTCCGCCGGTACGCCCAAAGCCGCCGCAACGCGCTTTTGGATGCCCGGGTTTGCAAAGTATCCGATGGGCACACGGTCTGCTTTTTCATGGTTGAATGTACGCAGCACTCGTTCCTTGGAGGTCAGTGTCCCGTTGTAGATCTGAATCATTTTCTCTCGCCCTTTTCCCGTATGATTTTATGCACCGTAATCAGTGACAGATTTCCCGTTTTTCTGTGAAAATTCAATCGCGATAGTAAGGGCCGCCACGTCTCCGATGGAATCGCCCAACTGCGCGGGAACAACACGGCATACCGCCGCGCTCTGCGCCAGCGCTTCCCGGGCAATCACCGCCTCCATGCCCGGCCGGAACAGCGCCTCCGCCCTTGCAAAAATGCTGCCGATGACAATCCGTTCCGGGTTGAACAGATCGATGAGGATGGACAAGCCCATGCCAAGATACGCCGCGCTTTCCTCCACGATGGCCTGCGCCGTCCCGTCGCCCGCCTGCGCGGCCGTGCAGATGTCCTTTGCCGTCACTGCCTCCGCCTCGCGCGGCGCGGGCCAGAATCCCGCGTCCCCGCCTTCCGCACGCAGCTGCCGCAGCCGCTGCGCGCCCAGCCGGCGCAGGCCTCCGCCGCTGCAGAAGCCCTCGAAGCTGCCGCGCTTGCCGTAGCCCTCCGGGCCGTCCGCCGCGAGCCGCAGATGTCCCGCCTCGCCCGCCATGCCGTTCGCGCCCTCGTAGAGCCGCCCGTCCAAAATCAGCCCCGCGCCCAGCCCTGTGCCAAACGTGAGGAATACCATATTCCTTGTTCCGCGCCCCGCACCGAACCGCCACTCCGCAATGGCGCAGGCGTTCGCGTCGTTCTGCAAATATGCCGGGCACCCATACCGCTCCGACAGCAGCGCGCAGATGGGCACCTCGTCCCACAGCGGCAGGTTCGGCGGCGCCTGGATCACCCCGCGCCGCGTGTCCAGCGGGCCCCCGCAGCTCACACCCACGGCCGCCGGCGCCGCGCCGCCGTTGTACTCGCGCAGCAGCGCGTCTATCGCCTCATAAAAACGGGGCAGAAATTCGTCCGGATGTGCGTCTTTGCCCGAAGGGAACGCGATGCGCCGCAGAATCTTTCCGTCCGCGTGCCCTGCCACCACCGCGCATTTCGTTCCTCCCATGTCGATGCCGATATACAGCTGTTCCATTCTGCTTTTCCTCCTGCGGCCGGGAAGGCCTGCTCCGCCATCCTCCATCCCCCCAAGCCGTGCATTTTGCAAATGTCACACACGCCCTTTACGCCCTGCGGTACTTGCGCGCCGCGTTCAGCATCACGGTCAGGCTGCGCGGGTTCACGTCCGGCTGGATGTTGTGCGCCGCGGCAAAGATATAGCCTCCGTCCCGGTTCAGGATCTCGATGGTCTCATGTACTGTTTCTTCGATCTGGCTCTCGCTGGCGAACGGCAGCAGCTCCTGTGTGTCGATGCCGCCGTGAAAGACGATCTTTTCCCCGTAGGCAGCTTTCAGCCCGCGCGGCTGCATGTCCGCCGCTTTGGGCTGGATCGGGTTCAGGATCTCAACGCCGCAGTCCACCAGGTCGTCGATCAGCCTGTATACGCTTCCGCAGGAATGGTGCAGGTATTTCGCCTTTGTAAAACGCTTGGTATAGGCGATGCGCTCCTTGAAATACGGCTTTACCAGCTCCCGGAACATGTCCGGCGAAACGAACGGCGCGTTCTGTGTTGCAAAATCGTCCCCGCTGGACGTGTAGTGGATGTACGGCCCCACTGCCGTGTAATACCGCTGGATGACCTTCTTCTGGTATTCCAGCACACGTTCAAAAAAGCGGTGTATCCATTCCTCGTCCAGCGCCATACGGTACAGAAAATCCTCAAAGCCGCACATCCAGCACCCCAGCTCAAAGATCCCGTAAACCGGGTGCTCCGCACAGATGACATAGTCCGTGGTCTCGTACAACTCCTTTGCACGCGCCGCGTGCGCCGCGATCTGCCTTTCATCAATGGAGTCCGGGTCCGGGAACCGGTAGGCGTTCAGCTCTTCCAGCGTCGCGCCTTTCAGCGGCGTGTTCACGCTCTCCCAGTACAGCCCGGTAAACCGCCGGCGGATGCCCCATTCGTCGATGTACTCCGTTTCCGATATCTTCTGAAAATGTGAGTCCTGCGGGGTAAATATTTCGCCGACCGAACGCGTGTCAATATCAAAATACTTCAAAAGACGCTCGTCCAGGCGCCGTGTTTTTCCAAACGGCAGGTCCCCGCCCTGTTTTTTCCCAAGCCCTAAAAATTCCAGCAGCTTGTTCTCGCTCTCCCCCTCCATCGAAGACAGCGGGTTGCCCCCGAAATCTATGATCAGGTTCTCCGGTTTTTCATGGCGCATCGTGCGCGCAAAATCTTCTCTGCGTCCCATTTCCTTCAGGCCTCTTTCCTGTATGCTCCAATGGCTTCCAGCAAGGCACGGATATTTTCCAGCGGGAAGCCGTTGTCCGTCTCCACATAAAAATATGCGCCGCCGTTCATAACGTCAAACGCCTTTGCCGCCGCATGCACGGCGCGCGTCACATCCGCGGGCGTGCCGTGCGTCATCACATTCGCGCGGTCGACGTGTATCGCGCAGGCCAGCCCAAGCCTGCGCAGCCGCGCAGCCAGCTCCTCCATATCATAGGCTGTCAGCTGCGGCCAGACCGCGTTCACGCCGATCTCCCGCAGGTCCTCCAGAATGGGCGCCGCGTACCCGCAGGTATGGAAAAACACGGCTTTTCCCTGTTCTCTGGCGAATTGGACCAAACGGCGGTAGCGCGGCTTGAAAAACGAACGCCAGACCTCCGGCGAAAACAGCATCGCCCGCGCCGTGCCGAAATCGTCCCCGAACTGCACCGCGTCCACGCCAGCCGCGCACATCAGGCGCAGCTCCTCCAGCTCATATTCCACCAGCATATCGGCCAGACGGTTGATCTCGCGTTCATTGTCGTACACGTCCATCAGCACGTCTTCAAACGGACGCAATGCATGCATCCGTTCAAAAAAGCCGAACCATCCGTCTTTTGCATACCGCGTTTCACGCACGCGGGCGATGCGCTTTGCGTAAGAGGCGAACGCCGCATCCTCCGCCAGCGCGTGGGGCGGACAGCGGAAGCCTTCCAGCGCGCGCCAGTCCGCCAGCGGCTGCCGGTACGGATGGCCCGTCATGGCAAAAATGCGCGATTCCCACGTAACGCCCCAGGCGTCTGTTTTGTACTCATGATAGCTTCCGTCCGGGCCGCAGGCCTCTGCCGGCGGCCGCGGAATGGGCATGTCCGAAAAATCCTCAAAATCGCCGGGATGGGCTTTCAGCAGCCGCCGAAACGCTTCCCCGTGCTCGTACAGGCCCCGCCCGCACGGATGGTATTCCAGCGGCGCCTTGTCTACCGGCTCAAAGGCCAGCGCCGCCTCAACACGCTCTCTGCTCGTCATGCTGTCTCTCCTCCGGGTCTTTCCGGCCCTTTTACGCAAAACATCCCGCGCTGTCGAACGGTGTGTCCAGCTTTTCGATGATCCCCAGCCAGACGGCATACCGCCGGGCATCAAAAGCCGGGTAGCCTGTCACATAGTGGTTCGCCCCCCGCCGGCCGTCCTCCAGCGTCCACTCCATCACGATCAGGCGCTGTACGCCGGAATAGGTCTTCACCTTGCCCACACAGACATTTTCATTGGCGGGCGACACAGCCTCGCCCATACACAGCGCTTCCCGCGTCTCGCCGTCCCGCACGATATACCGCACGGTGTGCGCTTCGTTGGAATCGTTGCACAAAAAGATTTTATGGCACCAGTTCTCCGGCTCGGCGCAGACCATGCACACCGGCTGCTGCACGCGGCCGATGTAGTAAAACGCCAGCTTTTTGTGGAAATAGTAATCCACCACCGCATCCGAGATCTGCGGCCAGCAGTCCAGCATATTCCACCATATGATCCCCGTCCTGCGCCATTTTTTCAGGCGCGTCTGTTCAATGAAAAATTTCTTCGCCTCCGCCTGGCTGATCTGCGACAGCATGGCCAGCTGTTCCAGGCTTTCGCATTCCGTACCAAACATGTCCCGCACCTGGTCCACCATCAGCTGGTTGCGGTCGTACCCACGGTCCCGGATGCACAGCGTATACTCGGTGTTGTGGGCATCCCATGCGTCATTTTGGATGGGCCAAAGGTCCTTTTCCGGGATAAACTGCCGCATAGACGACACCGCCGGACAGCCGTGATACCCGATCTCGCTGATGAAATGCGCGCTGGAATGGCGGTAAAAGTCCCCCTTGAAATAGTCGCGCGGCCCCCAGTTGTGCTGCTCGGGCACATTCAAATCACCCGACACTGTGAGCGGAATATAGGGCGAGGACGGCAGAAAGAAGCGGAATGGGTCATGTGACGCCGCCACGCGCGGAAGCACCTCGCGGGTAAGGCGGTTGTTGCGCACATGCGGCAGATCGTACCCGAAGTTGTAGTACATCGCGTCCACTTCGTTGTCGCCGGACCAGAGCAGGATGCTGGGATGATTGCGCAGTTTGACGACTGCCGCAGCAGCCTCACGCTCGATGATCTTTGCAAATTCATCCGTCTGCGGGTAGAGTGCACATGCCAGCGAAAAATCCTGCCAGACCAGGATGCCGCTCTCATCACAAATATCGTAAAACGCGTGGTCTTCGTAGACGTTCCCGCCCCAGCACCGCACGATATTGCAGTTCGTCTCGCGGAACAGCGAAAGCGCCTGTTCATACCGCTGCGCGTCCCGGCTGTGGAACGCGTCCAGCGGCACCCAGTTCGCACCCTTGCAAAGGATCGGCACGCCGTTTGCCAGCACCTTGAATTCTCCGTCGTCACCCGGCACAAAATTCGTCTGTACTTCGAATGTACGGATCCCCAGGTTCAGCTCCCACACGTCCTGCACCTCTCCGTGGTGCAGCAGCTCCACCTGCGTTCGGTAAAGGCTGGCCGGGCCGTAGCCTCTGGGCCACCACAGCTTCGGCTCCCGCACCCAGAAGCTCCGTTCGTCAGAGCAGAACTTCACGCGTACCGTTTCGCAGAAAGAGCTTTCCGCACACGTGCCGCGCACCCGCACCGCAAACCCCTCCAGCATCGGGTCTTCCGCTGCAAAACGGAACTTCAGCAGTACCTGCGCACGTTCCCTGTCCGCGCGCAGCGTTGTCATGTACACTTCTTTAAAATATGTGTCCCGCTTTGGGCAGATGGAAACGCTCCGCCACAGCCCGGCGGACACAAAGCGCGGCGCGATATCCCAGCCGAACATATGGCCCGGCTTGCGCACACAGATCATCTCGTCCGTGTGCTCCCACCCCGGGCCGCGCACGCCCATGGGGTACTCCATACTCCGGGCGGCGTTCACCGTGGAGCGGATGTGCACGGCGATCTCATTTTCACCCTCCCGCAGCGCTCCTGTGACGTCGAACCGGTATTCCAGCATCATATCGTCCGTCTCGCCCACTGCCGTCCCGTTCAGATACACCGTCGAAAAGGTGTCCACGCCGTCCAGGCACAGCACCGCGCCGCGGTCCGCCAGCGCCTGCGGCGCAAAAAACGTGCGCGTGTACCACCACTCGTAAAACTCATAGGGACGGAACGCATATAGGTTCGTTCCCCAAAATGGCTCCGGTGCTTTGCCCGCTGCGTATAGGTCAAGTTCCGCGTTCCCCGGTACGTTCGCCTCAATGTGCGTATAGGCCGGGTCTTCCTTCACCGCCTGCGCCGTCGTCTTTCGCGGTTGCTCGGGCGCGTAATGCAGTTCCCATTTGCCGTCAAGCAGCAATTTCTCCATTTTATTGCTCCTTCCCGCGCCGCGCCCGGCTCGGCTATGAGAGCGGTATTTCAGCCGTCCGAAGGCGTCTGCGCGCCAATGTACTGGCCCGGCGTAACGCCCTCCAGCTCTTTGAATTTACGGATAAAGTAATAAGGATAGGTAAAACCGACCGCCTCGGACACCGCATTGATGCTCATGGAGCCGTCCGCCAAAAGCTCCTTGCTTCTCTGAATACGCTTATAGGTGATATACTCGGAAAAGCTGCGGTGGGAAGCCTCTTTCACGATGCGGCTGATGAGGTTTGCCGAAAGGGAAAGCTCCTCTGCAATTTTGCTCAGGCAGATATCATTTTGGCAGAAATTCTTTTCGATATATTCCAGGACCACTGTGTTGACGTTATTTTCCGGCTCGCGCGGGCGGTTGGTGATCTGTACGAGAATCTCGTGAACATAGCCCACAAATACCGTGTACACCTCGTCCAATGTCGCGCACGCGTCAAAGCCATGCCGTGCGGGACGTTCTATGGGGATGGGCAGCGTCTCCAGCCGCAGGGAGATGTTTTCCTGCATCACGGCCAAATAGCGGTTGATCTCGCTGTCCTTGATGAGGTAATCACCACTGCGAAAATCCGCAAATATCTCGTCGATGTGTCGCAGGCACGCCTCTCCCTTGCCCGCCATCAGATTGTTGATGATGTGCCGTTCGTGACGCACGGGGAAAGGATAGCCGGGCAGAGCAGTATCGATTTTTTCCCAAACGATCACCTGCTGGGGGAACAGATATTGGTAGCGGAAGGTCTCGCAGCATTCCCGGTAACCGTCGCGCAGCTGTTCCACCCCGGTTTTCACCTGGGACACCACGCAGTAAGCTTTTTCGCCCGCCCGGAACGTGGCGCACATTTTTTCGCACTGGGTACGCACATGCTGGCGAAATTGAATGTCCCCGTAATGGCGGATGTTGCCGAAGATGATGGCTATGGTTTCGCCGGACATCTTGATGACGAGGAATTGGTAATCCTTCTCGTTTTCCGCGGACATTTTGATGCTTTGGTTCAAAAATTCCTCGGCGTCCGCATGCGATGCGATGCGGAACACTCCCACCACATGGTTTTTGCACTCCTGCATCGACCTGTCCCAAAACGTAGTATCGGCCGAACCGCCCGACTTCGCAAGGAAGTCCCTCAGATTCGATTTTTTAGCCACCTGCACCATCTTGCGGATGGGCAGAGTGGAATATATAACCGATACGATGGCCACGACCATCGTCACGCACAGCGCGCCCAGAATCCAGGAGGAAAACCGCAGAAGGCCGGATTCCAGCGGCGGCACCGTGCTCTCAAACACAAATGTGAAGCCTAAAATGCTGGAATATGCCTCGGAACGGATCACGTCATCCTTCTGAGGCAGCTCGTCCTGTTTCACAAACAGATATTCCGAATCCCGATGGAAAACCACGTAGCCTTCCTTGTCGACGATATAAAAATTCTTATTCTGTTCCAGCTCAAAATCCCGCAGGATCATTGAATACAGCGAACGGGTGTTCACATTTACGCACAGGTAGACCGTGCCGTTCCGGCTGGCCGTCGGCACAACATAGCTGATGATGAGCGGCTGCTTGCGCAGATCCGACATTGCTGCTGTGGAATGAAGCAGATGCGGAGCCACTTGATATGGCTTCGCTGCGGAATCCTGCTCAAAAACCACTTTGTCGCCAAAATTTTCCAGTGGAGTGATGGAATATGGCATGGAGATAGAGCTGTACACCATTCCCTCTTCTTCATAATACAGATATGCCGAATGGACATACGGGTTCATCACACTGATGGAACCCAGCATGTCCAATATCTTTGTTTTGGCTTGCGGATCCTGCCGCTCCCCGGCCGAAAGATGGAACAGCTCCTGATTGTTGAAAGCTGTATCGTGTGCGATCTCTTTAACGTTCTGCATGTACAGCTCATATACGGACGCCATCTGGCTCGCCATGATCTCGTTGGATTCGGCCATGTTTTTCTGATAAGAGCTGCGTTCAGATAAATAAAAAAGCAGCATCGTGAGCATGGCAAAAACCACCAGCAGCACCGCAATGATCGTCAGCAGTTTTTTCCTGATCCTGTAAAGTGCAAACTCATTTTTATATTTTCTGAAAAAAGAATTCTTCATCCTCCACCGTATCCCTTTCCACATTCCCGCTTTTTCCGGCAGGCCAATGCCGGCGCCGCGTGCCGCTGCTGCGGCGCACGGCACTCCTGCCTGCAAAATTTCACTCTTTAATAGTATATGGGTTTACGGTCCTTGTCAAAAGTCCTTTCAGCCAGAGCGCAAAAACGACTCTCGCGCCCCGCAGCGCCGGTATTATTTCACACGGATGGAAAAACGGCGGTCAAAATTTGTCACGTCGTTGAAATAGAGGTTGAACCGGTCCTCCGACGCCGGCACGGCGCCAAAAAGCCCCTTGATCACGTCATTCACAGCAAACCCCGGCCCGACGGAAACCGTATCCTTTCCGTCAAACAATTCCAGTTCGCCCTTTGCGGCGACCAAAGAGCCTCCGGCATTCGCCGGAATGCGATATCCTTCGCCGCGGATAAGTACATTGGGCAGAATGCCGAACTCAAACCGGATGGTGGAGGCGGGGCAGCCCCAGGTCTGCACGCGGATATCAAAGCCGTCGTCCACCGGCGTGACGGTGGCTTTCACCTTCACTGAAAGATGACCGGACGTCCTGCGCCTGGAGTGGTCCATCTCCCACCAGTCGTTCGTGCCCTGATATTCACCGAAGGGCTGATAATATTGGCCCGTGCCCTCATATTCCATCTCGTAACCGTCCCCGCAGGGACGGATATTCTCCATCAAGAGGTGGCGGCAGTTGAAAAAGCTGATGCCGCCCTTGATGTAAAAATCGATGCCGCCCTTTTTCAGGAACAGAAACGCGGGTTGACGCTCCACCGCCCACAGGTTGAGGCCTCCTCGGGAAAGGCGCAAAAGGCCCGAGCCCTTCAGCAGCCGGTCCACCTCAAACAACTCCGGACCGGCGGGGGCGGGCAGGTTTTGAAAGGCCTCCGGAAACAGCATCAGGTCCTCTGCCGCAAGCGGAAAAGGCCGGCCGCAGCGGATACAGGCCTCAAGCTGCGCCGTACCTATGGCGCGCAGCGCCTCATCATGCAGTGCATGGCCGCACAACAGGTATTGGTAAGCATATTTTTCCGCGTAGGGTGCGGTGCCCTTGTCCTGCCGACGGGAGTTCTCGGTGAAGATAGAAAAATCCGTGTGATAAAAGACGGGCATCATTTCCAGATTGCGGCGCACATATTCCAGCAGCTCTGTTTTTCCCAGATCCTGCGCCAAAATCAGCAACGCGCGGTTGTTGATCTCGTTGTATCCGCCCGCTGAACGCTCGGCATATTCCCCGTCCTCATTGCAATCAATATGCTCGGCCAGATACTGATCGATGCGCGCCACATAGCGCTCGTCGGGCATAAGCGTATTGAGCAGTGCCAGCGCGGCCGAGATGACCCAGCGGTGGTTCGGAGTATGGAACCCTTCCTCCACCATGCCGTCGCCCATGCGGCGCAGCACAAGAAACAGCTTTTTCTGAAATGCTTTTTCCTCTGGTGTCTCGGCCTTTACCAGCTTGGCGGGCTTTGCCAGCGCCAGTGTGACAAACGCTGTGTCCGGCGCAGAGTGAAAATTGCAGGAATAATAGTCCATCGTGCCGTCGGGGTGCAGGTGGTTCAGAAGATGCTGCACCAGGCCGTCGGCGCAGGCCAGTGCGCGGGGGTCTTTGTAATACCGGCTCTGAGGGCAGAAATACAGCGTCATCGGTTTTGCCGCGGCCGAGCCGCAGTTCTGCGCCACTACGCCGAAATCCTTGTTGTAGTATCCGCCGAAATCCGGGTCCTGCGGGTCGGTGATCTGGTACTTCTCCAGCATTTCAAATTCTTTTTCATATTCTGCAACGCTGCGCTGCAATAAATCCATTCTCATTACCTTCTTTATTTATATGTTGTGTTCCGCGTGGGCAACTCACAGCAGGCCCTGCGCGTCCCACACCAAAAGCTCCACCAGCATCATAAGCGCCAGATTCTGGCCATAACCTGTGGGCCGCAGAGGAACATTTTTATAATATTCCAGCGTATCCGCCACGATGGTACCGTAGGACACCTGCCCCACCAGGCCGTCGGGCCCGATATGAGCCCGCACCGCCTGTGCGGCGCGCAGCGCCGCATCTCTGCACGACGCAGGCAGCAGCCCCGCGCGAACACCTTTCAGCAGCCCGTAGGCGAAGCCCGAGGAGCCGGAAACCTCAAGATAAGAATCTTCCCGGTCCACCAGCGTGTGCCAAAGCCCATCCGGGGATTGATAGCGGCACAGAGCCGCCGCCTGTGCGCGGTAAGCATCCAGGATCAGGTCGCTCTCCCACTCCTCCAGCTCCAGCAGGCCCGGCAGCTCGGCCGCCGCGATGGTGAACCAGCAATTTCCACGCGCCCAAAATGCGCCTGCATAATTGTCCATGCGCTCAAACGACCAACCGTGGCACCACAGCCCTGTCTTTTTATCCGAGAGATAGTGTATGTGCAGCATAAACTGCTTTTTGCATTCTCCCGCGTACCGCTCGTCGCCCGTGATGGAAGCGATCTTCCCCATGAACAGCACCGCCATGAATACCGTGTCCGCCCAAAGCTGCTGGTTGTTGTCAGAGTCGATGGTGACATGCTGAAACCCGCCCATCTCGGTTTTTGGCAGGCCGTCCAGCAGCCACTCTGCACAGGACTCACAGTAGTCACGATACTCTTCCCTGCCTGTTTCCTCGTACAAAAAGCACAGTGTGAGCAGCGGCGCCATCGTGTTGATGTTGTGTACGATGGGTCTGTTCAGCTTGGTATCGAACCACTGTGTCAGATACTCCAAATACCGCCGTTCTCCGGTGAGCCTGTAGTATTTCCAGATGCCGTACAGCGCCACTCCCTGGGACCAATCCCAGATATCCATATCGAACAGGATGTTGTTGTCATTCTTTTCGTCGTTGATGATATTCTCCAGTATCTGCGTGCTCACCCGGTATAATTCCGTGCGGTCCATCTCCCTGTCACTTCCTTTCTCTCATTCAGCGCGGCAGCGTGTTGAGCGCGCGGTCCAGGTCCTCAATGAGCGTATCCGCGTCTTCCAGCCCCACCGAAATGCGCACCAGTCCCTGCGGGATTCCTTCAAACTGCAACATCTCCCGGTTCGGGTTCAGGCCCGGCGTGTTTACGACGCTTTCAAAGCCGCCCCAGCTCGGCCCCTCCTCAAAAACATCGAGGGATTTTACCATCGCGTGGATGGCTTCGTTGTCTGCATCCGGCACGAAGCTCATCAGGCCGCTGTACCCTGTCATCTGTGTTTGAGCCAGCGTATGTCCTTCGTCTGTTTCCAGGCCCGGGTAGCACACGCTGCGCACGCGGGGATGTTCCTGCAGAAAACGCGCCACCTTATCTGCCGAGGCGCTGTGCCGCGCCATGCGCACCTCCAAAGTACGCAGGCTGCGGATGAGCAGCCATGCGGCAAACGGGTCCATGCACGCGCCCCAGGAAGCGCGCTGTCCGCCGCGAAGAGCGTCCATACGCTCTTCGCTGCCCAGCACCACGCCGCCCAGCACGTCGCTGTGGCCGCCGAGATATTTGGTCGCGGAATGGATGCTGTAATCGATTCCCAGTTCCAGCGGCTTCTGGTACAACGGCGTTGCCCAGGTATTGTCGATCACCGTTACCGCGCCGCAGGCGTGCGCCTGGGCTGCGATCTCGCGCAGCGGCAGCACCCGAAAAATATTGGACGATGGGGATTCCAGATAAAACACCCTGGTGTTCGGCCGCAGGCTGCGCTCGATCTCTTCCGGCGTAAAGCGCTCCAGATATGTTACCTCCACGCCATACTTTTTCATCTCTGTATCCAAAAAGCCGATGACGGGATGGTAGGCGCTGCGCAGAGCCAGCACATGGCCGCCCGAGTGCAGCAGTGAGGACAATGTGGCTGTGATGGCCGCCATGCCGGAGGCGAACACACGTGCTGCGGGCGCATGCTCCAGCGCAGCCAGCTTTTTTTCCAGGATCTCGATGGTGGGATTGTTGATGCGCGAGTAGCTGTACCCATGCTCCTCATGCTTGCGGGTGAACAGTGTGTTTTGGAACAACGGCGGCACGATGGCCCCCAGGTAACGGTCATAATCATCGCCCAAATGCGCGCAGATATCTGCCGGGCGGCATGGTTTTTTCATTGTAATCGCCTCTTGCTCCCCCGCATTGCCACGGGGGAATTTATTTTCTTATTTATTCTTGCTCTCGTAGATCTTATCCACATCGCGCATGTGCGCCAGCATGATCTGTGCTTTCTGCACCAGCTGCCGGGGCAGCTGCGCAGAAAGAAGGAACGCGTCCTCATGCGCATCGTCCGCCACTATGGGGAAGAATGCCCCCGGCTCCCCATCCATCAAACGAAGCAGCTCGTAAGTATTGTCTATTTCTGCACGCGCAAGCTCGCCCAGCCTGCTGATGCGCGCGTCGCCCTCAATGGGCCATTCTGTGCTGTATGCGGGCTGCTCGTCCGGCCTGGTGTGATCCAGCACGTCCTGGTAGCATGCGGCATTGCTCAGCGTACGGGACAGACACAGCAGCACACGCACACGCCGGGCTGTGACCGCCAGCTTGCCCCGCACTGCGTCGTCATCGGTTTCAATGCTTTCAAACAGTACGGCGGCGCGTTCCAAAGCCGGCGTCATTTTAAGTACAGAAAGCCTCAGAATGCGCGTGGCCGTGAAACCCTTCACAAAATCCATGCCCTGGATATTCAAAAGGTCACGGGCCTGCTCTTCGGTCGTCGCCTGGAACAGGAACGGAGCGTAATATGCTGTTTCCTCTTCGGTGAGTGCGGCCGGTACCGGGACCAGAGGACGGTTGATGACGCGCTCCGCGATCAGCGGCATCCAGATAAAATTGTCAAAATGCAGGTCGGACATGATCCGCGCCGCGTCATCCAGTGCGCACCATGCATCCAGCAGCTTGGAGGCCTGCGCTTCGCCCACGATCTGTGCCGCCACATGCCGCAGCACATTCATCAGCTGTGCGGTATCCTGAGGCCGCATCTCGCGGTATGCGTCCAAAATGCGTATATACTCATTGAACTCCGAGCGGTGGATCACAGCCTTGATGTATTCGCTTTCAGAGCCGGCCGCCGCATGCAGCTTGCGAACGAAATCCACTGTCATGGGCAACGTCTGCATCGGACGCACATGCTCGATGAGGTCGCTGAGCATATGGTATACCGGCTTTTTTCCATGCATATCACGGCCCGTCACAAGCTGGCCCGGCTTCAGGCTGGTCCAAGCGGCGTCCATGGAAGCCTCCGGCGCCTTGTAGCCGAAGATATCGCTTGTGATATCAATGAGTGTTTCACGCCCCTGGGAGCGAGCGGCGTCGTACAGGACCTGCAGGAAACCAACAATCCGGTCCGCCATGCTCACCTTGCGGCAGGCCTCGGGCCCGTTGGGACCGTTGTACAAGCCCGTGGACCAGCACACGCCCGCGCCGCTGTCGTTGGTGATGATCTGGAAAAAGCCGATGTCCACCTCGGCGCACAGGCGCTGCATGGCTTCATAATACAGCCCGCGCACCTCTTCATTGTCAATACAGGGGGAGAAATACATGTCGCGGGAGCGGCGCGGATGGTCGCATCGCGGGCCGCGCCAGGCGGGGTGGTCCAGATACGCCTGTTCGGGCAGATAGAACGGGTCGATGACGACCACAGCCGCCTGCATGCCGTATTTTTTTACAATTTCGCTGCGCCTGCGCACAAGCTCCAGGTTTCTGCGCGCGTAGTCTGCATCCAAATAGGGCTCCAGTGCCCTTGGCACCACCAGCTTGAACAGGCAGGTCTGAAGCATTCCCCAGTTGGGGTAGGGGTCGCCCGGATGGGTCGACCACTCCTCAAAGCGCTTGGGCACATCCATTACGTACATGTGTGTCGCCCCTGCCTGCGCGGCCTGTACGGCTTCCCGCTCAAACGCCTGCAGGCTCTGGGGCTCGTAATTCCGTTCGTGGAAAAAATGCAGCATATATTTCTTTTCCATGCGTATCTCCCTCTTTCTTCCGTTGACGCCTTTGTTTCATTTTTAATGTTCCGGCTGCCCGGCCAATACATCCTCATAGCTGCCCCATGTTCCCGCGCGCTGCAGCACTGTCACAAAGTCCAGCTGGTTGCAGCGGTTGGGATAGGCGGAAAACAGCGTCTTACCGCGGTGATCCACACGGCTCCCATCGATCATACCGTAGGTACGGCCGTCGCTGACAAGGAATTTTGCATCCGTCTCGAACGCACCGTAGCTTGCGCGCCCCACCTCATAAGAGTATGTTGGGCGCAGATTTTTGTCCTCGATACACGCCCCGTCGTCGCATTGGATGCCGATGGTATACTCCAGCCCATCCGCCTTGAGCTGCACCGTCAGACTGCGTCCCATGCGGGTGTGAGCGGTACGCAGGGAATGGACGATTCCAAGCGCCCGGGCGCGCTGCGCCTCTATCTCCTGCTTCGTTTCGCCTGTTTCGGGAATCAACAGGGAAACATAGGAATAATACTCATCCGCGCCGTAGTACCGGCTCGTATAGCAGGAGAGCGCCGTCTCCTGTCGGTAGTTGCGGCGCTGTGCCTCCATGGAATATGAAACGCCTTCACCGGCAAATGCAATACACAGAGACTGCTGCGCGTGGGCGCGGGATGCGGATTTGTAGCGGTGGAAATGCATCAGCCCCTCAGCCGTCTCCTCCTGCACACGGTACACGCCCGGCTCCACCGGAGAAATATGTTCCGCGTGGTACATCACGCCTGTCGTCATTTCCTGCGCTGCCCGGGGATGCACGGTGTCCACCACTACGAACGCATTTGCCGCTTTGAGATAAACGATGTGGCGGTCGGCGTCTGCATTGTGGAAATCGTCATACAGCCGCGTCTTAATGACCTCAGCGCCTGCAAACTGATGGAAGAACAGCTTTTCCGTACGCACAGGCAGATAATCGCCGATATTTTCAGCATATTCCAAAAAGCCGTTTTCCCGGAACATCCGCCCGTTGCGCATCACCAGACTGTTGTGGTAAAAGTCTGCACGGTAATGGCCGTTCGTGGTAAAGCTGTCCCGGTAGCCGCCGTCCCGCAGCAGCACCGCACCGCCCGAGCACAGCGCACAGATGGACTGCTCATCCGCGTGCCCATGATGCGGCTTTTCTGCATGGACGGGGATGGTATTCTGTAAGTAATCCCTTGTCAGTTTGCCGTAGGGCCCCACGTCCCTGTAATTGTACAGAAGATAGGTGGAATCCTCACGCCAGCCGTCGCGGAAAACAGCCTTCTTTCCCACCAGCTCGTCCAGCACCTCACAGCTCAGAAGCCCCGGTTCTTCCGGCTGGATGCTGTCGTCCGCCCATACAAAAGCATTCGTCATGCCCCGTTCATACTGTACGCCGTTGTCCATGGTACGGTTTTTCACCATGTTGCGGAACTGGCGCTCAATGGCATATTTCAGCACACCGTCATTGTGCCGCTTTGCCATCAGCTCCATCGCACCCAAACTCAGGCACGTGGAAGTGCCCGAATCGAACCTTGTATCGCCGAATTCCGGCAGCCCGCCCGACGGCAGAAGCATCGCCGTATAGTAATGGCAGTAATAGCTCAGGATCTGCTCGATCCGGAAATTCCATACACCGCGGTACTGAGTGTACTCCGCGATGCTGTTCACCCACAGGCCCAGATAGCTTGTGGCGTCCTCGATGGACCAATTGCCGAGGCTGTCTTCAAACAGCATATCCGCCAGCTTCAGACAGCGCGCGGCGGACGCGTTTTGCGGGAACAGCCTTGCAAACAGCAGCAGCGCGATGGCCCGCAATGTGGCGCGGTTGTGCCGTCCCCATTCGCAGTCGCGGAAGATGTGGTTGATCTCCGCATAGCACAAGGTCTCCAGCCTGTTCCATTCCGCCTGCGTGAATGCGTCGCGGCCGATGATGTACAGCCCGCGCAGCACCGGAGTAAATGAGAAAATCGTTTCCACCACCTGGAAATGCCAGGGATCCGTATCATTTTCCTCCAACACCTCCAGCGGATTTTTAGAGGGACCTTCGATGGGCTTCCCATCCTCCTGCTTATATATAAAAGGTAAGGAGCCATCCTCATAGCGCTGCACCAGCTCATCCTGCACGGAGAAAAATATTCCCAGGCATTCTTTTACCCGTTCCAGCCATTCCGCTTTTCCTGTATAATGATACATTGCCGCGTCCAGCACCGTCAGATGCCCCAGCCAGGAAAGGGCCCACGTGTTCCCTGTCTCGAAAAAATCTTCTTTGTTTTTTTCAAGCTCCGCCCATTCTTCGCACCGTACCCGCTGCGACATTTCCGCAATATGCTGTGCGTATTCCTGCTTCAACATATTTCTCACTCCCTAATATCCCTCGTGGTTTGTACTCTGAAGACGGCCCATTCCAACATCGGGGCGCCTTCTTTCACTTGCATGATAAAGCATCCGCACCGTTTAAAGCAATAGTAAAATAGCCAAGCCAGTGATATTAATTGTGCGCCTTGCACAACACGGCCTGTTCTTTGCAGCCGAAGCGGTATTTTGCCGGTATACCGCAGTAAAAAGGGGCGTCGCCGCCCTCCTCTTTTGCCGCTGCTTTTTGCCAGAACCCGGCAATTTTGCCGCCATTTACGGTTTATTTACAGGATTGCAATAATAAATTTATTTTTGAATAATATTATACCGCCATTTGCACAAAAACCAATCCACTATCAAAAATTTATTGTGCATTTAATCAAATTGCTATATTCAAATCCCATTGGCATGCCGTACAATAAGACTCGAAAAGAGACACGGTGCGCGGCAGACGCGCGCTTGAAGGAAGGATGGTCACCTTATGAGACACTCCCGGTTGCAGCCGCAAACGATGCACAGCCGGTTCCAGGCTTCCATGCGGTATATCTGGCGGTACAAATATTTATATCTGCTTTTGCTGCCCGCCGTTCTGTATTTTTTGATTTTTCATTATCTTCCCATGTACGGCGTTATCATCTCCTTTAAGGACTTCAATTTTAAAAAAGGCATTCTGGGCAGCGAATGGATCGGGCTGGAAAATTTTGAATATATGTTCGGTCTCAACGATTTTTACCGCGTATTCTGGAACTCCTTCTGCCTCAGTTTCCTCCGGCTGGTATTCGAGTTTCCCATTCCCATCATTCTGGCTCTGCTTTTGAACGAGATTAGCGGGAAACGGTTCAAAAAAATAACGCAGACCGCCATTTATCTTCCCCATTTTCTTTCTTGGGCGGTGATTGGCGGCATTCTGGTAAACTTCCTTTCCCCCACGTGGGGTGTGGTGAACCAGATCATCCAGCAATTGGGATTTGACCCCATCTTTTTCCTGGGCGACCCCAAATATTTCCGCACCACCGCGGTAATCTCCTCCATCTGGAAAGAAGCAGGCTGGGGCACCATCATCTACCTTGCGGCCATTACAGGCATTGACGTGGAACAGTATGAAGCCGCCACAGTTGACGGCGCAAACCGCTGGCAGCGCCTGATCCATATTACGCTGCCCAACATAAAGACCACTGTTATCCTGATGCTGATCCTGCGCATGGGCAGCATCATGTCCAACGGCTTTGAACAGATCTATACGCTGCAGAACACGCAAAACCTTGCCGTGTCCGAGGTATTTGAAACATACACCTACCGTGTTGGCTTGCTGGGCGGCCGGTTCTCCTTCGCCACCACCGTCGGGTTGTTCGCGTCTGTTATCAGCATGATATTCCTGTTGACGACAAACTTCATCTCCAAAAAAATGGGTGAAGAAACGATTTTCTAATTTGAGAGGAGGCGCCCCGGCATGCTTGCTTTGGCAAAACGTTCCAACAAAATCAAACGGTCGTTTGGAGACAGGACATTTTCCATCTTCAACCACCTTTTCCTCGGTTTCTGCGCAGCAGTCTGCATATTCCCCCTGTTTTATGTATTCATGTATTCCATCACCCCCTATGAAGATTATCTGGCTGACCCTCTGCGCCTTTTTCCGCCGGAGGTCACATTCACCGCTTACAAAGAGCTGTTCACCTTTCCCCTGATGAAAACGGGATATTTCTCCACCATCTTTGTCACCGTTGTGGGGACCGCGCTCAACATCTTTTTGCTCTGCATCACCGCCTACCCGCTCTCCAAGCGCAATCTTAAGGGGCGCAATGTTATCATGGCCCTGATCACCTTTACCATGTTCTTCAACGGCGGTATGATCCCCAACTATATGCTGATTCGGAATCTCAAGCTGCTGGACACTTACTGGGCGCTGATCCTGCCGGGCGCCATCAGCGCATATAACCTGATTCTGATGCGCAACTTTGTGGCGGCCATCCCTCCCAGCCTGGAAGAAGCCGCCTACATCGACGGTGCCAACGAGCTGCAGATCCTGTGGAAGGTGATCGTCCCCCTGTGCAAGCCCGCGCTGGCCACCTTTACGCTGTTCCACGCTGTGGGACACTGGAACGGATATTTCAATGCCACCATGTATATCAACAGCCGTGACAAATGGCCCTTGATGCTGATCGTCCGCGAGATGGTTGCGGAAAGCGGCACCAGCATGGTGCATCAGTCCGCCACTGCGATAGAAGATCTGGCGCAGCCGTTCACACTGCAAATGGCAATCATCATTTTTACGATCATCCCTATCCTGTGCGTATATCCTTTCGTGCAGAAGTATTTCATGAAAGGGATGCTCATGGGCTCTGTAAAAGGCTGAGTCCGCCTGTATATTCTTCCTGTATTATTCTGCACCGGGCAGTGCAGAAATAATAGAAACCCAAATGAAAGAAAGTGAGGATGTTCCATGAAAAAGCGCATTTTAGCCCTGGCTCTTGCCGCGATCATGCTGATGGTACCCTTCACCGCATGTTCGTCAAGCTCTTCTTCCACACCCGCCGCCTCCGCGTCTGCGGCCGGCACGGGCAGCAGCTCCACGGCTTCCGCGGAGCCGGATAATTCTCCCATCACGATCACCGTATTGAACCGCGTAAACGCTGAAATCGTTCTTGACGACAACCCCATGCTGGCGGCCGTGGCTGAAAAGACCGGCGTCACGCTGGAGATCGAAGCACCGCCGATCAGCAACTATACCGACCGCCTGCAGCTTGTAATGGCCTCCGGCGATCTGCCCGACATCATTTACACCTGGGAATTCGACCAGAACTACGAAAAATGGGCCAATGACGGCCTGATCCTCCCGCTGGACGAGTACATTGAAGACTATCCCAACCTGATGGCCAACATCAGCGAAGGCCAGTGGGGCAAGGCCCGTGTCGGCGGTGCCGACGGCCAGATCTATGCCGTGCCCCGTCCCACCGGCAGCGCCTCCTGGGGCGTGATCTCCAATGACGAATGGCTGGAGAAACTCGGCGTGGACATGCCCACCACACCGGAGGAAGCCTATGAATACGGCAAGCTGGTCGCTACACAGGACCCGGATGGAAACGGCAAGAACGATACGTTCCTGTATTCCCCGTACGGCCTGTGGGCGGACTGCTGGATGATCTTCCCCTTCCTGCCGTTCTCCCTGCAGCACGCCGCGTCCTACCTGCCCGACCGCGACGGCGAATACAAGATCAAGGAAAAAATGGACGGCTACATGCCCTATCTGGATTTCATGCGCAAAATGTATGCTGAAGGCATCATTGACCCTGAATTCTTCACCAACAAATATTACGACGACCAGACCAAGTTCAAGCAGGGCCGCGTTGCGCTGCTGCATGGCGGCATTACCAATATTCCTGAATTTGCCGCGAAGGACGTTCCCAATGCCGCGGAGATCTACAGCTTCCATCCCGCGCTCAAGGGCGAAAACGACGAAAAGCCCCGGAATGAAGCCGCTGCCGCGACCTGGGGCGGCTGGATGATCAACGCTGATGTGGACCCCGAAAAGCTGCCGCGTATCCTGTCCTTCCTGGACTGGGCCAACAGCGAAGAGGGCTTTGTCACCATCGCCGCCGGCGTGCAGGGCACCGACTATGAGTCCTACGATCTGTCGAAGCGCGAGCTGATCGTTACTGCTGAGCAGCAGGAGAACCGCACCGCCGATGTAAGCACTTATATGAACTTCGCCAATGCTTACCAGGGACAGGCTCTTTCCCTTGCCAATACGCCTGAACTGAACGAGTTCGCCATGAACAGCCTGACGGCGTTCCAGGCTGCTGTCGAACAGATCGACATCCCTGTTGTGAAATGCCCCGAGATTGACAACTGGGCTGCAGAAAACCCCGATATCGCCTCCCAGAAAGAGCAGATGGAAGTCAGCTACGTGGTGGGCGAGATTTCCAAAGAAGATCTGGAAGCCTTCCTGAATGACGTATACTTCCCCTCTGTTGCAGACGCCGAGGCGGCTTATATCGAAACCATGAACGCTTACAAAGCTGCGAACGGCTGAAAAACGGCCGGCCTGTAAACAGCATTTACAGAAAATTCCCCGCCTCCTTTTGGAAGCGGGGACATTTTCTGCCGGAGCACCGCCGTTTTCACTGGCTGCCGCAGTATTCTTCTGCCGCACAGATATCAACTTGAGACAAAAGAGGTAGCATTATGAATGTTAGAGAACAATTCCATGCCATTATGGACGGAGCGCCGGTGGATGGGATGCCCGTCTTGGAGTGGGCGTACTGGTGGGATAAAACGTTGGACGGCTGGTACGGCGAAGGATTGCCGAAAGGGCTGGATGACCGTCAGATGCAGGACTATTTCGGCCTGGCACACCACAAACAGTTCTGGCTGGCCCACAAGGCAGAGGGCTGCCCCAAGGATGCTTCGCACGGCAGCGGCATCATCACGGATGAATCAGACTATGACGCCGTACGTCCCTATCTGCTGCCTGAAAATGCAGTATCCCGCCTTGCGTCCCAGCTGAATGCGCTGCGCGCTCCGCACGAAAGCGGCGACACGCTTGTATGGTATACGCTGGACGGCGCCTTCTGGTGGCCGCGCGTCCTGTTCGGCATCGAACAGCATTTTTATTCCTTTTATGACTACCCGGAACTGTACCACCACATCTGTGACGAGCTTGTAGAGTGGCAGGTACGGATGGTGGACGAAATGGCGCAATATGTGAAGCCTGATTTCATGACCATCGCGGAGGACATGAGCTACAACCACGGGCCCATGCTCTCCAAAGCGCTTTTTGATGAATTTCTCCTGCCATATTACCGTCGCCTGATTCCGGAGATCAAGAAACACGGCACCCGCGTGTTCATCGATTCCGACGGCGATATTACCAGCGCGGTGCCCTGGTTCATCGAGGCGGGTATCGACGGTATCCTGCCTCTGGAGCGCCAGTCCGGCGTGGATGTGGCCAAGATCCGTGATCTGTACCCCGATTTCCTCATGATTGGCAGCTTTAACAAGATGTGTATGTTCCACACTCCGGCAGAGATCCGCGCGGAGCTGGAGCGCCTGCTGCCAACGATCCGCAAAGGCAAATACCTGCCGGCGATGGACCATCAGACGCCCCCGGGCACGCCGCTGGAAAATTACCGCGCCTATGTAGCGCTGATGAAAGAATACGGCGCGCAGGCCTGCGCGGACTGCAAAAAGTAAAAATTGCGCCAGAGGCTGCGGAAATTAAGACGCTCCCCACAGAAAGGCCCGGTCCTATTGGAAATAGGCCGGGCTTTTCTGCAAAAAGTAGGTTTTTTTACGTTTTTCCTCGGTTTTGCAAATAGGAAAAACATATACAAAATATATAATTAAATTAAACCCAATTCGGGAAAAACGTTACAGAGAAACAAAGGAGGAGCAATGTTATGAAGATGAAAAAAATCACCGCCATGGCGCTCGCCTGCGTGATGGCCCTGGGCCTGGCCGCTTGCGGCGGCACGTCCAGCAGCACCGGCACATCCGCAGATTCCGCTGCACCCGCTTCCAGCACAGGCACGGCGGCTGAACCCTGCGACCTTGTCGTAGCCTGGTGGGGCAGCCAGGGACGCAATGAAAAATTCCAGAGCGCTCTGGACCTTTACGCGGAGCAGAACCCCGGCGTCACCATCGAAAGCCAGACAAACGGCTTCAGCGACCACCTGACGGCGCTGTCCGCAGCCGCCGCCAGCAATGACATGCCGGACATGGCCATGCTGCAGGGCGCTTATTACCAGCAGTACGTGGACGGCGACCTGCTCGTCGACCTGACGCCGTATGTGGAAAGCGGCGCGCTGGATCTTTCCAATGTGTCGGAGGAAATTCTGGCCGCTACAACGATCGACGGAAAGCTGTACGGTATCTGTGCGGGTATGAATGCTCCCTCGCTCATTTACAACAAAACCCTGTTGGATGAGGCCGGCATCACCATTGAGGACAATATGAACCTGGACCAGTTCGCTGAAAAGTGCGCCGAGATCTACGAAAAAACAGGTTACCGCAGCTTCATCAGCAACCCAGCCACAATGATTGAAGCATTGGTGCGCGGCGAAGGCAAGATTTTGTTTGAGACAGACAAGCTCGGCGTGGAAAGCGCCGAAGAGCTGCAGCCCTATTTCGCCCTGCTTGAGCGCGGCCGTGAAGAGGGCTGGCTGATGGATTACAGCCTGACGGTCGGCCTGGACGCCACCGAAGAGCAGCCGATCATTTACGGCACCACTCCGGAAACGAGCTCCTGGTGCAGCTTCTTTTACTCCAACCAGGCCGATGCCATGCAGCAGGCCGCTCCGGAGGGAATTGAGCTTGCCTTGACCACCTGGCCTTTGGAAAAGCCGAAGGAATCCAACTACCTGCGCGAGGCCATGAGCTGGTGCATTCCCAACCAGGGCGGCAACATCGACCAGGCCGTCGCCCTGCTGAACTGGTGGATCAACTCTCCCGAAGCGAACGAGATCATCATGGCCGAGCCGGGCGTGCCCGCTTCCAGCGAGGCTGCCAAGGCCATTGAGCCGGGCCTTTCTGATATCCAGAAAAAGATTTTCACCTACATCAACGACGTCATCACGCCGAACTGCTCTCCGGCCAACCCGCCCGCCGGCGCCGGCAGCAGCGAGGTCACCAGCCTGATCACGGACCTTGAAGAAAAAGTGTACTACGGCGAAATCACGGCTGAAGCGGCTGCACAGGAATTGTTTGAAGAAGGCAACCGCATTATGAGCGAGGCAGCCGCCCAGTAAGGAATCTATACCGCCAGCCGGCCTTTTCCAAAAGTCCGGCTGGCATTTTTATCAAACGACGCGGAGGGTCAACATGAAAAAAGAGCGAAATTCCAAGCTGGGGTACGCAAAAAACGGCTGGCTTTATAAAGAAAAAACAGCAGGCTATATTTTTTCGGCCCCCTTTATCTTCGGCTTTCTGTTTTTTGTCATTGTCCCGGTGGCAACATCCCTGTATTACGCATTCTGCAATTACAACATTCTAAAGCCCGCCCGCTGGGTGGGTCTCAAAAACTTCATCGACATTTTCCAGGACCCCACATTTTACAAGGCTCTGGGCGTCACGCTGAAATTCGCATTCATCTCTGTGCCGCTCAAACTGGTGTTTGCGCTGATCGTGGCGCTGATTCTGCTGAAAGGCACCAAGCTGACACCGTTTTACCGTGCCGCGTATTATCTGCCCTCTATCCTAGGCTCCTCGGTGGCCGTTGCCATCCTGTGGAAGCGCATGTTCGCGGTGGACGGCCTTGTCAACAAGCTCCTCGGCATCCAGTTCGCATGGCTGGGCAGTACCACAGCCGCCCTGTGGGTCATCATTCTGCTGGCAGTCTGGCAGTTCGGTTCGTCCATGCTCATTTTTCTGTCCGCTATGAAACAGATTCCCCCGGAACTTTACGAAGCGGCGCGTGTGGACGGCGCCGGCGGCATTTACACCTTCTTCCGCATCACGCTGCCGCTGCTTACGCCCACGATTTTCTTTAACCTCGTCATGCAGCTCATCAACGGCTTTATGGTGTTTGCCCAGGGGCAGATCATCACGGACGGGAAACCCATGAATTCCACGTTGTTTTACGTTTTGTACATGTACCAGCAGTCTTTTGAGTACAGCAAGGTCGGCTATGCGGCCGCCATGGGCTGGATCCTGCTCGTGCTGGTAGCGCTGTTCACAGGCCTCCTGTTCAAGACGAAAAAATACTGGGTCTATGAATAAGAAGGGGGAATAACAACATGCGCGCAAAAAAAAGGATTTCCCGCATTGCCTACCACACCGTAGTGCTTGCGGTCGGTTTTGTGATGATCTATCCCCTTTTGTGGATGGTGATGAGCTCCTTTAAAGAAAGCAGCACGATCTTCCACACTGCGGGACAGCTGCTGCCTACGCAGCCCACGCTGGAAAACTACGCCAACGGCTGGAAAGGCTTTTCTCACACGACCTTTGCCACCTTCTTCAAAAACACATTTTTCGTGGCCGCCATGGGAACGGTCGGCTCCATCGTGTCTTCACTTCTGGTGGCCTACGGGCTTTCGCGCCTGCGCTTTCGGCTGCGGGGCCTGCTGTTTGCGCTGGTGCTTCTCACCATGATGCTGCCGGGGCAGATCCTGATGATCCCGCAATACCTGTGGTACAATCAATTGGGATGGATCAATACATACAGCCCGCTCATTGCTGAATTTTACTTTGCTACACAGGGCTTTTTCGTCTATCTGCTGATGAACTTCATGGATGGTATCCCCAAGGATTTGGACGAAGCGGCGAAAATCGACGGCTGCTCGTATTATTCCATCTTCTCGCGCATCATCCTGCCGCTCTCCACTCCAGCCATCGCAACCGTTGCGATTTTCTCGTTCATGAACCGCTGGAACGATTATATGGGGCCGCTGCTGTATTTGAAGCGCACAGAAAAATACACCATCAGCCTGGCGCTGAAGCTCTTCTGTGACCAAACCTCAAGTTCGGATTATGGCGCGCTGTTTGCAATGTCCACACTCTCGCTGGTTCCCATCTTCCTGATTTTCGCTTTTATGCAGAAATATCTCACCGAAGGCGTGGCCACCTCGGGCATCAAGGGATAACCTCCCGGAAAAGGAGCGTACCGGTATATGGATATGGCAAGGATGCAGGCGGTGGCCGATAAGACACGCGCCTTTTATGAAACAAACACCGCGGGCTGTGCACTGCTGAAGGTAAAGGAAATTGCCACCCAGCCCCAGCCCGCGCTGTGCCTTACAGACTATAACTTTCCCAAGGACATGCGCCGTTATCTGGATGATCGCGCCGCGCGGCTGCTGCATGCGATGGCGCTGCGGGACGGCCTGGCAGACGATACCCTGCCGGCCCTCGCGCCGTGGTACGGCATTGCGGAGCACAGCGCCTTCCTGGGCGGAAAGGTCACTTTTGGAGAGGACACCAGCTGGCAGGACCCGGTGCTGGAAGACGCATGCGGGCTTTCCGCCCTGGCTATGGATGAAGCCAACCAGTCGCTGCGCCTTGTTGTGGACGGCATCGCATATCTGCGCGAACGGTATGAAGGACAGTTTTTCCCGATGACGCGCGGTGTTTCGGGCGCCCTGGAAATGGCAAACACGCTGCGGGGCAGCGATTTCTTTTATGACTTTTATGAAGACCCCGACGCGCTGAAAGAGCTTCTGAAGTATTGCGCGCACGCGCTTGTATGGTATTACGACAAGCAGCTTGAAGCCGCGGGACAGGTATTCGGCGGCACCATCACCGGCTTTGGAGAATGGCTGCCCGGCAGGGCCGTGGGACAGCTCTCCGAGGACACCACGACCATGATCTCCCGGGCGCAATTCGAGGAATTCGGCCGCCCGCTCACACAGGAAATATGCACGCATTATGACTCTGCCTTCATGCACACGCATGCGCTCAGCGAACATTCACTTCCCGCCATTGCGTCTATCCCGGGCATCCGTGCCATGGAGCTTTCGTCCGACCCCAACACCGACCGGGCCGTCGAGGTCTATAAACGCAACCGCGAGGCGCTGGCGGGGCCTGTTCCCGTGCTGCGGCTGACGCGCGGGGAGATCGAGAGCAATTTCGAGCTGCTGAAGAGCCAGAAAACCATCGTATGGTACGACGCGTCCTGCATGGAGGATGCACAGGATATGGCGGCACTGTTCGCGCGTGAATTCCCTGTGCGCTGACAGGACGTCAGTGCCGTACAAAAGGAGGAAAAGGCTGCAATGATCGGAATATTCCAGGGAAGCATGACCGCCAAGGAGCGTGTGCTGCGCACGTTCAACCATGAAAAAGCAGACCGCGTGCCCGTCAATTATCTTGCCAACCCCGCCATTCACAAGCGTGTTGCGGCGGCTTTGGGCGTACCGGCGGACAAAGATGCTGTGGATGACGCGCTGGGCGTGGACTTCAAGGAATTGATGCCGCGCTACACGGGCCGCCCGCTGTTTTCTCCACGGGAGGGACGGCGTGTCCATCCCCTCACCGGCGCTGTACAGCGCTGGGTGCCAAACCAGGACGGCGGTTATTGGGACCACTGCGATTTCCCGCTGGCGGAAGCCGATGACGAGACCATTGCAAACTGGCCCGTGCCGGACCCGGACGATTTCGACTATGATGAATTGCTTGACCGCTGCAAGCTTTACCGCCATAAAGCCGTTCATTTCGGGCACCCCGGCGTCTCCGATGTGATGAACAACACCGGCATGATCCGCGGTATGGAGAACATTTACATGGACCTT
>NZ_JXXK01000040.1 GCF_000949455.1 Ruthenibacterium lactatiformans | reverse complement strand
TATACAGCGCCACACTTGTCCACTGTGGACAAAAACACACGGCAAACTGCAATATAAAAGCTTCGATGAGCAAGGTACAAAGCACCTTGCTCATCAGGTTCTGTTTTGACATCACAGCCACACCCTTACGGCAAAGACGCCTTTGAAAAAGTAGGTGTTTGCGGAATGTTCATCTGGGAAGCGTTGGCAAAATAGATGCCCGCTTGAGCGCGAACACTAAATCATAGTAAAAAGAAAAGCCTCGAACGCGACTTACGCGTCGAGGCTTTCGACTGGTGCCGGTGGTGGGACTTGAACCCACACGGTGTTGCCACCAACGGATTTTGAGTCGTACTTTTGAAAGGGCAAACAAGGTTAAAATACGTCGTTATAACCCTTTCAAAGTGCGTATAAAAGCGCATTGTGCCGCGCTTTTTCCACGTTGGTCTGTCAAATCCATAGCAGCGTCCAACAACCTAAAGGCATGATTCAATTTTAACCATTATAACGCATTTTGAAGCAAAATAACAGACGCATTTACCACTTTCGGTTGACAAATTTTGATAGTTCAAAAATGGGGGAAGTGTATGGTCTCATGAGAATATTTTTAAAATATTCCCCTCCCGAACCCACCCCCAAACAAGCCCGTAAAAAGATACAGGCGGAAAAGAGAATACAGAAAAATCAAGTGTAGTTCAAGTTTTGGACTGCACTTTTTGTATATACAGAGAAATTAAAAGAAGGAGATGGAACGAGTGAAGCCATATGTAACGGAAGAACAAGTCAGAGCGGCCAAAGAGGTGAATACGCTGGCTTTTCTGCTGCGCCACCAGCCTGAACGGTTCAAACGTGTAGGGCGTACGGAGTATGCGCACTGCGGCCATGACAGTTTGAAGGTGAGTGTCAATGGAAAATGGAATTGGCACAGCAGGGGCGTGGGAGGAACAACGGCGGTGCAGTACCTCATAAAAGTAGAGGGGTATGATTTTGTTCGTGCGGTGCAGATCGTCTGCGCGGATGCGCCTTTCCTTTCTTCTCCGCCTGTAACTGAGGAAAAGAACAGCGGGTTTGCATTACCGCCGCGCGGCGATAATTTCAAAGCATATCAGTACCTGGCGGGGCGCGGCGTCTGCGATGAAGTCCTTGCATTCTGCTTTCATACAGGCCGCGTCTATGGCACAAACCGCAGGACAGCAGAACGGGAATACACGAACTGTGTTTTTGTGGGCTTTGACGAATCGGGAAATCCGGTCCATGCGGGGCTGCGGGGAACACAGGGATTTTTTCGCGGAAATGTAACGGGCAGCGACAAACGCCATCCATTCTGCATTCCGGCAGAAAAAGAAGGGGCAAGTACGCTTGCGCTGTATGAGTCCCCAATCGACGCAATGTCAGATGCGTCTTTACGCATCCGGCGCGGAGCAGCCTGGCGGGAGCAGCACTATCTTTCTCTGGACGGCCTTTCGATGCTGCCCATTGAGACCTTTTTGAAATCGCATCCCGGCGTGACACATCTGAGGATATGTACGGACAACGATAAAGCGGGGCGGGAACATGCCGCCCGGTTGGAGGAAGAATATGCTGCGCGGGGATATTTGGTGGAAAGCTGTATCCCGCATGGCGTGAAGGACTATAACGAGCTTCTGCAAAAGGAGTTGTCACGGGAAAGGGGGACAGAGCGGTGAACGTTTTGAATTGGCTGCTGGTTGCGGCCGGCCTGTTTATGGCCTTCATAGGATATGCCTGCATCGTTGTGGGAGCAAGAAGTGAAAGAGACGACTGGGAGGAACGGAAATGAAAACCATTGCAATTTCAAACCAAAAGGGCGGCGTGGGAAAAACAACAACAGCGGTATCCCTCAGCGTGGCGCTGGCCCGGCAGGGTAAGCGCGTGCTGCTGATCGACGCGGATTCACAGGCGGACGCCACAAAATATCTCGGTGTGGAGAATCCGGACGAGTTACAAAACACCTTGTCTGCAGCGATGCACTGTATCATCAATGATCTACCATATAAAACAGGTGGATACATACAGAGCCATCCGGAAGGGCTTGATTTCGTTCCCTCCAGCATCGACCTGTCCAGCGTAGAAGTGGAACTCGTGAACGCGATGAGCCGGGAACGCATTCTGAAAACCTTTCTGGATGATGTTCGTGGAAAGTATGACTATGCGTTGATCGACTGCCCGCCGTCGTTGGGGATGATGCCTGTCAATGCGTTATCGGCAGCCGACAGCGTGCTGATCCCGGTGCAGGCGCAATACTTTTCCATGCGCGGCCTGCTTCAGCTCATACGCACCATCGACAAGGTGCAGCGGCGGCAAAACCCGCGTCTGAAAATAGAGGGTATCGTTTTGACTTTGGTAGACAACCGCACGAACCTTTCCCGTGATGTGAGCGCCATGCTGCGCGACGCATACGGAGCGAATGTGCATATTTTTAAGACAGAGATTCCCATGTGCGTCCGGGCGGCGGAAAGCCCATCCTTTGGAAAAAGCATTTTTGACTACGACCCCAGGGGCAAGGCAACGCTGGCCTACGAACAGCTTGCAGGGGAGGTGCTGACGCTTGGCCGCAAGAAAGAGCTTGGGCGGGGCGGGTTTGCCCCCACTCGCTGACCTGTTCAGCACCAGCGATGAACGGGCGCTGGAGGCACAAACGCAGGAGCGTGTTATGATGCTGCCGGTCTCGGAGCTGCACAATTTTCCGGGGCATCCGTTTCAGGTACGGGATGATGAAGAAATGGAGAAGCTGGCGGAGAGCATCACGCAGCACGGCGTATTGATACCGGGCCTTGTGCGCCCGCGCGCAGCGGGGGGCTATGAGATCGTGGCGGGACACCGCCGCAAGTTTGCCAGTATGAAAGCGGGAATCCGGGAAATGCCCGTCATTGTCCGGGACATGGATGATGATACCGCCGTTATTCTGATGGTAGACAGCAATGTGCAGCGTGAAAATGTGCTGCCCAGCGAGAAGGCGAGGGCGTATAAGATGAAACTGGATGCTATGAAGCGGCAGGGGGAACGGACCGATTTAACTTCTGGCCAAGTTGGCCAGAAGTTGAAATCTATTTATTCGGTAGAAAAAATCGCACAAGATGCAGGTGAAAGTACAAAACAGGTTCAACGATATATCCGTTTAAATGAACTCATTCCCCAACTGCTTGAAATGGTGGACGGCAACGAGATAAAATTCAATCCCGCCTATGAGCTTGCATTTTTAAGGACGGAGGAACAAGCCGTGCTTTATGACATTTTACAGGCGGAGGAAGTAACACCGTCACTTTCACAGGCCCAGCGTCTCAAACGCGCCAGCCAGGAGGGCCGACTGTCCGAACAGGACATTGCTGCGATCATGCGGGAGGAAAAGGCGCAGACCAGAGATACAGGAAAAGTAACTCTTCCGGCAAAGGAGATCGAGCAATTCTTTCCGAAAAGCTATACGCCCGAACAGAAAAAGAAAGTTATCGTAAAACTTCTGGCAAGCTGGGCGCGCCAGCGTGGAGAGAAAGAGCGTTAAGACTATAATGTATATCATCTCTTGAATTTGCAAAACTATTATGATAAAATGCGATTGAACACAGATTATCATAAAAATGCGAAATGGAGATGCGTTATGGCATATATTACACGAGAGCTGGAACGGAAATTTCTGAAACTCAATGCTTTTTTCAAAGTTATCCTTGTGACCGGTGCAAGACAGGTAGGAAAAACAACCATGCTGAAGCATTTAGCTGACAGTGACAGAACCTATGTCACGATGGATAACGCAATGGCAAGAGAACTGGCTCAAAGCGACCCTGTGCTGTTCTTCCAGACCTACAAGCCGCCGATTCTGATTGATGAGGTTCAAAAAGCACCTGAGCTTTTTGAACAGATCAAGGTAATTTGTGATGAGAGCGACGAGAAAGGTCTTATTTGGCTGACAGGATCGCAGCAGTACAAAATGATGGAGCGAGTGCGTGAAACGCTTGCAGGAAGGATCGGGATATTGGAACTGTACAGCCTGTCCGAAAGAGAAAAAGCCGGGCTTGTGTTTGACACGGATTTGGACTTCTCACTTGCCACCTTACAGGCAAGACAGCGTAAAGTGCCCAAAAATGATGTGATTCGTGTATTCAATCATATTTGGGAGGGCGGTATGCCCCAGGTGCAGGGTGTGGACAATGAGCTTCGGCAGGAATATTTCAATTCATATATCGACACTTATCTGATGCGGGATGTGACTGAGGCAGGCGGCATTACGGATGCAGTACGTTTCCGAAAATTTCTGGTGGGCTGCGCATCCCTTGTTTCGGAACAGGTCAATTACTCTACACTTGCGGAATCCGCAGATATTGCACCGAGCACGGCAAAGGAATGGCTGAAAGTGCTGGTGGGGCTTCATATCATTTATCTGCTTGCGCCGTATTCCAACAATGAGCTAAAACGGCTCAGTAAGACTCCGAAGCTGTACTTCTGCGATACCGGATTGTGTGCGTATCTTTCCATGTGGTTGACGCCGGATACCCTGCGAAACGGTGCTGCAAGCGGCCATTACTACGAAAATTATGTCGTAATGGAGCTTGTGAAGAACTACGCTTATGCAAAGTCCAAGGTGAATCTCACCTATTTCCGTGACTCCAATGCAAAGGAAATTGATGTTTTTGTGGAGGAAAACAATTTCATCCACCCGTTGGAAATCAAAAAGAGCGCTGCACCAGACCGGCGCGAAGTGAAGAAATACAGCGTGCTTGACAAGGCATCCTTGAACCGTGGAAACGGTGGAATCATCTGTATGTGCGAGGAACCCATTCCGATTGATGCGGATAATTGTTTTATCCCCAGCAATCTCATCTGAGAAGCGGTATGAAAACAGAAATAAGAGAAAAGGGGTGATCTTAACGAATGGCAAAGAAGCATGGGCACTATTGCAAGGTCTGCGAAGAATATAAGTCGAATGAGAGTTTTTCCGGCAAAGGCCATAGCGCACATATCTGTAAAAAATGTGCGGTGTTGTCACCGGCGGAGCGTTCCAGGGAAATGACTTTGGCCCGGCTGATGAATCTCCCATACCGTTTGTCTGCGGAACAGAAAGCATGGCTCAAAGGACTGCAAAAGGACAAATGCCCTGAAATTGCAGAGGCCGCCCAAATGGTTTACGCGGAGCATTTCCCTTATGCTGAGAGAAACGAACGAAAACAGCAGCTTCATATCAGCGAGATGACATTTGTTGTCCAGGATGAATTGTGGGACGAGTATGGCGATTCCTTTGATGCACAGATCATGTTTATTCTTGACCGCAAAACAAGGCTCATCTCATGCACCCAAGCTGGAGCCTCCAATACAATCGAACTGACGGCGAAAGAAATGAGAAAACTGCTTAACCGCATCGTCAATGCGTACGAGATATTCTGCTGGGAAGAAGATTTTTCTCAAGAAATGCCCGATGTATTGGGCGAGGAAGAAGATCTTGCTGATATAGAAGTTTCTGAGGATGAAGGACAACCCTCATGGTCGGTTTCAGTCAGTTACTCAAATGGTGAAAAACAGCAAATGAAGGGCTTTGACATCCCCATTCGTGTCAACGAACTGGCGTTGGATTTACTGCAATACTTTGAGAATGATGAAGATGCAGACGATGATGAACCCTATATCTGAAAAACAGAATATCACTTGCAGAGCACCCGATTTCAGGTGCTCTAATTTTATGGAATAAAGGAGGGCGGACAATTTGTGCCCAATATGGGTGTGTCCAAGTATATATTTCAAGCCATTGCCATTGTGTTTTAAGTCCCATAGGCAAGCATGACACACATATCACGAAGCATTGAAACTCCCAGAGTAAAAACAAAAGTTAATGAACGATGAGGTGAAGCGAATTTGAAAGTTTTGATCGTAGAGCCGGGGTATTCGCCCTATGAGGCAGACATAGAGAATACCCCCACGGCCCTTACGGCTATTTTAGAGTCGGAACAGTATACCGCAGCGTTTCCCTTTGACAATACGGTGATCGCCGCCGTGTACGGAGGGGATGCAGAAAAGCCGTACAACCGGACGCTGGGCAGCATCGGCCTTGTACAGGGGCGGTTCATCGTGTGCGGCAGCCGAAGGGGCCGGTTTGTGGGGCTGACGCGGGAGCAGGCGCAGCGGTATTCGCGGCGTCTGCACTTTCCGGAAAAATTTGAAGAAAGGGACGGGCGGCTGTACTCGCTGCCCTGCGACCCGAAAATAAAACCAAAGGACGAGCGGCTGGGTGATCCCGGCCGCTTTTCCTTTTTCGAGAGGTAAAGGAAAATGGAACAGGAAGAATACATCGTGGACGGGCACAAGGTGACGCACAGCGTGCATCTTGGCGACAGGGAAATATTCCTTGCGGTGCAGCAGGATGCGCCGCTTCCGTTCTATGTGGGGTACATGGAAGTGAGCTACGAGTTGGGCCTTGCCCGGTTCAGCGGAATAGAAGGCACAACGGAATATACAGAAGCCTGGGAGATGTTCATCCAGCGCCTGCAAAAGCAGATCGAACAGGTCCGCGCGCAGCGCCAGGAACACCATGCGCCGCAGCTCCTGACGGAGGCTGACTGCATCCGGGACAGCCGCGCGGGTGATTACGAGGGCAAGGTGCTTGTAATGCGCCCCGGCGTTCTGCGCCCGGAATACTGGAACGCGGCCCACCAGCTGTATTTTGCAGTGGGCGGCAACGGCGCGCGTGCCGGCAGCCACGGCACAAAGGTGTTCTGCATCAACATATATACCGGGGAGCATACATATATCCGCCGCACGGACGTAATGGGGGCTGTCAAGCCGGACCGTCTGCCCGGCTGGGCAAAGGAAAAGGCCGCCGCGCTGCGGCAGGACTACCAGCGTGAAAAGGCCGCTGAAAAACAGCGGCTGGAAGAATTTTTGACGGCACGCAGGGAAAAGGAAACAAGCGAAACCCTGCGCCGCCCACGGGCGGCGCAGACACGCGGAAAGGAAAAAGGCGGGGAGCGATGATGGAGCTGGAAATCCAAACGATGCAGCCGGGGGAACGGCTGTACGCATACAGGCAGAGCACGCAGCTTGAGGGCCAGACAGGCGGCATCGGACGTCTGCGCGGAGACTTTGGCAGGAGTGGCCGGGAATTTTTCACCACCTGGGAGGACGGACACGGCCGGTACAAAACAGATGCGTTCAGACAGGAGTTCGACCGGGTGGTCAATACCCTGCGGCAGCCCGGCGGCCTGTTTTCCGGCAGAAGTGAAATGGCGCGCATCTGCCACGACCACGCAGACGCAGGCTTTGACGGGAACTACTGCAGGGAATACGGATTTCGGATCAACACACAGCAGTACAGCTATCTGCTGCGCTGCCATACCGATCCGGGAGACTACAATTTCTATTTGTTCGCGTATATGACGGAGCATCTGGACCGGCACATGGAGAATGCCGGGCGCGGTATCCGCTTCATCACGCCGGACTACAAAGAGTTGTTCCGAATCCCGGACGGCGATAAGGTCCGGATCACATGGAGCGACGGGGAACGGATCGAGCATACCTGCAGATATATTGACGACTGCCATCTGGAGCTGGGCCGGGGCATGGACGGCATCCGGCACATCTGCCAGCTTGCGGAGCAGCTCCGGCAAAACGGCGGCACGGTCATCCCGCTGCGCTCGTCCCTGCCGGAGCAGTGCTACAACCTCCTGCCCAGCACGGGCGGGATCATCCTTGTTAAAAAGGGAGAAACCGGCTTTTTCAAAACCGATATTCCAGACATGGGACGGGAGGAGAACCGCGCGTTCGTTTTGGAGACAAACGAAAAGCTGGGTGTGAGCCGCGCCCAGGCCGAGGCGATGTTGGCAGGCTCGATGTTCGGCTGGCAGACACAGGCCGCAGACCCGTGCAGCTATGACGAACAGGGGCGCATTCTGACCCCGAAGCAGAGATTCCAAAAAGAACGGGGCGAAGCCCGGTAAAAAATGAAAACAGGAGATGAGCGGCGATGCCGGTGAACAGGCAGACCGTCCGGGAGCTGTCCCGGACAACGCTGTACAACATTACGAGTAGCGGGCAGGCGTGGCGGGCGTTCCTGGACGCCGCGGCGCGTCTGTACAAATACAGCTTTCCGGAGCAGGTGTTGATCTACGCGCAGGAGCCGGAGGCGACGGCGTGCGCGGCGAAGGAGGTGTGGTATACGCGGATGAAGCGGAGCCTGCGTCCGGACGCGCAGGCCATCGCGCTGCCGGACCCGCACAGCCATTTCGGGCGTCTCAAATAGATCTCCAACAGCATGGCGGAATTGTATACGATGATGCGGTATCTGCAATACGGTATGCTGCAGGACCGGGGCCTGACGCTGTTCGACGAATGGGCGTCCACGTTCGGGGAAGTGACCACGTCGGTGGAACTGAAGCCGGAGGGGACGGGATACCGGATGCGCACGCGTTTTTCCCGGTTCTACAATTTGCCGGAGCTGATGGCGCTGTGGCGCGAGGCGGCGGACATCCAGACAGCGGATATGCTGAATTTGCCTGTGCCGGAGGTAGAGCGGAAAAATGTTGTGGTAAAGCCCACAGACATCCAGCGGGAAATGGTGGCTGAACTGGGCGAACGCGCCGAGGCGGTGCGGAACGGGAATGTAGACCCCAGCGAGGACAATATGCTGAAAATTACAAACGATGGCCGCAAGCTGGCGCTGGACCAGCGGCTCATCGATCCGCTTCTGCCGGATGAGGCGGGCAGCAAGGTCAATGCCTCTGTGGAGGAGGTGTTCCGGCTCTGGCAGGAATTTGCATCCACCAAAGGGACACAGCTTGTATTCTGCGACCTGTCCACGCCAAAGGCTGAGAAGAAGATCAAAGCTGCGGCTTTTGAAATCAAGCCATGTGTCCCAGCGGTACAGGTTGGAGGATATGCTGCTGCTGGAATATCCGCAGCAGCTTTTGGAGCGGCGGCAGAAGATCGTCGCCATTGAAAAGGACATCCCCCGGCGCGACGCGAACACACCGGAGGACAGGGAGCAGTTTTCCATGACGGTCATGGGCCGGGAGTACACGGACAAGGCCGCGGCGGGCGCTGAGCTGTTGGCTTTGTGCCAGACGGTGGTGCAGCGCGACGAAGCGATGGAAATAGGCTCATACCGCGGGTTTGCGATGCGGCTTGAATACCGTGCGATGGAACAGGCGTTTGTCGTGGGCCTGCGCGGCGCGGCGGTGTATTTCGCGGAGCTGGGCACGGATGTACAGGGCAACCTTGCCCGTATCAACAATGCGCTGAACGGGATGGAAGCCCATTTGAAAAAGCTGACGCAGGAAATATCGGAGATCGAAAAGCAGCAGGAAAATACCCGACAGGAGCTGGAGAAGCCGTTTGCACAGGAGCAGGAGCTGGCTGAAAAGGAAGCGCGGCTCTCGGCGGTGAACGCACTGCTGAACATCGACGGGAAGAACAGCATCCCGGATTTGATGGACGATACGCTGGATATTGAGCCGCCGCAGCGGGCGGCGAAGGACTATGAGAGATAACGGAGGGAGCTTTATGAACAATACGGAACGATTGATCGGAAAAATGAATGATGAGCTGGCGGCTTTTGTGGCCGGGCTGGAGCGTCTGCCCGTACAGGATGTGATCGAAAAGGCGGGCGAAATTGCGGTGAAAACAGATATGGCGCTGCTGGTGGAAGAAGCGTTCCTTGGCCCAAAGGAAACAAAGGCGCTTTTGGGCATGCGCATGCCGCTGGAATATTTGTATCAGGAGTACCTGAAAAAGGATACGGGCCTTTCCAATGTCCTGATCGACCATATGCAGGATGCGGCGGCAGAGGAAGCCGGATGGCAGCGAAAAAGAAACCGGGAAAGAATTGCAGGCGAAGCCCGATAGAAAAAACGGAGGATACAGAACATGACAAAACAGCAGATGAAAGTGGTCGCGCAGGCGGAGCATGAGATGTTTTGCCTGCGGGACCTCTTGGAGGGCAGCGTGCCCGCAAAGGTGATGAACAGGGCGTATGAATATGTCATCAAGCAGGACCTGCTTTCCGTTTTACGGGAAACGCCGCTTACCCATCAGCAGCTTTCTGTTTTGACGCCGCAGCGCAGGCCGCTGGATTTCCTTTACCGCCTGTGGCTGAAAACAGAATATTCGCACATCGACGCGCTGCGCAGTGCTGTGCGTCGCGAGACGCGGCGCATCTATCTCAAGCGCCAGACCGAGGCGTTCCGAAAAGAACATCCGATGGGATGAATCTATTTGTAGGAGATGACGTGACACAATGGGTTATCAGGAAAGCCTTATATACATCCAGCCGCAGGAGCAGGTTGGGCAGATCGTAAAAGAGTATTTCATGGCGCGGCAGCAGGACCCCAGCGGGCGCTTCTTGGCGGACATTCCCGCCGCAGTCAGGCTGCAGGCCCCGCTGAAAGGCTGCCCGGCGGGTTCCGTGCTGCTTTGGGCAGCGGGCGAGCGCAGCAATAACATGCTGCAGGCGGCGATGCCGGACGATTGGAGACTGCCCGGATTTTGCACGGTGCGCACGATCCCGGTGGAGGATATACAGCATTTGCTTGACCATGCGGTCCGGGACGGGATCGAAAATGAGCTCCTTGCATACAACAGAAGCTTTAAATATATGCCGCTGGACCTGTATTTTGTCGAATATGTGTCGATGCGGGAGCGGCGAAAAACGAACAGGGAAAAAGGAGGCGGCGGGCCGGAGCGGTAATTCGCTTCGGCCTTTTTCGATGGAACATCAAATGAGCTTTACAAAAAATGCGCCGGATGAAGAAGCCGTGCGCCTGCTCCGGTATTACGAGGGGCTGGCACTGCACTACGATGTGCGGGGCTATTGTGTTTGTACCAGTGAGGGAAAAGACAGCCGCGTGCTGGGGCATCTGATGCGCCGGGCTGGAGTGCGGCATTTTTATATGCATAGTGTTACAGGCATCGATCCGCCGGAGCTTGTCTATTTCCAGCGTGCAAATTTCCAGGCATACCGCGATCTGGGGTATCTGACCTATGACGTGATGTACCAGTATAGTATGTGGAAATTGATGCGCATAAAGAAGATCCCGCCGCTGCGCAAGGTGCGATATTGCTGCGAACATCTGAAAGAGCGTCCGGTGCCGCAGCAGGGCCGGGCGATCCTGTCGCTGGGCGTGCGCAAGTATGAGAGTGTGGGACGGAGAAAAAAGCGCGACGAGTTGGAGATCGCATCGGACAAAAAGCGCGGTGACAGCATCATCATGCCGTTTGACAACAGTGAAAAGCGAAGGATATTCGAGACCTGCTATCAGGACAACCAGAGGAGGGTCAACCCGTTGGCGTACTGGACGGATTCGGATATCTGGTCCTATTCCAAAGATGTGGGGCTGAAGCAATGCAGCCTGTACGATGAGGGATTTACGCGGCTTGGTTGCATCGGCTGCCCCATGGCACGGCGCGCGGGGCGTGAACAGGAGTTCCGCCGCTGGCCAAAATTCAAGGCGCAGTATCTGCGCACGTTTGGCCACATGTTGGAGGACAGGCGCGCGCTTGGCCTGCCGGTTCTGGAATTTGCCAGCACGCCGGAGCAGTGGTTTGAATGGTGGCTGAACGACAAGGCGGCGGACAAAGCAGACGGGAACCAGCTTACGCTATGGGGATACGCAGAAGACCGCACGGCACAGCCTGCCCGGCTGCTTGACGATATTGCCTGGGAGCTTGGCGTGAATATTTCGGATTTGCGCCTTGTGCCGGAAACGAAGCGCCAGGCGCTGGACATTATGCGCCATATGCGGGAAAGAGAAAGATATCCGCTGCACATGTGGGAGGAAGCTGTCTGTTATCTCACAGGAGAGAAGGTACAGTTCGGGGATTACGGAAAGATAGAGGCGTATTTTATCGGCAATACAAATTATGCAGCGGATCAATTTTGAGCATGGCAATGAACAATGAAAAAACCGCAGCCTCCTGGCTGCGGTAAAGACGATTATTCAGGCAGAGCCATGCCAAGCTTATCCGCAATCTCGTCCAGCTTCATTCCGGATTTCTGTGCCTGCCTGACAAGGAGTTTGATTTGTTCGGCTTTGCTTTTACGCGGTTTGCGTTTTTTCGGCGTAAGTACATCTTTCTTTTTAACTTCTAATTTAGCGATTTTTTCTTTAACAGCGGCGATCTTGTTATCGAATTCGGTGACAGACGCTGCTTTTTTGTTTTCCAATTCCAGGATGGAATCTTTCAGGTTTTCAATTTGAACATCCAAATCAGCAACGATCTGTTCCGGCGTTCTCCGGATACGTTTTCCTTCAGACATTAAGTCACACTCCCAACAAATATATATATATATATATATTAAAGATAGCTGGCAGCTTAAATATATCACAGTCAAACAGAAGTAACAAGATAAATCGTGTCGTAAGTTGGAATGCAGATAATTGAATGTAAAGAATGATGGCGTCATTTTTTCTTTCGACAGGTAAAGGACAGCGCGTGCGCTGTCCTTGCAAGCACGGCATTTGTAGATACAAATGCCCGCTTGTTAGGGAGCAAGCTCCCTAAAACCCTTCGAACCATTGAATCAATGAGGTGATACACATTGCGCGTCCGAACATTTCATGTTAATTTTTTCTCGATAAAAACGAGCTTTCACATCTCGAAAAAATATGTAAGGAGAGTGGGCTGGGAAAAAGCGAAGTCATCCGCAATCTCATCATGGGCGTGGAAATAAAGCCGCGGCCAACGGAAGAACAGCTCCGGCTCGTCCGTGAGATATCCGGGATCGCAAACAACATCAACCAGATCACGCGCCTTGCCAACACGGTCAAAAGCGTTTCCCCCGCACAGGTGGAGGAACTGCAGCGGCTGTGCAGCAAGGCGCTTTCGCTTGTAAAGGAGAGTATATGAATGAGGATAAAACCTGTACTTGTGCAGCCCAGATGTGCCAACATAAAAGAATAAAAATCGTATTCGGCAATGAACACGGCTTTTTGCTCTGTTGCTAAAGGGGAAATTACCTAAGTTGGAATGTTTGCGGGAGCTATAGGGCAGGCTCTGAGCAACCAATATAACAACGGTGCCGCTGTAATAGTCCGAGCGTGTTAATGGCACGTACGTGGCAAAAGGCGGTAGCCCATTCAATTCAATACAAAAGATAGGATGTTGCGTGAGGAATTATGATAAATCTAGAAAATGTATTGAATTGCGCAAAGAAAACCGATTCTGGAGTGTCTCCCACTGCGGCGGGTGAAAAATGAAATGTGTGTTCCAGCAAAAATAGGGCATCGTAGAATATTAGATAAAGTGATAGTTTTACTGACTTTTTATGCTTTTGAGAGTACTGTAGAATATAAACATCAAAAGACGCCAGGGGTGAAAGCCGGGCGCCACAAGTAATCATTTAAGGAGGAAAACATTATGCGTAAAAAGTTACTAGCATTTGCCTTGGCTGCAGCCATGGCTCTGAGTTGTGTTGGATGTAGCGACACGGCTGCTTCCGGCGGTAGCATGGTGTCCACGGGCGGTACATCTGGATCAGCTACATCTACCGCAACAGATGAGCCCATCACACTGACATTGATGGACCAGTTCGTTGAGGGTGAAGGCATGACGGAAGCATTTCGTGCCCGTCTCGAAGTATTCAAACAGGAGCATCCCAATGTAACTATTGAGGAAGAAACGTTGAATACCGCAGATATGGGAACCAAAGTACAGACACTGGCTGCTGCTGATGAGTTGCCCGATATTTTTCAGATGAAAGGCCAGATGGCTAAAAGCTTTGTAGAAAACGGCTACGTGATGGATCTTACCGATATACTCAGTGAGAATTCCGAATGGGTAGACGGTTTCCGTGACGGTGTATTCTCAAACTTTGAAATCGGTGACGGCACTTATGCCGTTCCTTATCAAGTAACGAATACTTTTGTTTTCTATAACTCGGCATTGTTCGAGCAGGCTGGCATCACGGAATTCCCCACCACATGGGATGGATTGATCGAAGCTTGCGAGAAACTGAGTGCTGCCGGCATCACGCCCATTGAGCTGGGCAACTCTCCGTTGTGGCCGGCAGAATCCGTCATTATGTCAACGCTGGGTAACCGGTGTACAGGAGACGAATGGTACCAGAGTCTGCGTAATAATACTGGTTCCAAATTTACGGACGAGGAATTTGTGTTGTCTCTGCAAAGCCTGTATGACCTAGCAGCCACTGGTGCTTTCAATAGCGATGTCAACAGCATCGACGGCGATGCACAGCGTGCCGCGTTCATGAATGGCCAAGCTGCTATAATGTTCGACGGCAGTTGGGCTGTGTCTGCGCTGGACGCCAATATGGAAGACGATATGAAAGCTGTTGTGAAGTTTGCCGCGATGCCTACTGTGGAGGGCGGCAAGGGCGAGGCTGAAGTAATCACCGGCGGCTCTGGCTGGGGCTTTGCCGTGAACTCCAAGCTGGACGAATCTAAGCGTGAGGTTGTAGTGGATTTTCTTACTACGGTTGTAGGCCCTGAGTTTGCTACGCAATGCGCGATGAGCGGTGTTGTTTCCGCATATAGCGCAGACGATTATACGCTGGATGAATCTGCTGTGATGGCTGCTCAGTATTTTGAATTCATCGATGGACGTCGCTTTATTCCGGTATATGATCATCAGCTGTCCTCTGGACTTATGGACGTCATGCAGTCTGGCTTGCAGGAGATTCTGAACAACACCAAGACAGCTGAGACGCTGGCTCAGGAGTTGCAGAATCAGTATGAGATGGAAAACGGCTGAGACTGGGGCGTAAATAATCAAGACTGACAATGTGCCGCACGGTCTTTCGAGAAGGCCGTGCGGTTTTTTAAAAAATTGGAGGGAACGCCGTGTACAATAAGATAAAGCCCAAAAAGCTGACGCTGGCGGCACTTTTGATCCCAGGCGTACTGCTGTTTGTGATGTGCTGTATTGTGCCGCTGGGCGTAGCGTTTTATTTCAGCCTGTTCAACTGGGACGGCGGCATCAACAAAACGTTTATCGCTCTGCAGAATTATATAGAGCTACTAAAAGATAAAAATTTTTGGCAGGCTTTTTGGAATAATATTCTGTTCGTAATTTATTCTGTGATAGGCCAGATCGGTATCGCGTTTGTGCTTTCCATGCTGCTCACTTCGCGTGTGGTGCGTTTCAAAAATTTCCATCGTACGGTCATCTTTTTTCCGGTCATTTTGTCCAGCATCGTAGTTGCGTATCTGTGGCAGATCATCTACAACAAGGATTATGGCCTTTTGAACAAATTCCTTGATATGTTTGGCTTGGAAAGTTGGATACAACCTTGGTTGGATGACCCCAATATTATCATCCAATCCTTGGCAGCGCCTAAAATTTGGCAGTGGATTGGATATTACATGGTCATCCTGTTGGGGGCAATCCAAAGCATCGACGCTAGTGTACTGGAATGCGCAGAATTGGACGGTGCAAACGGTTGGAGGCGTTCCTGTTTCATCGTGCTGCCAATGATCAAAAGTACCGTTGTGGTAACAATTATCCTATGCATTTCCGGAAATATGAAAACATTCGATCAAATTTATGCAATGACGGGCGGTGGCCCCGGCACAAGTTCTATGGTCGTGGCGTTGTATGCTTATAAGATGTCGTTTGTGCGGCAGCGATACGGTTACGGCAGTGCATGCGCTATCGGTATATTGGTGCTCAGTTTGCTGCTGGTGGCTGTCAGTAAGCTGGTAGGAGGGAGGAAAAGGGACAATGATTAATACTACATATAATCCGGTCACCTCTAAACTAAAAAATGGCGCTTCCAGCCTTGTGGCAAATGTACTGTGCTGGGCGCTGTCAATCACATGCATCGCCCCGGTCATATGGATGATTTACTCTTCTCTGAAAACAGATAAGGAATTCGCACTGGATATCCTTGCGCTGCCGGAGTCACCACAGTGGGGTAACTACGTCAAGGCATTTATTGCGGGAAATATGGGTACTTATGCCGTCAACAGCCTGCTTAACAGTGTGCTCACAACAGTGCTTACTTTGTTGCTGGCGTTCACCATTGGATACTGCTTGTCGCGTTTCCACTTCCGTGGACGCAACGCCATTTATTTCCTGTTTATGGCTGGTATGCTTATCCCCATCTATGCTCTGTTGTTACCTATTTTTATCGAATTCAAATACATGCATCTTGTTAACAAAGTGTTTACTCTGTTATTGCCGTATATCGCTTTCGCACTTCCCATGGCCATTTTCCTTGTGGAAAGTTATGTGCGCGGTATTCCTGTTGAACTGGAAGAGGCATCCTATATTGATGGCTGCAGCCATGTACGCTCGATGTTTTCCATCATTATGCCGGTGTGCAAGCCGGTATTGGCCACTTCCGCTATCCTCACGTTCCTCAATACATGGAACGAGTTTCCTCTGGCATTGGTACTTATCAGTAACAATAAGTATAAGACGGTCCCCATCGGCCTGACATATTTTCGTGGCGCTTACGCGACAAGCTATGTGTTGCTATTTGCGGCGCTTACGATTGCCTCAATTCCTGTCATCGTCATCTATCTGTGCTTCTATAATCAGATTATGAAAGGGATGGTGGCAGGTGCGGTAAAGGGATGAGTCATTCCAAAGCCGTCCGTGAAAAATAGTTTGTATTTTGCTTGGGTGCCTTTTACAATAAAAGACAGGAATGATATTAGGAGGCACGGACATGAAAAAGAAACCGTTTTTCTTCAGCCTGCGATACAAATTGCAGTGCATCATCCTGCTTTTAGTAGCGTTGCCACTTGTGGTGGTGGCGGGTACTGCATATATGCTCAATGCACGTTCGCTTTCTGAGCGTATTATGCAGTCCAATGCTACTGCTGCGAACAAAACAGCCACCGCATTGGAGTATATGCTGGAGGATTTGAAAAACAATTCTCTGGAGTTGTTTCAGCAGAGCGCCGTATACCACTACCTCACAGCGGATAATAAGGCCGCGTCTGGCGCGGCGGCGCTGAATCTTTCTGGTTTTCTCACCAATCATCTCACCTATGACAAGTATATCTCCGAGTTGCATGTACTGAGGGAGGACGGCCTTTACTTTCGCTCTGGGTCGGCTTACGGAGACCTTACCGACTCACAAAAGCGGGCAGCAGATGAAAGCAACGGGCATCTTACATTCGTAGGACAGGCCGAGCGTGGCTATTTTTCCATTAAAGAGGCCTATGTTTTTGCGCGCCGGGTGCGAGACGTCAACGACCTATCCAAAACGCTGGGGTATGTGCAGCTCTGCGTTCCTGTTGTGAACTTTACGCAGCTTTTAGATAGTGGTGGCGTGGAGCAGATGGAAAATATGTTGGTGGAAAACGGTAACGTTATCATTGCTTCGGAGCAGATTCGTGAAGGGAAAAGCGTGGTGGATTTGTTCGGAAAGGATTTTGTGCTTGCTGGAGCAGAAGGAACGCAACAGGCACAGCTGGAGGATAAAGTGGTGCAGCTCACATATTACCGCCTGAACTATCCAAACTGGTATCTGGTGAGCAGTAGCCCCTTGTCAGGTATGGGTCAAAGGGAACAGCAGTTTTCATTCTTAATGATGCTGGTAACGCTCTGTGCAGTGCTATTCATTGTCAGTGCGATTCTTGCACGGTTGTTTTCGGCAATGGTCCTGCGCCCTCTCACCACGGTCACAGATTCTATGAAAAGGTTGGAAGAAAACAATTATGATCTTACAATCTCGGAAGCGGGCAACGATGAAACTGCAGTGCTCGCCTGTTCTTTCAACAAGATGTCCCGCCGCATTCACGAACTGCTTAATGATGTATATTTGTTCCAGCTGCGAGAAAAGGATGCGCAGATTAAGGCACTGCAGGCGTATATCAACCCACATTTTCTTTACAACACATTCGATACCATTTGCTGGATGAGTCGTATGGAGGACGCCCCTGAGACCTGCCGCTTGGTGGAGGCACTGTCTCAGTTATTTCGCTCTGCGGTAGAAACGGATAGCCGCGTCGTCAGCGTGTCAAAAGAGTTGGAATACACACACAATTATCTGATGATACAGGAATGCCGTTATTCCGATACCATCGATTTTCAGCTTGAGGTAGAAGATGGACTGGAGAACTGTGAGACAGTTAATTTTGCACTTCAGCCCTTAATTGAAAACGCTATTTTCCATGGCATTGAGCCCAAAGGCGCAACCGGGAGCATCCGTGTGCAAATATATAGCGAACAGGGGTGTCTGATTTACCGCGTGTCGGATGACGGCATCGCATGCGATGTGGAAGAGGTGAATCGTCTGCTGGAATCCTATTCCAGTGGGAAACGGGGGTTTGCTATTGCAGGGCTGCACAGCCGCATTCAGTTGTGCTTTGGCAAGAAGTATGGTCTACATTTTGAGGCAAACGAAACCGGCGGCCTGACAGCGGTCGTTATCCAGCCGCTGAGAAAGGAGCAAAGAACGAATGCTGAAATTGATGATTGTTGACGATGAAGCGGTGATACGCAGCGGCATTGCTAATGTAGTAGATTGGGGCGTCTTGGATATCGAAGTAGTAGGCGAGGCGGCAAATGGGCGAGATGCACTGAACCGCTCACTGCTGTTGCGCCCTGACATCGTAATCACAGACATCAAAATGCCGATCATCGGCGGCCTAGAGTTTGCGCGGGAACTATTGAAGAAACGCCCGGACACGCGGGTTGTTCTGTTGACGGGATACAGTGATTTTGAGTATATGCAGCAGGCCATTCAGATTGGTGTAATGGATTATTTGCTCAAACCAGTACGTGTGGATGAACTGGAAAGATTGATGCAGCGTCTGTGCACCGATATTAACGCAAAGAGGGAAGAGAAAATGCGTCAAATTGCCACGCAGCAGGTACTAGCGCGCAATCTACCAGTGATGCGCGGTGCATGCCTGCGCGATTTTTTGGCAGACCGCATAACAGAGGAGACTTTTTTTCGAGACGGGAAAGAGTTGGGCATTCCCTTGGATGGGCCGCAGTATATGGCTGTGGCTTTAGATATTGACGATTGGGGCCAGCGTGCGCCCGTGCCGGGCAGTGATACATTAATGCGTTATTCGGTGCTGAATATTGCGGAAGAGCTGTTGAGCGCACTGGGTTCTGCGGCTTTCGGTTATCTGTTGGCTGAAAGCAGTCTCCTAGGTGTGATATGTATGGAACAGAGCACGCTCGATGATGTCGTGGAAGCCTGCAAGCAGATCCAATTTTATACTCAGCGCTTTTTCCACTTCACAGTTACAGCAGCCGTTGGTACATGCGCAGATACGCTGAAGGAATTGCGTGCTTCAGGTATCCGTGCGTGTGAAGCCCTGGATCGTAAAGTATGTACAGGAAAAAACCAGGTGATTTTAGCAGGAGACATGCCCGAGGATGCTGGAAACGGAACAGTGCTTCTGGCGCGTGCAGATGAAGACGCCTTAAAAGAGGCTGTCGCAATGAATAAGAGTCTGGATGTACAGAAGAAATTGGATGAGATATTCGAAACGTATTTTTCCAGTGGAGCATATACGCGCAAAGCAGTACGGCAGTTCGGTGTTGTATTGTTGTTGCCAGCACTGCGTGCTTTGTCAGATGACCAAATCACATTGAAAGAGGCGTTTGGTCAAAATTCTCATATCGTGGATGAGATTGAATGCTACGAGACGCTAGATGAAATCAGGATGTTTGTAAAAAATGTATATTCACGTGCGATGCGGGCGCTGGAAGAGAGGAGAGGAAGCAACTACCGACATACTGTACGAGACAGCATCGAATATGTGCAGGCGCACTATGCCGAGAGTATTCAGGTTTCGGACGTGGCTGCCGCCGTATACGTGACACCGAATTATTTCAGTAAAATATTTAAGCAGGAAACGGGAGAGAACTTCACCGAATGGTTGAATAAATTCCGAATTGAAAAAGCAAAGGCTCTTATCCTACAACAGCCGGGAGATAAGGTTTATGAAATCGCGGCGAAGGTGGGCTTTAACGATTACAAATATTTTGCGTTCATCTTCAAAAAGTACACGGGTTATACGCCGGGCACCTTTAAGGAGTTGAACCATTGAAAAGGAGACATGCAATATGAGTAAATTCCTCTTTGGAGCAGTATATATCATCGAGCAGGACTACACAGATGAGGAAATGCGGCGGGACCTTACGAATATGCGGGACTGCGGCTTCAACCTGATAACCCTGTGGCCTATCGGCAATGCGTGGCTGGCGAAGAGCAGCCATGAGTGGGTGTTCAGCAAAACACGCTATGTACTCGATTTGTGCCAAGAGCTGGGTATGAAAGCCATTTTGCAGTTGTTTGGCCAAAATCAGGCGCAGGAATTCATGCCGGATTCTGCCCAGACACCAGAAATGGAATCTGCAGATCAGTATGGACCATGGATCAACGAAAACAGTTTGTGGGCGAATCTGAACCATCCTGTGGTGCGAGACTATTTCGATACATATTTCCGCGAAGCAATCTTTGCGCTGAAGGATCATCCGGCCGTATACGGCTGGGACGTGTTCAACGAATCCCACCATCGTACGGACGACGAATGGACAACCCGCAAATATCAGGAATGGCTGCGTGAAAAATATGGTACCATTGAGAAGCTGAATAAAGAATGGTACCGCCGTTACGAAAGCTTTGCTCAGGTGCGGCCGGAAAAGCGACGCGCCAGTTACAGTATCTGGTCCAGCTTGCTGCCTGCGGTAGAGTATGAAAAATTTCGTGCCGAGAGTCTGACGGAGATCTGCCGTTTTCTGTACAACACAGCAAAGAAATATGATTATATACATCCCATCATGATTGATGGAACTTCGGCGATGATTCTGGTGGATGATTTAACACTGCGTAACTGTGACGAATTTGAAACAGCCTATGTGCCCGATATCTATGGAGCTACTTTCTATCCCAAAAGCTGGGGGAAAAATTTCAAGGATACACCTTGGACGTTGTCGATGTACTTTTCCATTCCAGCGGGCGCGGCGCGGAAGGCGCACAAGCTCTATTTCGTCAACGAACTGCAGACGCACACTCAGTCTGTGCTGACGCCAGGCAGCGAAGTAAGTTGCGAGGAACTGGTAAGCTGGACACTTATGTGTGTATTCACCGGACTTTCAGGTATGCAGTTGTGGCGCTGGCGCCCATTCCTGCATGGGTATCAAGCCACTGGCCGGGGCCTTACACGTATAGATGGGTGCCCAAATAAGCGTGCTATAGCAGTGAACAGCCTGCTGGAGGTTATCCATAATAATGGCGAATTGTTTGATGACTTCCGCATATCCAGACCAGCGGTGCGTATTGCATACAGTTATGGGGGAAGACTATTTTTTGACAGCCTATTGAAGTTCGGCGTGGCAGGAAAGACTTTCTGGGCAAAAAATATGGAGGGTTGGTACAAGCTGTTTTGGAATTGGGGCATGCCCGCCGAAATGACAGATTTGGAGAGGCTGAATGAAGATGATTTTGAAACGCCTGTGATGATTGTACCGGGGGCTGTTTGTGTAAGTGAAACGCAGGCACAGAGTCTGTGTCGTTATGTGGAAAACGGCGGCATCCTCATCGCGGACGGCCGTATAGGGGCGCTGGATGATCGTGGCTGTGTACCGCCGGAAGGAATCCCAGGTAAAACATTGTCAAAGCTATTCGGCATAGTGGAAGCAGATGTGGGCAGTGGCGGACGCATGCTGGTTGGAGGTAATGTGTTGCCCACGGGATTTGAAACACAGGAGCTGGAATTGACAGATTCGTCTGCCTGTGTGCTGGCTGTAATGGAAGATGGTACGCCGGCTGTGGTGCTGCACGAATATGGTAAGGGCAAGACGCTTTATTTCAACAATTTTGAAGGGTTGGTTCTGCTGGAAAAGCTGTGGCCGGAGTTGAAGGAAATAATTTCTCAGGTAACAGCGGAGGTATCCTGCATACGTGCGCAGAAGGACGAGCATGTCCATCTCTCATATATCGAATCGGAAACACAAAAGGCGGTACTGGCTGTGAATTTCTCCGATAAGGCCGAGAATGTGTCGCTGACAGGGCTTCCAGCAGGAGTCGTGTTGACGGAGCTGTTTACTGGAAATACGGTACAGGCGGATAATCAGGCCGTATTTACATTGCCTGCGTGTAGCCATGCCGTGTATGTCTGGCCCTGTAGGTGATATCCAAAGCTGTATAGTTTTTTAGATAAAAAAGAAGATTTTCTGCATTTTTTGAATCCTCCCGTCTTGGTATACTTACGGTAACCTTGAGATGGGAGGATATTTTTATGGAAAGTAACTTTTTATTTGGAGCGGTATATATCATTGAGCAGGACTACACAGATGAGGAAATGCGGCGGGACCTTACGAATATGCGGGACTGCGGCTTCAACCTGATAACCCTGTGGCCTATCGGCAATGCGTGGCTGGCGAAGAGCAGCCATGAGTGGGTGTTCAGCAAAACACGCTATGTACTCGATTTGTGCCAAGAGCTGGGTATGAAAGCCATTTTGCAGTTGTTTGGCCAAAATCAGGCACAGGAATTCATGCCAGATTCAGCTTGTACGTCGGAGATGGAGTATGGGGATCAGTATGGGCCATGGTATAACGTAGACTGTATGTGGGCGAATCTGAACCATCCTGTGGTGCGAGACTATTTCGATACATATTTCCGCGAAGCGATTACGGCCTTGAAGGATCACCCCGCTGTTTATGGCTGGGATGTATTCAACGAAGCACATTTTCGCTCTGATGACGAATGGACAACACGCAAATACCAGGAATGGTTGCGTGAAAAATACGGCACCATTGAGAAGCTGAACAAGGAATGGTATCGCCGCTATGAGAGCTTTGAGCAGGTACGCTCGGAGATGCGCCGCGCTCCATATAGTATTTGGTCCAGCCTGCTGCCTGCGGTGGAGTATGAAAAGTTCCGTAGTGTTAATGTCACAGAAATTTGTCGTTTTTTGTATGATACGGCAAGGAAGTATGATGATGCGCATCCAATTATTGTGGACGGCACATCATCTGCGGTTGTTGCACAAGATGTCACTATGCGCAACAATGATGAGTTTGAAACAGCTTATGTGCCCGATATTTATGGGGCTACGTTTTATCCTAAGAGCTGGGGGCGCAATTACAAAGACACACCCTGGACGTTGTCGATGTACTTTTCCATTCCAGCGGGCGCAGCGCGCAAGGCGCACAAGCCCTATTTCGTCAACGAGCTGCAGACGCACACTCAGTCTGTGCTGACGCCAGGCAGCGAAGTAAACTGCGAGGAATTGGTAAGCTGGACACTTATGTGTATATTCACTGGGCTTTCAGGTATGCAGTTGTGGCGCTGGCGCCCGTTCCTGCACGGGTATCAAGCTACTGGCCGAGGTCTTACACTGATGGATGGTACCCCGAATGAGCGCGCTGAGGCGATGAGTTCTTTGATGAGAGTCATCCGTTCCAATAGTGAATTATTCGATAATTTCTGCATTTCGAGTCCCTCAGTGCAAATCGCTTACAATTACGACGTGCGTCTGTACTTTGACAGCCTACTGAAATTTGGCGAAGCGGGCAAAAGCTTTTGGGCACAAAATATGGAGGGCTGGTACAAGCTGTTTTGGAACTGGGGAATGTCGGTTGAATTTACAGACCTCTCGCGCCTTGGCGTGGGGGAGCGGCAGGTGCCTGTAATGGTTCTGCCAGGCGCTATTCGCATAAGTGAGGAAGAAGCGCAAAGCTTGTGCCGCTATGTGGAAAACGGCGGTGTCCTCATTGCGGACGGCCGTATGGGGGCGCTGGATGACCGTGGCTGTGTACCGCCAGAAGGAATCCCAGGTAAAACATTGTCAAAGCTGTTCGGCGTGGTAGAAATTGATGTTGATAGCGGTAAAGGAATGAAAACCAAAGAGGGGACACTGCATACAGGCTACCAAAGTCAGAAGCTGAAGCTGACAGATCCGTCTGCCCGTGTGCTGGCTGTAATGGAAGATGGTACGCCGGCTGTGGTGCTGCACGAATATGGCAAGGGCAAGACGCTTTATTTCAACAATTTTGAAGGATTGGTTCTGCTGGAAAAGCTGTGGCCGGAGCTGAAGGAAATAATTTCTCAGGTGACGGCAAAGGTATCCTGCATACGTGCGCAGAAGGACGAGCATGTCCATCTCTCATATATCGAATCGGAAACACAGAAGGCGGTACTGGCTGTGAATTTCTCCGATAAGGCCGAGAATGTGTCGCTGACAGGGCTTCCAGCAGGAGTCGTGTTGACGGAGTTGTTTACTGGAAATACGGTACAGGCGGATAATCAGGCCGTATTTACATTGCCTGCGTGTAGCCATGCCGTGTATGTTTATGAAAAGTGAGGGGATATATGATGCGAACTGATCTTCCGTTTCAATTGGATTATCCCCGTGCTTGGAGGACTTATTTAGGGGGAGCACGACTGGATGAACTGCACGGTGTACAGCGCGGCATGGGCAGAGACGGACACTTCCCAGAGGAATGGATCATGTCTGTGGTAGCAGCGCGAAACTCCGGGAGGGAGGATTTTCCAGAAGAAGGGCTTTCTCATCTGGCGCAGACTCCGAGGATTACATTGAAGTCGGTTTTGGAATCAGATCCAGCTGCTTATCTGGGCAGTACTCATGCGGCGGCACACGGTGCGCATCCGGGCGTTCTGGTGAAGCTTATTGACTCGTCAGAGAGATTAACGATTCAGGTTCACCCTGACAGAGAGACTGCGCAGAGACTTTTGGGGTCTTCTTTCGGAAAGACAGAATGTTGGCATATTTTGGACGGTCGCATGGTAGAGGGAGAAGCTCCTTGCGTATATCTAGGCTTTCGTGAAGGTGTGACACGGGAATACTGGCAGGAGCTGTTTAAAAAGCAGGAGATTCCGGGAATGCTGGATTGTCTGCACCGTTATGAGGTGCACCCCGGTGAGACAATTCTCATTGAAGGAGGCGTGCCGCACGCTATTGGTGCGGGCTGCTTTCTGGCAGAGATTCAGGAACCGACAGATTATACGATCCGCGTGGAGCGCACTACCCCAAGTGGTTTCGCTGTGGCAGATGAGATGTGCCACCAGGGACTTGGTTTCAATCAAATGTTTGAATGTTTTCATTATCAAGGGTTCAGCCGTGATGCGGCGCGAAAAAAATGGTTCCTGCCGCGTCGTCCGTTCCCCGGGGAACAGACAGGGGACTCTGCACAACTCGTGGGTTATGAGGACACTCCATTTTTTGCCATGCGTGAGTTGCGTACAGATGGCGAGTTAAAAGTAAAGAACGAAAGATTCAGCGGGCTTTACGTTCTGGAGGGCGCAGGCACGCTGGAATGTAAGGGGGGGATTCTGCAGTTGAACGCACCAGGTCAGTACTTTGTACCGGCAGGCACAAGTGACTTTGTTTTGCGTGCAGCCCCAGCCGGGCAGCTTCGGGTGCTACAGTGCTTCGGCCCACGGGATTAAGGACATCAAAACAGATTCATTCAAAAAAACGGAGGAGTTTCATGATAACACAGGAACTGAACCGAGGTTGGTATATTCAGCCCTGCATGGGCGAGAGTTGGAAAGTAAAGACGGATATTCCCTGCAGTGTACTGCATGCAATGCTGGACGCGAAACTGGCGCCCGACCCCTTTTACCGCAAAAATGAGTATGAAGTTCGTGAATTGCTGGATCAGGATTTTTGCTATACGTTGTACTTTACTCCTCAAAAGGAAGTGCTGGCACAGCAATATGCGGAGTTAGTATTTTACGGACTGGACACGTTGGCTGATATACGGCTGAATGGAGAATTTCTGGGAATGGTGGATAATATGCATCGTACCTGGCACTTCCCTGTCAGTGGTAGGCTGAAAGCGGGCGAGAATTGTCTGGAAATTGTATTTCACTCTTCCTTACGGTATATTCGTGAGAAAGGACAGGATGCAATAGTACACTATGTAGCAAAAGGCTGTATCCGAGGAAATAACTTTTTGCGCAAGGCGCATTGTATGTTTGGCTGGGACTGGGGACCCCAGTTGCCTGATACTGGTATCTGGCGTCCGGTGGAGTTGAACGCTTTTTCAGGCGCACGCCTGGCCGACGTGCATGTGGAACAGAGGCACAACAAGGGGACGGTTTCACTGCAGGTTGACATACAGCTGGATGAACTTCCCGGCTCGAACAAAAATACCGTTTGCTGTGTGCTTACGTCACCGTCTGGCGACACGATGCAAGCACAGGAAGAGCCGAATACCGGGAAAACATCCGTATCCTTTACAGTGGCAGCTCCACAGCTCTGGTGGCCCAACACCTATGGTGAGCAGCCGTTATATACCCTGCGGGTAGAGTTATGGGGCGAAAACGGTCAAGTACAGGACGTATGGCAAAAACAGATTGGCCTGCGGGAATTGACAGTGAGCCGCGAAAAAGACGAATGGGGCGAGGAGTTCTGTTTCCAGGTAAATGGCGTCAAGATATTCGCCATGGGAGCAGACTATGTGCCAGAAGATAATGTAATCACACGGGTAACGCCGGAGCGGACACAACGCCTTCTGAAGGACTGTGCCATAGCTAATTTTAACTCCATTCGCGTATGGGGAGGCGGCTATTATCCAGATGATTGGTTTTATGATGCTTGTGACCGCTTAGGTTTGATTGTATGGCAGGATGCCATGTTTGCCTGCAATGTATACCGAATGGATGCAGCATTTGAAGAAAATATCCGCGCGGAACTGCGGGACAATTTGGTGCGTATCCGGCATCACGCTTGTCTGGGCCTTGTCTGCGGCAATAATGAGATGGAGCTCGGCTGGGTGGAGTGGCCTGATGTGGTGACACATCACCCCGCGCTGAAAGCAGATTATATCAAGCAGTTTGAGTATGTGATTCCGCAGGAGATGGAACAGAATGCACCGGGGGTGTTTTACTGGCCATCTTCGCCTTCTTCTGGTGGTTCTTTCGACGAACCTAATGCAGAGAATCGGGGGGATGTACATTACTGGGATGTATGGCATGGTATGAAGCCGTTCACAGATTACGAAAAATTCTATTTCCGCTTTTGTTCCGAGTTTGGCTTTGAATCGTTCCCCGGACGAAGAACGGTGGAGACATTTACGGAATTCGACGACCACAATATTTTTTCACCTGTGATGGAAAGTCATCAAAAAAATGGTGCGGCTAACGGCTTGATCATGTACTATATTTCCAGCTACTACCGATATCCCAAAGATTTTGAAACCCTGCTTTATATTTCACAGCTTCTGCAGGCGGAAGCGATTAGGCACGGTGTGGAGCACTGGCGGCGCAACAGAGGCCGTTGCATGGGCGCTATTTACTGGCAACTTAACGACTGTTGGCCTGTAGCATCGTGGGCGAGCATCGACTATTTTGGCCGCTGGAAAGCGCTGCATTATTATGCACGGCGCTTCTTTGCCCCGCGTATGGTAACAGCCAAGGCGGAGGGGACTGAACTGCGTTTGTGGGTTCATAACGACAGCCGTGCAGTATTGAAAGGACTAGTTGAAGTAGAACTGCGCGATACCGCTTATACGCTTTTGGCTCATACTATGGTATCGGTTCAGATACAGCCACTTAGTGTACAGCAGCTGGACGTGATAGATTTTGCAGGAGAGATGCAGGAACATGCACAGGACACCATATTTGCGGCGTATCGTCTATGTGTGGAGGGCGCTGACAGCGCGTATGCCAGTGTACTATTCTGTAGGCCGAAGCAGATGAGACTGCCGCAACCCTTTTATACGGTGCGTGTGGAGGAAGAAGACGAAAATTTTGCTATCTATGTGAAAAGCGATTGCTATGCCCATCAGGTAGAACTGGAGACAGAGCTGACAGACAGCCCGTTTTCCGACAATGATTTCCCCTTATGCACGCCGCAGGGGGTATGTGTCACATTGGCGAAGAATGGTGTCGCACCGGAGGTGACGGCAGAGCAGCTACAGAAAAGTTTGTTTGTACGTAGCGTGGCGGACACATACTGAAACACTAGTAAAAAATATTTGCCGCGGCCGAAAACAGTTTTGTTGTGACAACGGCCGCGGCATTGCATTGAAAGAATTTCAACGGCTGACCTTGAAGCAGCTGAAGGAGAATGCTATGAGTTTTCCGAAAGATTTTGTGTGGGGGGTAGCGACCAGTGCATACCAGATTGAGGGGGCCTCAGGACAGGACGGCCGCGGCCCGTCGATTTGGGATGTCTATACAAAAGAACCAGGGCAGATATTCGAGGGCCATACGGGAGATGTGGCATGTGACCATTATCATCTCTGGCCTGTTGATGTGGCCCTAATGGCGAAATTGGGGATAAAGGCATACCGGTTTTCAGTTTCTTGGCCACGGGTGCTACCAAATGGTATTGGGCAGCTGAACGAATCAGGGCTGCAATTTTATGAGGAAATGGTGGACGGCCTATTGGAACAAGGCATCACGCCTTATCTGACGCTGTACCATTGGGATTTGCCGCAGGCACTACAGGAGCGCGGTGGTTGGCTTTCACCAGAAGCGTCAGAGTGGTTTGCGGAATATGCCGCGATTATCGGAAAGCGGCTGGGCGGGCGTGTAAAGCATTATATGACATTTAACGAACCGCAGGTGTTCATCGGTAATGCATTTTGCCAAGGCATGCATGCACCGGGTTGGCGTACATCACGTGCACAGGCCCTTCAAATGGCTCACCATGTACTACTGGCCCACGGTAAGGCGGTGCAGGCGTTACGTGCGACGGTGCCTGGGGCGCAAATTGGATGGGCACCTACCTCCAATGCACGTGTGCCTGTAACAGATAATATTGCAGATGTGGAGGCTGCGCGACGGGCATACTTATCTGTTCCAGGAGATGATTGGGCCTGGAGTGTGACGTGGTGGAGCGATCCGGTAATGCTAGGTCATTACCCAGAGGATGGGCTGCATGAGCTGGAGCGGGATCTGCCCCAAATAGGAACGGCGGATATGAAAACCATATGCCAGCCGCTAGACTTTTACGGACAAAATATTTATCGGGGGATTCCCACGCGAATGGGCACAGGCGGTCAGCCGGAAAAAGTTGCTTATCCTCAAGGGGGGCCGCGAACGGCAATTGGATGGCATGTGAATTTCGACTGCCTGTATTGGGGTACAAAATTTTTGTATGAGCGCTATAAAACACCAATTTACATTACAGAAAACGGCATGTCTGCTCACGACTGGCCAGATAGGGAAGGGAAGGTGCATGATCCGCAGCGAATTGATTATCTGTGCCGCCATCTTGCGCATCTGCGTCGGGCATGTGAAGATGGTATAGATGTTCGGGGATATTTTGAATGGTCTCTTTTGGATAATTTTGAGTGGAAACGTGGCTACAACGATAGGTTTGGGCTTGTCTATGTGGATTTTGTCACTCAGCAGCGTATTCCAAAGGATTCTTTTGCTTGGTATGCTCGTACTATCAAAGAAAATGGAGAAAACTTATAAGAATTCTCAGGGGAAAGTTTAGACTGTATGAAAAAACGGCGAGCCGCCGCAATCATCAAAAGGAGTGTAGAGAATGCAGGAAATGATCAGCCAGAAGGTGCGGACGCTTTCGCCGGAGATCGACCCGCTGCGCATGGGTATGGGGCAGACGGAGGCCGACCTGGAAAAACCGCAGGTAATGGTGGAGAGCACATTTGGCGACAGCCATCCCGGCAGCGCGCACCTGCTGTGTTTGGTGGAAGCGGCCGCTGCGGGAGTG
>NZ_JXXK01000039.1 GCF_000949455.1 Ruthenibacterium lactatiformans | reverse complement strand
AACGCTACGCTTGAACCGGACCTTGAAGGGTGTGACCTATCATATCATGATGTTGGAAAATCTGCGCCGCACAAACGAATCATGTTTAGGGCTGGAGATAAAAAGCCGATAGCAATCATGTTCGAGGAATGGAGCGGTAATCAGTGGCACACGGTCGGCATTTATGAGACAAAGTTCTGCCCGGAGTGCGGCCGACCGCTGAAAGGAGCAGACAATGACTGACTTAAAGCCGTGCTCTTTCTGCGGGGGAAAAGCTGAATTTGTAAGGAAACAGGTAAAAACTAAAGGCCATTGGTACGATGCTGTATATGTGCGCTGCACAAACTGTGATGCTCGTTCAAATAGGGTGTTATACAGCGCAAAATATCACAAAAATGATTCTGAGTACCTCGAAGCACAAGAAGCATGGAACCGGAGGGCTGATAATGGCAAGGCTGATTGATGCGGATGATTTTCTGAAATGGCTTGATGTGGGACACTTGCGAAATCCGGGAGAGGTTTGTTTCTGTGAAGCGGATGTAGCCCACATGATAAAGAGCAGGGCCACCGTCGACCCAGTACACGCTGCAGGCGCGTGCTACTGCAATGAATGCAAGTTTACATGTATTGGCGAAAACGAAGTCGAAAGCTGGTGCTACTGTAAGATGACAAACCGTAATATCAACCTTACTGATTTTTGCAGCTGGGGCCAGCGCCGGGAGGAATAAAATGAGATGGTCAACAAAAGCCCCTAAAAAAACTGGCTGGTATTTGGTGACACTCAAAAGAGGGATTGTAATGCCAGCATACAGAAGTGAGCATCCAACCGGAAATTTTACATGGAAAGAATTGCCGTATAACGCGGATGTGATTGCGAGTATGCGATTTCCGAAAGCCTACAAGGAGGATTGACATGGAGAGATATACATACTTTGACGGTGGAAAATGGCGTATGCGTGTTGGCGACGCTGAGTATTCTGGAAAAGAAACTGAACGCCTCGCTGCCTACGAGGAAACCGGGCTGGAGCCGGAGGAGCTGGCGCAGGCGGAGAAAGAGGGGCGGCTGGTGGTGCTGCAGTGCGAAATCGGAAGTCCTGTTTATTCGCATGCAAGAAAACTTGACGGGGCTGATTATGTGAGAGAAACAGAATTTTGGTGGAGCGATATCCCCCAAATGGGCAAAACCGTATTTCTGACCCGCGAAGCCGCCGAGGCCGCGCTGAAGGAAAGGGAGGCAGAGCATGACAGATAAAGAGCTTGTGGAGAGACTAAACGCATACTCCGCTCAATACCAAAATCATGGAGGCATTACAGCGGAAGCGGCAGACCGCATTGAACAATTGCGCGCAGAACTCTACTTTGAAAAAATCGACAACACGAATCTCATAGGCGAACTTGCCACGGTGGCCGCAGAGCGCGACCGATACAAGGCGGTGCACGAGAACCCGAAGCCGTCAACCAACGCCGACCGCATCCGGGCAATGAGCGATGATGAGCTTGCGAAGTTTCTTGCGACAAAACTTAATGATGATTTTTATGAATATCCGGATTTGACATTGCAATGGCTACAACAGACAGCGGAGGAGGAAGTATGAGTAACTGTGTAAATAAAGAAACCTGTATTGAATATGCTAGACTTGGAGAAAACACAGAATGTTATCTTTGCCCTGATTATAAAGCGCCAATGTCCAACGCAGACCGCATCCGTGCGATGGACGATAATGAGCTGGCGGAGTTTTTGATGGAATGCAATCCGGCTAATTGTCAGCAGTGTGCGTTTTCATCTGGATGGAGGTGCGACCCAGATCGGGAAGACTATTCGGACGCTGAAAAATGCACTGAAGGACGCAAAAGATGGCTCCAGCAGCCAGCAGAGGAGGCGCAGTGATGAAGTGTGAAAACTGTACCAAGTACGATGACTGCCGGACAGGCTCTGGCTTGACATGGCCGTGCGGAGCGTATGTGCCGAAAAATATTGAAAGATGCGGCATTTTAAAGCGTGTGGAAACGTACACGGACACACGGACTTGCACCAGCTGCCCGCTTGATGGGCATTGCGAATTTGTGAAGTGTAAGGAGAAGGAGAATTAAGATTATGACGAACGTTGTACTTGTAAGGCATGAAGCCGACTATGGATTCGGTAATTATCTTTTTGAAACGCCTGTTGACTTGAAAAAAGGGCAGCGTGTGCGCGTGAAAACGCGCAGGGGCGAATCGGATGCTATTGTCATGCATGACAGCGCCAAAGTTGACGAAAATGCGCTTGCCATGATGGTGACTGCCTGTCATGCGAGCCTGCCGCTTGCGCCTGTGATTAGCGTGTATTCGTTCATTCCGGTGGGCAGAGGCGTAAAAAATATGTGAGGAGGAAAACCAATGAAAGAAATATTTGAAAAGGCAATCCTTATATACGGACAAACTGCTCAAGAAGATGTAGCCATCGAAGAAATGAGCGAACTCATAAAGGCGATTTGTAAAATGCGTCGCGCCGGCGTAAACGAAAAGCCAGCGGCCACTGACGCCATCGTTGACGAGATCGCGGACGTGTCTATTATGATGGAGCAACTCTGCATGATGTACGAGTGCTTTGACGCTGTGGAAAACCGCAGAAGGTACAAGGTGCGCAGGCTGGAAAGCAGGCTTAAGGAGGCCCCGGCATGCTCGAAATAATCATAGCTTTCGCAAAGGCTGTGGGAATTGTACTGCTGCTGTCCTGCCCTGTTGTTATGTGGGCGTGCTTGGTGGTTTCAGGGAGGTACGATGATGATTGAGCGACAGTGTGAAGTGTGTGGTGTTCCGATGATATTGAAGAGACCGAACTCGTCTCGGAAATATTGTGATTCATGTGCTAAAAAAGTCAGAATGGAAAATCAAAAAATAGCACAAGAACAACTAAAATTGAAAAGAAAGGCCGAGAAAATAAGGGAGCGGGACAAGCTCGGTTCATTTTTAAGGGAGCTGGATACATATAACAACGAGCGCCGTAAGCGCGGAGAATGCCCTATAAGCTACGGGAAATATGTGGCTATGCGCAGAGGTTTGATAGCGGAGGTTTGATAAATGGAATATGAAAAGCTTAAGAACTATGAACGATACTGGCGGGCGAATCGAAGCATTGAGCAACGCATCATGGCGATGAAATCTGCTGAAACCAGCATTACACCACAGGCCGGAGATGGTAGTCAGCACATAGGCGCACACGACCCGATGAAAGCAGTAGATATGCGAGTTGATTGGTGTGCGTCACACAGCGATGATTATGCCAAAAACCTTGCTGTAATGCGTGAAGTGGATAAAGCCATTGATTCGCTGAAAGACCCGTTAGAACGAGAAGTTTTGCGGCTAAGATACACGGATTTTAGATATGGACAGCAGATGTCATGGAAACAGGTGAAAGAAGCTCTTTACGGAAAAATGAGCGTGGGTAAAAGAACGATTTATAGATTACATGATGATGCTATTTCTCATTTCAAATTAATTTAAATCGGTGATACTTTGTGGCACTAAATGGCACACAAAGTCACTTGAATGTTATACAAATGATGCGGTACAATATAATCGAGAAAGCACGTAGAGAAATCTGCGTGCTTTTTCTTATGCCCAGTTGGTAGAGCAACCCGGACGCACACCGGGTCAACAAAGCAATGATGCCGGGGAAGACCCGGCAAGAAGATTTAGCCTATAACGGGTTTAATATAAAAGCAATGAAACAGTTTGATTATCAAAGCCAAAAATGGAAGCGCAAACGTTTAAAAATATTGCGCAGAGATAACTATTTATGTCAAGAGTGCAAGAGGTATGGAAAGATGATAGCTGCAAGAGAGGTTCATCACATAAAACATTCTGATGAATACCCTGAGCTTGCATACGATGATAACAATCTTATAAGTTTGTGTCATGCCTGCCATAACAAACAGCATCCAGAAAAGGCGGGAGCAATGAGATATAGATATTAGCCCCCCCTCAACATATGTTTACAGTCTGGATCCCTCAAATGGTGAGGGTAACTTCTTCCAACTCTGAGCTGAATTTTTGTAAAAGGGGTGCAGTTTATGACGAAATCCAAATGGAAAACATTAATTATTGTACAAATGACTGCACTTGGAGTGCAAAAAGACGCTTATGATTCAGCAGTGGAAACACTTGCAGGAATATTGGAGCAGAGAGATAAAACGTTCAGAGAGTTTCAGAAGTTTGGTGGGGCATCCGTAATCCAATATACAAACAAAGGTGGTTCCACGAACATGACTAAAAATCCATTGCTGGTTTTATGGGATGACCTTAATAAAAGCGCTCTGGCGTACTGGCGTGAATTAGGGCTTACGCCATCCAGCTATAAGAAAATGACAGGAGATGCGCCAAAGAATGAAAAACACGGTGGACTTGCTGCGGCGCTTATGAGCATTGAAAGCGGTTAAGGGGAAAAACTGGGGTTCGGTTCTTGAGTACGCCGAAAGCATCAGAAACGGAAAGAAAATTGCCTGTAAAGAATTAAAGCAGGCAGTAAACAGATTTTTTACAGATCTTGAAAATCCAGATTATTGGATGGACGCAAAAGCCCCAGAGTTCTGTATTCAGATTATTGAAAAAACAATATGCCATCAACAGGGAGAAAAGCTGGATGGAACGCCTTTGAGAGGGACACCATTTTTACTTGAACCGTTTCACAAGTTTATTATTTATAATCTTCTGGGATTCAAATTGCGCGGTACGGATATAGTGAGGTTCCATGAGGGCCTTATTTTTATTCCGCGTAAAAACATCAAAACAAGTTTTGCCGCTGCACTAGCTTGGGCGCTTTCACTCTGGTATCGACGCAGTGGGTCAAAAACCTATATTACATCTGCAGCTTTAATGCAATCTCTAGAAAGTTTTAATTTCTTAGATTACAATATCCGCAGAATGGGGGAAGACAGCAAAAGCGGAGGGGATGTTAAGATTATCGATAATAACAACGAGCATTCCATGGAAGCAACGCTTCCGGATGGCTCGTTTTTTATTCGGGCATTGGCCGCAAACCCTGATGCGCAAGATTCTCTCAATTGCAACATTGCAATCGTAGATGAGATACATGCATTACGTCAACCAAAGCAATACAATCTATTTAAAGAAGCTATGAAGGCGTACACAAATAAACTTTTAATTGGCATTTCTACGGCTGGTGATAACGAACAAGCATTTCTCGGCCAACGTCTGAAATACTGCCGTAAGATATTGGACGGCACAGTGAAAGATGAACAGTATTTTATTTTTATGTGTTGTGCAAATCCAGATGATGACGGAAACATTGATTACACAAGTCCTGCTGTACATGAAATGGCGAATCCAGCTTATGGGGTAAGTATTCGCCCAGATGAAATCATGAACGATAGTTTGCAGGCGCAGAATGACCCGCAACAGCGTAAGGATTTTTTTGCAAAAAGTTTGAACGTGTATACCAATGCCATAAAAGCGTATTTTGATATAGAAGAGTTTCGGAAGAGCGATGCTGCTTATAATTGGTCATTAGAGCAGCTTGCAAAGCTTCCGATTGACTGGTACGGTGGCGCGGATCTTTCAAAACTGCATGATCTCACTGCGGCAGCACTCTTTGGAAATTACAGAGGGGTAGATATCATTATTACTCATGCATTTTTCCCAGTGGTGGCTGCACATCTAAAGGCAGAACAAGACAATATTCCATTATTCGGATGGGCAGATGATGGGTGGTTGACGATGTGTAATAGTCCTACGGTCAATCATGCAGACGTTGTAAAATGGTTTGAGGACATGCGTAAGCGTGGATTTAAAATCAGACAGGTAGGGCATGACCGGAAATTTTGCCGGGAATATTTTATTGGTATGAAGCAAGCTGGATTTAAAATTGTAGATCAACCGCAGTATTATTATAAAAAGTCAGAGGGATTCAGATATATTGAGCAGAGCGCCAAAAATGGTGCTCTTTTTTATTTGCATTCGGAAGCGTTTGAATACTGCGTGGAAAATGTATCGGCCATCGAAAAGACCGATGACATGATTCAGTATGACAAGATACAACCAGAGCACCGAATCGACTTGTTTGATGCATCGGTTTTTGCCTGTATTAGATATCTTGAGAGTATGGACAGAAGCAACAACGCAAAAAAATGGTGGGGTGAGACATGAGCAAAAAAAATAAGCGTGGGCGCGCAACGACAAGAGCTGAGCCTAGACCTCAAAGCCTAGCATGGGTATGTTCATCTGATGCTTGGGAATCGCTTGCATGTAAAGGTTACACAAGTCTATCGCAAAACCCTGAAATTTGTGCTGCGGTGGATACGATTGCAAAACTGATTGCGAGTATGACTATACACCTTATGGAAAATACAAATGATGGAGATATCCGCATTAAAAATGAATTAAGCCGGAAAATAGACATCAATCCGAATGATAATATGACACGCTCGACGTTTATCCATTGGGTTGTAAAAAACTTGATACTAGAAGGAAACGGAAACGTTGTTGTATATCCTGATACACACAGAGGGATATTAATGGATTTAATTCCGATACCTCCTGCACTTACAGCATTCGTTCCAAATGGACTTTGGGATTATCAGGTAATGATTGATGGAAGAGAATACGACCCTAATGATGTTTTGCACTTTGTTTTAAACCCTGGAAGTTTTTACCCGTGGAAAGGTGAAGGCTACAGAGTGGCGCTTGCGGACGTGGCAAACAATTTGAGGCAGGCGGCAAAGACTGAAAAAGGGTTTATGGAATCCAAGTGGAAACCTTCTCTTATCGTAAAAGTCGATGCGTTGACGGAAGAATTTGCAAGTCCAGATGGAAGAAAAAAACTTTTGGATAGCTATATAAACACGAACAGCGCGGGAGAACCATGGCTGATTCCTGCGGAACAATTCAGCGTTGAACAGGTAAAGCCGTTGACGTTATCTGATTTGGCATTATCCGATATGGTAACGCTGGATAAACGAACGGTTGCATCGATTCTCGGAGTTCCTCCATTCGTATTAGGGATTGGAGACTTCCATCGAGATGCATGGAACAATTTTATAAATTCCACAATCATGCCAATGGCGCGTGTAATAGAGCAGGAAATGACAAAGAAACTGCTGTATAACCCTGATTGGTTTTTCAGGTTTAATTCTAGAAGCTTGTACAATTATGACCTAAAGGATACAGCGGCAGTTGCGGACGATCAATTTGTGAGAGGCATTATGACAGGAAATGAAGTGAGAGATTGGATTGGACTGTCTCCATTACCTGGGCTAAATGAATTGGTCATCTTGGAAAATTATATCCCGCGAGGAATGATTGGAGAACAAAATAAGTTGAATGGAGGTGGAAGTGAGTGACTTTTGAAAGGACTGCGCTTGTGCGAGACAGCAAATTTAAAACACGCGCAGAGGATGGGAACCTGTATATAGAAGGCTATTTTGCGGTTTTTGGAAGTGAATACCGCATGTGGGAAAATGCCATCGAAACGATTGACGAAGATGCCTTTGATGATACTTTGGACGGAGATATCAGAGCGTTGGTAAACCATGACAGCACGCTTGTGCTTGGGCGTACAACAGCAGGGACTTTGCAGCTCCATGTTGACCGTACCGGCCTGTGGGGAAGTATCACCATCAATCAGGCGGATCAGGACGCGATGAACCTATATGAACGGGTAAAACGTGGAGATGTAAGCCAATGCAGTTTCGGTTTTGATATTGTCGATCAGAGCACTGAGGTTATGGAAAACGGAACAACGGTATGGAAACTGCGCAAGGTAAAACTATACGAGGTATCCGTCGTTACGTTCCCTGCCTATGAGGACACATCGGTACAAGCGAGAAAAAAGGACTTTGATGTCTTACGCCGTCAAAAAAAAGAAGAATGGAAAGCCAATATGCTGGCACGACTGAAAGGAGAAAATAATGGCACTTAAAACCATGATGCTGCGGCGCAGTATTGAAAAAAAGAAAGAAGAGCTTGAACAACTTCGCGCAAAAGATGCGGATTTTTCAGTAAGAGAATCAGAACTTGAAACTGCAATCAGTGAAGCAGAAACAGAAGAACAGGAAACTGCTGTAGCTGAAGAAGTGGACAAGTATGATGCAGAGAAAAAAGCGCACGAGGATGCAAAGATTGCGCTTTCCTCCGAAATCGAAGGCCTTGAAGCAGACTTGGATGCCGCTGAAGAAGCAGCACCGACGCGCAGTAATCCGGAAATGAAACACAAAGAAAGGACTGTAATTCATATGAACGATATCAATATTCGGGCGCTTCCCATGAGCAAGCGCGCATTTGATGCTCTTCCGATGGAGCAGCGAAAAGCAATTGTCGAACGCGATGATACGAAGGAGTTTTTTACTCAGCTGCGGAGCATGAAGGGGCAGAATCGTGCTGTGACCGGCGCGGAGCTGACTATTCCGGTTGTTTTCCTTGATCTTATCTCTGAAAACATGTTCCGTTACTCAAAGCTTCTGAACCGGGTTCGCCTGCGCAACGTCAGTGGTGAAGCACGTCAGACCATCGCTGGCACTGTACCAGAGGCAGTGTGGACGGAGATGTGCGGAGCAATCAATGAACTGACTTTTGTGTTCAATCAGATCACGCTTGACGGTTTCAAGGTTGCAGGCTTTGTGCCTGTGTGCAATTCCATTTTGGAGGACAACGATATCGGCCTCGCAAGTTGGATTGTTGAAATGCTTTCCGAGAGCATTGGCCTTGCAATGGATAAGGCTATTTTGTACGGTAAGGGTACAGCCAGCAAAATGCCTCTCGGCATCGTCACACGTCTGGCGCAGACGTCAAAACCGGCAGATTACCCAGCAAATGCGCCTGAGTGGGTCGATCTCCATACAAGCAATATTCTAAAAGTGGATAGTACGGAAGATCCGATTCCGTTCTGGGCTGCGCTGGCTGTAGCCGCAGGGAACACTTTCACACGATACAGCCGTGGTCGTCAGTTCTGGGCAATGAACAGCAAAACCTATGCAAAATTGCGTTCTAAGTTGATTGCATTTAACTATGAGGGCAGTCTTATTGCTCAGTATCCCGGAGTAATGCCTGTGGTGGACGGAGATATCGATGTTCTTGAATTTATTCCGGACGGAGATATCATCGGCGGTTACGGCGATTTATACTTGCTGGCCATGCGTGCAGGAATGACCATTGAATCCAGCAGAGAAGTACAGTTCATTCAGGACAATACAGTATTCAAGGGCAAACAGCGTGCTGACGGCGCGCCGGTGATTCCGGGTGCGTTTGTGGCGATCAACATCAACAATCAGAATGTCACGACAGTAATGGAATTTGCTGCGGACAATGCAAATGATGCCCAGCTCTCGGCGCTGGCTGTTGGGAGTGAAACGCTTTCTCCAGTATTCGCTTCTACTACTTACAGCTATACGCTTGCGCCTACGGGCACGAGCGCTAAGATTGAAGCAACCAGCAGTCAGGCAGGAGCGCAGATTGAAATTTCTTATAACGGCAACAACGTGCGTAATGGCGGCACTGTAACATGGCTTACCGATGGGCAGGCACACCCGCTGACGGTTACTGTTAAACAGGGGAATGCTGTCCGTGTGTACACGGTTGAGGTTACCAAAGCGGGCGGCTGAATTTGAGGTGATGAGAGTTGACGCGAGACGATTTGTTGACACTGCTGCAAGCAGACTTGAATTTGCTGATGCCGGACGAAACACGTCTCGCGCAGCTCAATCACTTGCTTGACAGCGCAGTTCAGTTCATTACGCGCGAAGGTGTCGTATTAACTTCGCCTTATAGCGTTGAGGATGGACAACTCATCATCATGTATGCGGCGTATCTTTTCAGAAAAAGAGCAACAGATGAAGGAATGCCGCGTATGCTGCGTTGGACGCTGAATAACCGAATTTTTGGTAAAAAGGCGGGTACGGAAAATGCTACTTGATTCCGGTATTGCTACGATCTGGCGGGGGCGAAATACAGCTTCCGCCGGGTCAATGCCTTTGCTTGTGTTTGATGTAAAATACTTTCAAAGTTACTATGGTGACAAAACGGTTGGAATCACGCGATACTGGACAGCAGCGGCATATGATGACCGCGCAGATTTGTTGATTGAAGTGCAGCGCAATGCGGGGATATCTACCGCTGACAGGTGCCAACTTGTTCCATATTTTGATTCAGCAGCAGCAGGATATTATAAAATTTTGCAAGTGCAACACCTTTTGGACAGTGACGGCCAGCCGATGACAGATTTGACGCTTGAAAGGATTGATTCAATTGATTCGCCTTGAAGTCATAAAAAATGCGCTGTTAGGCATTTCCTCAAATGTATATCATTACGCTGCGCCGCCAAATCAAACACCTCCGTATATTGTATGGGGTGAAGATGGAGCACACGATTTTGTGGCTGGGAATAAGCATATGGAGCAAGCTTACCAAGGCACGTTAGACTTATATACGACTCAGGAAAACGACCCGCTTATGACATCTATCCCAAACGCGCTGAATGATACCGAAGTCGCATGGTATCTGAATAGTGTGCAATATGAAGAGGACACGAAATTGATTCACTATGAGTGGGTATTTGAGGTGTGAAATGGCTAAATACCAATTCAAAGGCCTCGATGAATACGCACAATATCTGCAAAAAATCGGGAAAAACACAAGAGAGATTTGCGGCGCAGGCGTATATGCTATGGCTGATATTGTGGCTGATAAGGTGCGTCAAAATATCACTACATTACCAGCTGTAAATGATGTCGAAAACATGAAGGCTTATAAACAAAACAAGAAATCGCACCTGTCAATTAAACAGAAAAAGGGGCTTCTTGACGGTTTCGGAATATCCCCAATGCAAAATGACAACGGCTATTTAAATGTTAAACTTGGATTTGACGGATATAATGCGGTGCAAACCAAAACATATCCTAAAGGACAACCAAATGCTTTAATTGCAAGAGTTGTGGAAAGTGGAAGCAGTTATATGGACAAAACCCCATTTATTCGTCATGCTGTTTCAGCCACTCAAAAAGAAGCTATTGAAAAGTGCAAAGAGGAAATCGATAAGAAAATTAAATCATTGGACTGACATGCGCGCCGTTTGGTGCGCATTTTTTGAAAGGAGAAAAGTATGGTAACAACTGGTTTTTCAATGCCCTATGTCGCCAAATATGCCAATACAGGCACAACGGTTACATATACTAGCGGAATGGATTTGGCGCGAGGCGTAAGCCTGTCGCTTGAAATCGATACGGCTGATGATAATAATTTCTATGCCAACAATGTTCTGGCAGAGGTGGAAACGGCACAGTTTACAAGCGGATCAGCGACAGTTACGGTAGATGGTCTCTCAAATGAAGCGGCTACTTTAATTTTTGGGCTTCCTGCTCCTACATCGCTTGAAGTAGGTGCGCCTGAAACAACTGTACAAATGCAGGGATATGGAGAGGCCCTGAATCCTCCGTATGTTGGATTCGGATGTGTCCGCAGAACTCAAATGGAGGGGAAAGTGGAGTACTGGCCGCTTATCCTCCCAAAAATCAAATTTGGGTTGCCGTCTGATGAAATGGCCACGCAGGAAGATCAAATCGACTGGCAGACACAAGAGCTTACGGCTACTATACAGCGTGATGACACCACAGCAAAAAATTGGAAGGTTATTTCTGCGGAAGGCCTTGCCACAGAGGCAGAGGCTTATGCGGCTGTAAAAGCATTTCTTGGGGGTGCTGGAGCATGAATTTGAGCGTATGCGGCATTGAATATCCGGTGGCATATACAGTCGAGGCGCAAAATACCATTGCAAAACGGTTTGATGGTATAGAAAATATTGAAAAGGCATTTGACAACAGTGATATTGCAAAAATGGTGGATAACGTTGCGTTTATCGCATCGGCGCTGATGTCTGGTGCGGAACACCGGGAAAGGGTGCGCTGTGCGATGTTTAGCATTGAATGTGATGCCAAAACAGCGCCTACGTATGAAATGCTTTGCGCTGTAATGTCTCCATCCGATATCAAAACAGCCATGGAAGTCATCATGGCCGCAATTAAAGAGGGAAACCGTGTTACAGTAGAGGTTCAGCCTGAAAAATCAAAAAACGCAAAGGCCACGCAGTCAAAATAACGGCTGCGTGGCTGCTTTATATCGGATTAAAGTCAGGGCTTTCCAAAGCGGAGGCCCTGACTTCTTTTCCTGGGGAAATTCAGGATTTGTCATCATGCATGGCGATTGCAAATGGTGCAAAGCAAAAAATTAAGCTGACACTTGAAGAAGCGCTGAATGTGAGGTGAGAATGTGGCAGTAAACATAGGGCCAAAAATCGGGATTGACGGAGAAGCGCAATTTCGAAAAGAACTTAATAACATTATACAGCAGTCAAAGACGCTGGCCAGCGAGATGAAAGCGGTTACATCGGCGTTTGATAAAAACGACAACAGCCAGGAGAAACTTGCCGCACAGTCAGCCGTTTTGACAAAACAGATTGAGACACAAGAGCAGCGTATTGAGCAGCTAAAAAAGGGGCTTGCTGCTTCCGCTAAGGAATTTGGAGAAGCTGATACACGTACTCAAAAGTGGAAGCAGGCCGTTAATGATGCTACATCAGAATTAAACAATATGCGCTCAAATCTAAAAGGCCTTGATACTGCGGTTGATGATACCGCTGACAACCTTGATGATGCCGCTGATTCTGCGCTGTCTTTTGGAGACGTTCTAAAGGCAAATGTGCTAAGTCAAGCAATTGTAAACGGTGTAAAAGAGCTTGCATCTGCGTTTAAAGATTTTGCTGTATCAGCAATTGAAAGTGCCGCTGATGTTAAGGCGCAGGTTGCTCAATTTGAACAAACCTTTGGAGATCTTGCGGACACAGCAAGAGAAAAAATGAATAGCGTTGCCGAAGCAACAGGAATCGTTCCTACGAGACTACAAAGCGCCTTCTCACAGTTTTATGCATATGCCAGATCGAGCGGGATGGAAAGTGCACAAGCATTGCAATTCGCAGAAAAAGCATCTTATGCAGCTGCTGATGCTGCTGCATATTACGATAGATCGTTGGAAGAAGCAACAGAACAGGTCTTGGCATACACCAAAGGCAACTTTGCAAATGATGCTGCGTTAGGCTTTGCATCGACGGAAGCGACAAGAACAGCTCAAGCGATGAAAAGCTTAGGGAAAGAATATAAAGATTTAGATGTTACAGCAGGTGAGACAACACAGGTTTTGCTTGACCAAATCATAGCGTCGCAAAATCTTTCTGGTGCTGCTGGGCAAGCATCACGTGAAATGGATGGTTGGGAAAATGTCCAAGGAAATCTGAATGAAACATGGAAACAATTTCAAGCTCGAGTTGGGACACCTGTTCTTGAAAATCTTATCCCTATCATTCAAAATATCACATCCGAATTTGAAAACTGGATGAATAATGTTGACTGGGATGCGTTTGGAAAAAATATTGACAACTTTGTAAATGCGCTTATAGATTATGGGCCTGTTATTATTTCAACGCTTTCTGGTATTGCAGCCGGATTTGTTGCATGGAATATAGCTTCTTTAATTTCCGGGATTTCTGGAATTGTATCAGGAGCCAAAAATATGGCTGATGTATTTCCGTTGGTGGCAAAGGCGATGCAGGCTCTTTCTGCAAACCCTATTGGAGCTGTTATAACATTGGTTGCAACTCTCGCTACAACAATTATAACTTTGTGGAACACAAACGAAGAATTTAGGAACGGTGTCATAGAAATATGGGATAGAATTAAGGAGGGAATTGGAAATGCCGTCGATGGAATAGTACATTTCTTTACCGTTACTGTCCCACAAGCCTTTAACAAGGTGCTTGATTTCGTGAAAACAAACTGGCAAGGACTGCTTTTGCTTCTTGTAAATCCGTTCGCAGGAGCATTTAAACTGCTTTACGATAATTTTGAGGGCTTTCGTAATGCAGTAAATAACTTAGTCGAACGCATCAAGACAGCATTTATAATCATGAAAGACGGGATTTCGAACACCGTTAGAAATATCAAAGATGCAATCGTAAATGGGTTTCAAGCTGCAGTGGACTTTATAACATCCCTACCCGGGAAGGCTGTTCAATGGGGCAGAGACTTCATACAAGGTTTGGTTGATGGAATTATCTCTATGGCAAGCAGAGTTGTAGATGCGGTAAAAGGCATAGCAAATACGATTACAAGTTGGCTTCATTTTTCACGCCCGGATGTCGGACCGTTACGCGATTACGAAACATGGATGCCAGATATGGTACAGGGAATGGCCGAAGGAGTAAGAGCGAATGCTTATAAGCTTGAAAATGCTGTTGCATCTATGGCCGGAGGAATGTCTGTCAATGTGAACGGAAAAGCGGGCGCGTCGAATATGGGAGGCGTTTATATCACTGTTAATGGCGCTCCCGGTCAAGATGAGAACCGGCTTGCTGATATTATCATGCTCAAAATTCAGAATGCTACTGCGCGAAGGGAGGCCGTATGGTGAGCAATTTCATCTTCAATGGGAAGAACAGCCTTGACTATAAAATCGGAATTGATAAATGTCCTGCAAGCAATCATGCTGCGCGTGTGGTAGAAAAGATTTCAGTGCCCGGACGCTCCGGTGATCTCATACGAGATACCGGGGCGTTCTCCAATGTAACACAACCATATGAAATATGGTTTAAAGCCAAAACATGTGGAACGACAGTAGCAGCGCGAAATATTGCATCCTGGCTGCTTTCCGGGAATGGGTATAAACGCTTGGAGGATTCATACGACCCGGACGTGTTTAGAATCGCACTTTTTTCGGGTCCGTTTGATGTGGAAAACTGGATGCTTTTATATGGGCGTGCAACGATAGAGTTCGATTGTAAGCCACAAAGATATTTTAAGTCCGGCGAATATCCAATCTCCATAATATCAGGACAAGTCATAAACAATATATGGAATGATGCGTTCCCGCTTATTGAAATTACAGGGAACGGAGATGGAGAAATCGTAATTGGAACAGTAACCACTAGTATTACAGGCATGGACGGAGGAATCATACTGGATTCCGAAACGCAAAACGCCTACTATGGGACACTGAATAAAAATAATAATGTCATTATTTCCGGGGCTGACTTCCCATATCTTCCGAATGGAGATACAGCGATTATGTGGAGCGGAGGAATTACCGGAGTAAAAATTACGCCAAGGTGGTGGACAATATGAAACCAATTCTTTTCCCGTCCACTGCGACGGAATTTACAACACAGGGGCTTGGTGCATTGTCGGATGCGATAAGTTGCATCGTGACCGAAGAACGGAACGGGCTGTATGAGCTCGAAATGCAGTATCCTCAAAGCGGAATCCATTTCAGCGAAATCCAAAACAGATGTATTATATATGCAATTCCGTCACCTTATCGTGAAGCACAGCCATTCCGCGTTTACCGCATTACAAGGCCTATCAATGGAATTGCAACAATATATGCCCAACACATTAGTTATGATCTTGCTGGAATCCCCGTAAATCCATTTACAGCAGGCTCGGCGGCAGAAGCGTTAAGCGGTATGGCTTCTCACACAGTAGTGGAAAGTCCTTTTTCATTTTGGACGGATAAATCTACGACAGCAAATTTTAGCGTATTGGTGCCGTCCGCATCCCGTTCTGTGCTTGGGGGCGTGGAAGGTTCTATTTTAGACGTTTACGGTGGAGAATATTTGTTTGACAAATTTTTTGTGAGGCTTTACAACCAGCGCGGCAATGATAATGGTGTTGTGATTCGATATGGAAAAAATTTGACCGACGTAGAACAAGATGCGAATATATCAAGCGTAGCAACAGGCGTTCTTCCGTATTGGGTTGGAGCTGAAGGAGAACTTGTACAAGGGAATATTGTCAATGTAGATGGCACATTTGATTTTGTCCGTATAATGACGATTGATTTTTCGTCTGATTTTGAGAACCAACCTACAGCAAGTGAGCTGGAGACGCGCGCCATGCAATATATAAAATCAAATAAAATTGGTGTACCTAGTGTAAGCATCAGCGTGAGTTTTGTGCAGCTTGAGCAAACAGAAGAATACAAAGATTTGGCGCTGCTTGAAAAGTGCGATTTGTGCGACACCGTTACAGTACAGTTTGAAGCGCTTGGGATAAATGCAAAAGCGGAAATAGTAAGGATTATAACTGATGTATTGCTTGAGCGTTATGAATCCGTTGAAGTTGGAGACATCCGAGCCAATATCGCATATACGATTGCAGACCAGCAGCAAAAAATAGAAAAATCACCGACAACAAGCGCAATGCAAAAAGCCATAAACAACGCTACAAATTGGCTAACCAGTGCCGATGGCTATGTAATAGCGGTTAAGGATGACAACGGCACATGGAAAGAAATCTTGTTTCTGGACACGCCAAGCGTTGAAACTGCAAAAAATGTGTTACGCATAAATACAAACGGCATTGGGTTTTCAACGAATGGTGTAAACGGGCCTTACAGAAATGCTTGGACGATTGACGGGAGTTTGGTTGCAGACTTCATCACGACAGGCGTGCTGACAGCAAACCTTATCAAAGCAGGCGTTTTGCAGAGTTTGAATGGTGCGTCAAGCATTAATATGGAAACTGGAGAAGCAAATTTAACCGGAAATGGAACATTCGGGAGCATAAAAATCGGGGATGGAGCAGGAAATATTGCCGGGGAAATTTTTGCGGAAAAATCAGGAAAAACATATCTTCCTTATCTTAGAATGTACGACGAATCTGGTAATACGGCATTGGAATTGTCAATGTCTGGCGCTCTTTCGTCTGATGGAAGTAGCCTATACTACAATCCTAATTTTAAGATGTTTGATGATGATGGGAATATTGTATTTAATGTTGCTTCATTTAGAGATCAAAATGGAAAACAACACTCCAATTTAAACCTTAGAACATCGAACAATGACCCATCTATAATGATGTCTGTTTCAGAAGGCGGAGGTGCAAGAATAGATTTGATGCCACCGATTATTGGTACTGTATCTCCCGCAATAAGTATTGGAGTGAACCATGATGGAGTTGGAGGAATCACTATAAATGGGCGAGAAATATAAGGAGGCAACATGCAAGTAACAAAAAACATAACGCTTGATTTAATTGAAACGGGTAGTCCGGTCATTATAAAGGCAAAACAAAACGACCGAAATACACGGTATATCGCGGCGCATCTATACGTTGGGAGATTAGACTATCAGGTGCCAAGCGGAACAGAGATTGCTTTCCGATATAAAAAACCAGACGGCACAGCGGGCTTTTATGACGCGCTGCCGGACAACTCTCCTGCCATTACTGTATCTGGCAATACGGTTACGGTCGAACTTGTGGAACAGGTATTGACCGTGTCAGGCTGCGTCCATTGCGAAATCAACATGTATAATGCTGCATCAGAAAAACTTACAACATTTACGTTTGAAATTTCTGTAGAGGAAAGCGTCCTGACTGACGCAAAAATCATATCCAGCGATTATTACAACGTACTTACAGCGGAAATTGCAAAAGCGCTGCAAGCCGTAACTGATGCAACAGAACAAGCCGAGAACGCCGCACAAAGCGCACAGGACGCCGCAGATAGCGCCGCAATGTCCAAAGACTGGGCTGCCGGTCAACCCGTTACATACAGCGGCACCCCCGTCTCCATCGCCTACGCGGGGGCGCAGCGTATCGCGTCCATCACTGCCTATGGCGAGACCCCGCAGGGCGGGACGACGGAGGCTCCTGTGCTGCTCACGGGTATATCGTCTATCACGGTAAATGATGATGTTACCGAGCTGCCGATCCCGCGCCCGCTGCGGCGTGTGGGAGATGTCAAGGATAAGTGCGTCACGCGGCAGGACTACGAAAGCGCTGAAAAGCTCGTTGTGACGTACAATGTGGGCTTTGTGGAGCTGGATGGGGCGGAGAATTGGATAAAGCATACCACTATTGATAATGCGTTTTATATTGACGGCTTGATAGGCGGTACTGTCATAGATAATACCCAATCTAATTTTGCATTATGTAGCGCGGCGCAGCAAATAAGATATAATGCCGTTATGATCATCGCGAATGGACAGTTTGCAATTGGCACGACATCGAATGTGCTCAGAACGGTATTTTGCAATACGGCATGCGAAAGTTTAGATGATTGGAAATCCTACCTCACCGCCCAAAAAGAAGCTGGCACACCCGTACAAGTAGCCTACCAGCTCGCTACTCCCGAAACCTACGCCACCGACCCCATCGACTTCGACAACGCAGCCGGTCCGCTCACCGTCATGACGGGCGGGGAGGTCGAGGTGCGGATGACGGAGCTGGTTGGGACGCGCAGCGACGTGTCGAATAACACCGTAGCATTCACCGAAACGGCACAGGACGCGGATATTTCCAGCGGGGAAAAGCTGTCCGTTCTGTTTGGAAAGATCAAGAAGCGGTTTTCGGCGATGCTGGCCGCGATTGCAGACCGGTACACAAAAGCTGAGGCGGAGGCACGGTTTATGCCGAACCCAAATCTGCTAGACAACAGCGATTTTGTACGGCGCGTGAATCAGCGCGGCGTGTCCGGCACAATTACCACGGCGGGATATTTCATTGATCGCTGGAAACTGGTATCAGGCTCGGTAACGCTTTCGGCTGATGGGCTGCAGCTCGCTGCCGGGACTGTGATTGCGCAAATTCTGGAATATGCGGCAGGCACGGACGTAATAGCGAGCCTTGGAATCACGTCTGGCACGGCTTCGGCGGCTTACGACAACGCAACCAAGACGTACACCATCACGGCGACAACGGCGTGCACCCTTATATGGGCAAAGCTGGAAAAAGGCAACATCGCCACGCCTTATGTGCCGAAGGGCTACGGCGCGGAGCTTGCGGAATGTATGCGATATTTTGAAATTGCGAAAATGGGTTTCACTTATTCGCAGCTCCCATCTAATTATCTTTGCACGACGAGCTTTAAAGTGCAGAAAAGAACTATCCCCACCGTAACAGTGGTTGCCGGAAGCATTAAAAACTTGTATGAATCTTTAATTGATACCTCAGTTACTGCTGTCAGCACAACGCGCGATTCGATAGTTAGCGTCGCGTTATCTCAAACTGTATTAAATAATCAAGCCATTACATTGACTGCCGTATTATCGGCGGATTTATAGGAGGAACCAATATGGACGAACAATATACCGTCTACGTTAAGACGGACGCGGCGGGCTGCATCACTGCCATCAACAGCAGCGCGTTTGTAGACGGCACAGGCTGGACAGCCATCGACAAAGGCGCTGGCGACCGATTCCACCACGCGCAAGGGAACTATTTCCCGCTACCATTGTTCGGGCCGGATGGCTGCGCGAACTACAAGCTGGCAAACGGTACGCCCGCCCTACGCACAGAGGCGGAGAAGGCGGCAGAGATCGCCGCGCGGCCCGCGCCGGAGCCGACACAGCTTGACCGTGTGGAGGCGCAGATTGCGTACACGGCCATGATAACGGACACGATGCTGGAGGTGTAACCAATGTTTGAGAGTATTAAAAAATGGTATGCCATGGGCCTGTGGAGCGCCGCGCAGGTGCGGCAGGCCGTCATCAAAGGAGTTATCACGGAGGCACAGTACAAAGAAATTACCGGGGAGGCATGACACATGGCGATTTTTAAGGGCCGCGTGCGGGTGCGGTACGGGTACGGCCGGTGGGGCTATACCCGGAACAACGGCAAGGGCTGGCATGGCGGCAGCGACGAGGAGGGGCTGGACAGCACCACCATCCGGATGCCCGATTACAAGGGCAAAAGCATTTCCGGGCGGGTCGTTACGGCCCGCAAGGTGGACAGGTCCACGGGCAGCAAAACGTGGGAATGGGGCTGGTACGTGTGCGTGGAGCTGGACGCGGGCCAGACGCCGGACGCGGTGAACTACCTGTATTTCTGCCACAACGCGCGGAATCTGGTATCCGTGGGCCAGCGGGTGAAAAGCGGCGACGCGCTGGCGGTGATGGGCAGCACGGGCAACGCGGCGCTGGCAAGCCCGCCCTTTGCACACTGCCATTTCGAGGTGCGGGCCACAGCCGCCGGGGCGGGGCTTGACCCAACCGCATACACCGGGCACCCCAACGCCGTGGGCACATATGGTACAGCAATCAACGGGATGGAGGACGACAATATGAAGTTTCTGAAAGTGACGAGCGGCAAATGTGAGGTGTTCACCGCGCCCGATGTGAATGCGGTGGACAAGCACTATAACGGCGGAAAGCTGACCGAGGGCGTGTGCTACCCGGTGCAGGCCGAGGTGGGCAGCTCCGGCGGGTACAGCTGGGTTCGCATCTTCGTGGCGGGAGTGCAGCGTTACGCCGTGGTGCTGGCCGACCGCTGCCAGCTTGTGACGCTCTCCCCGGGCGACGCGTTCGCGGCCTGCGTGGCGCAAGGAGGCTCGGGCGACGGCGCAGAGGAGTTTAAAGCTCAGGTCGAACAGCTCACAAAGGAGCGTGACACGGCCACACAGCGTGCGCAGAGAGCCGAGCGGCAGGCGGGGGTATACCTGCAGCGTATTGAATCGGCCAAAACTGCGTTGGGGGTGTAAGGCGATGGAGAACATCATCGTCGCGCTTATCACGGGCGTGCTGTCCCTGGTTGGCGTAGTAATTACCAATACGGCGGCCGCCCGGCGCACAGAGAACAAAATCACCACAGCGCAGGCCGTGACGGACACAAAGCTGGAAGAACTGACGCGGGAGGTGCGGGAGCACAATGGCTTTGCCCGCAAGATGCCCGTGCTGGAGGAACAGATCAAGGTCGCAAATCACCGCATCAGCGACCTGGAAAAATGGATGGAGGGTAAATAATTATGGATATTTCTGTATTTGGGCTGGGCACCGTCGCAGCCATCACCGTGCTGTGCTATCTCGCCGGTACGGGCGTGAAAACCACGCCGCTGGACAACAAGTACATACCGGTCATCTGCGGAGGCACGGGCCTCGTGCTGGGCGTCGTAGCCCTGTATGCGGGCATGCCGGAGTTCCCGGCAACGGACCCCATCACGGCGGCGGCTGTCGGCGTGGTGTCCGGACTTGCGGCCACGGGCATTAATCAGGCTGTGAAGCAGTTGGGGAAAACGGAATAGTATATGACGAAAGGGGCTATCCGCTTGGGTAGCCCCTTGTTTTTTTTGAATATTTTATAACGAACTTGTTATAAAATGCACATGAAAATGATTTGATGTTCGTGCAACTTGCCAATTGAAAATATAACAAACTTGTCATATAATATAAACATAGACAAGGGAAACAAACGGAGGAATCAGAAATGAAAAAGTTCAATCTTAGCCAGATCATGAAAGACGCTTGGAGCTTTTACCACGCGGGCGGACGCACGTTTTCTGAAAGCCTGAAAACTGCGTGGGCTTGCGCTAAGGCGCTTGCCCACAAGATTGTTGTAAAAAGCTGGTTCTTGAATAAAGAGTTCACGAGCGGCGAGCGCTATGCGATCAGCGTTTCAGACGATGCTAAGGTTGAGCGCGAAACAGAAAAAGCAATCCTTGCTAAGTGGTTCAGCGAGTTCGGCACAGTTAAACATTGGGTCCCGAAGTCCTGCTGTGAGAGCTTCTAATTTTTAAGCAAAAAAGGAGAATGAATTATGAACAGAAACACAATACTTGAAGACCTGTTTTTGAAAAACACTGGCCTCGTCGTAGACGGCGCAGCTGTATGGGAAGAAATCGAACAGGCTGCAGCTGAGTGTCAAGAAGATGGAGAACAATGGGTTGTTGGTCAAGATGATAAGAGCGGAAAATGGAAATACTACATCGATCTGAATCGTTCTTATGACGAAGAGTTTGATTCATGGAGCACCGATGTTGAGCTTCTTGAAATTTGCGTTGAGCGCCCAAATCGCGATACAGCACAGTTCAAAATCCCGAGGTTTTCGTAATGGAAAATTAAAGAAGTTCGTAAAAAAGCAGGCCTAACACAAGTTGAACTTGCTGAAAAAATAGGGTGTTCTCAAGTATGCGTAGCAAGATGGGAGAATGGAATAAATGACCCATCTTTAAAAATGGCGAAAGCCTTAGCTGAGGCTTTGAAATGTAAAATTGACGACATTTTATAATCCAATTAAAAACAAAACCCCTCGGTAGAAAATACCGGGGGATTTCTGTTTACAACAAGAAAGAAATGACTAATTTTCCGTTAATAATTTCAGCTTGTTGTTGATATGATGGAGCAGATGATGGGAATCGAACCCACACGACCAGCTTGGAAGGCTGGAGTTCTACCACTAAACTACATCTGCAGGATAATTGTTTATTTAAACCAGCTTATATATTATAAGCGGTTTTTCAGATGTTTTGTCAAGAGGGGATTTGTTCGTAAAATCGCATCTTTTTGTTTGAATTGCATTTTGTGGGAAATAATGGTATAGTAATAAAGAAAAGTATCCGCAGGCACACCCGGTGAGGGTGCATGGCGGAGGCGCTGGAAAGGGAGGGGTTTTATGAACGATTTTGTCTTGAGTTGCTGTTCCACCGCAGATCTTACGGCAGAGCACTTTGCGGCACGAGATATCCATTATATCTGTTTTCACTATTCCCTAAATGGGAAACAGTACGCCGACGACTTGGGCAAGTCCATGCCGTTCGATCAGTTTTACCAAGCGATGGCAGACGGAGCCGAGACGCAGACGTCCCAGGTAAACGTAGAGGAATTTACTGCTTATTTCACGCCGTTTTTGGAACAGGGAAAAGATATTCTGCATGTCACGCTTTCCTCGGGTATCTCGGGCGTATACAATTCCGCCTGTGTGGCGCGGGAAGAACTTCTGCAAAAATACCCGGATCGGAAAATCTATATTGTAGATTCTCTGGGCGCTTCGTCAGGTTACGGCCTGCTGATGGACCGTCTGGCAGACTTAAGAGATAAAGGTGAAGATGTAGATTCTGTATATGAATGGGCGCTGGCCAACCGTCTGCGTCTGCACCACTGGTTTTTTTCGACAGATCTCACGTTCTATGTGAAAGGCGGGCGTATTTCGAAGGCGTCCGGATGGTTCGGTACGGTGCTCAATATCTGTCCGCTGCTGAATATGGATGACCAGGGCCGTTTGATTCCGCGTTCCAAGATACGTGGAAAGAAAGCCGTTATCAAAGAGATCGTTGCCCGGATGGAACAGTTTGCCGACGGCGGGACGAATTACAATGGAAAGTGCTATATTTCTAATTCCGCCTGTTATGAGGACGCCCGCGCAGTGGCCGACCTGGTGGAACAGAAGTTCCCCAAGCTGAACGGTAAAGTGGAAATCAATCACGTGGGTACTACCATCGGCAGCCATACCGGCCCCGGCACGGTGGCCCTGTTCTTTTGGGGCTCCGAGCGCAAGGAATAAAACGGGGCGGCTGCCGGCCAAATCGTAAAAGAGAGCCCGCACTGCGTCTCTTTCGAGGCGGGCGCGGGCTCTGTTTTGTGATTGGCCGGTTTGGCACCGCTGCAGAAACGTCATGTGCAAAGTAGTACCAGCCCATTGTGAGCCGGCTGGTAAAGGGGGATACGTATGAGAGTCGCTTATGAGGAAATGGCGCGGGAATTTGCCCGTGTGCTTGAGAAAAAGGGCTTTGCGGCGCAGGACGCGGCGGATGCGGCGGATATTTTTGCTCAAAACAGCCTTGCGGGCGTATATTCACATGGGTTAAACCGTTTCCCTCGCATCGTCCGTTATTTGGACAAAGGGGAGATAGATCCCCGCGCCCGCGCGACCTGTGAACTGCGTGCCGGCGTGCTGGAACGCTGGGACGGCCATAGAGGCTTTGGCCCGCTGAACGCCCGGCGTGCGATGGAACGCGCCTGTGTGCTGGCAAAAGAGAACGGCGTCGGTCTGGTGGCGCTGGGAAACAACAACCACTGGCTGCGCGGCGGTACTTATGGCTGGCTGGCAGCAGACAGAGGCTTCATCGGCATCTGCTGGTCCAACACAATGCCCAATATGCCCGCATGGGGAGGGAAAGACCGCAGGATCGGAAACAACCCGTTCGTTTTGGCGGTGCCTCGCTCCAACGGCGAGCATGTTGTGCTGGACTGCGCGGTATCCCGGTTTTCTTACGGAAAGATCGAGGACTGTCGGCTGCGGGACGTGCAGCTGCCCGTGCCGGGCGGTTACGATACAAAAGGGGAGCTGACGCGCGACCCGGCTGAGATTGAAAAGACGGGGCGCGTACTGCCCATGGGATATTGGAAGGGCAGCGGACTTTCCATCGTGCTGGACCTCATCGCCACGGTACTCTCGGCAGGCAATTCGGTGCAGAAGATCGGAACATTCGGTGATGAAGTGGGTCTGACACAGGTCATGATCGCCATCGATCCCCAAAAATTCAATACGGCACAGCAGACGGACGCCATCGTGGACGCGATTCTGGCAGATGTGAAGGCCTCTGAGCCGGTTGAGGAAGGCGGACAGACAGTTTATCCCGGCGAGCTTTCGCTGCGGAACATCCGGGAAAACAGATGCAAGGGAATCCCTGTGATCCGGGAGATATGGGAAGCGGTACAAAAGATGTGAAAGGCGGGAAGCTGTGATACGCGGAGTTTTATTTGATATGGACGGATTGATGTTCGACACGGAGCGCATCGGCCATCGGGGTTGGAAGTATGGAGCTCAGGTGCTGGGGCTGGAACTGCCCGACGAGGTGATCGCGGCGGGCCGCGGCATGAGTGTGGCTGACAGCCGTGCGATGTATCTGGAACGCTTGGGCCCGGAGGTGGACTATGATGCATTGCGTGCACTGCGTGTGGCGTACGCAGATGAGGCCATCGCGCGGGATGGGTTGCCGGTGAAGCCCGGCCTGCGGCAGCTTCTGGAGCATTTGCGGGCTGTGGGCATCCCTGCGGCTTTGGCAACGGCCACTGTGCGGGAAAAGGCGCTGCTCTATTTAAAAATGGCAGGCGTAGACGGCTTTTTTGAAGCTGCGGTGTGCGGCGACGAGGTGGCACATGCAAAACCGGCACCGGATATCTTTTTGGCGGCAGCAAAGGCACTGGGCGTACCCGCAGAGGAGTGCCTGGTGCTGGAGGACAGCCCCAACGGACTGCGGGCGGCAAGGGCTGCGGGCTGTAAGGCTGTCGTTGTGCCTGATATCACTCCCATCCCGCCGGAAAGCGAAGGGCTGTGGGCGGCCCGCGCGGCGACGCTTGCGGATGTGATCCCTCTTTTGGAATGCCTGTAAGGCATGCGGCAGCGATAGCCTGAAAACAACAGAATTTTGATTTTTAAATATTTAAAGACGGTGCGGCGGTTGCAGCACCGTCTTTTTGTTCTGCAATATGGATCGTGTCCGCTTACGGCTGAAGAAAAATCATACTATATTAAAAACCGATGAATGATATAATGTACAGTGAAAAATGAATTCGTGTAAGAATTCGTGGTATTTGCATAGATCTTGCCTGGAAACAAGCGTATAGGAATGTATAAGGCGTGTAGCTCCGTGTGGACGGCAAAGCCTTATTGAATGTGATAGGAGGAGCAAAAATGCTTGGACAGATGAAAAGACAATTGGAGAACAGCCGCTGCTTCAGGCAGGGAATGGAGAAAGATCTGGAAGAGTGTGCGGAGGCACGATGGCTGGCAAAGCCTGTATTAGACTCCCGCGCTCTGCAGCTGGATTCGGATAATGTGAGGCTGCAAGGCCCCGGAGTTATGAGCTTTGAAAAAAAGCATACCATTTCCGGCAAAGGCAGCATAAGGCTGGATGTGCCTACGGATGGTTGCCGCAGACATCCCAGCAACCGCGCATTTTCGGTCACGACCATGATGCGCCTGCTTCCTGGCGAAAATTTGGAGAGGTTTAACCGTATTTCGCTTTGGATCTATGTCGATTCACCGGCGATTGCGAATAACTTCATGGAGCTTTCTATACATAATCAGGGAAAGCATATCATGCCGCTCCCGGGGCGGTTTGAAGGCACGCATACATTGGGAATCCCACACGGAGAGTGGCAGCATATCGTTTGGGAGTTCCCTTATGTCTATCGCGATTTTGTCACAGGTATTTCTCTGGCAATCCATGCACACCGCACTCCGGTGCCTGCGCCGCAGGGCATAACGGTCTATGTGGATAATATGTGTCTGGAGCAGGTGGAAGCAGATCATTATAAAGGGTTTGACCTGCGTGCGGGTGCAATTGCTTATTGCCACAGCGGCTACCGTCCGGAAGCGGTCAAACAGGCTTACGCGCAATCCGGTTCAGGGATGTTTTATCTGCGAAACAGCAGCGGCGAAGTGACGTTCCAAGGCAATTGTGTCCCTCAGGCGAATGGACTCCGGCAAATGGACTTTTCCCCGGTGAAAGCGGAAGGGTGGTATACTCTTGAAGTGGATGGAAAGAAGAGCCGTCCTTTCCGTATCGGAAGGGACGCCTATATCCCGGCCGCATGGAAAACACTGAACTTTTTCTTTTCAGAACGTTGTGGCTTTGACGTACCCGGAATCCATACAGAGTGCCACATGGATGTTATGAGCGTCCATCCGGACGGGAGGCGGCTCCCGGTCTGTGGGGGGTGGCATGACGCGGGCGATTTGACGCAGGCGGCCATCAATACGGCCGAATCGGTTTTCGCCATGCTGGAATTGGCAATCGCCGAGAGGGAGGCCCAACCGGAACTGTCGCAGCGTGCCAAAGAAGAAGCCCGCTGGGGATTGAACTGGCTGATGCGCACCCGCTGGGGCGATGGATAGCGACACAACGGAACAGTCATCGGCTTTTGGAGCGACAACATTCAGGGGACCTTGGATGATATCAATGCCGATTCCGGCAACCGCCCTTTCGATAACTTTATGATTGCGGGCGTGTGCGCCAAAGCAATCGCCCTTTTCCGGGATGAAGATCCGAGATTCGCAGATTGGTGCGCCCGCTGTGCCAAAGAGGATTTTTCATTTGCTCTGGCCGCAATGCATCAGTCTCAGGACAACGAGTCGGCAGGGGCGCGCTATACGCAGCTTCAGATGAACGCTCAAGCTGCAATCTCAGCTATGGAGTTATATGAAGCGTTTGGAGAAACTGAATACCTTTCCCGTGGCGTTTCCTTTGCAAGAATTCTGATGGCATGTCAGGCATCCGCGGTAGACCCCAGTTTTTCTATCCCATTAAGAGGCTATTTCTATGAGAATGAAACGCATGAGCGAATCCAGACCTATTATCATCGTTCTTACGAGCATGCGCCGATCAAAGCATTCGCTATGCTGTATCGCTTGGCTCCAGAGCATGAGGACGCAGCCCGCTGGAAAAACTCTTTGGAACTTTATCGGGAATATGTAGCGCTCACTTCACGCATGGTCCCTTACGGGTTGCTGCCCAACGGTATATATGAACTGGACAATACGGATTTTTCGACGATAACGCATGAAGGAGCCCGTGCCGCCGGAGCGCCGAGTCTTGAAGAATACAATGCTCAGGTGAGAAACGGCATCCGGCTGAACGACCGCTTTTATCTGCGTATTTTTCCCGTTGCTTATCAGTTCCGCGGGTTCCATGCTACGCTGATGGGCAGAGCCCTTGCAGCTATGGAGCTGGCGCGTGCGTTAAACGACAGAGAAATCAAGCAGGTCGCGGTTCGTCAGATGGAATGGATTCTCGGCTGCAATCCCTTTGCTGTCAGCAGTATGTATAGGGTTCGAGACCTTTGAAAACGAAGATCAACCGTTCTATCCGATGCAAAACAATGCGACATATAAGGAGGTTGGGGTACACACAACCTGCCGCATGATGTGGTTGATCGCCATGCTGTAACTGCGGGATGCCATTTGGGGTGGAAAAGGGCGCTGGACCGTGTTGCCATGGGATGTTGCGTGGCTGCTATGCCTCCTAAAGCTTTTCTTCCAGTGCAGCATGATAAAAGTGTCCGTGCCAAGAAAACGACCTCTTTTTTGTTCATTCTCCACATTGATAATTTTTTCATAATCCCGTATGCTGAAAGCAGCAGGGTTCCCAACGAAACGGAGGAGAGAAAAATGGCGGAAAATATGGTTTTGTCGTTTGATGGGACGAAACTGTTTGTAAACAAGGAAGTGGATATGGACTGCCGCGCTGTGTGCGTGATCGTGCACGGCCTGTGCGAGCATCAGGGACGTTACGATTACCTGGCGGAAAAGATGCATGAAATGGGATTCGGCACCTACCGCTTCGACCATCGCGGCCATGGCCGCTCAGAGGGTGAACGCACTTATTACGACGATTTCAATCAGCTTTTGGACGACGTAAACGTTGTGGTCGATATGGCTGTCAGCGAAAATTCGGCGTTGCCGGTATTTCTGTTGGGGCACAGTATGGGCGGGTTTGCCGTGGCGCTGTACGGCGCAAAATACCCGAACAAAAATCTGCGCGGTATCATCACCAGCGGCGCGCTCACCCAGGACAATGCGGGGCTGATTTCCGGCGTGCCCAAAGGACTGGAGCCGCACCAGAAGCTGCCGAATGAGTTGGGGACGGGAGTATGCTCTGTTCCGGAGGTCGTGGATTGGTACGGCAAGGATCCGTACAATACTCAAACATTTACCACAGGCCTATGCTATGCCATCTGTGACGGTGTGGCGTGGTTCAAAACCGCAGTGAAGGATTTCACCTATCCGGTTCTGATGCTGCACGGCGAAAAGGATGGATTGGTGAGCGTGCAGGACACCTATGATTTTTTTGCGGCCGCGTCTTCGACGGACAGGCAGATGAAGATATACGGCGGACTGTATCATGAGATATTCAACGAATATTGCCGCGACGAGGTCATTTCAGATACATTGCGCTGGATGCGCCGCCGCCTGTAACGGGTGAAGGCAAAACGGCGGTACGGAACAGAAATGCAAAGAAGGGACGGCCCGCAGGCCGTCCCTTTTTGTCTTGCAGAGCATATGAAAGACGAAGAAGTGCTGTCAGTATCGCATAAAATCACTCAGCTCGGAAGCGTCCGTCATACCGGTGGCAAACGCTTTTGCGCGCAGCGCCGCATACAGTTCGGCAAACGTGGCTTCAATGTAAGGATTCACGAAGAACACCCCAATACCACAGGCAAGCGCTCCCAGAAAAAGCCAACCGAAGAACGAGAGCTCCAGAATGAAAATATTGAACTTCTCGCCATCTGTCATCTGGCGGCTGAGCTCCAGCGCACGCTGGTAGGTCATGTAAGGATTTTCCGCCATCAGGTAATCCACCATGCGGTATTGGTATGCCTTATAGATGCCGGGGATCACAAACAGCAGGCTCCACAGGAAAATAAACAGATTTTTCATAAACATCACTTTCACCACGTTGCGGTAAGCTGGGTCGCCGAACGCGGAGAACAGCGACGAGAACGGAGCGTTGCCCACCCGGCTCTCCATAAAATAGCGGCACTTGCCGACTGTCACAGGATTGCTTACAAACACGGAAAAGAGAACGCCAACCACCATTGCAATGAGCACGAAGCCAAATGCGGCGGCGGCCACAGCGCCGAAATAGGGCAGTACGGCGCGGTCATATCCGTATTGATAGTTGTAATGATCAGAACCTGTGGTATAATTAAATGTCAGTGTGGGGCCTATGTTGGAAGAGCCCCCTGCGAGCAGGGAAGCCACGAAGGCGACGAGCAGCGCCATCCAATAGTTATTGCGCAGCACCTGCTTGGCGTTCATTTTTAAAAGATCACGCGTCCACATGAAACAAAACCTCCTCAAATCTTTTGGGATACACCCCCATTATAGGGCTTTACCGGCGCTGCGTCAAACCATGAAGAAAAATATTGCACAGGCTCGTAATTTATATATGCAGCCGCGGCTTGTGCACTGAAAGCAATCTCTTGTGAAGGAGCATCCAACATGAAAAAACCGACCTTGCGGGAGATGTTCACTATCCCGAACATCCTCAGCTATTTCCGCATTCTGCTGATCCCTTTGTTTGTGTATCTGTACTTCAAAGCGGAAACGCCCCCCGAGTTTTTTCGGGCGGCTGTGGTACTGGGGATATCCGGCTTCACAGACTTGTTCGATGGTAAAATCGCGCGGCGTTTCAACCAGATTACGGAGTTGGGCATTTTGCTGGACCCTGTGGCGGACAAGCTGACAGAGGGCGCTGTGGTGCTCTGCCTGATGACACGGTATCGCTGGGTCGCTGCGCTTGTAGTGCTGTATGTACTTAAGGAAGGCTTTATGGCTGTGGCGGGGCTGGTGATGCTGCGGCGCGGCAAAAAATTGGACGGCGCAAAATGGTTCGGCAAGGTGTGTACCTTTGTATTCTATCTGGTGACGGTCACGCTCATTCTGTGGGTGAGCATCCCACCGACAGTGGCGGATATACTCATTGCCGTCTGCGGCGCGGTCATGGCTTTTACGCTTGCGATGTATATTCCGGTTTTCGTGAAGATGAACCGGGAGGCGAAGGCGGACGCGGGAGAAAAGTAAATATTCCGACGGCGGATATTCAAAAAGCCAGGCATTCCTTATAAGGAATGCCTGGCTTTTGCACACG
>NZ_JXXK01000038.1 GCF_000949455.1 Ruthenibacterium lactatiformans | reverse complement strand
ACTGTATGCTCCATGAGAAAAAGGCGGATGCACAGGGCACAAGCATTGGTATGCTGAATGTGCTGGCACGGCTGAAAAGCTGCTTCGGAAGCGGTGCGGATCTGCGAGTGATGTCTCGGGACGGTATGAATACCAGTATCGTCCTAACGCTGCCGTATGGCAAGGAGGGATGAAGCATGCTGCGCGCAATACTGGTTGATGACGAAGATCTCTCGGTGCGTATGCTGGAGAGTATTGTGGACTGGCGGCGATATGGTGTGGAAATCACAGCCACAGCCAGAAGCGGGAAGGATGCACTTCGCTTATTCAGCGAGCTGCGCCCGGAGCTTATGGTGACAGATATCCGGATGCCGGGTATGGATGGGATCGAGCTGCTGCGCTGTGTCAAGGAAATGGAGCCGCGAACAGAGTTTATCCTTGTGAGTGCTTATGCGGATTTCGAGTATGCAAAAGAGGCGATAGCCTTGGGGAGCGCGTACTATCTGCTCAAACCGGTGGATGAATTTGAACTGGAACGGGCAATCAAAAAAATCGCAGACAAGATAGGCGCCCAGCAGGCGACACAACGCCTGCTGGAGAGTACCCACAGGCAAAAGGAGCTTCTGACGCTGTACAGTTATATGCGCACCGGTGCGGGCAAAGCCGCGGCACAGAAAAGTGCGGGACGCCTGAGCGTGTGCTTCGAGCAATATGCGCTGATTGGGTTTATGCTGAATGAGAGCTCGATGAACGCATACATCGAAAACAGATTTCAGCTGGACACACAACTTCCTTATCTGCAGGCGCGTCTGGAAGAACAGCTGCGCTGCTGGTGTGACTGTCTTCTGTTTGATTTCTTTGACGCCTCCTGGTGCGCAGTGCTTTTAAATGCCGGTGTCTCGCTGCTGGATTGCGCGGAAGCGCTGGTAGCTTTTTTCACTCAGGAACTGCACATGGAGGTCCATGTATGCTTTACTGAGCTCGAGCATGGCTTGGAAACGCTCCCGAACAGTTTCAACCTCCTGCAGCGGCTCAATCAATACAGCTTTTTTCTGGGAGAAGAAGTGATTCTGGGCTATGGCTACAACTGCGAGAGAGGGGAGTTTGATCAGGTGGCGCTTGCGGCGGCGCGCAAGGCTATGGAAAATGCGATCCGCGAAAGCAACCCGTCCAAAGCTCGCAAAGTCCTTGATGAGGCACTGTCCAGTCTGGACCACACCACGCCGTCCTCTTTGGAGTTCGTTTATGATTTCTGTTATGCGGGAGTGAAAGCCGTTCGGGAGAGCCTCCCTGGGTCAACGAAACCGGAATTACAGGAAAAATTGATGAAAGTCACCTCGCAGAGCGTGCGGAATTGTGCGACGCTGGATGAACTGCGGCGATTCATGGAAGAGGTTTTGGAAGCCCTGCCGGGAGAAGAACCGGCAGAGCATGTGTACAGCCAGCTGGTACAGGACGGAATGGCGTATCTTCAAGAGAATTACGACCGGAACCTCTCGTTGGAGGAAATCTGCAGTGCGCTGGGAGTGAGCAGAAACTATTTTTGTTATCTGTTTAAAAAGGAGACAGGACAGAATCTGTGGGCGTATTTGACGGATAACAGGCTGGCAAAGGCCAAAGAGCTGCTGCGGACCACACAGGATAAGACCTATGCCATTGCCTACCAGGTGGGCTATGACAATCCCAGCTATTTTTCCAAATTGTTCAAAAAAGGTACTGGCATGACTCCGAACGAGTACCGGAAGGCAGACGAAACAAAATAATAAAGTACAAGGATGTGAGAAGAATCTACCTTGTCCTGAGCGTAGGCGCTCCGTATGATAGATAAAAACAGCCGGAAAATTCCCGGCCAAAGGAGGCGCATTGGATGGAGATAAAGATTTTAAAAGAGGAATACTGGTATGGGGGATGTGCCGCGTGGGGCGGGCAGATGCCATTGGGAGAACGAAGCGAGGCGGATTTGCAGCTGGAACCCAACCCTACGCCCAATCAGGCAATGCCTTTGCTGGTCTCCAGCAGAGGACGCTATCTGTGGCTGGATGGAGTGGAAGAAGTAAAATTCAGCGGTGGATACATCCACTGTCAAGGGACTGCGGAGTTATACCCCAATGGGGAGCAGAGCTTGCAGGCCGCCGCAGAAAAACAGACACTGAGGGACGCTTATCAAAAGGCGATGGAGCGGCATTTTCCATTCAGTGGAAAAATGCCCGCAAAAGAGCTGTTTGAAGCACCGGTTTTTAATACATGGATCGAACTGACCTTTGACCAGAATCAGCAGGCCGTACTGCGCTATGCCCGTAATATTCTGGACAGTGGCTTCCGTCCGGGTGTTCTGATGATTGACGACGGCTGGGCAGAGTGTTATGGAGACTGGCAGTTCCATAAAGGGCGTTTCCCAGATCCGGCGGGTATGCTGCGGGACCTGCACGGCCTGGGCTTTAAGGTAATGCTGTGGGTCTGCCCCTATGTGACGCCGGACAGCAAAGCCTACCGTGAAGCGGTCCAAAAGGGCTTTTTGTTGCAAAATGAATCCGGAGGCTCTTTTGTTGCCGAATGGTGGAATGGCTTTTCGGTTGCTGTGGATCTCAGCACGCATCCGGCTTGCAGCTGGCTGGACACCCAGCTTGAAGCGCTGCGCGGGTTGGGGGTGGATGGGTTCAAGTTTGACGGCGGAGACCCGACCCATTATGTGGGTGCATACAGTGGAGGGAAAGCTGTAATTCCCAATGAAATGTCGCATTTCTGGGCGGAATTTGGGCTTCGGTATCCTTTAAATGAATACCGTTCTGCCTGGAAAGCCGGCGGCCTGCCGCTCATGCAAAGGCTGTGTGATAAGGATCACAGCTGGGGCAAGACGGGACTTGCGGCCCTCATACCGGATCTGCTGGCACAGGGGATCACCGGCCATCCGTTCGGCTGTGCCGATCTTGTGGGCGGCGGTGAATACTTGAACTTTCAAAAAAATGCCGGCCGGCTGGACAGAGAACTGTTCTTAAAGCATGCCGCTGTGAGCTGCCTGACCCCAGTCATCCAGTTCTCTGCCGCACCATGGAGGATTCTGAACGCCGACCAGCTGCGAACAGTCCATGCTCAGCTGGCCGTGCGCAGACAATGGCAGGAATATCTAGAACAGGTTCTGTGTGAATGTGCCCGTACCGGCGCACCGGCGGTGCGGTATATGGAATATGAATTTCCACATCAGGGTATGGAGCAGCTTCTGGACCAGTACATGCTGGGCAGCCGACTGCTGGTGGCGCCTGTTCTGGAAAAGGGAAAGACCGCACGGGAGGTGTATATACCCCGGGGCGAGTGGCTCTGGGAAGGAAAACTTCTTCACAGCAGGGGAGAAGTGCTGGAATTTTATGCGCCGGATACATTCCTTATCGTGCTGGAGCGGCAATAAGCATAATTTTGTCTGATTTTATGCGGGTATCAGCGGAATATAATTGCAGCAGCTGAAAAGCTGCACAAAGGAATAAGAGAATTTTTGACAACAATCCGCAATTTATTGCTATGGGTCGGAAATGGAATTGATTTTGTTTTTTCGGACGGAGAGGTATACTGAACTCAGCAAAACAGAGACAGCACCGCCCGCAACCGGACGGGAAAACAAAGGAGGAAACCACATGAAGAAAAAATTGCTGGCACTTACTATGGCCGCTGCAATGACCGCTGCATTGCTTGCGGGCTGCGGAGGAACACCCGCTCCCAGCAGCACCGGTAAATCCGACCCTGTGTCATCAACAGCGGTTCCAGCTGAGCCGGTAGAGATTCGTTTGATGGCCTATAACGCGGAGACGTCACGAGCTACTTATCTCGCGTTGCTGGAGGAAACGTTCCCCAACATCAAAATCACTTATGAATTTGTCTCACTGGATAACTTCAATAATGTGCTGAATTCTCAGCTTCAGGCCGGGCAGGGTCCGGATATCATCGAAGTGGGCGGCGAAACGCGCCTTTTGGCGAACGCCGGATATTTGATGGATCTGACGGGAGAAAACGCCACCAGCAGATATGCCCAGGCAGGGCTTTCTCCCTATACGGTGGACGGTAAGGTCTATGCGCATCCCCTGCAGAGCTGGTATGAGGGCATTTTTTACAACAAGGCTTTGTTCCGTGAGGCAGGCGTGGAGGTTCCCAAAACGTGGGATGCGTTCATACAGCTGCATAAAGATCTGACGGATAAGGGAATCAAGCCCCAGATTATGGGTGCCCAGTCGTGGGAGCCGATGATGAAGCAAAGCATTGGTTTGGTGAATAATGAATTCTATTCTGATCCGGCCAATAAGGAATTCGATGAAAAGTTCAACAGCGGCGAAGCAAAATTGGCAGATGTGTGGACGCCTTATGTGGAGGAATGGAGCCGGGTGATCGAAGAAGGGTGCATCACTCCCGATATGCTGGGCTTGAGCTATGACCAGGCTTTGGACGAGTTTGCCACAGGCAAGGCAGCCATGTGGGAGAGCGGCCCTTGGGCCGTAAATACCATTCTGGAAAAGAACCCTGACATTGAACTGGGTATGTTTCCGATTCCCGGTATTGAAGAAGGCCCGGGCTGGCTGGTCGGCGGCCCCGGCAGTGCGTTGGCCGTAAATGCCAAAACAGCGCATCCCGAGGAGGTAAAGCAAATTCTGGAATTCACAGCAACTCCCGAAGCGCAGCAGGCGCTGATCAAAGACAATGCCGGAAGTTCTTTTTTGACAGGGGTAGATGTGGATCTGGGCGAGATTTATAATGACTGTGCCGACGCCTTTAAGGAGGGTAATGTATATGCACCCTGGACGGCGGCGTGGATTTCCGGAAACCCGATTGTAGAGGGGTACGGCAAGTCGCTGCAAGAGGTGCTGGCAGGCACCAAAACCGTTGAGCAGGCACTGGCGGACGCCGACGCCATCAACGATACGATGCGCGAAAGCCTGGGATGATTTACGGCGGCGGGGCTGGGGTATTTGTTCCGGCCCCGCCCTTGCTGTTTCAAGGAGAGACGAGATGAATACAAAACATCGTGACAGGGTATTCCTGTGGATGATCCTGCCGGCTCTTGCAGGATTTATGCTATTGTTCATTGTACCGACGCTTATGAGCTTTGCGTACAGCATAACAAACTGGTCGGTGTATAACCCGGAGCTTCGGATTGTAGGGATTAAAAATTTTGCACAGTTGTTTTCAGACGAAAAGACCATGGCAGCCATCGGACACTCCATCAAATATGCCATATTGATCACAGTGATCCAAAATACATTGGCGATCTTATTTGCGGTGCTTCTGTCGCGCAAGCTGGTCATGTCCAATATCTTGAAATCAATTTTTTTTCTGCCGGCAGTTTTGAGTATTCTGGTGGTGGGGTATTTGTTTCAATATATAATGACCAGTGCGGATTACGGCCTGCTGAACAATATCCTGCAGTTTTTCCATCTTCCGCCGGTAAACTGGCTGGGCGACAGCAATATTGCTCTCTATTCGGTGTTGGCCACGCAGGTGTGGCAATGGACTGGATGGAGCATGGTAATTTATGTCGCAAATTTAAAGAGCATCGACGGGAGCCTGTACGAAGCGGCAGAAATCGACGGAGCGGACAAGGGCCGGATGTTTTGGAGAATTACATTGCCGCTGCTCTACCCGGCAACCTCGTTCAATGTGCTGATGAGCCTGATTGGAGGATTGAAGGTGTTTGACGCTGTGTTTGCCATGACGAAGGGCGGCCCGGGCTACGCGACCGAAACGATAATGACCACTATGATCCGTGAAGGCTTCAACAGCGGGCGCAATGCTTATGCCTGTGCTTTCGCCGTGATATTCTTTGCAATTGTATTCTGCATGACGAAGGTCATCACATGGCTGCTGAGCCGCTGGGAGGCAAGGATATCATGATAAACGCAAGGGCGAAAAAGACGGCAGGAAATATCTGCTTGAACTTGATTTATGCGCTCATTGGAGCAGCTATGCTGCTGCCAATCTATTATCTGGTGATAACGACCTTCAAGACCCCGGCTGAAGCGGCGGCAAGCCCGCTGGGCCTGCCGGAGCATTTCACCCTGGAAAATTATATCAAAGCGCTGGACGCGATGGCCTACGGCCGTGCGCTTTGCAATAATCTGGTCATTACCGGCTGTGCCGTGGGGCTGTTGCTTGTTTTTTCGTCGATGGCCGCCTATGTGATTGCACGGAGCCCCCGCAAAGTATTTCAGAGAATGTATTCGGTATTCATGGTGGGGCTGATCGTCCCTTTCCAAATCGCCATCATTCCATTGTACAGGATTATTTCGGGGCTGCATCTGATGAACACGCTTCCGGGCGTAATTGTGATTGACGTGTTCTGCATCAATCTGCCGCTGTCAATTTTTCTTTTCCGGGGATTTATCAATACGGTGCCGAAGGAATTGGAGGAAGCGGCTTATATTGACGGCTGCGGCGTCCTGCGAACATTCTGGACCATTATTTTCCCGCTTTTGAAGCCGATCGTATCCACTGTCGCCATTCTGGATGCGCTGGCGGTATGGAACGACTTTATGACGCCGCTGCTGTTTTTGCAGGATCCGAAAAAGGGTGTGCTATTGCAGGAGGTGTATAAAAATGTAGGCCCCTTTTCCACCAATTGGACGTCATTTTTCCCAATGCTGGTGCTGGCGACTCTGCCGCTGGTGGTGTTCTATCTGATTATGCAGAGGAGCATCATTGAAGGAGTAGTCGCCGGTTCGGTAAAAGGATAAGTGGGATGAAACGCAGAGGTTTTTGCCCAATCAGAGGAGGGTAAAGATGAAATTGAAGATATGCCGTTTTTTGAGTGCGGCGCTTGTAATGGTGATGCTGACTGGTCTGGGTACTGCTTTTGCCGTGTTCTCCGAGTGGAGCGTGCGTGTAGAAGCGGAAGACGGCGTTATGACCGGTACGGTGCGGACGGAGAACGTTATAGGCGATTCAGGGCGGACAGTAAGCTTTATTGACAACGGGCCTGCAAATTCCCTGGAGCTACAGGTAACTCCGCAGGGAGGTACAGACTATATAATGAAACTGCGCTACCGCTCTGGAGAAGTACGTGATCTTCTGTATCAAATCAATGGCGGCCCAACAGGCCGGATTTCCGGCTTCAACAGCGGGAGCTGGAACACCTTTGCCAACATGTCGGTTCCCGTTGCGTTGAATCCCGGACAGGTGAATACCGTGCGCTTTTTCGCACCCGATGGAGAAAATGGTCCCGGCTTGGATTATGTCGGCTTTTCCGCATCGGATGTCCCTCCGGTGGATAAGCCGGGCTACCGGCTGATTTTTCAGGATGAATTTGATGGCGAAACGCTGGATGACTCACGCTGGGTGCCTCAGTATCTTTCCTCCTGGGCCCAAAAGCCCGAGCTTGCGGAGCCAACCTATATTATGGAGAATGGGCTGATGCGGCTTCAGATTTTTGCGGAAACACAGCCGTGGTGCCCGGAATATGACGGTGAGACGGTCGTTTCCGGCTTTACTACCGGGGACCGGAATGCGCTGCACAACTGGAATGGAACGAATGCTGTGCGGAACCCAGTGGAAATGCAGGCCACACATTTAAATCAGTATGGGTACTATGAAATACGGGCGAAAGGACAGTCCGGTTCAGCCCGTCACGCGGCATGGTGGCTGCTGGGATTTGAGGATGTGCCGGATGAATCGGCGGAGATCGACATTTTTGAGATTTTAGGCAATAATTCTCACAAGGTCCCGGTCAACTTCCATGCATGGAATGACCCGGATGCCCCGGATGGCGGGGGCTTTTCATATACCAACAGGCAGATGGATTTTCACGAGGAATTCCATATTTACGGCTTTAACTGGATTGAAGGCGGAGGACAGGGAGAAGCTCCGGACAAGATGGAGTTTTATGTGGATGGGGTCAAAACCGGAGAAAGAAATGTAAACATCGACTACCCCGTGCTTCAGCTGTTCTCGCTGTATGAGAAACGGGCTGGGGGCTGGACGGGAATCTGGCTGCCCAAACCATATCCAAACACCTTTGACATTGATTATGTCCGGGTATACAAACTTGTTCCAGGCGGGCAGGCGCTGCCGAAAGAGCAGCTCGCCATTGCCGAGGTCGAGGCCCAGGAGGTCATGGTATTGCCGTCGGCGCGTCCGGCGCAATATGTTTCCGCCGTAGCTGGACATGAGGGTGAAATATTCACGGAAGCGCATCTTCCCGGGGTAAGGTCGTATGTAAATGTGCTCTACAACGACGGAGTGAAAACACAGGAGTTTGTACGCTGGCCTGCACTGAGCGAGGAACAATACTCCCGGCTGCGGCACGGTGAAACGGTGATGCTGGAGGGAATTACGCCGAATCTTTCTGCAGACGCTCCGGGTTACCAAGCGCCCGTGTTGACGTTAAGGCCTGCTCCGTGGGATACCAACCTGAATCCGAAAGGAATTGAGAACCTGTTTGATGGAGATACCTCCAGTACGCCGTCCTGCTGGACGGAAACGATGGAACCGATGCCGCAGGGAGGATATATCTCCTTTCGGTTTGAAGAAACAAAAACAGTAAACGGTATCCGGTTTTCGGCAAATTACGGAAATGGGCAGGGAATCCGAAGCTGTACGTTATCGTTTTGGGACACTCAGACCGGAGATTGGGCCGATGAAGGCGTGGAGTATACGATTCCATGGACCTCTGCGGGCGACAACGAGGCAGGTGAAACCGTTTTGGTACCGCTTGCTGAACCGGTTGTTGCACAGGCTGTACGAATCAATATCACCAGTGTGAATACACACTGGGAGAACAAAATCGTGATGAGGGAAATTGAGTTTGTATAGAAAAATATGATACATATAGAAATCGCTCCAGAAAACTTTTGGAGCGATTTTTGATATAAAATATATTTTGGAATGTGGTTATTCCTTTTAAGAAACCATCCAAAAGCCCGCAATATGGTACAGCAAACGGTGTAGAATTCAGGAATGAAACGCAAAAGGGAGGAAAAGCATTTCGCTGAAGAAAAAGAAACTTACGCTGCGAGAGTTCTAGGATCGTTTCTGGACAGAAGAACACTGCCGAAACTAATCTGGCCGCAAAGCGCTGGCCGGAGGGCTTTGTCTGTCCAAAGTTTGGGCACAAACATGGCTGTTTGCTGTCAAACGGGAAATATCAATGCACCTATTGTCAACGCCAGAATTCTGTAACTGCAAGAACGGTTATGCACCACAGCCATGTTTGTTTGACAAAGTGGTTTCTCGCCATATACGTCATGGCTCCGGATAAACGTGGTATCTCCGCAATTCAGTTGGCCAATCTGATTGGGGTGACCTACAAAACGGCCTGAGGAATGCTTCGGGGGCTGCGTTCAGCGATGGAGCAGAGGGAGCGCACCCATGTGCTTTCCAGCGTTGTTGAATTTGATGATGCCTATTTGGACGGGCAAAAAAAGGAGGGAAGGGAGGCAGAGAAACCGAAAAAGCAAAGATTTTTGTTACGTTGTCCCTGAACAAGCGGGGCGATTCCCAGTACCCCAAAATGAGCATTACAAAAAATATCAAGCAGGCTTCCGCAAAACGCTTTGCCCAAGATCTCATTGCGCCGGGGATATACCACAGGCAGATAACTGGCGATTCTTTACGAACGGGAGGTGAAGCACACTCCCGGTGAGCCTGTGGGCCGGAGCATCACGCTGGCAAAATACATCGACGTCTGGCTGGAGCCAGGTGGCGCCAAAGAAACTGGCGGCCAGTACACTGGTGCGGGATAAGCAGGATATCCGGCGTATCCCGCCAGCGCTGGGGCATTACATACTGGTAAACCTGAACTCGGAAATGTAAAACAGATGCGGTATGCGCTCACTTTTCGAGAATTCCCGTTTCGCTTGTGCGAATCAACAATTCACTGAACAGGCTGTTGGCCCATGCAAACCAGGATCGGGTATAGCGCATAGGAATATCCACGTGGACAGATTCATGCATGTATCCTGTACCAGCGTGGCTGAACGTCAGTTGAGTGATACAACTGCGTATCTCTCCCGGATTGGAACTGGTAAGCGCCTGCATTATAATGCCAAGCGGCCATACATGGTTGGATGGAGTATGCGGGCTGCCTACGCCACGGAGAACTTTCCCACTGTAATAAAACGGATTTTGCTCTGACAAAATGAAGGCACGGGTGTTACTGTAAATTTTATCTTCTGGCGTAGTGTATCCAAGATACGGAAGTGACAGCAAACTCGGACAATTCGCATCATCCATAAGTAGATAGTTTCCCAAACCATCGGTTTCATAAGCATAAATTTCCCCAAACAGGGGGTGTCGCACAATGCCGTATTGCTGTATACCGGTTTCAATTTGATTGGAAAGGACAATGCACTTTGTGGCCTCTACGTCATCAAGATAAATAACACGTAACATTTCAGCCGCATATTTTAATGCCTTCACAGCCATAATCTGCGCTGGAATTAAATAGCCATAGACACATCGATCATCTGATGGACGAAACCCGGACCAAGTCATTCCGGTATAACCAACAGGTGTTCCCCGCCCTGCGCAGGGGAGCGTATCTGTTTCAACACAATTCTGGCGTTCGAAAGAATAAGGTGAATTTTCGTGGTGCTGCTCAAGCGAGAATACCTCGCAAATGCGCACCAACATGGCGTATGTCTGGGCATCGAACGCACCAGTCAATCCAGTAGTCTTCCAATAGTGATGCAGCAGATAGATAGGGGCACACAAGGAATCTACCTCGTATTTGCGCTCCCACACAAATGGATGCATCTCAGTTAAATCGCGTGCGAAGCAGTGGCCGTTTGGATGCTCATTAAAAGCATTGGCATATGGATCTATAAGAACCATGTGCGCCTGACGGCGCAACACGCCCTCCACAATATGCAACAAAGCCTTGTCTCCAGATGCGTAGCGCACATAATGTGTAATTTGTGCAGCGGAATCCCGCAACCACATTGCCGGTATATCGCCGGTGATGACAAAATAATCATCGTCAATATGTTTAACCGTAGTTTCAATTGTATTTAAGAAACAGGGCCGCACAAGCGGTGCGACCTCTGGCATCCAGCGAAGGTAATACTCCTCCAGCTCAGAGACCTTCTGTTTTAAAATCTCGGGTATTTCCATACCCGCTTTACCCCCAATTCCGTTCATGTCGTTGAATAATTTGATATGGCACCAAAACCGCTGATGGATGTTCTTGTCCCCGGATCGTTTTGAGCAGCAGTTCCATGCTTGTTCTACCAATTGCGTTTTCGTCCTGCGCAACGTGAGTGAATTCAGCTTCCTCTAAAAAAGATTCAGGGCTATCGAAACAAGCAATCATGTCATCACGATATCGTCCGGCCTTCTGCAAACAATACTTTAAAATACGGGCCAGCGTGTATTCGCTGACCATGAAAGCCTCAGTTTGAAGATGTGTACGCAGATATTCATCAACTATAGAAATATCCTGCTTCCAATAAGCTTCACCTGCACTTTCAGGCAAAGAAGAGCGAAGATTTGTGATCCACAGCGATTCGTTTGCAACCAAACCGTAATCATTGAAGGCCTGTTGAAACCCTTTCTGCCTGTCCAACAAGGTAACGGTTTCATGTGCCTTGGGCCGTACCAGAGCAATACTGCGAAAGCCCTGCTTTAAAAGGCTGCAGGTGAGTTCCCGTGCAGCACTAACATTATCTGTACCTACGAACGGTACAGACAGTCCTTTGAGCTGGCGATCAATCGTAACAACCGGGAATTTGTCAAGAACCAACTGGAGAATACGTTCATTGTAATTTTCATCGTGGACGCACATGATAATCAAGCCCTGCACTCCCAGTGCCACCAAATCCTCAATCGCTTTCGTTTCGCGTTCCAAACTGCCACTGGAACAGCGCAACACCATGCTATAGCCTTCTTCTTCGCAGGCGGACTGAATGCTATGCAAAATATGGTAAGCAAAGCTTGGGCTGAATTCATCCAATATCAACCCAATTAAGGGCTGTTTCTCTGCCGATGCGCTGGATATACCCGCGGCATTGTCGATTACAAACGATCCCTTGCCTGGTAAACGTACGATACGGCCATCTTCTGCAAGAAGATTCATGGCCTTTTGGGCGGTAATACGGCTAACATGATAAAGTTTTTCAAGCTCTTTTTCAGATGGCAGCCGTCCACCGGGCGGATACTCTCCGGTATCAATCTGTTTCAAAATCATTTTGTGGACTTGTTCATAAAGCGGCAGCTGCTTCACTCAGATCACACCTTCCAGTGATGAAATAGATTCAGTGATTGCCCGCTGAAACGATGTTGCGCCAGGCAGGAGACACCACCGCTTTATCGGTGCATTGGCTTCCATAAAATGGAAGCGGCGGCTCATCCAGTTCTTCCAGCCTCTCGAAGCGCCCTTGGGCAAAGTCTTGTAAACGGCGTGCCGCAAACAAAACTCTCTCTTTAAGGCCTCCCAATTGCAGCTGCAATATGTCCAGACCAAAAATTTTATTTTCATGCAACCATTGCTCTTCTACTGCGTGCAGCAGAGCTTCAATACAAGGTAAAAGTGCCAGAGCGCGTTTCCGGCAGTTTAGAAGTCCGTTGGCATCGCGCTTGGCGTATGCGCTGCGGATATCCAGCCCCAATGTACACTTCTCAGCTAACAGGCCATCCAGAATACGTTGTGTTTCAAATAAATACTGCCAACGCTGTGGCGCGTGATCCCGGCACTTTTCCATGCGGCGAGCGCAAGCCCGCAGATAGTCTGCCTGCGAATACTCTGCATGGGCGTCGAATAAGCCGCCCAAAAGGTCCTGGTACAGCAAGGCGCGAGTGGGGTTTACGCCGCAACGGCCCGGAGGAGGGTTGTCCGGCATGACAGAAGCGTCACCCAGGTGGAGAAAATCTCGATACGAACCGCCTGTACAAGTGCGAAAACGAGCTTCAAGAAGCTCATCATTATCGTTGTTATTATAACATAATTCTGCCCATTGTAAAAAGGCCGGAAGAACCGAATACAGGGAACATTCATCTCCGTTGTCACCCCATGCAGTGATAATCACCTGCTGTATTCCGCTGCGGCAACAACTACGGTGTGCCACCGGTGCCACCGCTTGACTATACCAGGAATTGGGACAAAGCCCCTCCCATTTCCAGGCACCGCCCGCAAAGGCCAGTTTGTCACAGATCTTTTTGTGGCTGTCAAACATATGATCGTATTTTTCCTGCTCTAGTGTATAGTAATCCCAGTAAATCAGCGTTACATCGTTGCCTACGATATTTCGGATGGAAGGATCCACTACAAGTTCTCCATCGGTATAATACTCACCATGTGTTGCCAGGCGAAAAAACATATCAGACCACATCATCGGTTCATATCCAAATTCGTGTGCAATATCTATTACACGACGGTAATGGCGCAGCATAATCTGCATCCGGTCCTGGTAACCATACCGTTCCAGATGTTTTCCCAAGCCAAGCATATGTGCTTCGTCCATGCCGATGTTAATGCGCCGACTGTGCAGGCTTTTGGCCATTTGACAAAACATGTCACGAATGAGTTCATAGGTTTTTGGTTCATCCACCAGCAAAATATTATCGATATCACGCACGTCTGCATACTCTTGCCAGCGCAGCACACACTCCAGATGAGCTAGTGTCTGGATGCAGGGCACCAGTTCGATTCCGAACATCGCTGCATATTTATCCATTTGCATCAATTCGTCCCGTGAATAGGCGCCGCGCTGGTAGCCAAAATAGGGATGCCCATCGATGCGGTAGGTGTCTTCGGTATACAGTTGAAGCGAGGTGTACCCCATCAGCGCCAACAGGCGAATCAATTCCTCGACTGTTTGTGTGGTGAGCACACCGTTGCGGGAACAATCCAGCATCACCCCCAAATCCTTGTAACAGGGAACTTCCTTTTTAAAAAAACTGTCGCTGTGTTCCGCCTCACCGCACAAGATACCGAGTTCGCGCCAAATCTGGGCACGGACAGAATACAACACCGTGGCTTCTCCATTCTGCATCATACAGCCTGGTGTGTCAGCTTTGCGTAACCGTAGCGGAAGTCCGCCAGAGCCGCGTTCCGTGTGCAGCAGAGGAGCCAGTTCATCGAAACAGTGCAGATCCTGTGCGCTCCAGTCAATTAAATCAAACTTCATTGCAATCCCCTTTCGGCGCTAAGCCAAAACAAATTGATTTTGCATTACAGGCGCGTACCCGCACATACAGCCAATCAGGAACATTGTTCGCTATCCGCGCACGTATGACAGTACGTTCGCCCTTTTCCATGCAAAACGCATTATCGGAATAGTATACATCGCAATCTAGTGCTTCAATAACAACATCTTGTACAAAAACATCGGTATCAATAATCAGTTCAAATTCACAGGAAGAGACCATATGGATATCAACATGCAATGCAGCCTGAGGCAAAGCGACGTGATCCCATTCCCCAATCGCCGTCAGATGAAAAATGTTTTTTAATCTGCTGCAGCGTTCATCACTGAATACGGCGGCCAGATAGCAACAATATGAAGGTACTGCAGATAGGACAGCACTCGGAACGATGGCAAGCGGAACAGCGCTGTCGGCAGCCAGGCAAGCATCCTGACGTAGATTCCACAGGACCTTACCTTCATAAGTGGTCAATCTCACCTCCAGTTCTCCGTCCAAATCGTCAGTAGTTTCAGAGCATCCATATATTATCAGGCTGCCATCTGTCTGCTCGCGGAAGCAGAGTACACGATCCTCATAGGCACGCCGAGCGTAGTAATACGCCATTTTGGGTAGGCCATAAAAATCCAGCGATGACATCAAAGAGGGGAACAACATATCTTCTCGGTTCGGCGCAATGGGATCATTGAATTTCCAGTATAAAGAACCGCCGCAGTGCCACTTGAGCGATCGCAGATACTCAATCCAGTATTTGAGCGCTTGTGCATGCGTAAACTGTGTATAATAAATGAGGGCCTCTGTATCGTTGGTCTTGCCGATGGAGGAAAGCCAATCCAATTGTGCCAGCCAAGGATTCCGTGTCAAATCCAATGTACCGTGTCTGAAGTTGAAGCGAGAATACGAGGGCTCTGCTGGAAGGCTGCTGAATCCGTATTCGCTCATAAAGCGCGGCTTGTAATCCAGAATTTTTTTATAATAGTATTCATCGCTTTTTTTGAAGCGTGTCAGATATAAATGCATATCGCCCTGTAAATCCGAATTGGGATCCTCCGCGCCCGGTTCTTCGGGAAAGGGGCTGCACGGCGAGCTGACAAGGAATGGACGGGAAGTATCGTTTTCAAGAACCGCACGCTGGACTGCTTCGCGGTTGACTCGGTTTGTGGGGAATTCTTCCAGCTTGTCATACCAGCGGTAAGCCTCGTCAAGCTCATTATCCGCAGACCACATCACAATGCAAGCGCGATTGTAATTTCGCCGCACAACCTCGGAAACTTCTTCATACACCAGACGAAGGAATGCTTCGTCTTGAGGGAAAATTCCACAGGCAAGCATCATATCCTGGAAAACCAGAATGCCGTGCTTATCGCACAAATCTAAAAAATGTTCCGATTCATAAATACCGCCGCCCCAAATCCGCAACATAGACAGATTGGAATCCAGCACGCGGGCAAACACAGGATCATAGTCCTCGGAACGAATCTCGGCGTAAATACAGTTCAAGGGCACCCAGTTCGCGCCTCGGAGGAACAGCCGTCGGTCATTGATTCGAAACAAAAAGCTGCGTCCGCCATCCTCATAGTTCTGTTGCAGTTCTACGATGCGCAATCCGAAATGAAACTCTTTTTTATCCACGGTTGCGCCACCATGCAGCAACTGGATGCATACGTCATACAAAAAAGGGTCGCCATAAGGACGGGGCCACCACGGACGAGGTTCCTTGAGTGTAAATGAAAAGTCTCGGGCTTCATCGGCTGTCAAGCGGTGTATACATACGGGAACGCCTTTGGCAGATAGCTTTATTTCTACTTCATCCTCCGCACTGCCGTTTTGTACTGTACAGCTTAAATGCAGTTTTGCCTCTTTGGCATCAAGCGTCTCAGTTGTTAAGCGTGCATCGGACAATGCAGCTTCATCGCAGGTTTTAAGATAAATGGATTTCCACAGACCAACTGTAAGGCAATGACCACAGAAATCCCATCCCCAATTCATTTGCGATTTGCGAAGAAGCATACGTGTGGCATCATCTTCGGGGTAAATTCCCTTTTTACTTGTGCTTGCGGTATGCCCCAGAGGCGAGAGCACTTGTATTACAAGGCGGTTTTCCTGCCCAAACAGAAGTGCATCACCCACGGGAAATGTGTATTCCCGGAACATGTTTTGGCATGTCCCAAGCAATGTCCCATTGAGCCAAACGCGGGCGAGCGTATCCACACCCTCCAAGCACAATGTACAAGCATGACCGTATAAGCGCTCATCTGCAACAAAGCTGCGGAAATAGACCCAGTCCTTTTCGTCAATCCATCGCTCTTGATCTAGGTCCTTGTCATAATAATGTCCACTCAAATATCCATACCGTCGCAATGTTGTGTGCACATCTTCCGGTACGTTTGCGTCAATCCAGTCGTTTGGGAAAAAATTGTCGCACATCACATTTTCAATGTGAAAGGTATCGTAATCAAAATACTTCAGTTTGTAGATACCGTTGAGAGTCATGCGCTCCATAGAAGCCCCTCCTAAACAAATCCCAGCCCGGTCTTAGGGCCGGACTGGGACGACTTTGGCTATAATAATGACAATTCGAAGATTATTTGCCCAGATAGGCATTCAGCTGGCTCTGGTATTCCGCGACGACTGCATCTATTCCAGCGGCCTGCATACGGGCCAGAGCATTTTCATATCCCTCTTCATAGGAAACAAGTCCCAGTTTGATCGGATAAATGCTCTGAACAACTTCGGCCTGACAGGCGGCATATTCGTCCGCTACATTGCTGGGATCGAACACGAAGTTTAAAACGACGCTGTTGATCGCGTCGGGCTTTTCTTTGCCCATGATTTCGATGAATTTATCATAGGTGCCCTTTTGATAACGGACGTACTCCAGATTGCCAATCATCCAATCCGCATTGAATTCAAAGGTGGGATCGTTTTTGCTATAAAGATGTTCTCCCTCATCGTTCCATGTCAAGCCCTCTACACCATAGACCATCAAATCATAATTTTCTTGGGAGGAATACATCCAGTCCATAAAGCGAACTGCTTCGGCAGGATGCTGAGAGGTGGAGGATACCGCGGTGTCATTACGGAAAGAGCTGGAACGGAATTGAGGAGCATCCTCATTCAGGTAGATGGTGTCCAACTCAACGCCGGGAATGCGTTCCTGCCATACGTCGACTGTATCCCATAGCTGGCATTGATCGACCCAGATGAAATCGCCCGTCAGCATTGTATTCCAGCTGGACCAGCCGGAGGAGAGTACATCTTCAGGAATATAGCCGCCTTCATACAGTGTGCGGAAGAACTCAGCGCACTGGCGAAACTCATCTGTCTCCAGCCAGTTCTTGACGTTTCCTTCTTGGTCAATGAAAATCAAATCTTTCTGTACGGTGAAAGGATAGGTGTCCAGAGTGCGGAACAGATAGGTGAAAGGTTCCTTGTACATAGGAATGACAACAGGCTTGTTGGAGCCGTCCCAATTTTCTGTGAATACCTTGCACATATTCAGCAGATCGTCCATCGTCTGAGGCGCCTCTAAACCGAATTCTTCCAATTTTTCGCGGCGAATGGTGATGCCGTTGTTCTGGTCGGCCTGTTCACACCAATTGGCAGGAATCGTATAGATTTCGCCGTTGACAGTCGCGGATTCCCACATATATTCTGGAATTACACGCTTCAAATTTTCCGACTGCTCTACATACTGTGTGATAGGCGTAATACCTTCACTAGCAATATAAGAGGTGAACGGTGTCTGATCCTCCATGATACAAAGCAAATCAAATTCCTCACCGCTGGAAAGCATCATATTGACCTTGTCCTGAAATACATCGGACGAAATATATTTGATTTCAAGCTGAAGTCCGGTGCCGTCGGCATCCAGCTTATCGTTAATGGCCTGCACAAGTTCAGCATTGTGCTCTACTTCGTTGCCGGGACGCAGATAGGTTATTACTGTTTTTTCTCCGGAGGCAGTGGATGCCGGAACGCCGCTGGTTTCCGTGCTGGTAGATGTGCTGGTTGCTCCACAGCTTGCCAGCATTACCATGCTCAAGATAGCGGCAAGAATGGATATGAGTTTCTTTTTCATTATTTTTCCTCCTTTGTTTTAAGACTGCTATTTCTGATTTCTGCGTAATTTGCGCAGATCGGAAACTATGTTTTGTACTTACCCTTTGACACTTCCAATGACAAGGCCCTTCACAATGTATTTTTGTAGGAAAGGATAAAGTAGAATCAATGGGCCAATGGTGATAACAGCAGTTGCCATCTGCAACGATTCAGAGGGCGGATATCCGCCACCGATTCCGCCGCCCTGCAGAGTACGCATGAAATTTAAATCGGATTTCAGCTTCATCAGATAGTATTGAATGGTATACATATTCTTGTTGGTAACTAACATAATAGTATTCCACCAATCATTCCAATAAGCAATGCCATAAAACAAACCCACGGTCGCCAAAATTGGTTTACACAGCGGGAAGTAAATGCGGAATGCCACTTGACCGTCATTAGCTCCATCCAACTTGGCCGATTCCATAAGAGAAACAGGAATTTCACGCATGTAATTGCGCGTAAGGAATAAATTAAACGGACTGAAAATCAAGTTTGGGATCAGCAACGCAAGATAATTTTCCGACAAGCCTATATTTTGACAGATAATATACCATGGCACCATACCTCCATTGAATACCATCGTAACAAAAAAGAACATAGCAATTGCATTGCTGTATTTAACGGTAGGTGTGACAAGCGCATACGAAGCCATTGCTGTAATACACACAGCCAAAATGGTGCCCAATATCGTCACAAACACAGAATTGATGTAACAGCGCACAACTTCGGCGCCATTTTCAAAAAGGGTATTGTAGGCAACCAAGCTCAGTTCAGAAGGGAAAAAAGAGTATCCGTTATGCACAATAGCCTGTTCGGATGTGAAAGATACAATGACAATTAACAGAATCGGTAGAAAGCAACACGCAGCAATTAAGCTTGTAAATAAATATAGAAAGACTTTTCCGTAGGTGATCCGTTTTTTACCAGTAACCATCAAAACAGCGCCCCCTCCTGGAATTTCTTCTTAGTGATATAGTTCGCCCCCCATACGCAGATAAACCCCATAATTGCTTGAAACAGGCTGATTGCCATTGACTGAGAGGGGTTGCCTGTGCTGCGCAACGTCCGGAATACATAAGTGTCAATTACGTCTGTGGCATTGTAGAGAATTCCATTATCGCCGACGAGTGCATAAATCATGCCGAAATCACCATAAAAGATTTTCCCGATTGAAATGATTCCTAGCATGAGTACAGTCGGCATCAACATTGGCAATGTGATTTTCCAGCACATTTGCCAGCGCGTTGCGCCGCTCACCGCGGCGGCATCATATAGCTCTTCATCAAAGCCGACAAGGGTGGCCAGATAAATGACCATGTTCATTCCGAGATCTTTCCAAACTTTTGCGATTACTAAAATAATGGTCCAATATTCCGGCGCATTGTAAAAATTGATAGGAGTGCCGCCAAAAAATTCAATGATATGATTTAGCATTCCGTATTTATTCCCAATGATGCCGTATAAGATGTAATTCACGATAACCCAAGAAAGGAAATAAGGGAGCAGATAGGTCGATTGGGCCACCTTTTTGAAATATTTGTTGCGAATCTCATTGATCATGATAGCCAGCGTTACCGAAATGACAATTGTGCATACAATAAATAGCAGATTTAATTTGAGCGTATTGCTGATAACGCGTAGTGCATCTTGAGAACCGAAAAAGAATCGGAAGTTTTTTAAGCCAACCCATTCACTGCCGAAAAGGCCTGTTTTATAACTGAACTTTTGGAAAGCAATTAGCATATATGGGAGCGTGCAGTATCCAAAGACGACGGTATACAAAACAGCTGGGATCAGCATGACATAAGCGACTTTGTTTCTTCGGATGTCCGTGAAAAAGGTGTATTTTTTCTTTTTCATTTTCGTCGGCAATTGAGATATATCATATATATCATTTGTGGAAGAGCGCGATTTTTGTGTGACAATTTTCCACAAAATATACTGCCTTAATCACTCCTTTTTATTTGTTTTTATCAAGTTCGATATTATTTTATCCTATTTTTCTGCAAAAGTAAACCCATTATAATCAATATATCTTTTTTATATCATATATATCATTTATCTAGACGTTAAATGCTTTGCGCTAAATAGTGTTTGCTGAACAATAAGTTGCTCCAGAAGAAAAACACCTTGCAAATAGTATAAAAGCATGAGTTAAATTCAAGCCGAATCTTGCGCAGATTCAGTAGCAGGATAGACGTGGTATCCCGGAGATACGGTTGCCAGAGAAATCGGCTGAGAACAGCACAAAAGACAGTACATCCGCCGAAGGGCTTAACGGAAAAGCAGACACAAAAGCAGCTGAATAAACAGGCAATACTGTATGAACGGGAGATTAAGCGCACTCCCGGAGAGCCCGTGGACCGGAATAGCACGCAGACGCATTACGAGCGGGCGGGTTTGAACAAGGATGTTTTACGGGGTTTCTGTGATGCGCTCCGAATAAGACTGGAAGACAGGCGGACTTCTAGAAGAAAAAGTGGTGGAGTTCATCCGCTCCTGTATATGCGGGATTTTGCCTGATGCAAAGAAAGCGGATTGTATCACGCACGATCCAGTATGGCGGGCATAGCGTACGGTGCGGAATGAAGAAACGATACAAAAGCTCATCACGGCTCCAGAAAGGCGAATCACGAAATACGAGGTCTGCTTCAGGCTGATTCTTACTGCGGGCATGCGGTGGGGGGAAGGCTGCGGCATGCGGTGATGGGACATTGCCTAGCGCCAGAGAGAACTGCACATCTGGCACAATGCAGTGAAGCTGAACGACCGGTCGATTCTGGAAAAGAGCCGAAGACGTGCGAAGGAGTGCGGGTTGTATATCTATCGAAAGAGCGCTGAAAACTGATTCGAACCTGGCAGAAGGAGAGCGCGTGGAAGAAAGTGCAGTGTGTCGGGGAAGAAGGGGAACATCTGTTATTAGGCTATGAAAATCGAATCCAAAGATGTCTCAAAGAACTTTTCTAAGAGAGCAGCTGGGATCCCAGCGCGGCCTACCATTCGGTTCAGTAGCAGAGAGAATGTTTTCGTCACAGTAGCACGAACAAATAATGCGGGAGGTTACTTACACTTTAAGGTGCGGCTAAAAGGCAATGCATAGGTGTGACGGCATACTGTACTGTTTAAATATACTAGACCAAAGCTTTCGATGAAAACGATAATGGGTGGACTACGACATGCTGTCCCTAAAGCCTTTATGAGGAACAAAAGGCATGGGGATAGGAAAGATGATGAAAGTCTAGCGTCAAGAAAATAACTGAGACCTTGGCGTATGTGACGAAAATCAGCAATAAATATTTTGCAAATTGGACATTGACTCGGGGGAAAAAATTAGCTATTATTAATTTGCAAACGATAACGTAAACGATAACGTAAACGAAATCCAAGGGCGCGTCCATATTGCGCCTTGGATAAAAAAGATAAGCGGAAACAGCGAATTCAAGAGGATTAAACGATTCTACTGCGAGGAGGGCGATTTGCTTATGGCGAGTGAGTTGCATTTGAAAAACAATAATCCGATTACGATTAAAGATATTTCAGCGAAATTAAACGTCTCTTCCGTGTCGGTTCATCGTGCTCTGTCTGGGAAAGATGGTGTCAGCGAAAAACTGCGCCGTAAGGTATTACAGACCGCGGAGGAAATGGGGTATGAAATAAATTATGCGGCAGCCTCCTTAAAAAGAAAAACATGCCGTGTGGCGGCAATTTTGCCGCAGGATAATGATTTGTATTTTTCCTATATTTGGAAAGGCCTAGAAGCCAGTATAAAGGAAGTAAAAGGCCTGAATGTAGAAGTGGAAAAGATTATATGCACGGATGAAGCACATCAGCATGAACTTCTCAAACAGATTGCTGATGGAAATGATGAATATGGTGGTGTGATAACATTTTCTTACACGCGCCAGCCGAGAGTTCTTATGCAACTCCAACGGCTTGTTGCCCAAGGCGTTGTAACTGTTGTGATCGATGATGAGCTTAAAGAGCCAGAAGGGTTGTACTGTATTCCGTCGAACGAGAAAACCATAGGTTGTATAGCTGGTGAGTTCATAGAGTTGATTACACCGGAGACAGGCAGTGTATTGCTCTCCAGCGGACGCTTGGATTCAAAAACTCATATTAATAAGGTGAACAGTTTTGTTCACTATTTGTCTGAAAGAAAACCAACGTTGAAAATTCATACGGTGGAAGGCTACTTCAATGGTCCCGGTTCAGATGAAATGATCTTCCGGGAGATACTTCGGGCGTTGAGGCAATATCCTGATACAGTAGCATGTTATGCATTGACATCTCACGATAACCTGCCGATGGTGCAGGCAGTACGTGAAGCTGGAATGGAGCACCAGGTATCCGTCGTAGGCACTGATTTAAATGGTATTACAACGTGTTTATTGAAAGAACGGCGTCTGAAAGCAGTGATCAATCAGGCGGCTTACATGAAAGGCTATACTGGTCTGAATATTTTGGTGGATCGCATGGTAAAGAATATAGAACCTCCTCTTCGCATCGACTGTCCCATCGATGTCGTTTTACATAGTAATTTGAGCTTTTTTGAACGCTCGAATAATATAATATCAATGGAGGTAAAAAAATGAAGAAAGCACTGAAAAGACTGAGTAGCCTAGTTGTCTGCGGCACCTTAAGCCTAACTTTATTCGCGGGATGCAGCGGTAGTTCGTCTGATACATCCAGCACAGCTGCCGGCTCCGCGGTGTCGGGAAGCACATCCGCTTCAGCAAGCGGAGGCGAAACGGTCGAAAAGCAGTTCGAGGGCGTTAAGCTGGTGTACTGGTCCAACTGGGAGGCTACCGAGCCGCAGGGCGTGGTGATCACGGAGGCGGTGAAAGCCTTCGAAGAGGAAACTGGCGCTACTGTAGACTTGCAATTCAAAGGCCGCAAAGGTATAAAGGAAGGCCTGATTCCCGCGCTGGACGCCGATCAGCAAGTGGACATGTTTGATGGCGCGCAGAACAAAAGCAACTATGGTGAACGCATTCTGTGTCTGGAGGATTTGGTCAAAGAGGCTGATTATGAAAAAGATACCAACCCGGTTCTGATGGAGCTGAGCCGCAGTTATTATGTGGACAGCAAATTGTATGAGATTCCCTATCAGATGAAGGCAAACGGCTACATGTATAATAAGGCTCTGTTCGAGCAGGCCGGCATCACCGAGGTACCCAGTACTTGGCAGGAGTTCTTGGAGACCTGCCAGAAGCTGAAAGATGCTGGCATCACTCCGCTGACGACAGACGACGCTTATGCCATGCAAGCGTTCGGTATGCATCTGGCTCGCTTGATTGGTTCTGATGAAGTTAAGAAAGTGGTCAATGAAGGCGATTGGGACCGTCCCGAAGTGTTGGAAACCGCGCAGGCCTTTGAGGAATTGGCTTCGAAAGGGTATTTTTCTGCCCAGGTAGGCTCTAATGTATGGCCTACTGGTCAGAATACAGAACTGGCCACCGGTTTGGCCGCCATGTATTGTGTGGGCACGTATGTGGTTAACGAGACCAAGAATATTACCGGTCCGGACTTCCAGTGGGGTTTTTTCGGCTATCCGGAACAGGAAAACGGCATCAACGGGCTAGAGGCCATGGTCATCGGCAATCAGAGTTTTGCTATTACGAATAAATGCAAGGCTCCTGAGGCGGCTTTCGCATTGATCAAGATGCTGACTCGCGGTGAATGGGATGCCAAGTTGGCTGAAGAGAGTCTATCCCTGCCCGCTGACATCAACAATACTTCCTGGCCTGAACAACTGGCGGACGCAAAACCCTATATGGACAATTGCACGGAAATATTTGCAACATCCGGCGGTTTGGAAAACAATCCGGAAATTACCCCGGCGCTGAAGGAAAATCTGATGAAATTGTATGCAGGTGCCTGCACAGCACAGGAATTTGTGGATAATATGCTGGCTGCGTCCAAGGGATAACAGATAACAAAGGTATGGCGGACAGTTTTAACGCTGTCCGCCATTTTTCAAGGAAAGGAACTGCATATGAAAAGAAATCGAAGCATGATCATTGCATTTGCGGGACCGGCAACATTGATTTTTGTTGCTACCTTCATCTATCCCATCATCCGTACGATAGTAATGAGTTTCTTCTCAATCCAGGAGATTACAGATGCAACAGATAAGTGGAAATTCAATGGAATCGGTAACTATATCAGCCTGATGGAGACGCCGCTGTACCGTACGTCGTGGATTAATCTTTTTAAGATTTTTATAATTGGCGGAGTCATTACATTGGGCGCTTCACTGTTGCTGGCAGTCATTTTAAAAAGTGGAGTGCACGGCAAGAGATTTTTTCAAGCGGCAATCTATCTGCCCAATGTAATTAGTGCCGTAGCCATGGCCACCATGTGGATTCAATATGTGTTTAACTCTTCTTATGGATTCCTGACAAATCTATTTAAAGCATTGCACTTGGACTTTTTGGCTGACGTTCAATGGCTGGATGCCGATCATAAGTTTTGGGCATTGCTGATTTCATACTGCTTCGGAATGATTGGCCATTTCATGCTGATTTGGGTCAGTGGCATCGAGCGCATCGGCAAGGACTACTACGAGGCCGCCAGCATCGATGGTGCCAATAAGGTGGGGCAGCTCCTCTACATTACCCTGCCATTATTGAAAGGGATTTTCCGCACGAACGTCATCATGTGGTCCATCAGCGTGTCCGGTTTTTTTATCTGGTCCAAGCTGTTCTCGCCTATTTCCGCCGACACCTCGACCATTGTGCCGATGGTTTACATGTACGACAAGCTGTTTGGTGCGGAAAACACCGGCGATGTGGTGCGTGATGCTGGTACGGCAGCAGCCATAGGTGTAATGTTATGCCTGTTTATCGTTCTGGTGTTTACCGTGGTGAACCGTCTGATAAAAGACGATGATTTGGAATTTTAAGGAGGCCCACTATGTTGAAGACAAAGAAAAAGGAATCGCGGATGGGAGCCTCCTACAGCTTGAAAAAGGAACTCTCCCTCATTCCCGGATATCTGCTGCTTGTTACCTGGGTGGGGTTCACCGCCGTCATACTAATTTGGGTGGTTGCCGCCAGTCTCTCCACACCCGCTGACATTTTCAAAGGGACAATTTTTGAATTCAGCAGCGGCATACATTTTGAAAACTACTCTCGGGCATGGGTTTCATCGAATGTGTCAGTGTTTTTCCTGAATTCACTCCTTTATGCCGCGGTGTCTTGTGCATTTCTGATTTTAATCTGCGCGCCGTACTCTTATGTGCTGCAGCGGTTCAATTTCCCCGGCGCCAAGGTTATCAAAACCGCCTTGGCTGCTACCACCGGTGTGCCGGTCATCATGGTGATTATTCCCCTCTACATGATTGTGGCCCAAGCTGGACTTTTGCGTGCAGAGATGACCAACCGCATTGTGTTGATTGCGCTGTTCGTGGCTACGAAAATCCCGTACACCACAATTTTCCTAATGGCTTACTTCGAAAACATTTCCCGCTCGTATGAAGAAGCTGCAGCTATCGATGGGTGCCGCCCAACCAAGACTTTCTGGCGTATCGTGTTCCCCATGGCACAGGGAGGCCTTGTGACAGTGACCATCTTTAACTTCATCAATATTTGGAACGAATATTTCCTATCTCTGATGTTCGTCAACTCCGATAAGCTGCGGCCGGTGGCTTTAGGGCTGTTCTCCATGATTAATGGTATGCAGTACAGCGGCGATTGGAGCGGCTTATTTGCCTCGGTGATCATTGTTTTTCTGCCTACCTTTATTTTGTATCTGCTGTTGAGCAAATATATTGTTGGCGGACTGACCGGCGGTGTGAAAGGATGATTCAATTATGGAAATAAATTTGCAAGCTTATGACGAACGGCGGCGAGAGATTTTAGACAGACTGTCAAGGATTCCGGGCCGGGTGGACTCCATCCGGCTTTACTTGAAAAATATTGAGGCGGTCAAGCGGTTTAGCTGTGCCACCTGGACCAGCCGACAGGATGTGATTGCGGCGGTATCCAGCGGGGAAAACACCGGCTTCGCCGAGTGTATCCTGTCAGTGAACTGCCCGGAAGCAAGCCTCGAGCCCTGGCGTACCGCTGTTTCTTGTCTGCTGGGCCTAGACGCTGGCCGGGCAGCACTGGAAAATCGCCGCCATCAAGGCGAGTGGCCGGAACAGCTGGTAGAAATGATGGAGATAGCCCTGGTGGACCTGTGTGGAAAATTGCAGGGCGTACCGTCGAATCATTTGCTTGGGCTGCAGGAAAGCAAGGCTGTTTGCGGCGTGCATGTGATTTTGAGCGACCAGATGGACGAGGTGGCAGAAAGCGCCCAATGGGCGAGGCAGGAGGGAAAGGCCGCGTATATCAAGGTGAAGCTGTTCGGCGACACCCGGTTGGACTGTGAGGTGATTCGCACGGTGCGCCGTTATTGCTCGCCGGAGGAGACGTTCCTTATCGGTGATGTGAACTGCGGCTACCGCCCGGACGCGAGAGCCGGCGTCTCTTTAGAATGGATTGCCCGGCAATTGGATCAGCTGCGGGAGGCAGGGTTGGATGCTTGTGAGGACCCGGCTTTTCTGGAGATCCCCGAGTGGGTGGAACTGCAAAAGCGGGTGGCCCCACTACAGCTGATCCCGGATTATCCCATGCGGGGCTCCCGCGACTCCATCAAACGAATCTGCCGGGGGATGGGCGGGATTTACAACATCCATCCGGATTCCGCGGGTTCCATCATCGACGCAGTGATATTGGCGGGCCGAATTCGGGAACTAGGGGCCGGTTTGATGGTCGGCGACGACAGCTTAGTAGGGCCGTCGGCCTCCATCTGGCAGCAGTTGGCCTCCGGGCTGGGCGCTCGTTGGGTAGAGGCTACCGAGAAGCGGAGGGAATCTGATTTTTATTACCGTTGTGTCAACGATCTTGCCACTGACAGTACTCACAACCCTATTTTTATTCAGTGGAAAAAAGGGTTCGGTATCAATTTGGATGAAGCTCGGTTGGCCCGTGAAGTGGATAGTACGGTTGAGGTAAAGCGATGAATAAAAAGAAAAACCTGTTGTTCATTTTTGCGGACCAGTGGCGGGCCGATGCGATAGGCTACGCTCAGGCTGACCCAGTGCACACGCCCAATATGGACGCGTTCTGCACCGATGCAACCTACTGTGACCATGCGTTCAGTACTTTCCCGGTGTGCACAGCTCACCGTGCCAGCCTGATAACTGGCCGGTACCCACTCTCTATGGGGATTTTTACCAACTGCAAAAACGGTCTGTCCATGCGGTTGAAAGACGAGGAGATCGGAGTGGGCCAGATGCTGAAGGATGCAGATTATCAGACCGCCTACATCGGTAAGTGGCATTTGGATGAGCCGGAGCAGAACCACTGCCGGCAACCCGTTTCCGGCGCACGGAACTGGGACGCCTTTACGCCGCCGGGGGTGCGTCGCCATGGCTTTGACTACTGGTACTCCTACGGTACTTACGACGTCCACCTGAAGCCCCATTACTGGCGAGACACGCCGAAGATGATTTGTGCGGATGAGTGGTCAGTGCAGCATGAGACCAGCAAGGCCATCGAATACCTGAGAGACGTTAGGGATAAGGAGCGGCCGTTCGCGCTATACATCTCTTGGAACCCACCCCACAGTCCATACGATCAAGTACCGCAGAAGTATCTGGATTTGTATCCTGATGTAACGCTGAAAGATAACGTGTGCCTGAAAGATATCCATCATCATACAGGGGAGCCGGTGCCTTATACACCAGAGCAGATGAAACTCGCTACCCGGCAGTACTATGCGGCGGTCAGCGGTTTAGACGATCAGTTTGGCCGTCTGGTAGCATACCTCAAAAATGCCGGCTTATACGATGACACAGTAATCGTGCTCTCGGCGGACCATGGAGACATGATGGGTTCTCATGGCCTCATTGGAAAGTACGTCTGGTATGAGGAATCTATTCGCATTCCTTTTGTTGTGCGCGTTCCCGGCAATGAAAAACGCCGGTGCCGCACCTGCATCGCCAGCCAAGATATGACGCCTACGCTGCTGGGGATTCTGGGGGTATCCATTCCTTCCACGGTGGAGGGCGAGGATTGCTCGTCTTACCTGCTCACAGAAAAGGAGGATCTGGAGAAGGCCAGCTATTTGTGTGCCTGCCCAGGCCGGGATATCTTTTTGAAAAATTTTGCTCGGGCGGGCAAGGATCCCAAGGCGTTCGGATGGCGCGGGGTGCGCACGCAGGACTACACCTATGTGATTGAACTGGGCTATGATGTGATGCCCCGGCCGGCTCGTTACCTGTACTGCACGGCGGCCGATCCTCAGCAGATGCATCCTCTGGCGTTGGACGTGCCAGAGAACCGACGCTTAGCTCGACAGATGGAAGATAGTGTAATAGCATGGATGAATCGCCAGAAAGACGGATTTGCCGAAAATTGGCGGAGGGGGGTGGAATCAATATGACTGGTCCAAGAGAGGTCCAGTGGAGGCGCTTCTGCGAGACCATGGCACCGCAGCGCGACGAGTTGGAACGACGCGCCGCGCTGTGCCGGGCATTGTGGCCGCAAGATTGCGCCTTGACGATGAAAACGGCTGGTGAATTGCGAGAGAACACTTTTTTGTTCCAGTTGCCTTGGGATATGGAGCAGACGTATCAGCCAGTACACTTTGAAAATGGAATCGACTGGGGCTTTGTGCTCAATGGAGATCAGGAATTCACTTTTCAGATGAACCGTCACCGCTATTGGATATGTCTCGGGCAGGCGTACGCCCTGACCGGAGACGAGACTTACGCCGAATGCTTTGTGAACCAGCTGACAGATTGGATCGAAAAAGAGCCTTGGAGGAAAGATGCGGCGGATACCACTTGGCGTACGCTCGATGCTGGCCTCCGGGCAGATTATTGGGTACGGGCTATGGCCTTGTGTGCTCGCAGCGCTGCTGTGACTCCGCAGGTGGTGGAGCGTTTTCTGGAGGGCCTGGAGATACATGCAAACCGCTTGGCGGAAAACCCTCGCATAGGTTTTTCCACTAAAAGCAATTGGGGCGTAATGGAGTACACTGGCCTGTATATGGTGGCTTGGCTATTGAATCGTCCGGAGGATGTGGAACGGGCTAGACTCTTTCTGAGAAAGGCGCTGCACACGCAGTTTATGGATGACGGGATGCAGTGGGAAGCTTCCCCGATGTATCACAATGAGGTATTGATGAGTACCCTGGAGGCTCTGCGTTTAGCGCGTCTGTGGGGAGATACACTGTTCTCACAAGAGGAAATAGAGATAATTCGAAAGGCTGCTTATGCCACTATGCTGTTGCAGACGCCGGCACATCACCAGCCGATGGTGGGCGATTCCGATGACACCGATGTGCGGGATATTCTGACTCAGGCTGCACTTCTGCTGGAGGATGGTGTGCTGAAAGGCGGGGCCTTTGACCGACTGGACTACGAGAGTATCTGGCTGTTAGGGGCTGAAGAAGATGTCCGGTATCAGTCCATTGCACCGCAGGCACTCAAAGGAGGCGTGACAGAGCTTTCTTCCAGTGGACAGGTAATTCTGCGTACTGGCTGGGACATCAAAGCGGACTGGCTATACTTTAAAAATGGCCCACTAGGTGGTGGCCACGGCCATCAGGATAAACTGCATGTGGGACTGTGGCTGGACGGGGAGGAAATCTTGACTGATGGCGGGCGCTACACTTATACTGATACGCAGGAGCGGTATTGGCTGAAATCCGCAGCCGCGCACAATGTTCCCCTGGCGGACGCAGAGGAATACGCGGACAGCATCGATTCCTGGGGTTATCGGACATTGCCCCAGGCCCTTCCAAACAGGGTCTGCCACAAGGGCGAATATTTCTTTGTGGAAGGCTCTCATACCGGCTATGTCGCTCAGGGGATACTGCTATGCCGTCGGATACTGGTGGTCTCCTCCGATATATTTGTGATTAATGACACTTGGATTGGGCGGCATCCGCGGGAGACGTCGCAGCACTTCCACTTTGCGGAAACTGTTCGTCTAAATACGACATCCCAAGGGCTGGAAGGGATCGGAGCCACGAGTCGCTTTTCGATGCAGTTTTTTGCGCAGGAGCAGTTTGTTCGCATGAAACTGGGAACCGCTCCGCTGGCAAGGCATTATAACAAAATGAAGCAGGTGCCGGACCTGACGGTCAACGCTGAAAACTGCGGGGCCATGACCACAATTCTGGTACGCCGCCGGGATACATCTCCCGTGAGAATTACACCGCAGTCTGTGTACAACGAAGCGTATTCCCATGAGCTTGTCCCGCAACAGGCTGAGGGTTTTGTAATCGAAGCCAACGGACGCCGCCATGGAGTGGTGTTTTTGTATCAGGACGTGGGAAATACTGAGGACTACAATGGGATTTGTGGCGCTTACGGGCTGGGCCGTGTGATGGCCTGTGACCTAAACCAGGCATCGCGGCAAATGATAGTGTTGCAATGGTGACAAAGAAGAAGATTGAAACATTTTGATCTAAGCACCGTTCTGAAAAAGGGCGCACAAAACCGAGCCCATCAAAGAGCGGGGAAAATTAAAAGTTTGCTTAAAACCTGAGCGGTAGGGGAGGCAGTAAGCAAACAGCTTTGGCGCTGACGGATGAAGATGGCATCTTCCACAGAAACCTTCCGGTGTGTAGGAGGGCAGGTCGCTCTTACGGTAGAGTTCAGCGTTGTAGGTTTCATTCTTCTTGAATATATTGTAAATTGCGATGAACAGCATCTTGGCGACGGCGATAATCGCTTTTTTGTGTCCGCTATTCGTATTGGCTATGCAGGCAACGATAAAAGATTTTGGACACCCATGCTACAGCAGATGCGGTAAACGATTTTGCATATAATGCGTCCCCTCAAAACAGTATTTAAGGGAACAGGCAGGGACTGGACACTCGCTGAAAGATTGAAGCAGGCTGTTTCTCCAAAGATAAGGTTGTAGGGTTTAACACTCTAATTGCTGATGCTTGAAGCAGTATCCGGCTCGCAAATGGCTCAGTCCCGCACAAAGCTGAGTCCACGCACCCTTACATGCTGTGTAGTGAGCCTGCATTCTTAAGCCTGTTTTAACAAATTACGATTTGCTGCGTTAGAGGCACCGTGCTTCATGCTCTTTGGCCTCTTGAAGCGTGGCGGAAAGGTATGGTCATAATGATAGATAAATGGATACCCCTTGAGCGGGTTCTGCGGTTCCCGGAGGTGACACCGGAACAAGTGACCGCTGCGCTGCAGCAGTGTGTGGATCAGGTCCGAAATAATCTGCCGGCCTTTGAGGCTAAATTTCCCGCAGCGAACAGTGAACATAATTTTTACACACCAGGACCTAACACAGACTGGACCCCAGGTTTCTGGACGGGCGAAGTGTGGTTGGCTTATGAAAATGCGAAAAATGACAGTGATCGCTTTTTGTTCCGTAAAGCAGGGGATTGTCAGGTGGACTCGTTTTTAAAACGTATTAACATCAAACACTACGTAGACCACCACGATATGGGATTTTTGTACATTCCTTCTTGTGTGGCGGCCTACAAGCTCACTGGAAGCGTCTCGGCGCGCGAGGCTGCCCTGAAGGCCGCTAACCAGTTGATCACTCGTTATCGACCAATAGGTGAATACATCCAGGCTTGGGGTACCATGGACGACCCTAATAACCACCGCCTGATTATTGACTGCCTGCTTAATATCCCGCTTCTATATTGGGCCACTGAGGTCACTGGGGATGGGAAATATCGGGAAGTGGCAGAAAAACATATCCACACCACCATGAAGCATATCATTCGGGAAGATGGTTCTACTTGGCATACAGTGTTCTTTGATTCGAATACAGGAGGTTTTGTACGCGGCGCGACCTGTCAGGGCTACCGCGACAGCTCTGCTTGGGCGCGCGGCCAGGCGTGGGGGGTTTACGGTACGGCTATCGCCTATAAAAACACAGGGAGAGCTGAATATATCAACTATTTTAAACGTATTGCTCAATATTTCCTGACCCACTTGCCTGACGATCTGTGTCCCTATTGGGATCTTGGCTTTGGGAATGGAGATGAAGCCGATCAGCCGAGGGATTCTTCTTCTTCGGCCATTGTTTGTTGTGGCTTTTTAGAGATGAGTAAATACCTGCCTCAGGAAGATGCGGAGTATTATACCTCTTTGGCAAAAAGGTTGGTGGCGGCACTAATACGTGGTTATCAGGTAAAAAATGATTGTGTTTCCAACGGACAGTTGCTTCATGGCACCTATGCCAAGAAAACACCTTATAATACCTGTGTGAACGCAGGTGTGGACGAGTGCGTAATCTGGGGAGACTATTATTTTATGGAGGCTTTGACGCGTTTGAAAAATCCGAATTGGGAGATGTATTGGTGATTTGGTGTTTCTGTAAAATGAGAGAAACCAAACAAAGGATGGGATGAAGTTGGAAACAGTCAGCTTAAAGGTATTAAGCGCAATGGGGCAGACAAAAGCGGCCTGCGCAGAAGAAAAACAAACGAGCTTGGTTTATGATGAAGAATACGAGCCGGGCGACCGCATTATGCTTTCGGTAAGCAAAGCGGGTGGGTACTATGTACTGCAATTAGAGGATACGCTGGCGCCGGCTCTGGTATATGTTACACGGCCAGAGGTGGAATACAGGATTCCGCATGGCGATGACCGCATCGTCTTTTCACCCAAGAGCTTTTCCGGCCGCCGCCACCTTATCCGTGCGCGCATCGCCCGCCCGGAAGAGGTCGCTGCGCGGCGGAACCTGGCGTTCAATCCCTATGACCGGCACGGCGATACGGGCATTTACCCGCATGCGAGGGCCAATGTGGAAACACGCGGGGAGGCTGTGTTCGCGGCCTACAATGCAATCGACGGCATTTATGAAAACGGCTCTCACGGCGAATGGCCTTACCAGAGCTGGGGCATCAACCGGGACCCGAACGCGGAATGGACGCTTTCCTTCGGCAGGCCGGTGGGCATCGACGAACTGCGGCTGACACTGCGGGCGGACTTCCCGCACGACAGCTGGTGGGAAAGCGCTGTCGTCGCGTTTTCGGACGGCAGCGAAGAAACGTTGGAGTTGAAAAAGGAGAGTCATCCACAGGCGTTTGACATCAAAGCACGTACAGTGGAATGGCTGACGCTCAGGCATCTGAAAAAAGCGGATGATCCTTCTCCGTTCCCGGCGCTCACGCAGTTTGAGGCATGGGGAACAGAAGCTGCAGAACAATAAGTGAC
>NZ_JXXK01000037.1 GCF_000949455.1 Ruthenibacterium lactatiformans | reverse complement strand
AACAACAGAATTAACCGAATGCTAAATCGCCACTTTTGTGAATTGTACAAACCGAAAATTGAAATAAGATAAGAGAATTGGCTCATCTTGCAAAGAAAATGCGCTAAAAGTTGCAAAAATCCTTTTTAAAATAGTGCAGATATGTCAATTTGCGTCCTTGTTTATCGGATATACGCATTAGCGTCCGGTCGAGGGCTCAGCTCAATTCGGAACACAGTGTGTTCGCATTTAGAAGCATCACATAAAACTGGTGCATAATATTTCTTCACCCGATCCCGTTGTTTATCTGTCAATTTATACTGCTTATTTGCCGTTTTTATCACCGCTGCTGCCATAACACAGCTTGCATGATTATGTATGTAGTATAAAGCAAAAGATCACTATTTCATCAATGCCCAAGTGTTATAACAACTGATTCCGATAATGGTAAACATTAACCCGATAAATAGAATCTCTACATGCTTATCATCAATCTTCTTGTTGATTTTCCTACCTACAGCACCCCCGCCGATCCCTCCGGCCACCATTAGAACCAGCCAGAGCCATTCAAATTCCGGAACAGTTTATGTGAACAATGTTGTCGTAACGCTTGTAATCTGCGAAATCAAAATAATGTACAAGCTGTTCTGCGCCGCCACCTTTGTGGACATCGAAAAGAAATAGTACAAAACCACCAGGTTGATTGGTCCGCCGCCAATTCCCAAGAAGCTCGACATAATACCGAGTGTTATGCCGATTATTACGCAGGGCACGGTCCCCCTCACCCGGCGTGTTTTGATATTCGCTTTGTTTACAGTGTAAGCGAGCGTGTAAATTGTAATGATCGTCAGACAGCCGGCCTGTACGCCCCCCACCATATTCGGGTTGGATGCCGCTTCTTTAACAGCAGTAAACAGCTGTTTGCCTAAAACGCCGCCGAGAGCCGCTCCCAATGCCAACGGCGTCCCTGTTTTGAAATCCACAACACTATCACGGGACGCCGCCGCTCTCCCAACAGAGTACAAACTCATAGAGAGCACTGTACAGCCCGATAAGAAACTTATCGTGGATACGCTGGCCATCTGGAACAGATCCAAAACCGGCTTGATGATAACTCCGCCGCCGATTCCGCAGATCGCACCCGCTGTTGATGCCAGAAAACTGACTAGAAATGCTACCATTGACATTTTATGAATCCTCTCGTCCCTTTTTCACATACTGCATCCAATTTGAGCCAAGCATATTCAAAGAAGCGTCCGCAAGTAGTTTTGTAATAATTTCACACAATGACGTCATGACAACAGCTCCTGTCCCTCCGGCATAGTTGCTTTTTTGTATGTCTTGTACCCTACGTCTGATCTTCTTTATTCCGCAAGCCTGCCCCCTTTTCGCGCGGGGACTGTTTGTACAGTGCAATGTGTTCATGTTTTCTCTTTGGATAAAACGCAATACGCCTTGCGATCGTTTTTCGCAGTGTCTGCCATGGCAGCTGTTAAAATACTTTTATCTGTCCGGTGACGTTCCAAACGTTGCAAGGCGTGCATCTCTCTGCTGGATATGCCTTTTTTCGTGCAGTCAGTCCCATTGCCCACCATCTTATTTCCGGTACTATTTTACACGGTACAGCGCATAGTTCGGATTTTTCTTGATATAGTCGTCGCAGCTATGGGCTGATACACCCGCCCCCCACAGACCGGCCAGCCCGATCTGGCCAGAGCCAAACACTGCTTCCCGTGCGCCGTCGATCTCCGGGTTCACGTATTTCGCAAACCATTTCTCCAGCCGTCCGCGCAACTCCTGCTCCAGCGCCTCGAAACCGCCGTGTGCCAGAAGATTGTCCTGCTCTCCGGGGTCTGACTTCAGGTCATAAAGCGCATTTGGACCATACGGATAGCGTGCAATATATTTATAGCGTTGATCCCGCAGCATCCGGTTGGGGCCATATTCGTCCATCACCACAATCCCGCCGGGGCGTTCAAAGTCCTGGCCCAAAAGCGCCGGTACAAAGGAAACGCCCGGACGTTTTGCCATATCAAGAGGTTTTAGCCCCAAATAATCCAGTAATGTGGGCATAAAGTCATAAGCAGACACCAGCGAATCACAGACAACTCCAGCGGGGATACGGCCTGGATGCCGTGCGATGAACGGCACTTTCACCGATTCCTCATACATGTTCAGTGGGAATGTGCCGTTTCCCTTGCCCCAAAAGCCGTGATGTCCGCAGGAGAACCCATTGTCCGAGGTAAACACCACAAGCGTGTCCTCCGCAAGGCCCAGTTCGTCCAGCGTCTCCAGAATGTGTCCGATCCCTACATCCATGGCAGTAACAGCCGCAAAATAGCCAATCAAATTCGCCCGCTCATCTTTTGCTACTTCATCCGTCAGGTAGATGCTGTCCAGATGCCGCGGCAGATGCGGCACAGATTCAAACAGACAGTTTTCATACAGCTTTGTGTATTCTTCGGGGTGGTTATTGAGCCACGGCGCATGCGGAGCCGTATAGGCCACATGCAAATAAAACGGTTTTTCTGCCTCTTTGTGCGAATTTAAAAACTCCACTGCATCATCTGTGATAGCATCGGTGACATAACGCTCTTCCCGATATAATACACCATCCCGGTACAGGGGCGCCCCATAATAGGGCCCTCCTCCGGATTTGTGGCAAAACCAATGCGTAAAGCCCTGCTGGGCCCGGGCGCTGGCTCCCATATGCCACTTGCCGCTCAATGCACATTCGTAACCACTTTCGGCCAGAGCTTTGGTATAAGAATATTGGCCCGCCAGATATTCGATGGATGCTCGACGTTCGTCGTCATCCCGCAGCCAGTCATGCACACCGTGCTGAGACGGGATACACCCTGTCAGCAGCGAAGCTCTCGCCGGTGAGCATACCGGCGAAACGCAGAAAAAATTCTCAAAACGCATGCCCTGAGCAGCCAGACGGTCGATGTTTGGAGTATATATCTCCCTGTTGCCTGCGCAGCCCAGCGACCAGAACCCCTGATCATCTGAAATAATAAATACCACGTTTGGTTGCTTCATATAAATCCCCCCGGAATGGTCACAGGCACCGTACCAAGACAATAACGCAAGCGCAGCAAAAAGTTCACTCCATGTTCCACGGTGACTGTCGCTTATTGGGAAGCGTTTTCCCCTCGTCAATCGCCTGCAAGCCCGCCCTGTGTGAGGCCCTTGACGTAATATTTTCGAATGGCAATACCAAAGAATATTACCGGCAGCGCAATTACAATGGCACCAGCGGCAATGACGCCCCAATTCATTTTTTCGAATACGATGAAATTCAAAACACCGATCGGAGCAGTTTGCACCTTCTGCCGTGTGAGCAGCAGCGCAAACAAAAATTCATTCCACGAAAAGATGAATGATAAAATTGCCGTAGAGGCGATGCCCGGCGTAGCCAAGGGAATAGAAATCCTGAACAGGGTTTGTAAAAGCGAACAGCCGTCAATGCGCGCGGCTTCTTCCAGACTTATCGGTATATCCTCCATAAAAGCTCTCAGACTCCACACAATGATTCCCAAGTTTGACGCGAAATAAATCAGCGTCAAGCCGATATAAGTATCCAATAATCCCAGTTCTTTGTAGGCAATAAAGTAGGGAATCACAAATACTGCGCCTGGGCTCATGCGCGTGATCAGAAGCACATAAAAAAAGGCCTTCTTAAACCGAAACTCACAACGGGCAAAGATATAAGCTGACGGGATCCCCACCAACAGCGCCAGTATAATAGACAATACGCAGACCACAAAGCTATTGAAAAAATACCTTCCGAAGCTGCCTGTTACGAACAATTCTTCATAGTTTTCCAGCGTTGGCATAAAAATCAAGTCTGGAGGCACTTGAAAAGCATCGCTCTGATTTTTCAGAGAGATTAGAAGCGTCCAATAAAACGGAAACAGCGTGGCAAACATAAGCACCGCCACAAACAAACTTCGCGCTATGCCGGAAAGCCTCTGTCTCATATTCGCGTTCAACATGATACTTCACCATCCTTGCTACTTAGCCTTACTTTTCTTCCCATAGAAAAACACAATCAGCACCAGCAATACCGCAAACATCAGCATTGATGACGCCGATGCATAGCCTGTCTTAAATTTTACAAAGCCTTCTGAATACGCAAAGTAAGTAAGTTCTTCGGTGCTATTGCCAGGCCCTCCCTGGGTGAGAGAAAACACAAGCGGGAAAATTTTGAGTCCTTCCACAACGCGAAAAACCAATACCATAGATAAAATCGGCTTAATAAGCGGTAATGTGAGATACCACAGCTCCTGCCAAAAGCTGGCTCCATCGATGCGTGCTGCTTCAAAGGGAGAGACCGGCAGCGAATCCAGCGCAGCGATTACAAATAGCACTACAAAAGGAACCCATTCCCACACGGAAACCAATACGATTACCCACCGTGCCGAAACAGGGTCGGTCAGCCAAGCCGGAGCTTCTTGAATGCCTATCCCGTACAACAATGCATGAATACCTCCATATTTGGGGATCAGCAAAATACGCCAAATCAGGCCCGCAACCACAGGCGGGATCACCATAGGCATCACGATCAACGCTTGTACGAGCCCGCGTAAACGCTTCATACGCTGAATGGCCAACGCCGCAGCCACTCCAACCACCATCTGTAACAGCACGCTAAAGAAAACCATAAATATCGTATTTTGGGCGGCATTGATAAAGCCTTTGTCCGTAAACAAGTCAATATAATTTTCCAAACCTATAAAGCGGAACCTGCCGCCAGTCATTTTATAGTTCGTGAAAGAAAGGCCTAACAGGCTTGCCATAGGTACCAATACCAAAATCAAGAGTGACAAAAACAACGGAAACAGAAACGCAATTTGAAGAGTTTGGCGTTCCGATTTCAATGTTACACCTTTTGGATTTTTGGCTATAGGGATCAAACTTCTTTTTTTCATCGCGCTTCTCCTTTCGTGCTGCCATATCGTAATGCGCCTGCCGCACAGGTTTTACCGGATTTTCAGAAAAATGCCTCTCAAGAGGCCGCCATGAGTCAGCAATTCGATCGTCCGACCCATTTGCCGGCCTCCCGAGAGGCTCAGACTTTATATAATCAGTTACAGGCGCCAAATTTTACTGCCGATCAGGAAATATACCCGGCTTCCCGATAAACTTCGGCCACTTCTTCATTGGCGATCTCCATCGCTTCTTCAGCACTGATTTGTTTGGCAAACACATCGGAGATATAATTGCTGACAATATCCGCCACCTCCGGCCACTCAGGGTTCAGCGGGCGGTATTGCGGCATAGCATAATTGGCCAAAGAGTCACGCATAGCGTTCAGCCAGGCGCCGTCGCCGACATCATTTTTCTCAATAAAATCGGCATTATTGTATACCGCCTCCCGGGACACTGTAACCAGATTCCCTTCCGTGCCAAGGCACACAGGGTCTCTTCGGACAATGCCCACTGCATGAAATGCCAAGCGCGCTCCTTATTCTTTGCATTCTTGGGGATGTTGACAGAGTGCACGTTCAACGGAGCACAGCGCCCTTCCGGACCGGCGGGGACAGGCGCAAAGCCCACATCCTCCTCGCGCGTCTTGGATTTTTCAGGATCGATATAATTGGGAACTATGGCCGCGCCGTCGATCCACATTGCAAGATCACCCTGCTGTACCGACACGGTAATATCTTCAAAGTTACAGGTTGTCGCACCCGGGAACGAATAATTTTGAAGCAGATCGGCGTAATATTCCACGGATTCCACAACTTCCGGCGTATTCAAAGTAGGCGTCATATCGTTGGGGAAGTCCGCTACAAAATCGCCTCCCATAGAATACATGACCATCGGCCATTCCCAAATCAGGCCTTCTGAACCGCCCGCGCTGCGCGCGCCACGCATGCCGACTCCATAGACGCCGTCCTTGTGCAGCAGTTGGGCATACTCCCGCAGCTCTTCCCAAGTTTCAGGCGGCTGCTCCGGATCGAGCCCGGCAGCCTCAAACAAATCCTTCCGCCAGTATAGCAACGTGGTGAGGGAACATACCGGAAGGCCGTACAGCTTGTCCTCGTACCGTTGAGCGTCCACTGAAGACTGCATCAAGCCGTCCAAGTCCAGCAGCGCATCGTCTGTAATAGATTTATCAGCAATCAAATCGTCCAGCGGATACAACCAGTCATTGGAAGCGTACTGCAAAAATTGAGGGCTCATCAAATAAATCAGGTCATAAGCATCAGATTCTGAAGACATCTCCACCAGCATTTTTTGAAAATAAGTGTCGACTCCTAAAATCGTATAATTGATTTTCACACCATATTCTTTTTCGTAGTCATCATAAATTTTTTGCATGGATTCCGCGAAATTCCCTGCCACGAACATAATATTCAGCTCTTTTTGTTCTTCCAGGCGTTTCGCCGCTTCCGAGACTTGCTCCCCACTTTCAGAGCCGGAGCCGGACACAGAGGCAGGTGTGCTGGAAGTAGCATTTCCGCCGCAGGCAGTCAGAGAAAGCATCATCAGAACAGCCATCATTAAAGAGAATAACCGTTGCATTTTTGTGGACATTTTTTTCCTCCTTTGTGAATCCTCCATTTTTGAAACGTCGTTTTATAGTTCCAGATAATCCCGCATCACTGCGGCCGCTTCCGAAAAATCGTGACCGCCCCGGCCGTCTTTAAGCCCGGTACGCAGCAAATCCAGGGCTCCGTCCAAGGCAAAGGCCGGGCAATTCAAATCTTCATACAGCCTTTTAACATATCCCAGATCTTTCAGGCCAAAGGCCAACGCAAAATCCATACGATAATCACGGTCTTTTACCTTTTGGCCGTAGAATTGAAAAACGCCGCAATTGGTTTTCTGCTCACAAATGATATCGAACAATTTTTGCGTATCCAGCCCTAACTTCTCCATTAAAGGAAACATCTGAGAATAAGTGACTGCATACATTAGGCCAGTGAAATTCAACGCAAGCTTTACAAGGTGGCCGCTGCCGGCTTCGCCAATGTAATCCGCTCGGCTGGTAAATACTTCAAAAATAGGACGAGCAGCCTGAAAATCAGCTTCGTCGCCGCCCACCGTGACAGAAATGGTCCCTGCCGCCGCCATATCAGGGTTTCCCATCAAAGGCGCATCCAGCAAAATACCGCCATGCTTTTTAAATGCTTCGTGCAGCTTTTTGGTGGAAAGCGGATAACTGGTGGACAAATCGATCACGATTTTGTCCTTTACACCACAGGACAAAAATGTGTCACACATAGCTTCCACCTGCACGGAAGATGGCAGTGAAAGAAGCACCGCCTCACTGCGTTCAAATAAATCTGCCGGGTTGAACGCAAGCTCGGCTTTCCCTCGAAAATACTCCATGGCGTCGGCACTCACATCATATACCGCTACATCATGGCCTTTTTTGACAAAATTTTCGCATGCGCCACGTCCCATACGTCCTAAACCAATAAAACCAATTTTCATGTTAAAGACAACCCCTTTCCATAGTTTATGATATCCACCCATTTGCATAAGGGAGAACGGATGCTGCAGCAATCGAAAATCCCTTGGAATGAACTTATTTTATCAGGAGAAAAATTTTTCATGTACAACAATTCTCATCAATAATGCCGCATTTGAAAGAAGCAAAATGTGAAAAAAATAGCAAATATAAATATTTTATGTTAAACTATTAAAATTGTATTTATTTTGTGAAATATGTCTATTTTCATATCCCTTTTATTATAAAAAGTGTAAATTTGACGCACTTTTTTTGCTATGCTACAATATCCACGGCATAAGCTCCACAGGGAACGGAGCAAGCATATGATGTAAAGGAAGATAAGGAGGCGCTGCGTATTTTAACTTCATATGATGGCTTTCGGGAAACACAGCTTCTTGCCTGTAAACCAAACCGGTTCTAATGCCGGACAAGAAAGGGCAAATAGTAAAATTCAAAATTAGGAGGTACTGTTGTGAGGCTGCAACTTGAAAACAACATTTTTGTCGCGCAAATCGATACATTAGGAGCGGAACTTTGCTCTCTGCTGCGCAAGGACAGCGGGGAAGAATTCGTCTGGCAGGGGGATGAACGCTACTGGGCCGGTCATGCTCCCACGTTGTTTCCCATTACCGGCAAACTAAAAGACCTGCGCTTTGAGTACAAGGAAAAAAATTACGAACTGCCGCCTCACGGATTTGCCAAAGAGCGGGAGTTTTTTGTACAGAGTCATACGAAAACGTGTGTGGAGCTTGTTTTAGAAGCAGACCGCGAGACATTGCGGCAGTATCCTTTTTTGTTCCGCTTTACATGCGTGTTCACTCTTACTGCTGCGGGCCTCGCCATTACACGCCGAGTAGAAAATACCGGTAAAGAAAAGATGTATTTTTCTGTGGGTGAACATCTGGGGCTATCCTTAACACCTTGGGGCGGTTCATTGGAAAACTATGCTTTGGTATTTCCGGCAGCTCAAACAGCCTGGAACTGGCAGTTGAATAAAGGGTTGCTTGATAAAAAGACGCCTTATTTGGACAATACCGATACTCTTCCGCTGTCCAAAGCACTATTTCAAACTTATGGGTGCTTGGTCCTGCAGGGCCTGAGCGCGCCCTGGGTCGCGCTGCGTCCCGTCGGGAACGATAGGGGGATCCGTGTCTCCATTGGAGGATTTGCTGCAATGGTGGTATGGTCGCCTGACAACGACGGGCAATTTGTGTGTGTGGAGCCCTGGCAGGGCCTGCCGTCTGAGGCCAACGGAGGCTATGATCTGACACAGCGTCCCTGTATCCTGCATTTGTCCTCAGGGGAAAGGTATGAATACACAGTTACAGTAGAACCGGAATAAACAGGCAATGCGTCAATAGAAAACGGGATGCATTGTTCAGAACTGCATATTGTTGACGACCCGGCTGAATTCCGAATCGATATGATATAAAATCAGCTCCCTCTATAAGAGACAACGTTTACTTTGCTGTCTTTTATAAAGGGAGCAATTTTTATTGCCACTGTGCATCTGTTACCGATTCATGCGCCGAAAGCGATTGGGCGTCATCCCTGTTGTGTCTTTAAATATCTTTATAAAATAGCTGGAGGATTCATAACCAACATCTTCAGCTATTAGATTAATGCTTTTGCTGGTGGTGGTAAGCAGCCGCTTGGCTTGCTGGATACGGAGGTCGGTAAGGTAAGCGCTTACACTTTTTCCCGTACACGCCTTAAAGATGTTGCAAAAATAATTTGGGCTAAAGCCCGCCACTGTTGAAATCTGGCTCAATGTAAGATTATGCATATAATTTTGTTCAATATATTTCAAGACCGGGCCCATATTGCTGTCGTCCACAGTCTGCCGCAAAAGATTATGGCATATGTCAATCAGACGTTCTGACCACGCTATTATATCATCCAAAAACACCATGCCATTGATTTCAGCCAGAGGATTGACCTGTGCCAGCTGTGACTCCGCTGCCCGGGGACAATAGGACAATGTATGATGTATCAAAGTTTCCGCCATGGTGTTGAACACTCTGCGAAGATGATCGATATCCTGTATAGTGTATTTATCGCGCCGGGCAGATATCTGTTTCAGCATATTCTTAAGGCGGTCCAGTTCGTTCCCCTGTATCAGCGTTTGTACCATATTTATTTCTTTCCGGAAATCCGAGTGTTCGCCCGTAGTTGACCGGTACCGGCAGAACGCCCCGGGCCCCCGAAAAAAACGATCGTTAAGCGCATCGCAGGCATGAGAAAAAGCGTGTTCCAGCTCCTTGGAATTACTGGCGGGACCATCGACACCAAGAGAAAAAGAAAGCCGGGAAGGCAGTGTAAGCAGCTTATGGACCCGTTCACAAAAAACATCTTCAGAGATTCCCATTGTACGTACCACGGCGGCGGCAATATGGTCTGTAATCATGCCAACCGTTCCTGAAAGCTCCGCTGCCGCCAACAGGGCTGTCAGCTGATTTGTCCATTCAGCACCATTTGTCATACCCAACGATGATGAAACTGCCGGAGTGACGTCCTGACTGAATACAATGCACCAAACGGTATCTTTCTCGGAAATCAAAGCCCGGTCAAAGGCTTGTAAAACCTCCCCTGTTCCGCCCGTCAGCAGCTCAGACACTTGATGAGAGCTTATCCCTAAAAAGGATGGAGATGGTGGATTATCGTCAGCGGCCAACTTCTTTCCCGCCCGACGGGTAGCTTCCAGCAATTCTTCCTCAGTAATTTCTCCTTTCAGCAAATATGCTGCTGCTCCGAAAGACATTCCCTTTTGAGCCAGAGAAAAATCCGCGTGATTGGATAAGATAATTACTTGCGTATGCAAATTGAATTCCCGCAGAGCCTGAATAAATGACATTCCGTCCATATCTGGCATAATTATATCGGTTATTACGATATCAATTGCGTGGATACGGCAGATTTCCAACGCCTCATGGCCATTCGCTGCGGCGTCGACCACCACAAATTCTTTATCAAAGGGCTGAAACACCAAAGTGAGCCATTTACGCACAATCACTTCATCGTCGACAATCAAAAGGCGAAGCACAGAATCACTCCTCTACTGGGATTTCGAAAGAAATACAGGCTCCTCCGCCAGAAGCGTTTTCAATATGAAGCATGGCCTCCGTCCCGTAGCGCAGCCGCAGCCGCTCGTTAACATTATTCAAGCCGATACTTACACTGAAGCGCTGAGAATTGGGGTTGGGAGCAAAAAGGTCAAAATTTTGAGGAAAACCGCAGCCGTTATCACGTACCTGCACAGAAAGCAGCGTCTTCTTACGCTGTATAGAAATATAGATGCATCCATGAAGGCTGCCGTTTTTCAGTCCATGAAACAAACTGTTTTCTACCAACGGCTGAATTAGCAGACGGGGTATCAGGCAAGGCAACGCTTGAGCATCTACATCGTAATAAACTTCAAAATTGTCGTAGCGATGCCTTTGGATCAGCAGATAATTGCGCAGATATTCCAGTTCCTCTTCCACTGTAAGCATTTCACGTTTGGTATCAAGATTGATTTTCAGCAGCTTGATCAGACTGATCAATACCTCGCTGGCGCTTTGGTTGTGCTGCATATCGACCAGAAAACGTACTGCGGTCAGCGTATTATATAAAAAGTGCGGATTGATTTGCGCACGAAGCGCTTCCAGTTCAGCGTTTTTCTTTGCATTTTGTTCCTGTACCAAACTTTGAAAAAGACGGTTCAATTCATCCAGCAACAGCAGATAACTGCGATTTAGGTAGCCCAACTCATCAGTACGCGTAATGTCCAGATCCGGCGGAGCAAAATCCAGCGTCTCCAGACTGCGCATGCACTCTACCAGCATAAGGATCGGCCTGGAAACCGTGCGGTACAGGAACCAGGAGAAAAGTGCCGCTACAATCAGGACAATAACAAAAATAATGGGAAGCGACCCGGAAAGCTGTTTGAGAAACATAGGAAACGTTGGCATTTGCGTTACTTGAACTACGTACCAGCCGGTGTGTGCATCCAACGAATAAACGGTTACCAGACTTTCAGAAAAAGAGGTATAATACCCCTTAGGGCCCGAAACCAGCGCCATATCCAATACAGGCGCGGAATTATCGCTTACTGCTTGCGATACCGTTTGCTCAAGTACGATTTTCCCTTCTGCGTCTGTTAAATAGATTTGCGTGGTAGAGGAAGCATAGCTGCTCAAGTTGTCGGATACGCTCCGTTTGAGGATGCTGACGACGGCTACCCCAATTGGTTGATTCGCATTGGCATTTTTGATGAGGCGCATCGCAAACAATAAATGAGAAGCTTTTGGCGAAACTTCTCTTCCATCTATCCATACAATCCGTCCCCCGGCATTTTTTATCGATGTTAACCATTTCTCTTGAAGGGTTTGAGCATCTGAAAGGAAACTATGCGTCAACGCAGCAGAATTATAATACACATAACGATTTCCCCAAAAATCGAATAGTTCTATTTGACAAATGAAATAGGGATTGGAAAATTTATGCCGAGAATAATATTTTTGAAATAAAGCCTGATTTCCTTGGTCAGGATGTGTTAAAAGCTGATGAATCTGGCTATCAATGTACATATCGTCAGTGGTAAGTGTGACATCTTGAAGGTAATTATCCAAATTGCTGCAGACATATGCCGAATTTTGCAGCGAAGAGTCTGCCAACGCATTCATATAGTACCGAAAATAGATATAAAAAGTCCCAAATGACACTAACAGCATTAATGATAAGATGCCAAAAAACAGTAAGAAAAGGACTTTTTTATAAAAATAGTTTTTGTATATTGTTTCGTCAACCTTCAAATCACTCTCTCCCTCATATGCAATTTTTCATTACTCTATGTGCACAGCAAAGATGATTGTATGGTTTTATTACATTCGATCAACATTTAATTATACAAAATAATTGTACTATATATGTATTATATCATTAGATTACAATAATAAGAAATATATATCAACAGTACAATATTGCCAAAAAATTTTATCAAAATTTAGAATTGTCCCGCAGTGTCTTCAAGTTTGGATATCTCCTTTTACCATCCAGTATGAGTTCAAATAAGCCAACATTTTGAATATTCAACAATCTATCGAAAAAACTGCTGAGTCTGCCGCATCGGACGAAAATTGACAGATGACGCTCCGCAGCGTTTGCTGAAAAAGCAACAGCATTTGTAATAGTATTCAATCCATTTTCAAAATAGCGATTCCTACTATTTCCCGATTTCAGCCTTCGCAATGCAAGAATCAGCTTCCAGCAGTTTGAACAGCTCCATGCAATGGAAAATATAATTTACAATGAGCTTCGTATGCGTGGTTACAGTGGGGTGGGCTTTTTTGTAAAGAACTGCAATTTTTTTGGCCCCAGCTCGGATGTGCCGTCCTCAGTTTATTGAGTTGTATTACGGTAGCCTCATCCAACTTTGACGGGCTGTTTTCCGGTGCTCTGCTCCGGTCTCCAAATCCGTATAACCGTATTCAAAAAAACGGTTTTTGCACTTATGACCCGTTTTCTCTGATATCCCATATTTCTGACAGAGTTCTTTAAAATCACTTTTCCCTCTCGTCAGATATTCCTGTATGAATTCTTTTCGTTATTCCATCACCGTGGCCTGGCTCCCTTCCACCCCAAACAGAAGCGCTCTTTTTCTTCTGTTCATTTTATCTTTTTTACTTATCCTTCTCATGATACTGTACACATCTCGATTTTTAGGGTCTCTGTTTCAAATTTCCTCCTGCAAAAGGGGACACTTTTCCCCTGAGCTTGTAGCCTGTGAAAAAATAGCCCCAGCTGCGGTAGCTGGGGCCTGTTTTCTATGTAATTTTCACCCTATACTCAACGTCAATGTGATAATGTTAATTGAACAAAGCGTTCTGCTTTAAAACACATTGAATCCATCATGCCCCTCTAAGAACGGAGCAAAAAAAATTAGCGTTCCAATATTTTCATAAATTCAGAAAAATCACGCATGGTTAGCCCAGTATGCCAGGAAGAATCCTCTTGCTTTTTTGCTCCGTACCACACTTTCAACATTCCGTCGTCAATCAGCATAGAGGACCGGTAAATGCAGAAATCATCCCAGCCGCCTTCCGTTGACGGCTTCAAAATTGGCCGGCTAAAAGTTTCCCACTGTTTTCCTGTCCGATTCACTGCGAAAAACAAATTGCAGTGGTCGCAATCGGTGCCATTCGGATAAGCCGGATAAACTGCATAGTAAGCTCCGCTTGATGTGTCATAATGTACATCGATGTGCCATATTTGATATCCAGGTTGTACAAAATCCGTACAGGTGACTGCGCCTGACCATTTGATTCCATCCGCAGATGTACGATATTTTACTTGGTTATTCTGGCTATTCCATCCTGCATTCCCCGTATCCACATACCACATCATATAGGTGCCATCTGGCAGAATCTCAATAGACGGCGATAGAATACTGTATTTCCTTACCAGATCCTGCATTACGACCTGCGGCTCGCTCCAGTGTACACCGTCACGGGAACTTATCATTTTTACCCTTGAGCTGATGATATCATCTGCCTCTACGTAGTACATCCGCAATTCATCCGAGGCTGGAACATATACAAGATCCACGTCACAATTGTGGCCCGGACTTGGCGTGCCGGCCAAAGGATTCGAGACCCCTTCTGGCACAATCCAATTTTCTCCATCGTTTGACGCAACAATCGATGGGTTTTCGTAGCTCCCATCATTGAAGGGATAAGGTGTCATTGCCATCCAATACAGATAACCATTCCAAGGCTGTTCAAATTTCACCACCGAGGGATGTGTAGGCTGGTTGGCGCCGTCATAGGTAGGAATTGCTTGAGGCGCTATGGCATTTGCCAACGGCTGATATGGAGCAAAATCTTGCACCGCTGTAAGTTCTACATCGTCGAAATAGCCTGCACCGGAACCACTATTCTGTCGATATCCATATATAGTCGCTGTTTGCGCATTGGGCCCGGTTGTGAAAGTAACCGCCAGCTGCTGATAGTCGGCTGAAAGCGTAGCCGAAAAAGTTTCCTGCCCACCGTAATTTTTTACGCCCAGCGTCATAACGGAACTGCCCTCAGATTTTGCCCACCCTGTTAAAACATATTTCGTATCCGGAGATACCGTAACAACTTGCTCATAACTGCTGTTTTTGGCTACTTTAGCACAATAGTTTCCGCTATGCGGAGCAGCGCTGTCAACAACGGCGTTATTGAACCAATTCCATCCGGTGCTGTCGCCGGTCTCAAAACCTCCGTTTACAAGCAAATCGGTTTCTTCGGCAGCAGCGGCCGGCAGCAAACTGCTGCACAGCAGTGCAACTATAACCAGGCAAGCGACCAATCTTTTTTTCATATTCATCCACTTTCCTTTTCAAAAATTCCAATTCGGTCTCCCACTTCAATTTCATAAACTTCTCCCGTGCTGTCGTATCTTTCCCCGCACTCAGAGCACCAGGAACCCTTTGGGAAGTAAACGGTACGCCGCGTTGCCCCTTTTTCCAGGATTGGCGCAACCAACAGCTTGTCGCCAACCATGAACTGATCTGTCACTCTCGCACAGGCTGGCTCCGTGAAATTATACGCCATTGGGCGTAAAACCGGTTCGCCTGTGTTTCTGCATTGTGCCAAAGCTTGGCGGAGCAACGGCATATAGCGGCTGCGCAGCGCCACGGCCTGTTTGACCTTTGCGTAATCTTGGGCTGATAGAATGCGCCAGGGCGCAACCGAAAACTGCATCACTGGCATCAGACAGGCAATTTGCGCCCAACGCACCATCAACTCATGATCCAGCACTTTCTGACCATAAAAATTGTGGTACTCTCCACCGCCGATCATGTCCGGGCATAAAAATGGGTGTCCTGTTAGACTTTGTATAATGGCATTCGGAATCAACGCCGCAAGCCCGGTGTCTCCCCAGCTATGCTCCTTGTCACTGAGTCTCTGCATCAGCGACCAACCGCCGGCCCCATTCGTTACGCGGAATTCGTTCAGCGGGTATCTCTCGCCAAAGGCAGCCCAAGCCTTACTGTGCGTATCGCCCGTGACAACACTGTCCGCCGGATAGTAAACGCTGTCCCCCGCATCGAACTTAAAGCCGTCCACCCCCATTGCTTGAAGGCCATCCAGCTGTCTCTTCAGCCAACTGCAGGCTGCGGGCTGCGTCATATCCAATACTGCGGACCATCCATTCCACCAATGAGAAATATACGACTTGCCGTCCCTGTCCGTTACCAGAAGTCCCGTCTGCTCTAATTCACGATATTCCTGCGTGTCCGGTGTGATAAAAGGGCATATCCATAACATGACTGTAAAACCCAAGCGGTGCAGCTCCGACAACATTCCTTCCGGATCGTAAAACTTCTCCCGTGAAAAGTGCCAGCGCCCATAGGAATCGCTCCACCCATCATCGATCATCAGAACCCCGGGAGGCAATCCGTTCTCCAGCACCGCACGGGCATACTGCAGCACTCCCTCCTGCGTCTGATGAAATGTCAGTTCTATCCAGGTATTATAAACCGGGCTGCTGAACAGACGCTCATCGAGCCGGATCTCGTGTAATGGAAAGCAATGTTCCATCGCACCGAGATATGCTTGACGCAACCCGCCTGTACTTTGTCCTAAAATCGTCCCATCGGTACACTGAATGCGCCCCTTTCGAAACAATATACGCATACCATCCGGGTTCCACACCCAACGCCCTGCCGTTGAGAGCAGCAACGGCATCATCTGGTTTGGCGTTTGATTCCGAGTCAGATCCAGTTCTCGCTCACTGGCCTGCGTATAGGGCTGGTTGATTCCATCTATCACGGCGCCGCCGTAGAACGCCTCGCCTGGTAAAATATCAAATTCCATACCAATTCTCCACTGTTATGATTGACGGTTATACACTTCCAGTTCACTGATTGCAAAGTGCTTCCATTTGAGGTTCGCATCATGCACTTTCATACGCAAAAATCTTACCTCCTGCACCTGTTCAAATGAAAATGTTTGATTTTCCAACGTGGTGTCTGCATATTCCCAAGCAAGAACCGTAGGCGGAACGATTTCCTGCCAGATCTGACCGTCCTGCGAGACTTGGAAGGATATCTTTGTAGGGGCTTGATTTTGCGCATACCAGCAATGCATTTGAATTTGATCAAAAGATACAGGCTCGGGCCAGCTCAGCACAATATCTGTTGGCAGCGTAATCCGATCTGCGCTCTGCGCCGCTTCAGAATGGTCACCGTCCGTCAAAAGGCCACCATTTTCACTGTTCCATTCCGATGTGCTTTCAGTGGCAATATTGGCATTGAGCGGGCTTGCTGAGGAATCTTTCACAAGAATCTCATTAATCGCATAGTGGTTCCACTGCAGATTGGCGCTGTTGACCTTGATTCGCAGCGATTTCCCCTGTGCCGCCGGGAAATGAAGGATCTGATTCTCTACATGCCAATCATTTCCGTTCCAATTTACATCGCCGGAAGCTGCCACCGGTACCCATCCTGTCTCACCGTCGGCAGATACTTCCAGCTCCCAGTTGGTTGGCGCTTGGCCTTTACCGTAGGCGGCTTTCATGATAAAGGTATCAAAGGTTTGCGTTTCTTCCCAATCCAGATACAAATACTGCGGGAAATTAGGGGCTTCGTTGCTCTGCATCGCCGAGTAAGCATCGTTATCAATCATATTGCTGGGCGGGCTCTCCCAGTTCCAATCCTGTGCCGCACCTGCTACCGCATAGGGCGCTAAATTTTCCCCCGCCGCGGGTGCTCTGTTGTCTGCAGCATCCCGCGCCAGCATTTCATCGGTTTTGTAAACCCGGAAATAATCGATTTCGAATCGTTTTGGGTATTCGCTGTTATAATCCGGCGTACCGCTCCACAGCGGCGAATCATTCTCATAGATTCCCAAAAAAGTCGTCATTTTGTAGTCTGGAGATTGTGATGTCTCCTTGACAAGCTGGCCGTCAAAATAAAACTTCATCCCACCTGGCTGCCATTCAAATCCATACACATGGAAATCCTGTGATACATCGCACGCAGGGTAGTAATCCAGGCTTTGTTCCTTGCAGCCGCCGTCTGTCCATGGATGCACGGAAACGCGAACACGGCTTTTACCAGCTTTGACATCCGGCCCGCAAATCTCAAAAACATCAATTTCAGCCGTTTCATCCGCTCGGGCTTCTGTTCCGATCATCCACCAGGCACTATGCAACCCACCATCATGAGGGACACGGGCCCTCAATTCAAAGTAGCCGTACTTCGTTTCAAAATTTGTGACTGCCCGGTGGTGATCGGTAATCGTGCAGGTATCCCAGAAGTTGTGCATTCCATCGCGCATGCCGGTCTGGATGCTTGAAATTTTCTGAACATCGTCAAATGCCCACCAAGGCCCCTGCGTCTCCTTATCGATTCGTAAAGATAAAATCCCGTCCACTACATCGTAATGGGCAAGGCTCTGTTCCGGAGTCGTCCAGTGGGGCATGTATGAATCGGAAAACTTTGCGGGATTCAAAACCGCGTCGTTGAATTCCTCCTGGAAGACTAAAGTCCACCCTGGCCTTTCAATCGGTTCCGTACCGGTGTCATTGCAATATGCGGTCGGCGCAGCGGAAACCGCCACTGCTCCTGCCAATATTACCGCTCCGATCCCTTTTCTTAAGTGCATATAAATCCACTTCCTTTCCTCGCTGCTTACAATTCTACGATTCTTCTCTCAACGCGGGAGCGTTCTGCGGCAAAACAAATCAGATGACTTTGCAGAGAAACTCTGGCAGATGAGAGGTTTCCATCGCCGCCGCTTTGTACGGCACGTACAAAGTCTCGCATCAGATAATAGTCCCCGCCACCATGTCCATAATTGTTGGTTTGCGGCGGTGTTTCCAAGGTGATTTCCCGCGGGCCGCTCTCCCCGAAGCGGTGCAGGGAAACCGTGTTTGCATTCATGTCCGCCGTGATCTGTCCCTTCGTACCGCAGACCTTCAGCTGACGGGCCATATCCGTGGTAAACGCTGTCATCGTGAAGCCGGCCACTGCTCCGTTATCAAATTCCAGGTTCACCACCTGGCGGTCTACAACATCGTTGTCGCAATGATAGACACAGCGGCCATAAGGCCCCTCGCGCAGAGCTTTTAACCGGCCCTCACGGCTCAAATCGGTGGTAAGCATATCGGTGGGCCATCCTACATTGTCCGTAAGATAAATTTTTCCGGCATCATACGGACACACAACGCTGTGAGGGCACCCGTCAGTGCAACGCAGCGGCGCATCCTGCGGTGCGTGTGCCGCGTCAAAATGGTGCAGGCTGCCAAAGCTGGATACCCGGGTGCAGCGCTGTCCGCTGAGCCACAGCAGAATGTCCATATCATGGCAGCTTTTTTGCAGGATCATCGGGCTGGTTTGTTCACTGCAGCGCCAGTTGCCCCGCACAAAGCTGTGGGCATGGTGCCAGTAGCCCACATTCTCAACTTGCGACAAAGACGCAACTTCCCCCACCTGCCCATCATCGATCAATTGCTTGATGGTTCGGTAAAACGGCGTATAGCGCAGCACATGGCACACGCTCAGCACACGCTGTGCCTCCTCGGCTGCCGCCGCAATGGCCCGGCATTCTGTTTCGCTGTTGCTCATGGGCTTTTCCAGCAGCACATGATACCCCTGCTTCAGCGCGGCCAGCGTGGGTTCCGTATGCATATCATCCAGCGTACATATAAGCGCGGCATCTGCCATCTGCGGGCGCGCCAGCAGATCTTCCCAGTTGCTGAACGCCCTGTCAGCGGGGATACCGTAAGCGCGGCACATCAAAGCGCGCCGGTCTGCCTTTGGTTCCGCCACGGCCATGATTCGAAGTTCTTCGGGATGCTCCTGCGCATAACGGGCATAAATCTGCCCGCGCGCGCCTGCGCCAATGAGGATCGCCGTCACCTGGTTCATGCTTTTCCTCCTTCTTCCAGCAGATGCAACAATTCTTCATAAACAGCCTCAAACACGGCCGGGTCATCGTTATAGTTCTGGTTGTCATGAAATACCCGCGCGACCAATGCGTCATGGGCAGCCTCATCCCTGCAGCGCAGCAGCGCCAGAAGCGCTGCATCCTCGGCGCCGCGCCTGGCGGCCTCCATCCGCATACCCGGCCACGGACCATCCGTTCCCGGATAGACAAGGAAAGAATCGCCACAGGGGAAATTCGTACCGATCCCTGTATGGTTGGGGCAGCTTGTACCGGCAAACGGGTCCATCCCGGCGGGGAATTGGTTGAAACCCCAATGCAGAAACCCACCCAGCCGATTGGCCGCACAGCCCCAAAACAGCAGCCGTCCTTTCAGCAACGCAAAATCCAGAAAACGGTTGAGCCAATTGCCCTCCGGCCCACAGCATACATACGCCCACACCGACTCTCCCAGAGCTGTCAGCGCATCAAAATCTGCCTGCCGCGCCTCATAGCCCGGCGTGCCGGGCACCCAAATATCCACACCACCGCGAAATTCCGGCGAAGCGACGGCTTCGATGACACGCACATTGGGCAGGTATTTACGCAGAATGCCCGCTGCGAGATAATACTGACGCTTTCGGGCGAGAAGTGAGGCTTCGTTTTTGAAATGGATGTCTGGCTCGTCATGGATGTGGAACACCACTTTGTCCTGCCAGCCATATTTGCGCAGAAATTCCGCCAGCGCCTGTACAAAGCGCACTGTGACCGCATAGCCTTCCGGCGTATCAATGGGCAGTTCCGGCGCCATGGCGCACTTAAAGCTGTCGGTGTACATATCGGGCATCCCGTCCGGAAGGAATCCACGGCTCAGCAGAGCGCCCAGTTCCATCTGCTGCATCCCCTCATCGAAAAACAACCGGATCAGAGGGCGCAGATATTCAAAATCAAATGTATAGGGGGCACGGCTTGCAACACAGGCCTCGTCCAGTTCGATATAGAACATCGTTTGATGGATGCGCCGCATGGCGCGGGCGTAGCGGCGTACCATTTCATAAAAAGCCGGCGTGTCCTTCTGCAAGCCATGGCAGCGGCTGATCGCATCAAGGCTGAACCAGTTTGTCACGGGGAAAGTATCCTGTGGGATCTCTATGTCATATACCCGTATATCCAGCCGGCAGCAATAGCTTCCCAGCCGAAGCATCGCCGTATATGCACCGGCTGCAAGCCCGGAACGGGGATACAGGCACAGATACAATGCTGCGCGCCCATTTTGCGTTTCAATTACACCGTCCCGGGCCGGTTTGAGGCAGTCGTATACTGCAAAAGGCGCCAGCCGGGTCGCGTAAAGCGGCTTACAGGCCGGACGCCGTTCCAGAACCATCGCGCCGCCCTGTTCGCTGCCGTCCCCGGTGTTGTACTCCACGGGTACAGCTTTCATACAAAAGAATTCCGGCACAAACGCATCGCTCTCGAGGGATGCGTCCAACTGGCCGGCATCTGTTTCGAGCAAAAGCTGCACGCCCGGCCGGCCGTTGCGCGGCATTGCGAGCCGCAGACCCTGGGGAAGATGCCCCACCGGCATATCGGGATAGAAAAATTCTTCCCGCCCGCTGAGTGCCCCCCGGTGAATGCGCTGTTCCATGGTCTTCCTCCTAAAAAGCGCGGGCCGAGCCGTGAGAAGCCCGGCCCGCGCCGTGTATACGGTGTGTTTTGTTTTTTATTCTGCCTTGATACCAAGCTCTGCGGCCTTCGCATTGACCTCAGCCAGCATATCCGAAAGGCCCTTGGTCTCATAATTGGCCAGCAGGTCATCGACCATCTTTTCCACAGGGTCGCTTCCCATCATGACCTGCAGCAGATCATCGTTCGTATTGTAAACAAACGCATCCTTCAACGGTGTCGAAAGGAAGAGCACGCTGTCATAGTAAGCGGGCAGCGTACCGTTTTGCACGGCGTCTTCATGACGTGCGGTGTTCAGCGCGCGATACTCTTCGGAAATCGTGGAGGGATACTCGCTGTCCCAGTATTCGGGATTCCACATGGCCAAATCGGCGATGTTGCTGTTCACATTTTTAAATGTATATTTCTCCATCAGGTCTACGCCGTCTTTCATAACGACTTCGCCATCCACGACATCGTAGTCCTCTCCCTCGATACCGCAATACACAAGGCGCTGGCCTTCTTCCGAATAGAGAAAATCAAACAACCGGCAGATCGCCGCCATCTTTTCATCATCCACCTGTGCAGAGATGTAGCTTTCAGACCAGGCTTCCGTATCAACGAAGTAATAGCTGTTTCCATCTTCCGAAGGATATAGTTTGGCAATGCGGTTATCCTCCTGGAAGCTGCCTTCACCGTACAAAGCATCATAATCCTTACCAATCTGGGATTCCAATCCGGCAGGGCCGGACCATGCGAATACCATGGCAGCACTTTGGCCCTGGAGATATTTTTCCTTGCTGGTCTCCAGCTTTGCCAGAGCAATATCCTTTTCAATCACGCCATCGGTATACATATCGCGGGCAAACTGCATGGCGCTCACCAATGCGTCGCGGTCTGCAAAATAGCTGGGCACGAACCGGCCTTCTTCATCGGCCACCCACTTTTTGTCGATGATCCCCGCATAGGGATACACAAAGCCGCCGATCAGCTCGGGCAATGCCTGCGTCATACCGGAAATATTCTTGCCTTCCGGGTCCGCCTCGATGATCGCCTTGATCATATCGCAGAATTCCTCATAAGTCTCGGGTTCTTTGGTAATGCCGGCTGCCTGTGCCAGATCCCAACGGTACACTACGTTCCGATCCAGCACACTGTAAGTAATATCGCCATAGGTGGTACGCGGAATCATGTACAGCTTGCCATCCCGGGCCGCGGCCTGCGCACGCTCCATCTGCATGTGCTCGGCCAGGTTTGGATAAGCCGACAAGTCCTCCGGCAGGGCACGAATCACGCCCTGCTCGATCCAGTTCCCATAGAATGACTGTGCCACAAAATCGCCCGCGAAGATATCCGGAAGCTGTCCGTTGGTCGCCCACAACTGAATCTTCTGACTCGAGTCATCCCAAGTGACATTTTGCGGGACCAGGCGCACGCCGGTTTCTTCTTCGATCCTTTTTAAAATGGGATCATTGGGGTCCGCCAGTCCATCGTCTGCGCCCCAAATCGCCACGCTTACTTCAACCAGGGCGCTCTCTTGCTGCGAGGAAGAAACGGCGCCAGTGCCGCTGGCGGGAGCGCTGCCGGATGCCGGAGCTCCGCATCCGGCAAACAGACCGGCCGCCATAAGTGTACTCAGTGCCAATGCTGCGAATCGTTTTGCTTTTTTCATGTTCAACTCTCCTTTTTTCAATCTTCTATCACAAGGATCGATCCCTATTCCTTAACGGAACCGATCATGACGCCCTTGACAAAATATTTTTGCAGGAAGGGATACAGACACAAAATTGGCAGCATGGTGATGACGATTGCCGCCATCTGCACGGATTGGACAAATACCTTGTCACCCGATAGCATGGACTGTGCCTGACTTCCCAACTGTGTATTGAAGCTGACGAGAATATCGCGCAGATAAATCTGCAGCGGCTTAATGTTCTTGTCATTGATGTACAGAAACGCTTCCCACCATCCGTTCCACCGCTCGACCGCATAAAACAGCGCAAAAGTAGCCATAAACGGCTTAGAGATGGGCACAAAAATCCGTGTGAGCACCACAAATTCATTTGCGCCGTCGATACGGGCGGCCTCTTCCAGGCTGGGCGGCAGGCTCGCAAAATAGTTTTTCATAATGATCAGATAATAGGTGCTGATCATTGTCGGCAGGATCATACTCCAAATCGTGTTATCCAACTGGAGGTCGCAAATAACCAGATAGGTTGGAATCAAGCCGCCGGAAAACAACATGGTGAATAAAATCGCACTGAGAAAAACTTTGCGGCCGATCAGGCGCTTGCGGCTTAAAACATACGCGGCAACCACAGAAAACACCATGTTCAGTGTGGTGCCTAAGACAGTCACCAGAAGCGTAGTCCCCAACGATTTGAAAAAGTATACATCCTTGATGATGGCCTTGTAACCTGTGAGGTCAAACACATGGGGAAACAAGTATGGGGAATACTTTACACTTGTTACAGTATTGGAGAATGAGACGATGAGTACATTGTAAAAAGGATACAGTGTCAGCAGCGCCAAAACACCGAAAAAAAGGTACAGGCATACCTCAAAGGCGGTGATCTGCTGCTTTTTTTTCAGTTTCATTGCCCTTCCCCCCTTAAAACAGCCCATCTTCGCCAAGCTTTGTCGTCACCTTGTTCGCCGTCCAAATCATCACAACGCCGATGACAGACTTTAAAAGCCCAATGGCCGTGGTATAGCCAAAATTTGTTCCGGTCATGAAAGACTGGCGGTAGACATAGGTATCAATGATATCCGCAACGGGATAGACCGGCGCTGAGTACAGATTGAATATCTGGTCAAAGGAGGCGCCGCTCATAATTCCGCCCACCTGCAAAATCAGCATGATACAAACTGTGCTTCGAATGCCGGGCCATGTGATGTGCAGCATTTTTTGCAGCCGGTTCGCGCCATCGATGCTGGCCGCCTCATACAACTGGGGGTCGATCGCAGTAAGTGCCGCCATATAGATGATGGCGTCCCACCCAAACTCCTTCCAGATATTTGAGATCCAGATAAACGGGCGAAAGGCGGAAAGAGACATCAGCGGCGCTATTTGCTCGAATCCCATCTGTCCAAGCAATTGATTGATGATACCATTGGAAGCGAACATATTGATAAGGATTCCCGACAACACGACCCAAGAGATGAAATGCGGAAACGTAAACACTGTCTGGAAAAACTTTTTAACGCGAGGATGACGGATCTCATTGAGCAGGATCGCCACAATAATCGGGATTGGGAAGTGAAACAAAAGCTTTCCGAAACTGAAAATCAGCGTATTGGAAAAAGCGCGCCAGAATTCAGCGTCTTGGAACATCGTTTTAAAATGCAGCAGTCCCACCCAGGGACTGTGCCACAGGCCCATATCATAGCGGTAATTGCGAAACGCCAGCGTAATGCCTCCCATGGGCAGATAACAAAAAATAATATACCACAGGAGAACTGGCAGCAGCAGCGCATACAGCATCCAGTCATTTTTCAGCTGCTTGCAAACCATTCGCCGCCTGGAGGCGTTCATCCCTGTCCGTTCTTTCATAAAACACTCCCCCTTCATTCCCCTGGACTGTTCGTTTCTCTGTGTCTTTATTATACTGTCCCTGATTGGCCTTTCGGTATGGAGGCAGCGCATGAATTCTGTTCTTCAAAATGGAAAACGTTCAATAATTTATGTAAAAATCATAGTTTTCATCATAAATATGGAATTTTTTTAGAATTTTGCATCTGTGCTTTCACTATACCGGGCTTTCTCCATATCAATCCCTCTCTATCAGTGATATACTAAGGGCAGGGCAATCGGAAGGAGTGCTGCCCATGCCGTCATTCTTTAAAAAAAGAATTATGAAACAGTTTCGCTTGGTACTCTGCTGCCTGCTCATCATGGGAATCGTTTTGTCACTGCTGTGTTACACAGTGATCGAGCGGCTGATGACCAAAAATTCAACCGCGTATGCCCAGAGTACCGCACAAAAGTTTAACGTTGAGGTAAAATACTTATTTGACCGCGCAGATGCACTGTTCAGCAGCCTGCTGTTCAACGAAAACATTGAACAGATTATGCACACACCTTTTTCAGCAAAGACCCCTTCCTATCTCAATGCACTGCACACCCAATTTTCGTCATACCGCCTCATGAACGCAGAACTCGCGGAAATCGCCCTTGTAACTCCGGAGATGTCCTGGTCCAGCTATTTTGATGCGGCCACACTGCGCGCGTTCAGCGAGGAAATGCGTAACCTTCGCGGCACCACATGCTTCGGACTGCAGCAATCCCCTCTTACGGCACGTGCAGGCAGCCAGGAACAGCGGTTGGTTTTTGGCCACAATGTTTATGGTATGTTTGACGATTCTTTGTATGGTCAGTATTTAGGCAGTATCATTTTATCACTGGATCTCTCCAAGTCCTCGATCCAACTGCCCTTGTCTGAGCGGTCCGCAACCTGCTTTGTCCTGCTGGATCAGAATGGCACGGCGTTTCCGTTTAATTGCAGCGATGAGCAGTACCAACAGATCCAGGAACAGGGGCTTGCCGCCGGCCACGGGACTTGGCCTATGGGCGCTTGTCAAACTGAGGATTATTTAATTTATAATACGCCCTTAAATGATACCGGGCTTTTTATGGTCAGCGCCATGGACAGGCACGCGCTCAGCAAGGAAGGATTGCCCACGATTGCCATCCTCATTGTTATAACGACCGCCGCCTTGATCGTGGTCGTATTGTTGATGAGCTTGATGCTGCAAAGTGTGGTAAGGCCCTTAAGTCAATTGTCAGCATATATCGACCGCATCCGGCTCACACCCCCGGGGGCTGATGCGGAGCCTCTGGAGCTGCAGGGGTGTGAAGAGATCACCCGCCTCTGCAGCTCCTTTAACACGATGCTTCGCGAGCAGGCCCGCTTGACCCGTGAACTGCAACAGGCCACCGTCAATTTGTACGAAATGCAGCTGGGCCGCAAGCAGGCGGAGCTGGAATACCTGCGCAGCCAAATCAATCCGCATTTTCTTTACAATACGTTGGAGGCGATCCAGGGAATCGCACTGGAACATGGTGTTCCCAAAATTGCGGATGCTGCGGGTGCGTTGGGCAAATTATTCAGACACAACATCCAAGGCAGCGATATGATTCCATTGGGCAAAGAGTTGGAAATCACCCAAGCCTACCTCACCATCCAAAAGCTGCGGTTCGCCGATAAATTGAATGTGTTGATCAGCATTCGTGAAAACACTCGCGGCATTCCAGTGATGAAACTGCTTCTTCAGCCGCTGGTGGAAAACGCTGTTTATCACGGTTTAGAGCCGAAGACCGGCCCCGGCACGCTGTTTATCGGTGCGAGACTGGAAAAGGGGGATCTGCTCATCAGCATTTATGACGATGGTGTGGGGATGCCATCTGGCCGTCTGGCTGCATTGCAGGAAGAGTTGGAACGCCCCGCCGCAAGCGGCAAGGCGGAAACCGCGCATATCGGTCTGCTGAATGTCCAGCACCGCATCCGGCTGCGCTACGGCATGCCATACGGCTTGACGCTGCATAGCACGCCGGGTGGCGGCACCCGGGTAACTGTCCGTGTACCTGCGCAGATACAGGAAGAGGAGAATGAGTTATGCTAAACGTTTTGCTTGCGGATGACGAAACCCGCACGCTGCATCATTTGATGACAGGTGTGCCCTGGTTTCAACTGGGGATGGAAGTCTGCTGCACTGCCTCCAACGGCAGCGAAGCTCTTGCCTTTATTGAATCACATCCCATAGATATTTTGATTACAGATATCCGCATGCCCGGCATGGACGGGCTGGAGTTGTGTCAGCGTGTGCGTGAACGGTACCACGATATGTCGATCATCTTATTGACAGGCTATGCGGACTTTGAATACGCACGACGCGGCATTGAGCTTCAAGTGACGGACTACTGCTTAAAACCAATTGATACAGAGCAGCTGACCGCCACATTGCGCCGTGCTGTACGCCAGGGGTACGGGCGCTCCTCCTCACGTTCAGACGCGCTGCTGGATCTTATCGAGGAAGGCAACTCTCAAGAAATTACGCGGACATTTTCCGATTTGGGGATCAAAGGCGACAGTGTTTACATCGCCGGCTCCATTGGCGTTCACAATATTGAACAGGCGATAGGCGCTCAGTTTTCCTGTAAAGTGGGCAGACACAAATACCTGTACTTTTCCGGACATCCGTTTCATACGCAGGAAGCCTCGCACATCATCGCTTTTTCCAAAAAGCGCAGCGGTATCGGTCTTTTTCCCACCTCAGTGCCCTACGGACAGACTGCACGCGCTATCAGCGACGTGCTCGTGATGACATATCAATATTTTATCAACGGCACATCAACGTTGTGTGAACGCCTGGTAGATGGGCCGCTGACTCAAGAACTTTTTCGTCAACTCCCCAAAAAGGGAAAAGAACCAGGCCAGCTCAAAGCCTGGCTGCACGACCTCTCGCAAGCCAACTGCTCGTTGCTTTTCAATATCCGCACCGCATTTCGATTTGTGAACCAGGTTCTTCTTTCTCCTGCCATGCAAAACAGCGGAGAAGGCTGTTTTGACAGCTTTGAGCAGATGGCTGCCGACTATTCTTGCCTGTCGAATCTGCTGGAAGAGCTCAGCGCCGCTGTGTACACACAGGAGCCGCGTCCGGCTCCCCCATTTGAAGGTCCTGACAGCTTCTTGTCCATTATGAGTTATCTCAATGCACACTACGACCAAACCGTCTCGCTGAAACGTGTCTCGGAGGAACTGCACCTCAATGCATCCTACATCAGTCAGCTGATAAAAAATGAAACCGGTTTAAACTATACTCAATATATCACTGAATTGCGCATCGAAAAAGCCAAGGAGCTATTGACAAACACAAAGCTTTCCCTGGCCGAAATCAGCGAAGCGGTGGGCTTCAATGACTATTTTTATTTCATCAAGAAGTTCAAACGGGAGGTAGGCGTGACGCCCGGCAAATTTTTGCAGCATGAAAAGGGAACGGGCGATATGCCCGACCGGGAAAGGGAGTGATGAGCATGACCGCAAAGGAATTAGCCGCCCGGCTCTCTCTGCCGGGATCGCTGCAACAGCAGGTTTTTTCCATACCGATTTCCCCTGCGCAGGAACAGGAATGGAACGAGCTGTTTCTTCGCGATCAAGAAGCCTTTGAATTGCGTCTGCACCGTCATCCTACACCGGAACTCCTGGCTCTGGCACTTTATCTGCGCTGGGCCGTTGCAACCTATCGCCGCTATCTCACCCTTGGGATTCCAGAAGCTGTCTTTTGGGATACATTTCAAGATTTTGCGCTCTGGAGCGAAGAGTGCATGCGTGTCACTGGCCAACCAGGATTGATTGAATGGGGCTGGAACGCTCTGCTGCTGCATATGGAGCTCTTCCGGCTGGGGCGTTTGGAATATCAACCGCGCACACTTCAACAGGATATCGTGTTCGGAGAAGTCTCCCTGGCTGCAGGCACACCAATATTGGAAGTACATATTCCCGCGGGCGCGCCGTTTTGCCAGCGTGAATTGTCAGCTTCTCTATGCTCAGCCGGGCCTTTTTTTGAGCGGTACTTTCAGCGCAGCTTTTTCTGGTTCCACTGTCATTCCTGGCTGTTATCACCCGCTCTACGAGATTTGCTTTCCCCTGCATCGGGAATCCTTCAATTCCAGCGTTTTTTTACCATTTACAGTGAAGATTTTTCATTCCCGCAGGCAGAGCAACGCGTTTTCGGGAGTGTACAGGCAGACCCACAGCGGTATACCGAGCACACCAGCCTGCAGCGGGCCTTAAAAAAATATCTCCTCGCCGGCAACCATGTGGGAATGGGGATGGGCGTCGCTCAACGGGTATCCATTGAAGCCGTCGGAGAAGCGGCGGGAGCTGGTCCATTACACGGTTTCATCCCCTAGCTATGTTTTTTTATTATACACGAGCCTTCCCAGCAAAACAAAAGACTCAACGCTGTTTCGAAAAAGCAACGTGCCCTCTGATCTGAACTGCAGGCAGATGAATGTTCTTGTAAATATTCTTAGACATAACAAAAATCCCCCGGCTTCGCCGTAATCTCATTAAGATAATCCGTCCAATGAAACCGTCTCTGAGCGAGAAGGCCAGAGACGGTTTCACCAATACATAAATTTGAAAAAGGGCATGGCAAAACCGCGGAGTCTCCTCCGCGAAAAGCTAATGAAAAGCAGCATCAAATTGCCCTGTACTGAAAACTGACCGGACGCTTCACACGCATATTTCTCGTTTTGGGTTGGTCAGGCTGGACAGGAAGCAGAAAACTTGTAATGAGCGATTCTACTTTTGTCGTAGACACAAAACCAAGCAGGAACTCCCGTGCAATGTGGGCGGCAAAAGCATCGTTCACACGGTAGAGATATTCGCCCTTCAGCTGCATAAAACTGGCATGCAGGCGAAGCAGGGACGCCAAATTGTAGAGCGTCATTCTGGCGAAGATATCCTGCATAATGAATGGACGCTTTTTCGCATGGAAGTGCGTTAGTGCTTACCACACGGAAGGAAACCGGATGTAGCCATATCACTTGCATCGGTGATGTAGTCAAAATGAACCTTATTGGGGAGCCAACGATATTTCTGCGGCTCCTGGCGGATACGGTTTGTGAGGCGTTTGGAGAGGAAACAGCTGAAAGCCGCTTCAAATTCCGGCGTGTCAGGCAGTCGGAGACCTGAAAGGATACCCAGCTTTTTCTTTACGCGAACCAAATAATTCCAGCCCTTCTGCTCGATGTACGCCATGCTATTGTACGCCTCGTAACCGCGATCCGCAATCAGAATAACTAGGTCTGCAAGTTCCGATCGGTCAACCATTTCCACAAGTGCCTGGGACTCATGCTCTTCTCGCCCGTTTTGTATGACGGCTTCCAGATAAAGTTAACTCTCCAGATCATACAATGCGTTCAGATACAATAGGTTGTAGCCACGTCCGTCCTTTGTGCTGTTGAAGTAGGTCACCTCGTCGTGGACATCGCTCGGGATTTGTAAATAGGAGCCCTATGCCGCCAGTAATGTATATTCATCCCACTGCCGTTTGGGGCGATTCTGAAAAGTAAATCGGTGTAGAATTTCTTCAAAAACCGACGGGAAGAGCTTTCCGCGTTGCTGAACGAAGGCTGATGCGGTTGCCGCCGTTGGATCATAGTGAAACTGCCACTGCAGTTCCACATGCAGGCCCTGACTGCTCATGGAGAGTATTGTCCTGCGCAGTTTTTCAAAGAGTAATTTTCGGTTCCGTGTAAAATTCCGCTTGGGATCTGGCGTGTATTTGGGCACCTCTTTCTGCATTCAGGATATGGTATCCAAAAGCTTTTTTCAGGATGTTCGGGTAGTTTATCATTGGCGTAGTCTCCTTGAAACTGATTTCAAGGCGAAGCCGTCGTTTTTTCAAATTGTCAAGTGCTTTTTTGATTTTTGAGAATATTTGTAAAAATAGCTCAGACCGCCGATAAGGCAATCTGGGCTATCGCTTATTTTAATGAGATTAGGCACAGCCGGTGGTTTTTCTATAACAAAAGCAAAGTCGGATATGTCTTGTATCTGGCTTTACTGATACATATACCGCCCCAGTTGTTGCCGCCTACGGGGATTGTGTTTTACTTTCACATTTATCCTAGCTTGTAAATTTCAATCGTGCCCTTACGGAAAACTTTTCTTTCAAACAGCCTACTGGTCACAATTTTATAGAAACAACACTTTTTAAGCCCTCAAGCTGTTCTGTAAGGAGTTTTCTTTCAAGCCCGCCTGGGAAACGCAGATGGAACTCTGCTACCAACTCCCCCCTCTTTTTACGCGACAGCTCCAACCCGATTACTTTAATTTTTGTTCGGAAAATATCTCGAACATCTGCCCTATCTCGGCACCATTTTCCGGCATGCATACTCGTATCCTGTCTATTTCTGGTGCCCAGCGATGTTCCCAATGCGACAGCATCTGTACTCCCAAAATAAGTAATGCACATGCACCCCCCACCCCATACAGTCCTGCGCCTATGGCCATCCCTATTCCAGCGGTGGCCCAAATTCCGGCCGCCGTGGTCAGCCCACTGACCGTACGGTGATGCCAAATGATCATACCCGCGCCCAAAAAACCGATCCCACTCACAATCTGTGATGCGATGCGGCTGGCGTCTGCTCTAAGAAAAGAGTGTCCTTGCAGATCAAAAAAGCCGTACTTGGACACTATCATCATCAAAGCCGAGCCCAGTGCCACGATCAGATGCGTTCGAATCCCCGCCTCTTTCAACCGGTTGCGGCGTTCTATTCCAATCATCAAACCGCAAATTCCAGCAAAAAAGATACGCAGAACATACCCAATCTGCACCATCATATTGTCCACACTTCTATCCCCTTCCCTGTGACAGTCGAAGAGCGGCGCATAGCGCCGCTCTTCAATTTGTTCAATTTCCAATTTACTTGTAACCCTTGGCATCTATTTGTAAATACCATTCAACACCGCACCGTCCACCGTATCCTCAGCGGGTACGCCATGGACTGCCAAGATATTGGCTACGCAGTCCACTGACCGACATTCTGTTTCATACAACTCCCCTTGCTTGATCGTGGGACCATTGAACACCATAAATATCTGTTGTTGCGCCTTTGCGCCATGCTCTGCCACCGAAGTGGAAAAGGCATAACCCTCAGCACAGTCTACTACCAAGTCACCAAGATTCTGCGGAGTATCCATTGCATCCAACTCTGACCGTGTATACACCCGTGCCACGCCTGTGATCCCTTCCAGTCCTGCAATCAATGCATCATATTCTGCCTGGGTGAGCGGCTTTCGGAAATAAATCTCTGCCGAACCGCTGGCCAAGTTGTATACCAGCTTGGTGTCCTCCCGGAATGGCCCGATATTGACCGCCGCATTCTCATAAGGAATACCAACAGCATCCAGAACATCCGACAATGTGGAGGTAAGATTCGTATGCACCTCTGTCATCCCATGATCCCCCACCAGCACCACGTTTAGCGCCTCCGCATGGCCTCGCTGCCGATACGCATCCAATATTTGGCCGAGCGCATCATCAATCTGCTCCACTACTGCCTGGATCTGTGGGCCGGAAGTGCCATACTTGTGAGCTGTACTGTCCGTTTCATTGAATAGAACCACCATTAGGTCAGGATCCTCATGCAGGATCATCTGTACCGCTTGGGACGCCGTTTCAGCAATCTCCCCGCCCTCGGCGAACAGGTCGGCGCCCCGGTTCTGCAATTTACGCTGTTTTATCGCGCCCACCAGCAAACCTTGACTTCCAAACATTTCACCTACTGTTGCCACATCATAATTCTGCAAAAAGCGCACACGACGATCATTCACTTTATCATAAAAGGCAAGCGCCGGCACTTGATGGGTACCCGTATGCGCGCCGGTACACAAGGTGGTCATGTTTGCCGTTGTCATGCTCACATATTCGCCCCAAGCATTGGTGCATCGGGTACCTCCACTAATTAACGCATCAAAAACAGGAGTATCCCAATCCTCCCGCTGCACATAATCGTTTCGGAACCCGTCCAAGTGGACATACAGGGTACGGGCCGGATGCTCGCTGCAGCGCTGGATTCCTAACTGTTCCACCGGCCGCACAAAATAATCCCCAACCGGCGCGGCCCCCGCTTCTTTTTGAAGACTTCCATTCACCACCACCTCTTCACCTACTGTGATGCCTTCCAGCGACAGCCCACTGTAAGAGTACACCTTCACCACCATCGTTCCCGTGCCATCTGTTGTATTGCCGTCCTCCGAACCATCCACAGTCAGTGTACGGGTGATACCCGTATCCTTGATTGCCGTCACTCTTCCCTTGATTTTGACGGGCGTCGATTCCAGCCCCTGTAATTGCTCGCGACTCCAGTCTGTGTAGATAAATTTTTCGCTCAAAACCGGTTGTTCGGACGCAGTGACTGTAAGTGTTGACGGTGTGAGCGACACGTTGCCATCGTAACCCGCGTTTCCCAACACGCCTGTCACTGTCAACGCATCGCCCCGAGCCACGGGCTGCGCTATTCCTTCTCCATACACATAGAGTCCGCCGCTGGGGTACACCGGGTCGAGGCCAGGCGTTTGGCGCGGACTGACCATCGCAAAGGCGGTATTGCTCTCATGCCACTGCCCGGTTGGGCCTGCAGCAACACCATGCACCGTAACGCTCAAGCCAGCCAGCGCAGCGGTGCCATCCTTCTTTTGGCGCACCGCTTCGCTCAATCGCAAAACTGTATCCTGTGTGATAAGCTGTATCCCTGCACTGCTGGAAGGTCGGATATAGTACCCTGATGTATAAGGGCTGCTGGCATCGCTCTGCATCAGAATCCCTTCCACTACGACCCAATCGCCCTGTGACACCTGGCTTTCAATGCCGGAATAGCTATACCATTTCACCTGCATCCTGCCAGCGCCATCCTCATAATCGCCGTCCCTGCTACCATCCACATAAAACCCTCGCACAGTTCCCTCAGCGGCAACGTCGCTCACCTTTCCCAACACACGCACCGGCATTCCCTCAAAGCGGAGTCCCGGGTCCAGTTCCACTTCCTCATACAGCGGGTCGGTATAGATGGGATAAGCGTCTGGCAGCGCAACGCCACTGCCGCGCACCTGTATATCCGATGACGAAGCAGTGCGGATCGCTGTGGTCCCCTTATCTGAAGCATAGGCGCCATTCACAACGGTGCCAGTCACCACCACCCGGTCACCCACCTTATACTGTGTCGCATTGCCCGGCGAATAAACCAAAGTTCCTCCACCGAAGCGGTAACTGTCCCGCGGTGTAACGATACTGAAATAGTTCACTTGATCGTGCCACACACCGCTGGCCACCGTCACGATACCCTCCACAGTCACAGTCTTCCCCAACAGCTTGGCCTGCCCATCACTATTGTTTTCGGACAGAAGATACAGGTCGGTAGAACCCGGCAATGGCTCTGCGGCAGATGCCAACGGACACACCCCAACGCAAAACACGCAAATCAATATCACTGCGAGCAGTCTACGAATTTTTTTCATTCGAAAGCACCTATCCTTTCCATCGATTGATTGTCTTCAAACCAACCATGCCATATCTTT